>SPJS01000083.1 GCA_006844705.1 Methylococcaceae bacterium | reverse complement strand
TTGAAAAGGAATGTCAGTGACCGTATTTGTTACGACATGGAGTTGAGCTTTCATTGGCGATCCTTTTGTCAATGGTGTGCAGAAAAAGCAGGAGAAGAGGCTCCGGCAAGCATCCGGCCAAAAAAGTGCAGAATTCAAAAAAAACGGAACATATTGTGGCTTGCGAAAAATATTACACAATATGTAGTGTTTCACTCAATAAAAAAAACACAAAAGGACGAAAAAAAATATTTACCTGAGTGATAACAATAAAATTTTCTTTTAGTAAGAAAGACTTAACAAAAATAAAAAAAAAGTGGCATAAAAATAGACAGGCATTGAGTGCCGGAAGGGGGGAAACCAAGTACAGAATTAAGGAATTACAAGATAATATAAGGAAACATTCTGTTTACAAATTGTAGTTCAATTGACAAAAGAGAGCCCTTGCTAACAGGGACTCTCTATGCATAATATTTTGGATCAGAATGGAATATCGTCGTCAAAATCTTCATACGCGGGTGGCGGAGGTGTTTGACCGCCTTGTTGAGGTTTGGGTGCCCCTCCTCCCTGTTGAGGTGCTGAATATCCTCCGCCCTGGGATGCGTTGTCCATTCCTGCAGTACCGCCACTGCGGCTGCCCAGCATTTGCATTTCTTCAGCAATGATTTCAGTTGAATATCTGTCCTGTCCGGATTGATCCTGCCATTTCCGCGTCTGGATGCGCCCTTCGATATAAACCTGACTGCCTTTGCGCAGATATTCTCCGGCAATTTCTGCAATACGATTAAAAAACACGACTCGATGCCATTCAGTCTGGTCCTTGCGTTCGCCGCTCTGGCGGTCTTTCCAGCGGCGTGTGGTGGCCAGGTTAACCGTGGTTACGGCACCTCCGCTAGGCATGTATCTTACCTCTGGATCAGCACCGAGGTTTCCAATTAACATGACTTTATTTAACATTTAATGACTCCAAAGAATAAAGTAAAGCAGTAGCCCACAAGGCGAGCGATTACTGCCAGTGAATCAGGAATTGTTGAAGTTGCTGTTTATCAAGCTGGTTGTTATCTACTTTCAGGTAGGCTGTATTTTCTTCAAAATGTAATTTCACTTCCTTGATGCCGTCAAGGGCCAGCAGTTTTTCAGTAAACTGATTTTCCTGCCGGGGCGTGACGTTGTCCAGAGATAATAACAGATTTGACAGGTAACGGGGCGGGCGCATGCGACTGGCAATCAATAGCCAGGTGAAGGAGATAAAGGCAGAAAAGGCAAATACGGCAGACATGCCCCATTCTCCGTACAAGCCGCCAGCACAAACACCGCCAAGAAAAGCGCCCAGAAACTGCGAACTGGAATAAGCGCCCATGGCTGTTCCTTTCAAATCAGCCGGTGCGGTTTTGGACACCAGCGATGGCAAGGTGGCTTCCAGCAGATTGAATCCGGCGAAAAACAACCATAAAAAGATCAGCAACAAGACGTTATGCTGCAGAGTAACACTCATCCCCAGGCTACCTGCAACAAGGCAACCGATGGCAGCGAGAAACACCGGCTTCATCTTGCGTTTTTTTTCTGCCATGATGACAAACGGAATGATGGCCGCCATTGAAGTCAATAACAAGGGTAAATACACCAACCAGTGTTGGTCGGGCAAAATGCCGTTATCTCGCAGTTGTAATGGCAACACGACAAAGATGGCGGTTAACACCAGATGCAGCACAAAGATGCCGTAATCAAGACGCAACAGATCAGGGCTTTTTATCACCCGGGTAAATTGCGATGGAATCAGTTCGGCATCACAGTGCGTGGTCAACCGTTCCGGACTGGGCACCACAAACAGGACAATAAGTATTGCCACCGAGGACAACCCTGCGGTCAGCCAGAAGATGCCATGAATGCCGATACTGGCCGCCAGCAAGGGGCCTGCTGTCATGGCGATGCCAAAAGACAGGCCTATACTGGCGCCGATGCTTGCCATGGCCTTGGTACGATGCACTTCCTGAGTCAGGTCAGCAACCAGGGCCATAATAGCTGCGGCAATGGCACCTCCGCCCTGCAGCGCCCGGCCGATCAAAATGCCATAAATACTGGTAGACAATGCAGCCACTACACTGCCACTGGCAAACAAAATCAGGCCTATCACAATGATTTTTTTGCGACCAAAGCGGTCGGATAACAAGCCAAACGGGATTTGTAGCAGCGCCTGGGTCAATCCGTAAATACTGATTGCCAGACCGGTCAGCATGGGGGTGGCATCAGGCAGGCCTTCTGCAAACAGCGACAGCACCGGTAACAACATAAACAATCCCAGCATGCGCAAGGCAAAGATGCTGGCTAATGAAAATGTTGCCCTTTTTTCCATGGCAGTCATGGGACTGGTGATGTCCTGTATGCGCTCCAAGTGATCCTCCGCGTAATTAAAATTTCGATGTATTATACCGACTTTAGAAATGAGATTAATTGAGAAACAAAAGTCATCGGGTGAAATGACTATCACTAAACGTAGTTGCAAGTAAATTACAGGCCAGCAATCTGGGTTGATGCTGGAAAGCAATCATCAAAATATTATGTCCTACACATCCAAAGCAATCATTTTATTAACCCCTGTTTTTTTATTTATTATTTTCAGCATTATCTCACCATTGTTATTTACTGAACCTCCTCAGCAATTCCCTAAAATTAAACGCATCAATTCACCTGACAAAATTTTATTTGTTGGGAATAGTTTTACTTTTTACAACGAGGGTGTCGATGTCCATTTGCAGCGGCTTGCCAATGCTTCTTCCAATATGAATACTATTGAGGTCAGTAGTGTCACCGGCCCCGGATGGAATCTTGCAAAGCACTATAGCAATCCCGCTTTTTTCAACACGCTGAAAAGCAAAAACTGGGACGTTGTTGTTCTCCAGGGGCATAGTAATGAAGCCATAAAGCAACAAAAAAAAGCTGATTTCGAGAAATATTCAACCTTGTTGAATGAGGACATCCGCAACAATGGCGCATCAACTGTTTTTTTTATGACCTGGGCTTACAGGTTTTCACCGCATATGACGAATGAACTAAGAGATTCCTATGTAAACATGGCTAATTCTCTTGACTCATTCGTTGTCCCGGTGGGGCTGGCCTGGCGGAATGCTCTGGCCGAACGCCCCTTTCTTCTCATGTATAGCGACCTGAAACACCCCACGTTACTATCCACTTACCTGACAGCCTGTGTCTTTTATGCCGCCCTATTTAACAGGTCACCAGAAGGCCTGCCTTATTTTGCGCAGCTTAAAAAACAGGATGCCTTATTTTTACAACGTATTGCCTGGGAAACAACCGAAAAATTCTATAACGCTGAGATATAAATAATCCTGTCAATCCATTGACACAGCAGCCTTCGTCATATTTCTGTTAAACAGCTTAGATAAGATGCGCAGATTCTTTCGATAATATGATATGACATGCAATGAACATTTC
>SPJS01000082.1 GCA_006844705.1 Methylococcaceae bacterium | reverse complement strand
CCGATCTTCGTGGAAAATAGCGACAGTTTTAGCAAGCTAAAAATAATTGGACTTGATCAGAGGTTCCTTGAATAGTATCAAGGTTATGGCGATCTATGTCAAAGCCCTTGTTTTTGCAGAGAATAGATAGGGGATTGCGATTGCGTTGATTAATCGAACGAATGCGTTTTTAATGCAGACTGCTGATTTTCAGGCATTGCTTTGAATTCTCTAAAGAGTATGTAATAAAAGATCCAGCATAAAAAAAACACCACGATACCGGACCACACAATATCCGAGATAAAATGCCCACCGGCTGACATGCGTGCCAGCCCCATTAAAATACTGTAAACCAGTGTCAATAGCAGGGCGATGTGACGTCCTTTGCTTAATACAAAGTATAGGGAAAAGAACATATAACCTGCTGAACAATGGCCGCAGACAAACGATTTTTTACCGGTGTTGGTTCTGACCCATGGAGGTTGATATTGATAATCCCCGTTGAACTCAATTACTTCCCTCGGTCTGGGGCGTCCCCAATGATCTTTTAGAATCAGGTTAACGACCAGGCCAGGGCCAATCAGGATAATGATCAGGCAATACAAGGCGCGTGACTGAAATTGGCGATAAGTGTCCTGAAAAAATCCCGCGACAAACAATAACAAGGCAACCGCACCACTGATGATGACCGAAGGATAACCCATCTGATAAAAAATATCCCACAACCAGAAGAACTGGGTAGGCCAGTGGTTGTGCGGGGAATCTGCAAAAAAGAATTGCTCGGCCAGTTGAAAATCAAGCCAACTGTTACGAAATAACACTACGGCAGCCAGGGAAACTGCAAAAATAATGTATAACTCTACCCACTTGCGTTTTTGAGAAGGTTTGATCAGTTCAGTGGCCATGTTTTTAACCCCGTAGCGTGATACACATAAAATCTGCGTTCTTTCCTGTCGCCTTGCAAGGCAATCAACGTCGACAGAAAACGCAGGTCATTAAATGATGAAGCAAACAGCTTAAGCACCTGATCTTCAGGTTTGTCAGATACCAATAATCCGTCCGTGGCAAAAAACTCCACCGGCCCAGGCCAAAGCTCATATTGTGACTGAATCAAACCACCTTGGGCATGACGATAAATATGCGGTTGATCAGGCAGATAAAAGGCCAGTTCACTGACCAGATAGCGGTGTGCATCAATAATGATGAACTGGTTATTATCAATATCATGTTGCAGCCTGATTGAGTGCAGTTGTTCGGCAAGGTCATGCCATTGACGCATCCGGTGGGTCGGATCAAGCGTCGTGCCTGCCAGGCCAAGTGGTTGGATGGCAAAGGGCAGGGTATACGTCAGTAATACCATTATGCCGCCCACGATAACGGCAGGTTTTACCCAGTGTCGATAAGATCCCAGGCTGATCTGTTGTGCTAACAGCAGCATGCTGGTGAAGTAAAACGGCACAGCCCAGTTACCCTGTACTTTTTGCAGTGTACTCAGTCCCAGTATGGCAAAGAGAGGCAACGGCCCCATGACATATAAAAACAGGGATGGTGCAGACATGGATTTATAGCTGGCCAACAAACGAACATTGTTGAGCAACAGCAATATCAATAATATGGGAGAGAAAAGCAGCAATTGATAAAGCAAAAACTCCAGCGCTTCAGCCAGACGGGAAAACAAATCAAATGATGTTTCTTGCTTAAAATGCCCTTTGTTGTGCGACAACATGATCCAGTCGTGTTGCTGATTCCATATCACTAATGGAAGTGTACTGAGTACTGTGGGCAATACAAAAAATGGAAATTCGCGGAACAAGCTTGAACGATGTTCCCGGCATATCAATAAAAAAAAACCGAGCAAAACCGGGAGTGCAAGTGCGGTAGGTTTGGTTAAAAAAGCCAATGCCGCCGCGATACCCGCGGCTATCCAACAGGAATGGTTTTTGTCAAATAAAGCGCGCGACAAAAAATACAGCGTAGCCCCCCAAAAGCCATACAAGGGTGCATCAATCGTCATCAGCAAATTGCTGATTGCATTGATCGGGGTGATTAATAACAGCAGGCTGGCCAGGGCGGCCGTTGGCACATTAAACAGGCGTCGGGCTGTCAGATAAAAAAACACTAGAAAGGCGGTGCCAAATGTGACGGCCCCTAACCTGACGGCTGGCATATTGTCACCAAAAACCCAGGTCAACACCCCGATCAACCAGGCGATCATCGGAGGCTTGCTGTAATAGCACCAGTCAGGCAGGCGTGACCAGTCCCAGTAATAACTTTCATCCCCGATCAAGTCCAGTTGGCTGAGCCAGATAAACGCAAAACGAAAACCAAAAATCGAGAGAAACAGGTGCGGCCAGTATTTGTCAAAATACGGGTACAGGCTATTCAGCCTGAAAGAAGAAAAGGCTTGTAAGGTAGTCATTGGCGCTCATTCTAGGAATGTGACATGACCAATGTGTGACGAATTCAGGAAGTTTTGTTTACAAAATTGCGAAGTTTTTATGACACAGAAACAGATTAATCTGCTTTTCAATGTTTGCTGTTAATCCCGTAAACAAATGGAAGTACACCTAATAAACTGGCGCACAGCGCGACAAGAAATGTCAGAAGCCCCAGGCTGAAAGCAAGTTCTGATGACACACCGAATTGGCCAAATAACAAAACAAAACCGGTTTCCCGTACACCTATTCCATTGATGGAAACCGGAAGTAATGTCGCCACATTAATTAAACCCCAGCTAATAGCGAA
This sequence comes from Methylococcaceae bacterium, assembly GCA_006844705.1. Classification (GTDB taxonomy): domain Bacteria; phylum Pseudomonadota; class Gammaproteobacteria; order Methylococcales; family Methylomonadaceae; genus Methylomarinum. The sequence continues at coordinate 795 of SPJS01000082.1, read as the reverse complement.
ATATTCAATCGGTAAATTAATATGTAACGATATGCCGAGCAAATACACAATGCCAATACCGATGGCCTGAATAATAACAGCCAAAAGCAACAGACCGAGACATCGATAGTTGTTTTGATACAGCGTGTTGATCGGGTGAAGGTAAGGGACTAACACTGGGAACCAGCCAGCGAAAAACTTGAGCACTGCAGGTAACAACAAAACACCGGCCAGGCTTGCCAGTCCTGCCGTCAACAGTCCCGGTCTCAGCCATGCTATCTGCGTTTCAACCAGCCAGGCGGCAGCCAACGCCAGCCACACCAACGCAATCAGCCCGGATATGCGGTCAAACACTATCGAATAGGCTGCAGATAAAGGTTGTTGAGATTGTTTTGCCAGCTGGAGACTTTTGACCACATCACCGCCAACACCCGTAGGCAGAAACAGATTGAAATACATGCCCAGGAAATAAAGTTTCAGTAACTGAAAAAATGAAGCCTTTATTGTCAGGCTTTGACAAATCCAGTGCCAACGCAGGCTGCTGACAATTTGTGCAATACAGTAGAGTAGCGTTGCTCCAATAAATACCTGCCACGGAACCAGCAGCAGGCTGTTTAACACGTTTTCCCAACCATTCTGATACACCAGCCAGCCAATTAATGCACTGCTGACAAGTAGTTTGAAAATGATCAGAAAAAGTTTCAATGAATGACCGCAACGCTAATTAGGTCCAACGATTTCACGCACTTTATACACATGCTCGTCACTGGCTTCATGATAAATACGCACCATTAATTCGGCCAGTATGCCAATGCC
>SPJS01000085.1 GCA_006844705.1 Methylococcaceae bacterium | reverse complement strand
CTAATTGGGAGCTATCCACTGCACGCGCGACCAGTGTGCTACAAATGTTAATCAAAGGCGGGGTGTTGGAAACGCGCCTGAGTGCGATTGGCTATGGTGCCTCGCAGCCACTCAACGTGATGGATACACCTGAGGCATTAGAAGCTAACCGCCGTGTATCGATTATCGCCTTGTATGAGTCGGCCACGCCAAATACCGAAGGGAATGAAATCAAATTGGAAAGCGCTCAAGACAAGCCACCCCAGCTGATTAAGATGCCTGGCAAATCAGCCATGCAACCCTCAGAATCACCTGCTAAGGTTGAAGCCAAAGCCAGTCAACAGCCTATGCAAAGCCAAATCAAACCATTTACGCCCGCGTCTTAAAACAGCCCCCTAAAAAGTCTCGGCGCTTTCAGGTAAAATAGCTGCTTTTATCTAGGTATCAAACGTATTGTCTTCAGCTAGCCCAACCACAGACGTGTTACTTGTTGGTGCAGGCATTATGAGTGCCACACTCGCCAGCCTGCTCAATCAACTTAATCCCAACCTCAGCATTCATTTAGTTGAACAGCTCTCAGATATTGCACTCGAGAGCAGTGATGCGTGGAACAACGCAGGTACCGGCCATGCTGCTTATTGTGAACTCAACTACACCACACAAAATCCAAGCGGCACGGTTGAAATCGAGCGTGCGCTAGGCATTAATGCGGCCTTTGAAGTCTCACTGACTTATTGGGCATCGTTAGTCGAAAAAGGCTTGTTACAAGCTCCTGAAAGCTTTATTCAAGCCACGCCGCATTATAGTTTTGTCTGGGGTAAGGACAATGTTGCTTTTTTGCGTGAGCGCTTTATCAAGATGAAACTACATCATCTGTTTAGCAATATGCAATTCAGTGATGATATTGAGCAATTACGCGAATGGCTGCCGCTCATCATGCAAGACCGCGAGATTAGCGAGCCAATTGCCGCAACGCGTGTACGCTATGGCACTGATGTCAATTTTGGTGCCCTCACCCGCCAGTTGCTAACACCGCTCACCAACAACAATGTCGTCACTGCGCATTTTAATAGTCATGTGACTGATCTGACAAAACAAAGCGATGGCAGCTGGCAAGCCAGCATCAAAAATGATCAAGGCACACAAACCATTAACACCCAGTTTGTCTTCCTTGGCGCTGGTGGTGGCGCACTCAAACTGTTACAAAAAGCAGGCGTCAAAGAAGCCCAAGGCTATGGTGGCTTTCCGGTTAGCGGACAATGGTTGGTTTGCGAAAACCAAGCCATCGTTAAACAACACAATGCCAAAGTGTATGGCAAAGCCGCCATAGGCGCACCGCCAATGTCAGTACCGCATTTAGACACGCGCTTGATCGATGGCAAAACCGCCCTGCTGTTTGGCCCGTTTGCAGGCTTCACCACCAAATTTTTAAAAGCTGGTTCCTATTTTGATCTTGTTAAATCCATACAAACAGATAACCTCAAGTCCATGCTAGGCGTTGCCAGACACAATTGGGATCTGACCCAATACCTGATCAAAGAAGCCACACAGGGCCATACAGACCGTATGGACAGCCTGCGCAACTTTATGCCAAGTGCTAAAGATGAAGACTGGACACTCAAACATGCAGGCAAGCGCGTACAAATCATCAAACCAGATGCAGAAAAAGGTGGCAAGCTGGAGTTTGGTACCGAAATTGTCAGTACTGAAGATGGCAGTTTAGCGGGTTTATTGGGCGCTTCGCCTGGTGCTTCGGTGTCCGTGCCAGCCATGTTGGATGTGATTGCGAAGTGCTTTAAAGATGCGTCGTATCAAGACAAACTAAAAGCCTTAATCCCGCACGATGCAACAACCTTAATCAAAGATAAAGCTGCGCTACAAACGATACGCAGTAAAAACTTAAGCACCCTAAAGCTAGACCAAACTACATAATCAACTCCCCCCGTTGGGGAAAGCTTCGGATTGGGTCACAGGCATGAGCTAAGTATCATCTATAATAATCCCATCATGCAAACAAACCCCATCCACTGGATCGACTGGTTAGTGATCGGCATTTATTTAATTGGCCTGATTGCCTTTGGCGTTTGGTTGTCATTACGCCAGTTCTCCCGCGCGGATTACTATGTTGGTGGACGTAGCATCGGCGCATGGCCGATTGCTATCTCTACCATGGCTACACAGTGCTCAACCAACAGTATTTTGGGCGCACCAGCCTTTGTAGCCTTTACCGCTGGTGGTGGATTAGTCTGGTTGCAATATGAGTTAGCCGTACCTTTGGCGATGATCGCGATTATGGTCGTATTACTCCCCACTTTTCGTCAATTACGGCTAGTCTCTGTTTATGCTTATCTAGAACACCGCTTTGATTTAAAAACTCGACTCATCCTCAGTGGCCTATTCCAATTCATCCGCGCCTTTGCCACAGCGGTTACCATCTACAGCATCGCACTGGTAGTCGAACTGATTACAGGCTTACCCTTTTGGGGAGCCGTCTTGTTATTGGGTGTCATCACTTTGGTTTACGATATTTTTGGCGGTGTGCGCGGTGTGATTTATAGCGATGTGATTCAAATGCTCATCTTAGTCAGCGTTTTGCTACTGATATTCTTTTTATTATTGCAAGACCTAGGTGGCTTTTCACAGTTGTTTGCAACCTTTCCAGCTGAGCGTTTAAATACCCTAGATTTTGCACACCACGGCTTGGGCGACGGACAAACCTTTGCCTTTTGGCCGATGCTGATTGGTGGCTTTTTTCTCTATGTCTCTTACTACGGCTGCGACCAAAGCCAAGTGCAACGCGTCTTATGCGCTAGCAGCACCGCGCAAAGCCAAAAAGCCCTGTTTTTAAATGGTCTGTTACGCTTTCCACTAGTCTTGCTCTACTGCCTGGTTGGCGTGGGCATCGGCAGCTACGCACTCAACACACCCGACTTTATCGCCTCACTCCCCTTAAATGGTGCGCAACCCAATTACAACCTCATCGTGCCGCAATATATCCTCCAATCACTGCCTGTTGGCCTCGTCGGCCTCGCACTGGTCGCCTTATTCGCTGCCGCCATGTCGTCACTAGACTCCGTCATTAACTCACTCAGCGCGTCTACCATGGAAGACTTTGCACGCCGATTTCACAAAGGCCAATGGAGCGATCAGCAAGAGCTCTGGATTTCTCGCATCATCACCCTACTCTGGGGCACAGTCGCCATTGTCTTCTCGTTTTATGTTGGCGACATTGCGTCTTCCGTACTCGTCGCCATCAACAAAATCGGCTCATTGATTAATGGCCCAGTATTAGGGGTATTTTTATTAGGGTTACTCACTAAACGCACCACCGGTACAGGTGCAACCATTGGTTTAATCGCAGGCTTTGTATTTAACCTAATATGCTGGTTGTATTTGCCACAGGTTTCGTGGCTGTGGTGGAATGTGTTTGGCTTGGTGGTTTGTATGGTGGCTGGCTATGGATTGTCCTACCTCTTGCCAAGTGACCAACATGCGATGCAAGGAGTTGAGCGTAATAGCCAATCGAATTGGCAATACTGGGTGTTGCTTGCTTACTTTTTCGTCATGGTTTTGTTTTTGATATTT
>SPJS01000084.1 GCA_006844705.1 Methylococcaceae bacterium | reverse complement strand
AAATACCCAAAACCAATAATTTGCCGCAAATAAATAGGGGACGACTAAATAGGGGACAGACCACGATAAAATGGAAATAAATGCACAAGGAGAGAGAAGCAAATTATTAAACGTGGTCTGTCCCCTATTTTTCCCTATTTTTGTCCTATTTTTGTCCCCTATTTTTCCGGGCTCAATTGAAGCCGAAGACCTGATGAGACGGGAATTTGCGGATTCCATCAGGGCCAGAGATGACAAAAATATCTCACCCCAAGGCCGGATATATGGAAGCAATATTTCTTTATGCTACGAGTAAATTTTACTTGCAATACGGGGCGGACCATATATGACCCCAGAGTCGTGATCAACACTCCGGCGTTAATGTATGTCGCCAGTGCTGGCTTTCTTTTTCGAACAGACGCCGGCATTCGTCCGGTCCCCAGGAACCAGCCGGATAAGAAGCAATGTAGTCGCGTTCTTCAGCCCATTTCTGTAAAATCGGGTCGACAATACGCCAGGCATATTCAACCTCATCCGAACGTAAAAATAAGGAACGATCACCCTGAATTACATCCAACAATAAATCTTCGTAGGCATCGGTTTGATGCTCGTCTTCTTTCCGGTAGCTGGCGTCCAAACTGGTAATACGAGTACTCATCTCCAGCCCCGGCTCTTTGACGGTCATTTCCATACGAATGCATTCTTCCGGCTGAATTCCCAGTAGCAACCAGTTCGGACTGGTGCAGCGTACATGAGTATCACGAAAAAGTTGTAACGGTGGCTGGCGAAAACAGATGGAAATGGTCGATTGCCCCTTGGCCATGCGTTTACCGGTTCGTAAATAAATCGGTACATCTTTCCAGCGCCAGTTATCCACATAGAGTTTCATGGCTGCATAGGTTTCTGTCACACTATCGGCCGGAACGTTCTCTTCCTGCAAATAACCATTGACCTTTTCCCCGTTGATGTTGCCGCTTACATATTGAGCACGAAAGGCGCATGCATTCACCGCTTCTTTCGGTATCGGCCGAATGGACTTAAGTACTTTAACTTTTTCGTCACGTAATGATTCCGCCTCCATCGAAGCCGGCGGCTCCATCGTAACCAGCGTCAGCAATTGTAATAAATGGCTTTGTAGCATATCGCGCATCGCCCCAGAGGTATCGTAATATTGCGCTCTGGAACCGATACCGAATTCTTCGGAATGGGTGATCTGGATATGATCAATATAGTGCCGGTTCCAAAGCGGTTCCAGCATGGTATTCGCAAAACGGAATACCAACAGATTTTGTACGGTGCCTTTACCTAAATAATGGTCTATTCGATAAATTTGCTCTTCCTGCAAATACTTATCGATACGTTTTTGCAGCGATTGCGAACTTTGCAGATCATATCCAAACGGTTTTTCGATTACGACCCGACTCCAACCTCCATCTTCCTTTAGTAAACCAACATCACTAAGCATTTCGATGGTATCACCGAAATCAGATGGACTGATTGCCAAATAAAACGCCTTATTCTGAGGAAATTTTTTAGTGTCGTTGAGGACTTGTGCAAGGCTACCGTAACTTTCCGCTTCCTTGATATCACCTTTATGAAAATGTAAGCGCTGACAAAATCGCTTGAATACAACTTCATCCACACCCTTTCGCGCCTTTACTTCCAGCATATCGCGCACTTCAGCCTGCCATTTCTCCTGCTCCCAATCGCGCCGACCTACGGCCACAATTGTGCAGCCTTCCGGCAACAGATTTTCCACATCCAGATGATACAATGCCGGAATCAATTTAATTCGCGATAAATTACCCGTCGCGCCATAAATGACATAAGTACAATCTTCTGCTTTCATTAAATCGCCTTAAACGTTATAGGTAGACGAAGCAGTTTTACCACCTTGTCCGGTCCAATCGGTATGAAAAAATTCGCCACGCGGTTTATCAGTCCGCTCATAAGAGTGGGCGCCGAAATAATCGCGTTGCGCCTGTAATAAGTTAGCCGGCAATCGGGCCGTCCGGTAGCCATCAAAGTAAGCCAACGCCGAGGAAAAAGCCGGAGTCGGAACATTAAGCTGAATCCCCAGAATAACGGCCTGACGCCAACCGACATCGGCTTTTACCATGGCTTGTGCAAAAAAATCCGCCAGCAGTAAATTTTCCAGTTCAGGGTTTTCATCATACGCTTGTTTGATATTACCCAAGAACTGGCTCCGGATGATGCAGCCACCGCGCCACATCAACGCTATATCGCCATAATTCAACGTCCACTTGTATTCTTTGGCCGCTTCACGCATTAGTTGAAAACCCTGCGCGTAAGAAATAATCTTCGAGGCATACAACGCATCGTGAATCGCATCAATCATGGCTTTCTTATCACCATTGAAAACAACAGTCTGTTTCGGCAAAGATTCAGCCACTTTAACTCGTTCTTCTTTCTGTGCGGACAAGCAACGAGCGAATACCGACTCGGCAATCAATGTCAATGGAATCCCCATATCCAAGGCATTAATACCGGTCCACTTACCGGTGCCTTTCTGGCCGGCCGTATCCAATATACTGTCGAGCAAAGGCTGGCCGTTTTCATCTTTATAGGCGAGAATATTGGCGGTAATTTCCACCAGATAGGAATCCAGCACACCATTGTTCCACTGCGCAAAAATCTCCTGTATTTCATCGACACTCAATCCCAATCCCTCGCGCATCAATTGATAAGCTTCACAAATCAACTGCATATCGCCGTATTCAATACCATTATGGACCATTTTCACGTAGTGTCCGCCTCCATTATCGCCCACCCATTCGCAACAAGGAGCTCCATCGACTTTTGCGCTGATCGCTTGAAAGATAGGCTTAACCGCAGGCCATGCGTCTTTGTTGCCGCCCGGCATAATGGACGGTCCGTGTCTGGCGCCTTCTTCGCCGCCGGAAACTCCGGTACCGATATAGAGAATACCATTGTCTCTAAGGTAATCGGTACGGCGATTACTATCGGAGTACAGTGAATTGCCGCCGTCAATGATAATGTCGCCAGCTGATAATAATGGCAGTAAATTTTCAATATATTGGTCGAGCACATCTCCGGCTTTCACCATCAACATTACTCGGCGCGGCGCATCCAGACTGTCAACCAACTGTTCCAGCGAATACGTTCCGACAATATTCGTCCCTTTGGCAGGCCCTTCCAAAAACTCATCCACTCTGCTTGTAGTACGGTTATAAACGGCAACTTTAAAGCCATGGTCATTCATGTTCAGAACCAGGTTTTGCCCCATTACCGCAAGGCCGATTAATCCAATATTTGCTGTCATTGTAAGCTCTTGACCGATGGTTAAGTAACAACGGGTATTTTACCACCTGTAAGTCCTAGCAAACACATAAAGCCTCTTCCAATGATGGATGAGTCTGAACGGACATCGTATTTCTAACGTAAATAGGAAACGTAAATAGGGGACAGTCCACGCAATAACCGCTGGTTAAAACATAACCCGTGGTTTGAAACGCAATGTGTGCCGGTATTTCAAAAAAATATTTGTTGCGTGATCAAGTAATTATGCGCTGTGGCGGGCGCATTTTTTATAAAACGGAATTCAAATAGGTAATAAATTGACACTGAAGATGCGCTCCATTAGCATCAATCCGTCTTAATACGAGGGGGCGTGTTAAAAACGTGATTTTTCAAGTGCAGTCGTCCAGTCAAATTTATCAGGAAATAGAATGA
>SPJS01000067.1 GCA_006844705.1 Methylococcaceae bacterium | reverse complement strand
AACCTGGATGTGTTGTTTGCTCTGGACAGAGCGGGTCTGGTGGGCCCGGATGGCCCCACTCATGCCGGCGCATTTGATTTGAGTTATCTGCGTTGTATTCCGAATATGCTGGTAATGGCCGCAGCAGATGAGAATGAATGCCGTCAGATGCTAAGCACGGGCTATCACTATGCAGGGCCTGCAGCGGTACGTTATCCGCGCGGTAAAGGCCCGGGTGCAAGCGTGGAGTCCACCCTGGACACCCTGGAGATCGGCAAGGGGGAAATCCGCCACCAGGGCAGTCGCATTGCTATTCTGGCCTGGGGGGCGATGCTGGCGCCTGCTGTGGAAGCAGGTAAGCAATTAGGTGCCACGGTGGTCAATATGCGGTTTATCAAACCGATAGACGAAACATTAATTCTGGAGATGGCAAAAAGCCATGATGTACTGGTCAGCGTGGAAGAGAATGTCATTGCCGGCGGTGCGGGCAGTGCGGTGAATGAGTTCTTGCAACAACAGCAGATTTTGATGCCCGTACTCAACCTCGGCCTGCCGGATGAGTATGTCGAGCAAGGCAGCCGTGAACAGCTCCTGGCCTTGTGTAAACTGGATAAAAACGGATTGATCGGTTCGATTGAGGCGTTTTGTGCCTGAAAAAAAGGATTTGCGTAGCTTGATTAGTTTACAATCAGGCCATAATATTTTGACGCCCCCAAACCATGCTTGAAATCACTCAGTTACCGGTTCTTAACGATAATTATATTTATCTGCTTCATGAGCCTGATGCTGCAATTACCGGCGTGGTTGACCCGGCTGTTGCTACTCCAGTTTTAAAAGCACTTGAATCTCAACACCATTCATTAGATTTTATTTTGAACACCCATCATCATAGCGATCATGTGGGTGCTAATCTGGAATTAAAAGCCCTGACAGGCTGTACGATCATTGGGGCGGAAAAGGATCAGAAGAGAATCCCGGGGATTGATCAGAAGCTATCCCACGGCCAGTGCTTTTCATTTGGCATCGAAAACTGCGAGATATTTGAAACACCGGGGCATACGTCCGGTCACATCTGCTTTTATTTTGCCAATTCAGATGCATTATTCTGCGGTGACACAGTGTTTTCTATGGGCTGTGGACGACTTTTTGAAGGTTCAGCAGAACAAATGTGGACATCTCTGCAACTGATAAAATCATTGCCGGAAACAACAAAAATCTATTGCGCCCATGAATATACTCAGGCCAATGGTGTCTTTGCCGCCTCGATAGAAAGAGATAACCCGGCATTGGAACAAAGAATTATCGAAGTCAATAATCTTAGAAAAGATAACCTGCCGACCGTCCCCAGTACCCTCTCTCAGGAACTGTCTACCAATCCGTTTTTAAGAGAACAATGCCTTTCGATACAACAAGCGCTGAATATGGAAAACTATCCCGCGGTAGAAGTATTTGCTGAATTGAGAAAACGAAAAGACCATTTTTAAAAAAGGGCATAAATTTTATGCCCTTTTCTGTAGGATCATTTTGATACAACCCAGACTTACTTGCCTAGTACATCATTTCGCGTACTTTCAGCGATTGCTGCTGCTTCGCCAATCAACTCTTCGGGAACATTCAGCTCGACCAATGTGGCTCCCAGGTTTTCCATAACTGCATCAAAATGGGAATCATCCAGGCCCATTTGTACTAACTTGGCATGGGCGGCACGCATATCTTTGCCATCGTAATCGCTAGGCCCGCCAAAAGCCAGAGTTAAAAAGGCTTTTTGTTTGGCAATTTGTTTTGTCATATCGATATTTTCAAAAAAACGATTGATACGGTGATCATCAAGCACTTTTTTATAGAAAATATCGACGGCTGCATTTACCGCAGCTTCACCGCCAAGCTTTTCATATAGACTTTCACTCATGTTCTTTCCTCATTTAGCATTGTTATAAAAAGAAATTTCTTCCTTGCAAACATTTTGCGTTTAAAGACTAACAATCCAACGAAAGAAACACAAGCATCAGCAAACAGTTATCTTGATTTTGCCTGAAACCACAGCTCCAACATCATTAATATCCAGACTAACTCCCCATAATAAGCCGCATGTATGGATTGATGCATTTCAATCGCGTGATCAATAAAACCAGGACGGATATATTCACGCTTTTTTAATGCTTTTAAGCTGTCATAAGCCAGTTCACGTAGAGGCTGATGGTCTTTTAACCACACTCCAAACGGCAACCCAAAACCATGTTTGGGTTTATTAATAATTTTATCTGGCAGAAAGCCAGACATCGCTTGCTTATAAAACCCGCGTAATTTGCCGTTCTTGAGTTTTAAACTGGAGGGGATTGTGCAGGAAAACTCAACCATTTCAGGCGTCAACATAGGATATTGAACTTCTACCCCCGCCATTTCACACATTTTGTTTACTTTGATCAGATCATTGTCATGCAACGTAGACTTCCAGTCCATGTACAACATTCGGTTCAATGGCTCAGCCTGTTTGGGCTTGTGATAACAATTCTGCAGCCCTTTCAATGGTACAGAAACATCGATTTGTTCGATAAAGTCTGCATTAAAAATATCTTCAATCGCATGTCTATGTAAAAAATTATAATCCTGTAGACGATCAGGCAGCGGAATTTCTGCCTGTTCTATATAACGCTTACCCTTAAACAGAATTTTATTATTCAGCATCACGTCAGGTAAATTATACAAGCCACCTTTCAGAATGCTCCGCATCGGAGAAGGCATCTGGTAATAACGTTCAAATACCAATTGCTTAACATAACGCTCATTACCCGCAAAGAGTTCATCGCCACCATCGCCAGCGAGCAATACCTTGATTCCCTTCTCTTTCGCCATTCGTGCGCAGTACAATGCGGCTAATGCCGATGAATTGCCAAAGGGTTCATCATAATAAGCGGCGATATCCGGGATTGCCGCGACCGTATCATCTGCCGATAAATAAAACTCGTGTTGGATAGTGTTGAAATGCTCGACAGCCGTTCGCGCATATTCAATTTCATCATAGCCATCGACAGGAAAACCCATAGAAAAGGTCTTGGCCTGATCAGGAAATACTTTAGCCAAGGCTCCAGCAACGCTGGAACTGTCCAGTCCTCCACTCAAAAAGGCGCCAGTATACTCAGCTGTATCCACTTGACGGGTAACGGACTGAACCAGGCACTCTTTTAATTTATCGCCTGCTTCCTGCTCTGAACATGACAAGGATTCATGAAATTCCGGCTGCCAGTAGGTGTCCAGGTTAATTTTGCCATTTTGGTAAACCAACACCTGGCCAGGTTCCAATTTTTTTACTTTAGTAAAGATAGTGTCCGGGCTGGGACAGTGATGAAAATAAACGTAATTGAATATCATCTGGGATGATATTTCATCACCTATTTCTGGATGGTTTGCAACCTTATCCGCCGCATCACCGAACACCAGCCCGTTTTTACAGTGCGCATAGTAAACATGTGCCATACCGATAGGGTCCGTGGCCAGCAACACCAGCTTATTTTTGTCATCCACCAGAACAAAGGGTGCATGAGGCGTTATATTTTTCAGAAAACCCGCCTCATTTTCTTGATAGGCCGCCAGCATTCCTGCTTTGTTTAAATTCTTTGCCCCCTGGCTGACATCCATCAATATCAAGTCGTCTTGCTGATGAAACCTGTCCGCTTCAGTCGCAAAACCATGAAAATCTGTTGTTGAATAGTACAGTGAAGATGAGGCATTGAATAAACTTGACTGCTCCCGCAATAAAGCATCTGCCGCCTGATCACGAATGGACGTTTCCACCCAACCCGATAGATAACTCATATGTGAACCCTTATGCTGGTACGTGACTTACAACGTACCTGAATTTTCCGGACTTTTCCTTGGCAATGTCTGTAACAAATTCGATCTCTATATCGACATCATTACCCAGGCGCTGTTTGAATGTTGAGCGAATGCTGTCTAAATCTTTATCAGAAAACTGCTCATTTTTTACCATCTGAATCGTCGTTTTCTCAAGGCTATGTTGTATAATTTTGAAAGAATCCACGCCCTCAAGATCACGTAATACATAAATCAAAGCCAGTCCGTGCAACACCGTGCCATCTGCTGCCACCACAAAATCAGTAGTACGTCCCTGAATTTCTTTAAGCAATGGCAGGCCACGTCCACAAGCACAGACTTCATCAGATAACATCCCGACATCACCCGTTCGATAACGAATAAATGGAAAGTCACGGGTTGCAAGGTGGGTGACGACAATTTCACCACTTTGACCACGGGGTAACACATTGCCATCTTTATCTATAATTTCGACAATAATATCTTCAGCTGTGATGTGCATATTCCCAGCAGGACACTGATGCGCAATGAATCCTGCGTCACGCCCGCCATAGCCATTGGCCACTGGACAGGCAAAGACCTTTTCAATCATCTCACGCTGATAATCATACAAACGTTCCGAAGTTACAAACGCAACTTTAATGCCCAGGTCATCCAATCGACTTCCCTTTTGCTCGGCCTGTTTGGCAATATGCGCCAATGCCGATGGATAGCCAAACAGCATTTTTGGCCGGATCGTCTGAATCTGGGCAATGAAACCATCCACATTTTGTTCAGACATTTCAAACGCAGGAATCAGATGTGTACGTATTAATCCATCACGAATCATGCGCACTTTATCCTGCGCACCTAACTCGATAGGTGAACCCCATATCACAATTTCCGGATCGCCAATATCAACATCCCACCAGCGTGTCGCCCGCCATTTTGCAGCCACATCGTGGCTGACGCGTTTTTTGCCGATATAAAATACTAATGGCTCACCGCTCGAACCTCCGGTATTAAAACGGGATAGAGCAAAAGCATCTTGTGCTTTGAGTTGTTCAAGATGTTCTCGGATAACTGGTTTATCAGTAAGAGGCAGCTGTTGCAGGTCTTTCAGAGAGGCGATAGAGGATGGTTTGAAACCAATGTCAGAAAATAGTTTTTGATAGTAAGGAACACTGGCCTCAACATCTGTCAAAAAAACTTTTAACCGATCCAGTTGAAGCTGCCGAATGTCATTAGCCTTCAGCCATTGTGTTTTTTCCATATCCTTACGGACAGCAACGGTTGAGTGTTTCTTTAGTTTTTCATGAAGAGGAAACAGAAATTTAGAAACAAGTAGAGTATACAACGTCATTTGTTATCACTTAAAGACTTATATAAACCCATCCATTGAGGTTTAATTTTTTGCCAGGTATATTTTTGTACTTCTTGTATGCCGTTGTCTTTCAATTGATTTCTCAAACTCGGGTTTTCAATTAATTCAATAATTTTTTTTGCCATTTGTTCATGATCATTTACATCAACGAATAGCGCAGTTTCATAATCTTTAATAATATAGGGGATCCCGCCAACATTGGTTGTCACAACAGGCAAACCGCAGGCTAATGCTTCTAATACTGAGTTTGGCATATTATCAACAGTCGTCGGATTTAACATGATGTCAGCTTCTTGATAAAGTTGTGCGATTTGTTCAGGTGTTAACCTTCCAGTGAAAACAACGTGATTGTTTAATTCCAATGCTTTGACCAAAGCTTCCAAATTAGACTTTTGGTCACCACTGCCAGCAATCGTCAGCTTAATGTTTGGATAGTTCCTTTTTACGGTAGATAAAGACTTTATCGCAGTTTCTATTCCGTAAATGGTCTCAAGATTGCGAGTGATTATTAAATGAAAATTAAACTTATGGGATGTAATTTTAAACCTTTCGGTGTTAATTATATTAGGGATAATTTCAGCATCAGAAAACCCGTATTTATTAAAAACCGCCTGCAAAAAGCCTGAAGGGACAATAATAGAAGAGGCTAATTTGAGTGTGGGGCGAACTCGTTCAATATTCTGCGCAAAATATGTGTCGGCTTCGCCTCCCCGATAGTTAATGATAACAGGTGTTTTTTTTAAGTTTGCGATGAGTAAAACCGGAGCAGAAAACAGTTGCCAAGACCACCCGGAATTTGAAAAGACATGGATTACATCAACTCGATGACATAATTTCCAAATTTGAAATACGAAATAAAGTAAACGAAAAACAGCTCGAACCCCCTTTAGATTTGCAATAAACCGATTAGGGTAAGGTGGATTATTTTGTAGTAATTCCACTTGAACACCTTCATCAGTTAATAATTGACTTAATTGCTTTAACTGATTCGCCATCCCCCCATAAGGAGGAGGCAAAGGTCCTACGAGTCCGATTTTCAACATTTATTTATAATTAATTCCTACCTCTTCCTATAGCGTAGTATTTCAAGCCAAATCGTTCAACTATTGCTGGTTGATATAGATTACGACCATCAAAAATAACTTTATCCTTAAGCTTTGCATTAAGCATGTCAAAATCTGGACTCATAAAATTTTTCCATTCAGTCACTATTATTAATGCATCGACATTTTCTACCGCAGCTTCCGGAGAATTCATTAAATTTAGGCCTGAATTGTCACCATAAATCCGTTGAGCTTCTTCCATAGCTTCTGGGTCAAAGGCATTAATCGTAGCCCCTGCATCAATTAAAGCTTCTAGAACAACACGGCTAGGTGCTTCCCGCATATCATCCGTTCTTGGCTTGAAGGATAGCCCCCATAAAGCAAAGGTTTTACCTTCTACATTATTGTTGTAATGCCTGTTAACTTTTTCAACCAATACTTGTTTTTGCCGATCATTTACATTTTCTACAGCACTCAATAGCTCTGCCGAGTACCCTACCTGATGAGCTGTTCGTTCAAGCGCTTTGACATCTTTGGGAAAACACGATCCTCCATATCCACATCCAGGATAAATAAATGAGTATCCAATACGACTATCAGAGCCAATACCGTTTCTTACATGCTCGATATCTGCGCCCAATAATTCAGCCAGATTTGAAAGCTCATTCATAAAACTGATCTTGGTAGCCAGCATAGCATTGGCAGCATATTTGGTTAATTCTGCCGAGCGAATATCCATGGTAATAACGCGCTCATGACTGCGATTAAATGGCGCATAAAGCACTTTTAATAACTCCGCCGTTCTCGGGTTGTCGGTTCCGACAATAATCCTGTCAGGCTTCATAAAATCATCGATAGCGGCTCCTTCTTTCAAAAACTCCGGATTAGACACTACATCAAAATCAACCTGGGTACCAAGTTTGCTTTGAGTCGCTATAATGGTTTCTTTTACTTTATCTGCAGTACCAACCGGTACGGTTGACTTATCAACGACGACCTTATATTCAGTCATATGTTCTGCGATTGATTTAGCAACAGCCAGAACATATTGTAAGTCCGCCGAACCATCTTCATCAGGTGGCGTACCCACTGCTATAAACTGAAAGACTCCATGATCAACACCTTCCTTGATATCAGTGGTAAATCTTAGCCTCCCTGCTTGCATGTTTGCTTTGACTATCTCATCAAGACCAGGCTCATAAATAGGGATTATTCCATTATTTAACTTGTCTATTTTGGACTCGTCAATATCAACACAAACAACATCATTTCCAACTTCTGCCAAGCACACTCCCGTAACCAATCCTACGTAACCTGAACCAAATACTGTAACTTTCATAAAAGAGTTTTCCTACACATCAGATAAATTAATAAACTATTTTAAGCAAGCGCACCGTAAACTTCTTTATACCTGTCTACACTAACTTTCCAATTACGCTCATGTTCGACAAATTGTCGCCCATTGTATTGTAGCGTTTCAAAAACACTGGAATCTGATAATAATTGAATAACAGACTCAGCTAATGCCTGTGGGTTATTAGCTTCAAAAAGGGATCCATTGTAGCCCTCTTTTATTAACTCTTTATGACCACCCACATCAGAAGCCACTACAATTCGGCCTTGTGCCATTGCCTCAAGCGGCTTTAACGGGGTCACAAGATCTGTCAGGCGCATTGAAAGCCTGGGATAGACAAATATATCAACAAGATTATAATATTCCTGCACTTCTTCATGTGGTACACGACCAGTAAACACGACAATATCCTGAAAACCAAGCTGCTCGACCTTCTCTTTTATCAGTTGCTCCTGAGGTCCACCACCGACTAAGAGGAGTTTTACATTTTCATTAGATTGTAAAATTCCCTGCATTGCATCAAGTAAAAGAGGTAAGCCCTCATACGCATAAAATGAACCAATAAAACCAAGAACCACCTTATCTGCAAGACCCAAGCTATTTTTTAATTCAATATCACACGTTTTCTTGAACTCAAATTTTTCAATATTAACCGCATTGGGAATTACAGTAATTTTATCTTCGTGTACGCCTCGTTTAATAATGTCCGAACGAAGCCCTTCACAAATTGTGGTTACTTTATCAGCGTTTTTGAACACATACGTTTCAAGAGATCGCGTAATTTTATACCTCAAACTATTTTCGTGCGTTGTTCCATGATCAACCGCAGCATCCTCCCAGAAAGCTCTACATTCATAGACCACAGGTATAGAAAGTTTTTTTCCAACTCTAATGGCTGCCAATCCATTTAATGCAGGTGAATGCGCATGAAGAATATCAGGTTTTACTTCATTTACAATCGTCTCTAATCTTTTAACTAAAGTCTCAACGACCCCCCATTGATTTATTACAGGTAAGCTGTATAGAAAGTTTGAAGACTGAGGTGTTCTATAAAAGGTAAACCCATCAATAGTTTCAATCAACGATTTAGTTTTACCCTGTTTGGTTGAAGTGACATGGAATGTCATCCATCCCAATTTTTGTTGATGCTCTAATATGGAACGTGAGCGAAATGTGTAGCCACTATGCAAAGGGATAGAATGATCAAGAATATGTAAAATTTTCATTTTTTTAAGTAATCGCTAAAAAAAGTCATCAATTCTTTTTTTACTCTTTTTAAACAGATGGGGTAACAGCAACGTCATAGGCATTCTCAAATAATGCGATCTTACATATAGTAGCCACCTTGAAAATCTTACCACTGTCGTTTCTTGACCTACCGGATTCGGTAGAATCGAGACGGAAATCAATAAGCTCATAAAAGCTAGTAGTATAGCATTCGGCCTACCTTGATTGTGTTCAATATATTGATCCGGTATAGATGTACCTAGGATTTTCTTTGTAAAAAATAACGCATAAAACACGGGTCTTTGTAAATTCAAAAATTCAGCTCGATCAACCAGTTCAGTAAAAAAACCAGGGTTGTCACGGTGAAACCAAATAATCAGTTCATGTAAGTCGACCAAATCCCTAAAATCAGAAGCCTTTATTTCAGCATCGTAAAATAGATGTACGCTGCTATGAATTATCAAATCTAACGGGGAAAATGTAGCAATCCCTTTTTCTTTAATAACCGTAGCGTCGCCAATCATCAAATCGACAGGAGGGCATAAACGACTGGTCAGAGGTAAGATGGTATGGTGTAGGTCCACCTCAACATATCGTTCTTCATGCCTCATGGGCGGAACTTCATGCATCCATTTTCGATAATATTGTTGATCATACTCATCAAGTTCTACGCCTTGCCAACCGTGTTTTTTTAATTTGTTTTCAAACCTTGCAAGATCAAACCTATCTACCAAAATATCAAGATCAGATAAAATGCGTGTATGAGCAAAAGGCAAATCTAAAATTAAATAGCCCGCCCCTTTCAATACAATTGTTTTTATTTTCAAATCAAAGGTAGTTTGTTTTATGCGATTTAATTCCCATAAAATCATTCGATTCCGATTAGCGACCATTTTCATAGCCGCGTCAAAATGAAGTAGCACTGCTGGCGGAATTAAGTGCTTGAGATCAGACTGAGCGAACAGCCAGTCTAAATACGCAAGAAGCTTACTTTGTCTGGCTAAATGTAATAGATTTTCCCATTCAATTGGTTTAAGTGCTAAAGCAATTTCAGGGTCATTAATTATGTTTATTAGCAGGTTTTTTTGTGAATGGGCGCTCATGCAGGGGCTGCGATTAGTTCCTCTAATTTCGGTATAGCTTGATCAAAACGACTGTAAACTAAATTATAGCAATCACAGGAAGAAATAATATGATCAATAAGAGAAAATCCTCGCTCACCCATTAATTCATAATTAAATGAATTACTGGCAATTTTAAAAAATGCATATGCCTTGTTTAATTTGTTCACTTTGAGATCAACATCATCCTGAAATTGAGGAAACACGACAATTCTTGGCATCACGCCTTCATGAAGTGCTTCTACACTTGGGCCAGGCGCTTTAAAATGGGCGACAGTCCCTTTTCGCGTTTTGGGAAAAAGGGGGCCAATTTCAGCTGCAGGAAATTCATTTTTGATTACATCTATTGATGCATTTTTTAAAGGGGCTGGCCTTGGAATAGGAAAAATAAAGCCATCATCCTTTGGACCTAAAATGGCAAATTCATCGGATAAAAAACGCCAGCCTTGCATCGCCAAGGCAGCACATAAGGTTGTCTTACCCGAGCCAGGGGTCGCCGGCAAAATAACTGCTCGACCATTCTTTTCCAAAACACCTGAATGTAACATGAGGTATTGGTGAGAACGCCTGGCAATACACCAGTTCAACCCCCATTCAAAAAGGGGAAATGCATGGCTGAGAGGAAAAGGCTGAAAGGGCTGGATACCGTCCGAAATAAAAACGACTTGAGGTCTCAAAAAACGGCTTAAGGGGTGATGTTGTTTAATTTCAATCTGAAAATCAGTAAATGATTCAACAGGAAGGACATTGAATGATCCATAAAAAAAATGAATCAACTTGACAAAAGACTTAACATTGCTCTTTAGGCGTATATAAAACGGGCCAATATCAATGACAACTCCGTTTGCCCGGCAAGCTTCAGAATAAAAATCATCGAACGCAAGTTCAACAATCTTCGCCATAGACTCTCTCAATCAATCCAGAAGATCCCAAATACAAAAAACCATCATTAATCTGTTTTTCAACAAATTTGGTTGATTCAATTTGGTTTATGTGACAAAACTTTTTTGTTACATCCAATGTGGAAACTAAATCCCCATCATTGAAAGAATAATAGACATGTAATAATGAAGACAGGAAATCATTAATTTGGCAAGTCATCCCTGAAAGAGGACTAAATACAACATAGTCCTCTTGCAGAGAGCTTAAAATAAAACGGTTTGAATAATCAACTTTCCAAAGAGTGCTCAACTGTTTAGGCAACTGAAAATGAAGTCCAGCAAGAACCCGTCATATGGTTTTGACCGTCTTTAATTCCATCAACAAATCGGCCAATTCTGGGAGAGAGAGTAGGACTAAACATTAAACTCTCATCCACTGAAAAACCGTCTTCCAAAGGAAGGCCGTCATCTCCAACCACAACTAATCCGAAGCGCGTTTGGTCGACATCCAACACATATACAGTGCCATTTTCATGATCAAATCTTTCAGCATTAACAAGAGCTCCGCTACTATCCGTGTAATTAATAGATGTTCCAGTCGCAACAACTTCACGTTGATTATTACCCGTTGACAAAAACTTATCAGTTTCTGAAGCTGCAGGACTTAAAGGTTGATAAACATTAATTCTTTTATGATTTCCTCCACTATTGATTTGTGCAAGCCAATCTCCTGCACCTGGAGAAGATTCTTCAACCTCAATCAATCTCACACGTCTAACTTCTCTGCGCAGAAAGTTATCTACATTATTTACGAATTTATTAGGAATATTAGTAATTGCAGCTGCGCCATCAATACATTGTTCTGAGCTTGTTATCGCATTGGCTGCGCCACTGCGAAAACTTAACAAAACGGGTAAAGAAGCTGCCGATCCTTTCAATAAGGCACGGCGGGTATTCGAGTTTACTTGTCCCTGGCTGTGATTACCGCCAGAGTTTTGGTTAATATTAGTCATGTCGTTCACCTGAACATAAATGTGGCTAAATTGTAATAATAAAACCTTACAGTTTTATGAATATTTACATTCTATCAAATAATATAGTGGCTTTTGATAGTACTTTGGTACAAATTATAATGTTAGCTTATACCTTAATTCATTTTTAATATCAATTCATTCACTTTGTAAAAATGCATCAAACATAAGTAATGACCATATGGTTGTACTGTAATCACGCAGACCTGCCTGATGTTGTTCAACCACTTTATTAAGAAAACTTTTTTCAAAATATCCGCAGTCCAACATAGCATGTCCTAACAGAGAATTTTTTACTTTTTCTTTTAACGGCCCTTTAAACCAACTTGCTAATGGAACAGCAAATCCCATTTTTGGTCGATAGAGAATATCTTCTGGTAAATGCGGTTCCAACCCCTTCTTGAATATATATTTGCCTTCTCGATTTTTAAGTTTCATTCCTGGTGGCATCCCCGCCATCCATTCCACTAATTGATGATCCAGTAATGGCACTCTGACTTCCAGCGCATGGGCCATACTGGCCCGGTCAACTTTGGTCAAAATATCACCGACCAGATAGGTCTTTAAATCAAGATACTGCACTAATGACTGCGGGTTTTCTACAGGTGCATTTGATTGGTAACGCCTGAATACATCAACCGCCTGATACCCTTGCAGTTGTTGTTTTAATGAATCACTAAATAATGCAGAACGTGTTTCATTGGAATTAAAAGAAACACTATGAAAATAACCTTCAAGCGAATCACGACCAATCGATTCAAATGTTGATTTTGCCCTGAATATTTTAGGTGCCCAATCCGCTTTGGGATATACACGGCCCATTGTCCCGAATAAAGGTTTACGCAGAGCATCAGGCATAAACGAACGCATTCTGTCTTCGTAGGTGTGCCACCGATACCTGCGATAGCCAGCCAGATTTTCATCTCCGCCATCACCTGATAGCACCACAGTCACCTGTTTTTTAGCTAGTTGACACACACGGTATGTGGGAAGTGCAGAACTATCTGCATAAGGTTCATCATATATGCCCGATAAATGACTGATCAAATCAAAAGCATCAGGGTCAACTTGTTCAACCCTATGGTCAGTCGCATACCGATCTGCCACTTTCTGAGCAAACTTTGACTCATTAAACTTAGGATCCCCGAATGAGATTGAACAGGTATTGACAGGATCATCGGAATTGTTTGACATCATTGCGACGACACCACTGGAGTCAACCCCTCCTGATAAAAATGCACCTAACGGCACATCAGCCATCATTCTGATTTTCACTGCTTCTTCAAATCGTGCGATCAACTCTTCAGCAACCTGACCTTCAGAACCATAATCATTTTCTGAAAAGGTCACATCCCAATATTGCCTGGGTTTATAAGCGCTTTGTCCTCTTTTCAGGGTAAGACAATAACCGGGCTCAAGTTTATAAACATTTTTAAAAATGGTTTTTGGTTCAGGAACATAACCAAAACCGAAATATTCTTCGATCGCCGTAGGTTCCAATTCTCTTGGTAATTGCGGATGCTCTTTCAGTGCTTTTAATTCAGAGGCAAATATCAATTGACCATTGCCTAGTTCTGCATAAAACAGCGGCTTGATTCCTAACCTGTCACGGGCAATAAACAACGTTTGCTTGTGCTTATCCCATACAGCAAAAGCAAACATGCCTCTAAATCGATCTACGCACTTTTCACCCCAGGCAATCCAGGCGTTTAAAACGACTTCCGTGTCGCAATGCGTTTTAAAACTGAATCCAAGTTGTTCCAGTTCAGTTCGCAATTGCATAAAATTGTAGATCTCGCCATTGTAGGTTAATACAACACTGGCATCATCATTAAGCATGGGTTGTTGCCCACTGCTTAAATCAATAATAGATAATCGACGATGCGCAAGCCCCAGCCCCGGTTCAATATGAATCCCTCCTTCATCAGGCCCCCTGTGGAGTTGGCTTTGATTCATCTTATTCAATAATTCGCGATTTATTTCCCGTTTATCCTGTAAATCAAAAATCCCGACAATGCCGCACATAATTTTCCTTCTATTTAAATGTTAGGTAAGGATTGATATAAATTGAGATAATTTTTAACCATGACGTCTATTGAAAACCTGTCCTTCACTCTTTGCAAAGCATTCATGCCATGTTCTTTTCTTAACTGGTCATTATGAGCATAGGTCACAATCGCCCCGGCTAACTGATGATAGTTTTCTTTTTCTACTAAAACTCCACTTTCCCCATCCGCGACCAATTCTGGATTACCACCAACCCGGGTTGCGATTACCGGCAAGCCACTGGACATCGCCTCCAGAATCGTATTAGAAATTCCTTCAGATTTGGAAGGTAAAACAAACGCATCAAGACAACGCATGATTTGAGGAATGTCGTTTCGCTTTCCAGGAAGCCACGAAATATCATAGCAATCTTTCGCTTTCAGGTACTCAATCGCTTCTTCTCGTAACGGTCCGTCACCTATAACGACCAAACAAATTTTTTCTTTTAACGCAGGATCAAGCTGAATAGCCTCAACAAATGCTTTAACCAGATTCATTTGATCTTTAACGCCATGCATACGCCCTACAGTGCCAAAATAAACATGTTGGTCATTAAATTCAAAAGGTGCATCAGTAATTGCTTCTGTCTGATTGGAGAAAGAAAACTTATGTGTATCTACACCATTACAAATACGTACAATTTTAGAATCACTTATACCTACTTTTGTTAACAGGTATTCATGTAAATGTTTAGATAATGGTACAAACCGATGGATCAAAAAGCCCATTAAATATCTGAGTTTCTGATATTTCTTATTGCTCCCATCCGGATCAAAAACGTCCCAACCATGTTCACCGTGAATACGGGATTTAACTCCGGCCAGAAAAACAGGTATTTGATACTCTATTGCAGCCAAATTACGGGTATGTACAATATCAGGTCTGATCTTTTTCAGCAGTTTGTACATCTTAAAAAAAGAGCTTATATCATGCCCTTCATTTTTATTTAATTCGAAAATTTCAACATCATCTCGTTTGATACGCTGTTTAAAGTCAGTGGCATTTTTTAAACAGATAATACAATGACGGAATTCTGCTTGAGGCATATGATTAATCAGATTAACCAAACCATTTTCAAGCCCCCCGACCCCTAAACTGAATATCACATGTGCGATTAGTGGGCGAGAGTGGCTCGATTGAGTCATAAAAAGAGATTGTTGGAAAGAAATAAGTTACCAAAAAGCCACCTGAATAGGCCGCATTAAAAGCAACTATAGCACAAATTATAGAAAATTATGCTGAAGGGTCAGAGAGTAGCGCTGGGGGTAAATTGATACCAGACGCCTACTCTCCAAAATATTATTTGATCAGGCAACTTGCTCCAAACCAATGTAATTTTCATGTTCTATTTCAGAAAACAATTTATAGCCAACTTTGTAATCATTATCCCACAAAGAATTTGCGAGAAAATCACTGACTTCAAACTTGAATGGGAAGCGTTCTCCTCGGTGATTACAAACGCCACCAATTTGATCTACTTTAAACCCTTCTCTACTGACAATACGAGCAAAAGCTTTTGTGCATAGGGTATATGAGTCCTCATAGTCATATTGTTCACAATATAAACTTGCAGCGCGAAACAATCCCCAAACTAGGCTTCGAGTTAAATGTCCACGGTTCAACAACGGTGAAGGCGCACCTGAACTGGTTTTATTGGAATCAATTACTCGTCTTCTAATATCCTGAACCAAACAAACTCTTGATATTTCCACACCGGGTCTGGAACCAACAATACTGCGATCAACCTCGCTAAGTTCACTAAAGGGGAGCTTTCCGTCTTGTTGTATCACCAAGCGCATTGCTCCAACCCATTGCCCACTATCTTTGTGCCTTATAATAAAATGAACAGAATGGTCATCCCAATGATCCTTTTCTTGTTCATTCGGAAACTTTTCCTTGTCTTCAAACCCCATTTCTTCACAATAAACTTTGTAGCGCAATTTAAAGTGTTCTTCTTTTCCTTCTTCAGTGTCTGCTAAAAAAACATCGAAATATTGATCAAACATTGCGGATTACCTTCGATATAGAGAAATATTAATTACCAACCTGAAATCATTCTTTTCAGGAACTTTGCTAATGTAACAGCTTGGATATGAATTAAAGCAATCAAAAATTAACTCTCTATTAAGTCATCAGCCCATTTACCCGTAAGCAAACACCTACTTTCAATAAAATTGATACAGCTCTCATTTTTATTAAAAAAACAATCAAGACAAGGAAAATTTAAGGTTTATTTGTTCTCATTTCGCGCCTTGCCATTGTTTTCGCAAAGCTTTGCGTTCTTCTGCAGGTAAATTTTTAAACCATTTCCTGATCTGTTTTATATTTTGACGTTGATCTGGCGACATGGATTTAAAGTCCTGCATCTTTTTGCGGAATGCTTTCCGCTGACCTGGATCCATTTGCAAAAACTTTTGAATGCGCTGTTTGACTTTGTCACGTTTTTGCTCAGGCAGATTCTGCCAGCGTTGGGCGCGTTGCAAAATTTTGTTGCGACGTTGAGGGCGCATACTCTCCCATTTTTCGCGTAGAGGCGCTAACAAATCCTGTTGTTGTTCATTTAGCTGATCCCAATTAATTGCTTCTTCAGCCAATGTCTCCGTGGAAAAGAACATAACTACTATCAAAACCAAAACTTTCATCACACCTTCTCCGGCTCTGCATAGGTCTCAGCCAGCCATTGATAAAATTCTATGTCTTCCACCAGCTCCGGATTTTCATCCAACTGAAAAACCTCTTCGACTATATATAATTCATCCTCAACTTCATTACTATTGATTGGCCCAAACCAGACCAGCAATCCTATGACACAAAAGGATGCCAACGCAGCGCCAGCCAACATTGGATTAACCCCCGGAGAAGATGCTTGCAATGCTGATCGTCGATCAGCCTGCAAGCGATAGCTAATGGCCTGATCCAGTTGATCAGATGAAGACTGAAGACTTCGACGCACTAAACCTTCAATCACTTGATCAGAAATTTTATGCTTCATAGCCCCACTCCGTTAAATTCAAACGCAAACGTTCTAACGCCCGCGAATAGTGTGTCTTTACGCTGCCCGGTGTACACTGCATAACTTGGGCTGTTTGTTTTACATCCAGGCCTTCCCATACTCTGAGTAAAAAAGCCTGCTGCTGCCGCATGGGCAAGGCCCTGATGGCCTTATGCATTTGCTCATTGATAACCTCTGCATCACATAATTGCTCAGGGTTAACCGCAACGGAGTGGTCAGGCAACACCTCGACCTGATCATCATTCATCCCTAACCAGCCACGTACCCAGGCTTTGCGTTTCCAGTCCTTGATTTCATTGTGGAGTATCCGGTAGAACAACAAGATCCACTGCTCAGGGTCTCTGTCAGAGTACTTTTGTACCAGTTTGATCATGCTGTTCTGAACCAGATCCAACGCTTCATCTTTATCTGCAACAGCAAACTCCGCCAGTTGAAAAGCCTTTTTTTCTACGCTGGCCAGAAAACTGTCCAGAGTTTGCTGATTGTCCATCACCAAAAGTAATGAGTTAGAATTAATCGCGATTTTCCCACCGCCTTACAATGCGATCACCTTTTGTATCCAATCGACGTTCAATTCGATCGCCTTTTTTATCCAATCGATGTTCAACGCGGTCTGCCTTACGCGATAATTTATGTGCCGCCTTATAATGCCCGTTATCCGCCAGCCGCGCTGCCTTACGATCCATTTTATGACTCATTCTGTCGCCTTTGCGATCCAAACGCATATTGATTCGATCTCCCTTATTGTCCAGGCGACGATCAATTTTATACGCACGATCAACGGCGAAAGCCTGTCCGGAAACCATAATGGCCAGTATCCCAAAAACTACAGAAAATTTTTTCATTTTTTTATCCCATCTGTTAAGCAAAAACCGGTTTGAACCGGGTTCATAGTAATTAACGGCTGGGTTTTAAAATGGTTGACAGACTTTTTAAAAAAATTTTATCGCCTAATACCAAAAGGCAAGGTGTCAGCACCAACGTCAATACGGTAGCAAAAGACAAGCCGCCGGCAATGGCGCTGGCCAGCTGTGTCCACCATTGCGTAGAGGGCGCGCCAAAGGTAATCTCGCGATGAATCAAATCAATATTCATCGCCATGACCATAGGAATCAACCCCAGGATAGTTGTCACAGCCGTTAGCAAAACCGGCCGTAAACGCTGACGTCCGGTTTCGACGGCAGCCTCCAGGCTTTCCAGCCCTGCTTGTCGATGCTGATTATATGTATCTATCAACACAATATTGTTATTCACCACAATTCCGGACAGTGCGATAATCCCCAGCCCTACCATTACGATGCCAAACGCCTGATCTGTAATCAGCAAACCCAGCAGTACTCCGGCGGTGGACAAAACAATCGCCGATAACACTAGAACCGCTTGATATAGACTATTAAATTGGGTCACCAAAATCAGCCCCATTAAAAAGATAGCCCCGGCAAACGCTTTGGATAAAAAGTCCGCCGCTTCACGTTGTTCTTCGTCTTCGCCTTTGACCTGGAAACTAACCATCGGATCAATCTGCTTATCCTGTAACGCCTGTTGCAATGCTTTAAGCTGATTATCCGGCAATAAACCTTCCGCTACATCTGACTGCAAGGTGATAGCGCGCTTGCTATTGACACGCTGCAAGGTTCCGGATTTAGCTTCCGGCTGCAAACTGACGAAATGACTGATCGGTACCATGCCTACTTCAGTCGGCACTTTGAGCATGGCAAGTTGATCAAGGTTGCGATAACTGGCTGGATACCTTAACTGGATATCCACTTCATCATCGGTATCATCCGGTCGATAATCGGTCACTTTTATCCCTGAGGTTACCAATTGTACCGTTTGCCCTAGCGATGCCACATCGGCACCAAATTGTGCGGCACGCTGGCGGTTGATAGTAAACGACCAATCGATGCCTGGCAAAGGCAGGTTATCTTCTATATCAGTAAATCCGCCGACCTCCTGCATAACCAGTCTCACTGCTTTAATGACCGGCGGGATACGCTCTGGCTGCTGTGAGCTGAATTCAAGCTGGATCGGCTTACCGCCGCCCGGCCCTTCTTCCTGCTTGCGGATTTCGATTATCACGCCGGCGATATTGCGGGTCGCATGCCTAATCTCTTCAATAATCTCTGCTGCTTTTCGTCGCTGCGACCATGGAATCAATTCCAGTTGAATTGTCCCGATGACATCCTCAGCCACATCCTGTCCTTCCGGTTGATTAAAGGAGCGGGCATAAACCGACTTTAATTCTGGCATAGCCAGCAACGTCTGTTCGACCTCGCTGACAATGGCATCCTTCTCATAAATGGACAAATCGCCACGTGCATGAATATGCACCAATGCAAATTCCGGCTCCACATCTGGAAAAAACTCTACCCCTTTACTGAAATTAAAAAAGGCAATGTAGCTTAAAACGATCAAGAACAGTGCAACACCCAGCACTTTGAGCGGATGCAATAAAATCTTCTGCAACAAGGCTGCATAGCCTCGGGTAAAGGCGTTTTCTTCCTCAGCATCATAATGCGTATTTTTTCCGGCAATCGTCGCTCCCAATACAGGCAAAAATACCAATGCCATCGCCAGCGATGCCGTCATGGCAATAATCACCGTAATCGGCATGAATTTCATAAATTCACCCACCAGTCCAGGCCAGTTCAATAACGGCAAAAATACCGCCAGGGTGGTTAATGTTGATGCAATCACCGGCCCCGCCATTCTTTTGGCCGCACCAGCATAGGCCACTGTGGCCGGTTGCCCAAGATGCTGATTGCGATCCGCCAGTTCGATGACCACAATAGCGCCATCAACCAGCATGCCTACTACCAGAATCAGGCTGAACAGTACGACAATATTCAGGGTGTACCCCATGTTGTCAAGAAATAGTATGGCCGCCAGAAATGATCCTGGTATGGCTAAACCGACCAACAGGGATGAGCGC
This sequence comes from Methylococcaceae bacterium, assembly GCA_006844705.1. Lineage (GTDB taxonomy): Bacteria > Pseudomonadota > Gammaproteobacteria > Methylococcales > Methylomonadaceae > Methylomarinum. The sequence continues at coordinate 85,689 of SPJS01000067.1, read as the reverse complement.
AAGCCCATAGCCGCCAATATCACGATCATCACCAAAATGATTGCTGATAAAATGTTATTTTGCAGATCAGTCAGCATATCAATAATTTGCTGCGACTTATCCTGCATAAAGGTCACTTGCAGATGCTCAGGCCAAAAGGTCTGCAATTCGGCGACCAGCTGACGTATCTGCTGATTGGTTTCAATAATATTGGCGCCCACCCGCTTTTTTACTTCCAGCGTAATCGCTTTATGGCCGTCTACACGGGCAAAACCTTCTGCATCCTTAAACGTTTTTTTCACAGTCGCAACATCAGCAACCGTCACTACTGTATCGCCCACCACCTTGATCGGCATGCCCAATATGTCTGCGGGTTCTTCCACCAGACCCGGCACTTTAACCGTCAATCGGCCACTACCCTGGTCTATCGCACCGGCAGCCACCAGCAGGTTATTGTTAGTAATCATTTCAAACAACTGACGAAAACTGATATCGTAAGTTTCCAGAATGGTCGGTTCTACGATGACTTCCAGCAAATGCTCGCGATCCCCGCCAATATCAACTTCCAGCACACCAGGCAGGGCCTCAACCTTGTCTTTGAGTTCCTTGGCCAGATAAATCAAGGTGCGCTCCGGCAGTTGTCCGGCCAGAGAAATGGTCAATACTGGAAACAGCGCGACATTCACTTCATTAACTTCAGGCTCTTCGGTATCATCCGGTAATTCGGTTTTGGCGACATCCACCTTTTCCCGCACATCAAGCAGCGCCTTGTCACTGTCAAAACCGGCAATAAACTCTATCTGCACAGAGGCAAAGCCCTCCCGTGCATTGCTGATAATTTCTTTGACTCCTTCAATGCCTTGCAGCTCTTTTTCCATCGGGCGCACCAGTAAGCGCTCGGCATCTTCCGGTGAAATCCCTTCATGATTCATGGTCACATAGATAATAGGTATCGGAATATCCGGCTCCGATTCCTTGGGAATGCTGAAATAGCTGAGTGCACCGCTGATGATAATAAACAGAAGCACTAATAATACCGTTCGGGTATGCGAAAATACTGACGTATACAGCGACATCATGATGGTTCCTCGGGCTGCAAAATACGTACTTTTTCTCCAGCCACGACAAAGTTCTGGCCTTGCTGAATCAGATTCACCACTGCAGGCAAACCGGACACCCAGACTCCCTTTTCGCTCATCCGGATTCGTTTAACTGGGTAAAAAACCACCTCACCCTGGTCAGATACGGCTTTAACCCCAAGCCCGCCCTGTTCATTCAAAGTCAGCAAAGACAAAGGGATTTCATGCCCCTGCAAAGTGTCTCCGTATACTTTAATTTCCAGACTGCCTCCCGCCTTAATGTGTAGCTCAGAATTATCAAAATCGGCCTCCACTCTAAAGCTGCGGGTATCGACATCAGCCTGATGACTGATAAAACTGACTTTAGCCTCAACCGAACGACCATCCAGCAATTGAAGACTGACGGACTGCCCCATATGAATCTTGCCGATCAATTGCTGGCTGACATGCGTCTCTGCAGCCAGGCGAGAAATATCGACCAGCTCCAACATGGAGTCACCCATGTCAACATAACTGCCTTGTGCAATTTGACGAACATTGACTACACCGGGAAACGGCGCTTCCACACGGGTATACGATAAATCCTGCAACAAAGCGGATTTCTCCGCCTGCACCTGCATTAATTCCGCTTTCGCCAGGGCGACATTATTTTCCGACTGCAGATTATTACCCTTCAGTCGGCGCATTGCTTTCAGATTCAGTTTTTTGTGTGCGATCTGGGCCTCAATACTGGCCAAGCGTGCACGACGATCACGTTCATCAATCTGCAGCAACAACTGACCTTGTGCTACCACATCCCCCTCTTCCACCAACAAACGTTCAACCGTACCTGCCGTCTGCGCACGCATTGTCAGATTCTCGTTGGCCAATAGTTGGCCTTGCAACATAAGCTGCTGCCGAATCTGTTGTGCATTAGATATCATCACTGACACACTCATTAATGGCGACGCTTTTTCCTGCGGCTCGTCCTGTTTTTTCTCACTGTTTACAAACTGACCACTTAGTAGCCAGACAGCCACGATGATGACGGCAATCCCCGCCAAACGCATTGATTGCGTCATAGAACCCTCATATTTAGGTGTTTAATACACCAGCCGGAATGGTCTTCAGGCCAATGTTTCTCTAGATTAACTGTTGATGGTGCTGAAAAAGAAAACAACGCATGCAATATGGATAAATTCAACTCATACTGCAAAAAACTTCAATTCAGCCTTTTATATACCTGTTGAAGGTAAATAAGTTCAACGGGATAAGGTAAGACGTTTATAGATGTTGTTCAAGCGCTAAAATCCGCCGAGTTGTTTGGATGACGGTATCCGGGTTCAAACTGATAGAATCAATCCCAAGCTCGACCAGAAACTCGGCAAATGCCGGGTTATCAGATGGCGCCTGTCCACACAATCCGGAATGACACTGATTCCGCTTGGCACCATCAACCGCCAAGCGTATCATCTGTTTGACACCCGCATCACTCTCATCAAAGGCATCGGCAATGATTTCTGAATCCCGATCTACGCCCAGGGTTAACTGAGTCAGATCATTGGAGCCAATGGAAAACCCGTCAAACAACTGCGCAAAGGCATCAATCTGAATAACGTTATTGGGAATTTCGCACATCACATAAATCTTTAACCCCTGCTCGCCACGCTTTAAACCACAGATGCCCATTTTAATCAGCACCTTTTCTGCTTCGGCAATCCGGCGGCAAAAAGGGATCATCAGGATCACATTATCCAGCCCCATGTCTTCACGTACCCGCCTCATTGCAGCACATTCCATTGAAAAGGCCTCGGCATAATCCGGATGGGTGTACCGTGCCGCTCCGCGAAAACCGATCATCGGATTGGCTTCGTCGTGTTCAAACACCTGGCCGCCCAGCAAAGAGGCGTATTCATTGGTCTTGAAGTCTGACATGCGTACCACGACCGGCTTGGGATAAAACGCAGCTGCGATGGTACCCACGCCTTCTGATAATCGCTGCACGAAGTAATCCTTGCCACTGGCATAATGCCTGGTCAAATGCACGATGGCAGATTTTTCCTGTTTGCTGGACAAGCGGTCAGGGTACAACAATGCCATCGGATGCGCCTTGATGTATTCATTGATAATGAATTCCATACGCGCCAGACCCACACCATCGTTGGGTAAAAAGCTGGTTTTAAACGCCAGCTCCGGATTGCCCAGATTCAACATGATTCTGGTTCTGGGTCGCGGCAATTCCGCCAGATCAGTCTTTTGAATTTCAAACGATAGCTTACCGGGATATATCTTGCCGACACTGCCTTCAGCACAGGATACCGAAACTTCTTCACCGTCTTTAATCTGTGTCGTCGCTTCACTGCATCCCACCACTGCAGGAATGCCCAGCTCACGCGCAATAATCGCGGCATGACAGGTACGTCCACCATGATTGGTAACAATAGCGGCAGCAATCTTCATCACCGGTTCCCAATCCGGTGTGGTGGTATCTGCAACCAGTACTTCGCCTGGCTGAAATTCACTCAAGCGGGTCGTGCTAGCAAAAATTCTCGCCTTGCCGCTGGCTATTTTGGTGCCGACGGCATAGCCCGTTACCCGCGCCTGTGCCGATTGGAGTAAATGATATTCCTCAAGCACCACCCCCTGTTGTTGCGAGGCGACTGTTTCCGGCCGCGCCTGCACCATATACAGTTGCCCGTCATCCGCATCCTTAGCCCATTCCATATCCATTGGCCTGTCTTTGCCTGCCAGTTGACTGTAGAGTTTTTCTATCTTGATCGCATAATCGGCCAAGGTCAGCACTTCATCATCACTCAGACAGAATTGCTCCCGCTCGACTTTTGGAGTCGGAATATTACGTGTGGCCTGTCGAGTGTGACCTTCCGAATACACCATTTTAAGCGCCTTGGCCCCCAGTACCCGGCGCAACACACAACGATGACCCTGCTCAAACGTCGGCTTGTGTACATAAAACTCATCCGGCTCCACCGCACCCTGCACCACATTTTCTCCCAGCCCATACGCCCCGGTGATAAACACCACATCGCGAAAGCCGGTTTCCGTATCCAGTGAAAACATCACTCCGCTGCTCGCCCGGTCTGCCCTGACCATCTTCATCACACCGATGGATAAGGCAACATCAAAATGATCAAAACCCTGGTCTATGCGATAGTGGATGGCACGGTCAGTAAACAGACTGGCAAAACAACGCATGCAGGCATCCAGCAAGGTTTCATCACCATGTATATTCAGGTAAGTATCCTGTTGCCCGGCAAAACTAGCCGTTGGCAGATCTTCAGCGGTCGCCGAACTACGCACCGCCAGACTCATATTTTCTCCATACTCTTTACGCAATCGGGCATAGGCCTGCACAATTTCAGTTTTCAAATCCTGCGGCATGGTCGCGGCAAAAACAAGTTCCCGCGCCTTTTTTCCGCAACGCACCAATTGCTGCACATCCCGTGGATCAAGATCAGCCAGTGTGGCTTTTAACGGCGACCACAACTGGTTTTCATCCAGCAAATAACGATAAGCCTCGGCAGTAATGGCAAAGCCGTCCGGCACCTTGACCCCGGCTGGCTCAAGCTGCTGCACCATCTCCCCCAGCGACGCATTCTTCCCTCCGACCAGAGGAATATCATCAATACCGATTTCATTGAAAAAGCGGATGTATTGAAAAGTAAACATACAAATTCCTTAGCAGTGAATACAGATCTTTCATCAAGGTAGACCTGTAAAACAGGTAAACAATTTCAGGAATTTTGCGGGGAATTTTTGATATGAATCAATAACTCTAAAAATTGATCTTTAAACTGATTCTGACACCTTAACATTACGATAAACCATCAGATTTTCGTCATCCTTTTGTCGTAGGAGGCTGTCGGGTTATGAGGCCCAAACAATATTATGCAGAATACTACGGGCATAAAAAAACCCGCCAAGTCTTAACACTTGCGGGTTTCTTGATGTTTTCGGTTTTATCCGAAATATCTCTTGGTACCGAGGGCCGGAATCGAACCGGCACTCCCGAAGGAACAGGATTTTGAATCCAGCGCGTCTACCAGTTTCGCCACCTCGGCAGAGAACGAGGATTATAGCGAACTCGGCCTATCTTTCCAAGCTTTTTATCATGCTTCCAGCACGACAGCAGACTTGAGTTTTTTCATGGCGTTTTTCTCCAGCTGCCTGATACGTTCAGCTGAAACACCATAACGATCCGCCAGATCATGCAGGGTTGCTTTTTCTTCGTTTAGCCAGCGACTGGTTAAAATATCCAGACTACGCTCGTCCAGATTGGCCATGGCGTTTTGCAACATACCTTCTTCATGGTTTTTCCAGTCAGCATTTTCCAACAATACGGCAGGATCAACACCTTGTTTTTCCAGGTAGTTAACCGGAGCAGTGTTGTTGTCATCGGCGTCATCATTGGACATGTCAAAGGCCATATCTCGCCCATCCAGACGCTCTTCCATTTCATAAACGATTTTGACATCAACATCCAGATTTTCAGCAAGGGCATCTGCATCATCTTTAGATAACCAGCCCAGATCCGTTTTGGATTTTCTCAGATTAAAGAAGAGTTTACGCTGCGCCTTGGTTGTGGCTACTTTAACGATGCGCCAGTTTTTAATCACGAACTCGTGGATTTCAGCACGTATCCAATGAATGGCGAATGACACCAGACGCACGCCCATGTCAGGATCAAAACGTTTAACCGCCTTCATCAATCCGACATTGCCTTCCTGTATGATGTCGGCCATAGCCAGGCCATAACCGTTATAGCCCCGCGCCACGTGGGCAACAAACCGCAGATTTGACATAATCAGCTCGCGCGCGGCTTCCAGGTCATCCTTATCACGATAACGAATAGCCAGCTCGCGCTCCTGCTCGGCCGATAATTTCGGCATGTGAGCAATTGCACTCATATATGAGTCCAGAGAGCCTACGGATAAATTTACTGGCAAGGTTAAAGCGTTGTTCATTATTACCTCTTTATTTGTCAGCGACACAATGCCGCTACACGTTATGGTCAGATTAATTTTAGCACTCAATCTGTAGGAGTGCTAACAAATTAATAAGTTCCCAACCTGGGCCTGTTCTTTCAATGTAGATAATCGTATGTAAGTTATGGTTTCGCAGCGACTTTAAAAAAAAATCTTAGCCTCGCTTACACGGATGGGTACGAGGGGCAATAGCAGGACACGTTAGCTTCACCCAAGGGTTAAGCGGGTTTTTTTTCACCAAATGGAGTGATATATGCTGATTACAGGAGCGTTCATCAGTGACCACGGTGGAATCAAAAGCTTGCGTCCTGTGCCAAAGTGGAGTCACAGGTTGAGGTCATTATTGTGGTTTGATTTGTTGCAGTTGATGGTAAAGCACCATTAATGCGCCGATGGCACCAAGAGTCGCGGTACCTGCAATTATCGCCAGTGCTTCTGTAAATGAAAACCCGAGTATGTTGAATTGATTATTATAAAGTCGGGAAATATTGGTCACCGGTGTTTGTAATGACAAGGCCACGCCGGTCACAACCAGCCAGGCGACAAAACCTGCCGCCATACCCAGCCACAATCCTGTATACACAAACGGGCGCTGAATAAAAGCATGGGTCGCGCCGACCAGTTTGGCGATCAGCACTTCTTCCCGACGATTCTGCAATTCCAGCCTGATCGTGTTACCGGTAATGAAGATGACTGCAAAGGCCAGCAAGGTGTTCAATATAGCCACTGCACGCCCGGCCAGTTCCAGCATGCTGTGTAAACGCTTGACCCATTGCATGTCCAGCTGCACAAAATCCACTTGAGCCATCGACTGTATATCATCAGCCAGGGATTCCAGCGCCTGCTCTTCTCCCAGGCGAGCGGCTGGCAGTACCTGAATCACCGCTGGCAATGGATTTTGATCGAGTGCATTCAATGCATCTCCAAATCCACTGTGTAATTTGAATTCTGTCAGCGCAGCTTCCCGACTGATGAATTTGACTTCTGCTATAGTCGAACGCTGTTCCAGTTGTTGTGCCAGTCTGCGTGCGGCCTGATCAGATACGCTCTGCTTTAAAAACACCGACATCTGGTTACTGGCCTCCAGCCCGGCCGACAACTGGGCTGTATTTTTCACCAAAAGATAAAAACTGGCGGCGATGGCAATCGTTATTGCCAACACCAGCACTGTTATTATCGTAGTGAATGGCGTGGTTAATAAGCGGCCGAGACTGGAAAAAAATGCGCGTGCATGATTTTGAAAATAGCGGGCTAGCCGGTTCATTGTTTACCTTCAGTTATCAGGCTGCCCTGGTTCAAGGTGATAATGCGATAGCCCATTTGGCTGATCAGGCTCAAGTCATGGCTGGCAATCAATACCGTGGTACCCGACTGTTGAAATTGTTCAAACAAATGCATAACTTCTGCGGACAGTTCCGGGTCAAGATTACCCGTCGGCTCATCGGCCAGGATCAATTTTGGCTTGTTGACAACGGCTCTGGCAATGCCCACGCGTTGCTGTTCTCCGCCGGACAATGCCAGCGGGTATTTCTTTTCATGGCCAAGCAAGCCTACCTTATGCAGGGCGGCCCTGACCCGACGGGAAATCTGATCAAAATCATAACCCGACACTACCAACGGAAATGCAACATTGTCGAAAACAGTACGATCCATTAGTAATTTGTAATCCTGAAAAATCAACCCCATGTTGCGCCGTATGTAGGGAATCTGTCTGTCCTTGATGCGGTTCAAGTTTTGCCCATCCAGTAAAACCTGTCCACGGGTGCATATTTCCATCATCGCTATCAGTTTAAGCAGCGTACTTTTTCCGGCACCGGAATGGCCGGTCAAAAATGCCATTTCTCCTTTGTCCAGATGAAAACTGACATTAGACAGCGCATCGCCTTGCGGATAATGTTTACTGACTTGATCGAAGGTTATCATTCTTCTTCGGTGAATAAGGCGTCAATAAATTGCTGGGATTCAAAATCCTGTAGATCATCAATCCCCTCGCCCACACCGATAAAGCGGATCGGTATGCTGAATGTGTTGGCCAGTGCAAAAATCACCCCGCCTTTGGCAGTCCCATCAAGCTTGGTCAATGCCAGTCCGGTTAAACCGACGGCTTCATTAAATATCTGCGCCTGGGACAAGGCGTTCTGACCGGTACCGGCATCCAGTACCAGAAGTACTTCATGCGGAGCGGTATCATCCAGCTTGGCCATAATGCGTTTAATCTTGCTTAATTCTTCCATTAAATTGGATTTGGTATGCAGACGGCCTGCGGTATCGGCAATCAACACGTCAACCCCTTTCGCCTGAGCGGACTGGACACCATCATAAATCACCGACGCCGAATCCGCCCCGGTATGCTGTGCCACCACATGAATAGTGTTACGGTCACCCCAGGCTTGTAATTGCTCGACTGCCGCCGCTCTAAAGGTGTCCCCGGCCGCCAGCATGACACTATGCCCCTGAGCCTGTAATCGTTTGGCCAGTTTACCGATGGATGTGGTTTTACCTGCGCCATTCACACCGACCACCAGAATGACAAACGGCCCCTCTTTTTGCGGAATCCTCAGCGGCTGACTGCATGGTGCGAGAATTTCATTCAATTCCTGTTTCAGTACATCAATCAATGATTCATTCTCGCCAATCTGGTTTTGATCAACCCGTTGTTTCAGTCGCTCAAGAATGTCGTTCGTGGCTTCCACACCGACATCGGCCATGATTAGACTGGTTTCAATCTGCTCCAGTGCATCTTCATCTATTTGCTGACCAAACGGTAATGCAGACAAAACCCCGCTTAACCCCGTCCGCGTCTTGTTAAGCTGTGATTTTAATCTGCGGAAAAGAGATTCCGACGCCGGCTCAACGTAGGCTTCAATCTCCTCTACTTGCGGTGCTTGCTCGATGACATCTTCTGCTTCGGCAATAAGCTGAGAAGCAGGAGCGGACTCTACAACCGGTTGTTTTTGTATATCTTTTAATTCGGCCGGAGCAAAGCGGGCATAGATCCCGATATAAACCACCGGCAACATCAACAACGCGGCAAATGCGTTATGCACCAAGGCCACAGCCATTGGTAACGACAATAAGATGCTGAGCGCACCTAACGCTGATTGAGCAATGACCAATGCCAACAAACATGCGGCGGCCATCTTGATGGGTTTTGAATAAGGTGCAAGCAGACAGAAAATCGTAAACAGCAATACCGTAGCCAGACTTGTCAGCGCACCTGCACGATGCAGCCAATGCGCTGCCACCTGTCCTTCATGCGTTAACGCACCAGTATGTCCTGTTTCCAAACCATGTAGCAAATGAATTGCGCTATTGAAATCTGCAGATTCTGGCAGCCAGCTGCCAAGACAGGTAGGAAAATCAGCACAGGCCAATGCGGCAAAATTACTGCTGACCCAGCCCCCCAACAGGCTTTGGGTAAACAGCAGTAAGGCAACAATGGATGCCACCCCATACAATACAAAATGCGGCCTGGGTTTAACGCTGATGTCCGTTCGACTGCGCCAAAATATCCACATCAGGCTCCAGAATGTTAACAAGCCGAGCAGCAAATGGCTGGTCACGATAATCGGCATCGTTTTTAATGCCACCGTGTACATACCCAACGCCGCCTGACAGCCAATCAGGATTAGCATGTACACACTGGACAACACCGCAAACCATCGGTGCTTTTTGACACACCAGGACGTACAAAACATCAATACAATAAATAAGGAAAGAATTCCCGCAGCGTATCTATGCCCCATCTCTTTCCACGCCTTACTCAGATCCAGCGGATGTTGCGGATATAGCGCTTCGGCATTCATTCTGAATTCTTCGCTATCACTGAGTACAGACTGTCCATAGCAACCCGGCCAGTCAGGACAGCCCAGACCGGCATCTGACAACCGCACATAGGCCCCCATGACAATGACTACGAGGGTTATAACGGCACTGATTAAACTTAAACTTCTAAACATTTCAAACCTGTCTTTATTATTTTTTTGCCCGTAGAAAAACCTGATATCTGATCAGGAATCGACTAATCTAGGAGGCCGTCGGATTATGGATAATTCTACTGCGGCGATGGGATATCGCCTCGTTACTAACCCCATAACCCGTCAGTCTCCTAGCCTACTTGCGAGAATTTCAACAATTTTGCCAAATCTGCTTTTACATCATAAGGATTAAATTCAGGACCATACCACATCATAATGTTTCCCAACGGATCCATTAACAGCAAGCCTCCCTCAAGAGGTCCATTAATTGCCGCTGAAATTTTTGATTTTAGTGCTGTGCTGGGCAATGTTCTTAACAATCTAATATCATCTTCCCACCACGTTGACGCCTCCGTGCTGACATTCGGGTGCATCAACAACGCCATTCGTCTGATGCGGGTTAAATCTTTACTCATCATCAAACGCAACTGCTTACTTTTATGCAATGCATCTAGACAGCGTTCAGTACACTCTTGCTGCTCAATAAGATTCAACAAAACCCAGCGCCCTTTTCTTTCAGTCAGATTATCAATCGAGAATTGATCAAGTCCAGTAAAGTCGGCATGGTCTGCAGTAATCACCGGGTCAATCAGCTGACCTTTGTTTGTGCCTTCAGCCACCCACTCCGTATTAACTGACATATACCATGCGATGCTGAACGGAATAATCGTCATGGCAAACAACAGAATAATTATGATTCTGTTTTTTATTAATGTATTACTCATTTTCTTTTTACTGAATACCAAACATACAAGATGATTAATGTTAACGCTAATGCAAACCATTGCACGGCATAAGCGATATGTTTTTCCGGGGGGATTATACGTAATTCTGTCCAGTTACGCAGATAGCCTTGTGACTGGTTTGCACTCAGCTCTATCTGGAAGTCCAGAATCCGGTAATCCAGTTTCGCGGACATTTTATCGACATTAATAACCTGAACTTCCGTTGGCCAACCTTGTGTGGGCTCATCCGCGCCTTCCAGAATCAGGCCAACGGATGGAAAGTGATTGACTCTGCCTTTCAGAGTGACTGTTTTTTCCACCAGGCTCACGTCAGGATAAGTGGAGCGTTTTAAATCTTTTGCCACCCAGCCCCTGTTGACCAAAACCGTATTATTTTGTTGCGAGATAAACAATGGCGTCAACACAAAATAACCAACCTTACCCTGCTTGATTTGATTATTGATCAATATCTGCCTTGAATCATCATAGTGGCCTGTCACCGTGACTGTTTTGTATTCAAGGTCAGCCAATGAAGCAGACTGCAGTGCATTCAAATTCACCGCCTCCTGATCAGCCTGCTGTTGTCTGGCCAGAAAGAGTTTTTTTTCTTCAGCCCGACCTAATTGCCAAAAACCCAGAGCACATAACACAGTTACCATCAATACTATAACCATCAAACCACAGATGCTGAAGTGAATTTTGGCGATAACAATGGGCTGACATATTTTTTTCATTTGGCTATTGGCATTCGTGGGCTGATCATTGAAAATACAATTTTGTAATGGCCATACCTAATGAAAATTCTGTTTGTAATTCTTTTTCTCATCATTGTTGCCAGTCTTGGTTCTGCATTATTTCACTTCGTTCATAATAAAAACAAAGACCCTGACGTCTCGAAGAAAATATTAAATGCATTAACTATGCGAATCGGTCTGTCTTTGGTTTTATTTATTTTAGTTGTCATTGCCATAGCTACCGGATTAATTAAACCTACGGGGATTGGCAGTAGAATTCATCCCACTCAAATACCAGTAACCAAAGACTCTTCTACTACTCTAGAGACACCCGCTCTTCCTGAGTAATACGCAAAAAAAAAGCGCGGCTAATCAGCCACGCTTTTTTCCAGGTTTAAATGTGTTTATAAGATATAAACAAAGATAAACAATCCCAGCCAGACCACATCAACAAAGTGCCAATACCAGGCCGCACCTTCAAACGCAAAATGATTCTCTGGCGTGAAGTGACCTTTCATACTTCTGAACAAGACAACGGTCAGAATGATCGCCCCCACACAGACGTGAAATCCATGAAAACCTGTCAACATAAAGAATGTTGAACCATAAATACCAGACCCCAGGGTCAACCCCATTTCTGTATAAGCTTCATGGTACTCAGTCGCTTGACAAATAACAAACAGGAAACCCAGGCCAACTGTCGCAGCCAATCCTTTAATTAATTGATCTCGGTGTCCTGCTAACAAACCATGATGTGCCCAGGTACAGGTTACACCACTGCTTAACAGTAATAGCGTATTTAACAAAGGCAATCCAAACGCCCCCATTGTTTCAAACTCGCCGCCGATTTCACCCGGCCCATTGGTTGGCCAATGCGCTTCAAAGTCTGGCCATAACATATTGGTTGATCGCCCGGGGCCGTCACCGAAGCCACCTAACCAGTCAACTGAAAGGTTTCTGGTGTACCATAATGCCCCAAAAAATACGGCAAAGAACATCACTTCCGAGAAAATGAACCACATCATTCCCATACGGTAGGAAATTTCCACACCATGATTATGCATGCCTGATTCACTTTCTGCCGCTTGCAATGCAAACCATCCGGTTAGCATCAGTACAAACAGCATCAGGCCGAATACCATCATGGTTGACCCATAACCAAATCCATTTAGATAATTGGCAAACCCCGCCAATGTAGTCATTAATCCTATGGTACCAATAAACGGCCAGACTGCCTTGCTTGGTATGTAATACGCTTTATCTGTAGACATTACCTTCCCCTATTTTTGTTTGTTTAATTTTCTGTCAGTATTATCAAAAAAAGTATAAGCCAGTGTCATGGTTTTGTATTTATCAGGCAGATCCGGTGCGATGACAAATCTGACCGGCATCAATTTTCGCTCACGCGGTTCAAATTTTTGCTCCTGAAAACAAAAACATTGTGTCTTTTCAAGATACTCAGCCGTTAAACCTGGCGTTACACTGGGAATCGCCCGTGCAATTAACGCCTTATCAGTTTTATTTTCAGCAATGAAATTAACGGTATAGTATTTACCCGGATGAACTTCAAGCTTGTTTACTTCACTTTTAAACTCAATCGGCGCGGCCTTGTTTAAAGAGGTGACAAATTCAAGCCTGATATTTCGCGACAAATCAATTTCATAATCCCCTGATACTTGAACAGCGGTTTCACTAGTTTTGCCATTTAACCCGGTAATCTCACAAAATACGTCGTAAATTGGCACTAATGCATAGCCAAATCCGAACATGCCAATGGCTATCAGCAATAACTGTTTGACTAACTTGCCATTTTTTTGTGCGACCAGCTCATTCATCGAGTCATCGCTTGCCAGGCTGCATAAATATAAATCGCAAATGCCACGATAAAAAGTAATACTGCACTTAATAAATTTTTCTTTTTCAGATCCATAACATTGGTTGATGTAACCCGTAAATGGGCTACATCAAGATTACTCCCAATTAAAAGTGTTCAGTTGGAATTTTTTCCGGTGGCTTTTCAAACGTATGGTAAGGCGTGGGTGAGGGTAACGTCCACTCCAGACTATGCTTCCTGGCATCTTCCCATACTTCATCAGTCGCTTTACCTGAACCGCCTTTAATCGTATCAAACACAATCCAGACAAAAATAAGCTGACTGAAACCATAAATAAACGCTCCGATACTGGAAATCATATTCCAGTCAGCAAATTGCACAGCATAATCAGGAATACGACGCGGCATACCCGCCAACCCCAGGAAATGCTGCGGGAAAAACAGTATATTTACAGAGATTGCAGACAACCAGAAATGTAAACGTCCAATTCTTTCGTTATACATGTTCCCGGTCCATTTAGGTAACCAGAAATATCCTGCTGCCATCAGAATAAAAACAGAAGCAGGCACCAATGTATAGTGGAAGTGAGCCACAATAAAATAGGTGTCATGGTATTGAAAGTCTGATGGTGCAACTGACATCATCAAACCGGTAAATCCACCCATGGTAAACAACACCACGAAGGCTATAGAAAACAGCATAGGCGTTTCAAACGTCATCGCACCTTTCCACATCGTGGCCGTCCAGTTGAAGACTTTTACCCCTGTCGGCACAGCAATTAACATGGTGGCGTACATAAAGTACAGTTCACCGGCAATCGGCATACCTACAGTAAACATATGATGCGCCCATACGATGAAGGATAAAAATGCAATTGCAGAGGTCGCATATACCATCGAGGTATAACCAAACAGCGGCTTACGCGCAAAGACAGGAATAATTGTGGATGCCACGCCAAACGTTGGCAAAATCATCACATAAACTTCTGGATGGCCAAAGAACCAGAAAATATGTTGATACAGAACCGGATCACCACCACCAGCTGCATCAAAGAAACTGGTTTCAAAAAAACGATCCGTTAACAGCATGGTCACGGCCCCGGCAAAGACCGGCATAATCGCGATCAACAGGAATGCAGTAATCAACCAGGTCCAAACGAACAATGGCATTTTCATCAATGTCATACCTGGGGCACGCATATTGAAGACCGTCACGATGACATTGATCGCCCCCATGATGGATGAAATACCCAGCATGTGAACTGAAAAAATTGCAAACGGCAGAGCATCACCGGTTTGCAGCACCAACGGTGGGTATAAAGTCCAGCCTGATGCAGGCGCTCCACCTTCCATAAACAATGTACTGGCTAGCAACAGCACACCCGCAACGAGCATCCAGAAGCTCATGTTATTCATTCTTGGCAACGCCATATCCGGCGCACCAATCATTAATGGAATCATCCAGTTCGCAAGACCAACAAAGGCTGGCATTACCGCCCCAAAAACCATCACAAGTGCGTGCATGGTCGTCATGGAATTAAAAAATTGCGGCTCTACAAACTGCATTCCGGGCTCAAATAATTCTGAACGAATAATCAAAGCCATCGTTCCGCCAACAAAAAACATGGCTAGCGCAAAAAACAGATACAAGGTACCAATATCTTTATGATTGGTTGTAAAAATCCATCTCAGAATGCCCTTTTCCGGGCCGTGATCATGATGATCGTCATGTTCAGCAACAACAGATGACATAACTTTTCCTCTTAGAATTTTGAATTAAATATTAATAAAAACTATTCTTCGTCTTCTTCATCTGAAGCGACTTCTGCCTGCAGAGACTGAATAACTTTTGGTTGAATTGAGTCCCCTACGCTGTTACCCAGATCGTTACGAATATAGGTAGCAACGGCAGCAAAATCGACAGCGCCCAACATTGATCCAAATGCCGGCATCATCCCTTTGCCTTTCATCATGAGGTCGATCTGAGCATCCATTTCTCCGGTGACAACTGAACTGTCTGTAATTGCTGGAAACGTTCCCGGCATACCCGAACCGTCAGGCATATGGCACGATGAACAATTGGAATCATATACAGCCTTGCCTTCTGCCATTAACTCTTCAGCAGTCCATTCTTTTTCAGCCGCACCTGCTTCGGCTGCGATATCAGCCTGTTTTTCTGCAACCCATTGTGCATACTCTTCCTTTTCCATAGCGATAACCACAATCGGCATAAAGCCATGGTCTTTACCACACAATTCCGCACATTGACCTCGGTAGACACCCGGTCTTTCTACATAGGTCCAGCTTTCATTAATAAAGCCAGGGTTGGTGTCTTTTTTCCATCCCAATGCAGGTACCCACCAAGAGTGAATCACATCTGCCGCAGTAAAGAGAAATCTGATTTTAGTATTAATCGGAACAACCAGTGGATGATCAACATTCAATAGATAGTTTGGGACTGAATTAGGGTCTATGCCTGAGCCCACCTGACGGGCAGCATTACTGGCTGCATCCAGAGTACTGAAAAAACGGATCCCATTATCCAGATATTCATATTCCCATTTCCATTGCCACCCCGTAACCTTGATTGACATTTCAGCTTCTTGCACATCATCAAGCTCAACCAGCGCTTTCGTCGCAGGAATAGCCATACCAATCAAAATTAAACTGGGAATAATTGTCCAGACAATTTCCACTGTTGTATTTTCATGGAATTGGGCAGCTTTATGACCTTTCGATTTCCTGTGATGAAAAATCGAATAAAACATAGTGCCGAATACTGCAATACCGATAAACACGCAAATCCACAGAATCAACATATGCAGATCGTAGACATCGCGGCTTATTTCAGTGACCCCCTTGGTCATATTCAATGTATAAGCAGCTTGCGCACTGTTTAACCCCAGCATCAATAAAGCAAAGCCTGAGTACAGTTGCTTTCTCATTTTCACGGAGCGGCCTCCTCTTTTTGTAGTTTTAAAACCTGTATGCATTTATTTATGTTCAGTCTTAATTCTTTAAAATTATTTGTTATAGCCTAATGCTGAACAATATGATGAGCATCATCACAATGAGTTTGCGCTAATTCGAGCTATCACACCGAATGGTAACTCGGTACCTGGGATTTGAACTCTGTCAGTTTTTTACTGACACGGAATTTTCACAAATATTTTGTGTAATTCTACCCTATCAAATTTGTCTAATCTAGCTGGCTTATGAAGAAACAATGAATTTGCACAAAAAAAGACCCGGGTAAATTCTTGCCCAGGTCTTTTTTTGTAAAAATATTAATCGCGTATTAACTCAAAACTGCCGCGTAACCCTTATCAAAAGTCGGAATATGTTGGTCCAGCCATCCTTTAACCATCTGCCCGACTTCATCCGTCACATCAGCCTCACCTGCGTGGAATTTTTTTTGTAAATCAGCACAGATACCAATCAACGCTTCATGTTCGGCTTTGTGACTCGCGTATCCGTCGTATCCGGCCGCCTGCATTTCTTTCTCTTCATGGGCAAAATGATCAACCACGAAAGCGATCAACGCATCCAGAGACGCGCCAATTTGCGAACGATCAGCACCGCCCGTCGCTTCATCATAAAGCGTGTTCAACAAGCCAAACAACTCTTGATGTTCGCTGTCAGCAAATCCGACATTAGTGCCATATTGTTCTTCAGTCCAGGTTATTAATGCCATATTTTTTTCCTATGTTTTTATTTTTGGAACGTTCGATTATGGCGATAATCTGAAAACGACTTTTGACCTATATCAAAAAACATCCACTATATGACAAGAATATTTACTCACAGCCTCCACATTTATATTTGGCAAATAAGGAATCTCTGCCAATAAAGGGAAAGGAATTGCGTGTTGAAGATAACTGACATTTTCCTTTTTGAACACCATTTCATCATCAATAGTCACTGCGACCCAACCCAGACAGCGGCAGGAAGACTGCTTTAGCGCAGCCACTGTCAATAACGCCTGATTAATACATCCTAATCGTAGCCCGACCACTAAAACCACTGGCAAAGACAAAAATTCAGCAAGCTCCTGATTTTTGATATTTTCATCCAATGGAGAAAACCACCCCCCAGCGCCCTCAACCAAAACTATATCTGTCGAAGAACTCACTTTATCTACAGACTTCTGAATTACCTGCAGATCAACATTCTGTCCGCCACAGGCCACATGAGGTGATGCCGGATCCCTGAAAGCATAAGGATTAAGCACGCCATAGGGCATCACGAGGGATGAGTGCTTTTGTAACAACAAGGCATCTTCATTTTTCCATTGCCCTTCCAGCCACTTGCATCCTGCCGCTACCGGTTTTAACCCGGCGACATCAAGCCCTGTCTGGCGCAGATGGTAAAGCAATGAAGCTGTTACCCAGGTTTTACCTACCCCGGTATCCGTCCCCGTGATAAAAAAGCCCTCTTTATTCATTATTTGCACGCCGTAATATAATATATCTGATAGCTTGCCCTAAGCGTTGGATTTGACTGTTCTGCATAAGCATTCATCATTGCCCGCAATTGCCTGCGGGTCGTCAACCCCCGTTTTCTTGAACGGGTAACATTATGTGCTCCCAGCCCCTTCAACTCCTGCATCAAGTTCATTACATCGGGATATACGGTCTCAATCATTTGCTCTTTAACCTTGATTGACGAAAACCCAGCTTGCCTTATTTCGCTTTGCAATTCATCGGCTGATAAAAAATCGTTCACATGACTAAAATCATCCACTTTTCTCCAGGCCGATTTCAACTCCTGTAACGTGGCGGGGCCAAATGTGCTGAAACATAGCCGCCCATGTTCTCTCAACAGCTGATAACAATCTCCAAACACATGCCTGATATTTGGACACCACTGCAGAGCAAGACTGGAATAGGCCGCGTCAAACGCGCCCGCCTGAAAAGGTAATGCCTCTGCATCAGCACATACATAACTGCAAGATGACTGATGTTGGCGACGGGCTTCAACGACCATTGGTTGTGCTATATCCAGAACGGTCAGAGAACGAGCCCCCTCCAGACCCAACAACAAACCACTAAAAAACCCGGTACCACAACCGATCTCCAGGATTCGTTCGGGTTGAAAAACATCTTCAGCAATGACATTCATCAATCTTCTGGCAACATCACGCTGTAACCCTGCCACCTGGTCGTAATACTGGCTGGAGGCTGAAAATGATTTTTTAACCTGAGATTTTTCGACCGTGTTATTCATTACTCACCCTGTCCCTGATGATGCCTATGATTTTTTCCTTATGCGTCAAAAAAGGATAATGCCCGGCACCTCCCAGTTGCTGAATATTCAGCTGCGGATTCAATGCATTCACATATGCACTACATTGCACTGGCACCAGCTGATCTTTTGCAAAAAAAAGTAAACTTGCAGGTACGCTCAGTTTTTGTAATGTCGATCTCACATCGCTTTGGATCAGTAGCGCCAAATGCTGCTGCAATGTTTCTGCAGTGGGTATTGCTTCAAGGCACAACAATTGCCACAGCTGTCTGGCCATTTGCTTTTCATCCTGCCCACCCAGACACACTAATGCAGCAAACCGCTTCAGCGTGATCGCTACATTCTTCTCAAGACTTTTTTCAAATGCTCGCAAGGTCTTCAAATCAGCACCAGGCCAGTCAACCGTTTGCACAAAACAGGGATTGAAACCCAGCAGAAATAATGACGCACATTGCTCAGGATAGCGTTGCGCATATTCGACAGCGACCACCCCGCCGTATGACCAACCCAGCATATGAATCTTGCCTTTAGGTAAGTGACCAGCAATTGCATCCACTACATCGGCGAGAGTGGTCGCCTGAACATCTGCACTTTGCCCATGACCGGGCAAGTCAATACATAACACATGAAAATATTTTGCCAGTGCTTTGGCAAATGCCCCCCAGACAGCTGTATGCATACCCCAACCATGCAACAACACCAGGACAGGAAGCGTTGCCTCTCCCAATGGCTTTATTTTTAAGGGCATTACAATAATTTCGCAACAGTCGATAACAACGCATCAATGTGCGCTGTTTCATGATGTGCAGACAGCGTGAAACGCAACCGTGATTCGCCTTGCGGCACTGTAGGCGGACGAATTGCGCTGACAAAAAAGCCCTGTTCTTTTAACTTTTGACTGAGTCTCATCGCCAGCTGCGCATCCCCCACCAGTAAAGGCTGGATAGGCGTTATTGAATCCATCAGTGGCAATTCGAGTTCTGCAGCCGTATCTCTAAAATGATCGACCAGCATGTTCAGCTTGTCTCTGCGCCAGCTCTCCTGCTGGATAATCTTCAAGCTGGCCCGGGTTGCTTCGGCCATGGCCGGCGGCATTGCCGTGGTAAAAATGTAAGTGCGCGCCTTTTGAATCAACAATTCAATCAGTTCGTCCGAGCCTGCAACAAAAGCGCCAAATACCCCCAGCGCCTTGCCAAGCGTAGCCATATACACCGGCACGTCGTGCTGATCCAGTCCGAAGTGTTCCAGCGCACCTCTGCCATTCTCTCCCAACACCCCCAGCCCATGAGCATCATCAACCATCAATAAGGTATTATGCTGCCGGGTCTGCTCAACCAGTTGCGGTAATGGTGCGATATCCCCATCCATGCTGAAAACACTGTCTGTCACCACCATTCCTTTTGAGTCTGCTGTAGCCAGCAATTGGTGTAAATGAGAAGTATCCGCGTGCCGGTAGCGTTTAAAACGGGCTCGCGACAACAAGGCACCATCCAGCAGGGACGCGTGATTCAATCTGTCTTCATACAGACAATCAGCATGCGCCATTAACGCCGCTATCACCCCCATGTTGGCCATGTAGCCGGTGGAGAACAGCAAGGCCCTGCTAGCACCGACAAACTCGGCCAGCTCTTCCTCCAATTGATGATGCGGCTTGCTGTGGCCGCAAATCAAATGTGCCGAACCACTGCCTACACCATACTGATCACACCCCTGCTGACAAGCTTTGATAATGTCCGGATGTGCAGCCAGTCCCAGATAGTCATTGCTACAGAAATTTACCAGCTTTTTGCCATCGACGAGCAGCTCAACGCCCTCCCCAGACGACTCGATCCGTGTCCGTGAACGATACAAGCCCTGCTGTTTCAGCTGCTCCAGCGTCGCCGAAAAACCAGAATCCACGCGTGCACTAATTGGTCAGTCGGCATACGGCGACCCGGTCATCGCCACACCCAGTTTGTCAAACAGTTGCCGATCCTTAACCGCAACCGGATTATCTGTCGTCAACAATTTTTCACCATAAAAAATCGAATTGGCACCAGCCAAAAAGCATAAGGCCTGCATCTCATCACTCATTGCATTTCTGCCAGCAGACAAACGTACTCTGGATGCCGGCATCATAATTCTGGCCACGGCAATGGTTCTGACAAACTGGAGAGGGTCCAGTTGCTCCGTCCCCATTAACGGAGTGCCTTCCACCTGCACCAGCATATTGATCGGCACACTTTCCGGATGCTTGGGCAGGTTAGCCAGTTCTAGCAACAATTTTGCTCGATCGGCTTGTGATTCACCCATGCCTACAATGCCACCACAACACACATTAATGCCGGCATCTCTGACTCTGGCCAGCGTATCCAGCCGATCCTGATACGTGCGCGTAGTGATGACTTCGGAATAAAATTCTTCCGAGGTATCAAGATTATGATTGTAATAATCCAGGCCACCGTCTTTCAGTTTGCGGGTTTGCTCATCGGTCAACATGCCCAGCGTGGCACAGGTTTCCATACCCATCGCTTTAACACCTTCAATCATGTCTACTACGCGTTGTATATCGCGGTCTTTAGGTTGGCGCCATGCCGCCCCCATGCAGAATCGACTGGCCCCCTGCTGCTTTGCTTTTTTTGCCGCATCCAACACTTCATCAATCGGCATCAATGCTTCAGGTTCCAGCTCGGTATTGTAGCGGGCGCTTTGCGGACAATAGCCACAATCTTCACTGCACGAGCCTGTTTTAATACTTAACAGACTGCTCACCTGAATTTCATTCGGGTCAAAATATTGCCGGTGAACTGTCTGTGCCTTGAATACCAGATCATTAAACGGCATTTGCAGCAATGCTTCCACTTCCTGCAATAACCAGTCATGACGCAGACTTAGGGGAGGGTTAAAATTCTCCTGAGATACCGACATTTGTTACTCCTCGAGCTGATTTTTCTGCCAAACTAACAGCAATGTAAATTGAAAATAAAACTTGTCAACCTTGAATAGTAAAAATGGTTAACAACTGGCTTAATATTATACAGCACTCTTTGTTTCCGCCTAGTTGTATCTTGTGCGATGGGAAAGGATGTAATGAAATGGACTTGTGCCAGCCCTGTTTTGATGAGTTATCACGCAATTTTTGGCATTGCGACGTTTGTCATGAAGCATTTGAAGATGAAGCCAATCATTTGCAACGCTGTGGCCGCTGCCTTCAGCGCCCGCCACAATTTGACCAGGTGATTGCCCCCTATCATTATGTGCAACCGATGGCACATCTAATCACGGCATTAAAATTTGGCAAGCAATATAAAAACTCTCGCCTGCTTGCCATGTTGCTGGCACCCTATGTGTGCAATATTGCTTCTCCACCGGAATGTCTGGTACCAGTACCGCTTCATCCTGCCAGATTAAGAGAACGCGGCTTTAATCAATCATTGGAAATTGCACGTGACCTGTCATCCCTCATCGGGATACCGTTGAATACGGGACTGTGCAGGCGACAAAAGAATACGCAACAGCAAAGCTCGCTGTCAGCCAGTGATCGCAGAAAAAATCTGCGTCAGGCATTCACCGTTAAACCGAGCGCATTACAGCATATCGTCTTGATTGATGACGTGATGACAACGGGTTCTACCGTTAATGAACTGGCCAGCGCTGTTAAGCAAAGTGGGGTAAAACGTGTTGATGTCTGGGTTTGCGCCCGCGCCTAACTTGGCCTGAGACGGATCTGATTTATACCGCTCGCCTGACCTTGTCAGCGACAAAGCGATCAAAATTATCCAGATAATCAAAAATCATTTCTGTCACGCCCTGGTTTTGTTGAATAAAGGCATGGCCATGCTGCACCATCTCCAGACGAGTGGCCTCCTGTTGGTACAAGTCTATAACCCGCTCAACAATTTGCGCGTTATCAGTACATTGCACCGCAATATTCTCGGACAATGCCAAGTCAGATATTTCCTGAAAATTATGCATATGTGGGCCAAACATGACAGGCACTCCGATCGCCAATGGTTCCAGAATATTATGCCCGCCGACCGGTACCAGACTGCCTCCAACAAAAGCCAGATCAGCTGCCGCATAAAACATTTTCAATTCGCCCATGGTATCTGCAATATACACGTCTGTTTCATTCTTGCAGAAATCATCTCCCGTGCGGTTAACAACCTTGAGCTGGTTTTCCTTAGCCAGATCAATCACCGCGGCAAAACGCTCCGGATGACGCGGAACCAGTAATAGAATCAATTCCGGAATGTGTTGTTTTAATTGCGCATACAGGTTTAAAAAGATGTCTTCTTCCCCTTCATGGGTACTTGCTGCAATCAGCACAAACCGACCGGGAAACAATGTTCGTTTTAATAACATGCCTTCCTGCAGGCTGGCCTCATCAATATTTATATCAAATTTAATATTGCCGGTGACATGGGTTTCATTTTGCGGCGCACCCAACTCAACAAACCGCTGTGCATCCTCTTCTGTCTGCGCAAGCACCGCATTGACATTTTCCAGCACTGGCTTAATCAAAGGGGTAATCATTTTATAAAGTTTGCCAGACTTGACAGATAAACGCGCATTCACAATAAATACAGGGATATTTTGGGTCTTGCATGTTGCATATAGATTTGGCCAGATTTCCTTCTCCATAACCACCAGCATCGCCGGTTTGAATCGCTCTAGTGTGCGCGAAACGACCCAAGGCAGATCATACGGAAAATAGACATGTTGAACTTTATCACCCAACAACGCCTGCACTCTGGCTGAACCAGTAGGCGTGGTTGTGGTGACCAACACCGGCTGTTGCGGATATTGTTCAAGAAGATTGTTGATCAAGGGAATGGCCGCTTCAACTTCGCCGACGGATACCGCATGTACCCAGACTGCCCCCAATTCGGGCTTTTCAGAATACCATCCCAGTCGCTCAAGCCAGCGCTGGCGATAAGCCGGTGCTTTCACGCCCCGCCAATATAATCGAAGAATAACCAGTGGCAATAACAGCGTGAACAATGTTGTATAAAGCAGGCGCATTTTGGTTTCAACTCATATGGATAACACTACCGGTTAAGCCATTCCATATATAATTTGACGCCTTCTTCCACAGTTTTGAAGAGATGATCACAACCGACAGAACGCAATTTTTCCAGATTTGCTTCCGTATAACTCTGATAACAGCCTTGCAAATGATCCGGAAAGGGAATGTATTCTATCTTGCCTCTTTGATGATAGGCAACGACTGCATTCGCCACATCATTAAACGGCTGTGATTTGCCCGTGCCGGCATTGAATATTCCAGATACTTCAGGATGATCAAAAAACCATAAATTCAACGCAACCACATCATTCACATAAACGAAATCGCGTCGTTGTTCACCATTACCATATCCATCACAGCCTTCAAACAAGCGAACAGAATCCGATGCTTTTAACTGATTATTCAAATGAAAGGCGACACTGGCCATACTGCCCTTGTGCTCTTCACGTGGACCATACACATTAAAGTAGCGTAACCCCACGACCTGACCGCACAATTTGTCTTCGAAACGTCTTATGTATTGATCAAACTGGAATTTCGAATATCCGTACACATTCAAGGGGGCTTCAAATTCAAGACCTTCCTTGAATCTCTCTTTGCCACCATAGACGGCCGCACTGGATGCGTAGATGAAGGGAATTTTATGTTGCTGGCAATAATGAAAAAGCAATTTGCTGTATTCATAATTGTTTTCCATCATATAGCGACCATCCCATTCCGTCGTAGTGGAACAGGCACCCTGATGAAAAACGGCATGAATCTTTTCTGCCTTGAATTCATCATTGCGAATTTTTTGCAGAAAACTGTCCTTGTCCAGATAGTCCATAATCCGACAATCAACCAGGTTTTTATATTTCACCCCGTTGGTCAGATTATCGACCACCAGAATATCATCGTAACCGCGCTTGTTTAAGCCAACGACCAGATTGCTACCAATGAATCCGGCGCCGCCTGTTACGATGATCATGCCTTATTCCGCAATAACGGCCACAGGCACTTTTACAACCACATCCGAATGCAGATCGATATCGATCTCATAATCACCAATATGACGAATGACACCTTCAGGCAGGCGAACTTCATGTTTTTCAACCGGTACGCCAGCCGCAGTGATTGCTTCAGCAATTGTCTGAGTTCCAACTGAACCAAACAACTTGCCTTCCTCACCTGCTTTATTTACAATTTCGATTTCCAGCTTGCCAATCACTTCGGCACGTGCTTCTGCAGCGGCCAGTTTATCTCCAGCAATTTTTTCCAATTCGGCACGGCGCGCTTCAAATTCCTTGATTTTCTCTGCTGTTGCAGCAATCGCCTTGCCTTGTGGAATTAAAAAATTACGTCCAAAACCTGGCTTGATTGAAACCTTGTCACCCAGGTTTCCCAGATTAGCTATTTTCTCCAGAAGTATGACTTCCATCTTAATTCACCTCTTATTCAAATCTTTTCGTTAACTGATACTATCTATTTTCAATTCTGTCACGCAGGTTTATCCAGGTATCAGCAAAGCCGAATACCGCAATAGCAATCATCACTTGAGGAACCAATAGCAGAGTAATATATAAAAAAGGAATTGTAATTTTGCTGTTTTTCATACTTGAAAATACTACATGAGCCACTGCCGTCCCGACAATGCTATATAAAGCAAAAAACAACACCATTAAATTACCCGCTATTTCTCCAGCAGCCTGCTCTTTCATCAACACCGCAACTGATACCACCAACAAGGCTGCATATGACATCAGCGGACTGCTTTTAATCGCAAGAAATTCGCTGCGAAAGCCTCCTGGGTTATACAGTAATGCCTGCCACCAACGCCCTAGAAACAAACCAAACAACATGCTGAATACCATTGCACCCGCAACCACACCGGTCATTAGCCTGGCTCGCTGTGCCAAACTTTCAGCCTGCTGCTCAAATGGAACATTCATTGCCTCACTAATGTTTTGCATCAATTGGGTCATTAACTGTAACCACATTTGAGCCGGATCTGGATGAAGAAGGTAAAACCCAAGCACCCCCAGCATCCCTATAATCGCAGCCATCTGGATGGTCAATACCAGCTGTCTACCCTCCCGCAAAATGACGGAAAAAAACCAGACAGGTACCCACAGCACGATGCTATAGAGCAGGACAAACTGAAAATTGTCGAACTGAAAAGCGCCAACCGTTCCTGATGAAAGGCTGGCTATCCCCATCACATACAAACCTTCCAGCCATCCGCGTCGTAACGTAACCAACGCAATAGTGGCCGAACTAAAAATACTGAAGGGGGGAACTTTCAGCGATAACAATGCCAGCACAGACGCAAACAGAACGGCTGTGATGCGTCCTTTCATGATAAAGCCAGCCAGCATTTTCATCATTGTGCGTGACCAATCCTACTATTTATGTGCGTCACAATACGGCAACAATGCAATAAAACGCGCACGTTTGATTTCTGACGCCAGTTGCCTTTGATATTTAGCCGGTGTATTAGTAATACGGCTCGGCACAATTTTACCCGTCTCTGTAATAAATTCACTCAATAGATCAAGGTCTTTGTAATCAATATTGATTCCATTTTCACCACTAAATCGACAGTCATTTCTAGCCATAATATTTCTCCACTCTACCTATTCAGTTTCAGCCGGCGCTGCATCATCAGCTTTGTCATCGGCACTTTCATTTTTTGCTACTGTTTCTTCAGCCTTGTTAACAGGCACTTCTTCCTTTCTAGCCGGTTTGCTGTTTTCAGCCTGCTTGTTCTCGGCCAGCATAATTTTTGATGCTTCAGTCACCGCTTCTTTTTTGATCAGTGTCATACTGCGCAGAATGGCATCGTTAAAACGGAAACCGCTTTCCAATTCATCCAGTGTTGCCTGATCACACTCGATATTCATCAGAACATAATGAGCCTTATGGATTTTCTTGATAGGATAAGCAAGGTGACGACGTCCCCAGTCTTCCAGACGGTGAATTGTGCCTGAAGCACCGCTGATTAGCGCTTTGTAACGATCAATCATGGCAGGAACCTGCGCACTTTGATCAGGGTGAACCAAAAATACTATTTCGTAATGCCGCATTTTCTCTCCTTACGGTAATTGCCTCCCACCATCATAGAACAGCAGTGAAGCAAGGATTAATAAATCAAATGGAACCGCCCATGATAACGCAAACATACTTAATCTAGCAAACATAAGTCTGTTCTAACACGAAATAATGACTGTAAACAGGTAATAGAAGTCTGTAACCACGCGGGCAATTGTTTTTTACTGCAATTGTAAGCCTCGCATTCAGAAAGCAAGAGCATCGTATAAAATCGGGGAGTCGCTATTTTTTGCCCAAGTTTGTTTTGGGCTCCCAGCCCCGGCAAGTGGCAAAAACTTTACGCGATGCCTCCAGCACCCCCGCTCCGTCCTTGTCTCTCTCAATCTGATATATTTGATGAGCTATCAGTATATCGGGGAGCATGTAAACTTGAAGTGGTTATGTAATCCCCCCATTTATAAGCAAAATCAAAAGTAGACGGTTAAGTCACCTCCAGCAATCTCCTGGGAGGTACCCCACCATATCATTTCCAGCCCTTGATTCATCCGGCCATGGCTTCACGCTACCATCAGGCGATTTAAAAGCATCTTTGAATGCAGAAGGCGCACGCGCCGAAACATCACAGCATTTAAGGGGCTTATTGATAACGCCAGAAGCAGGCGAGAATGTACTGCGTATTGATCTACACGGTGATTTAGCTGGAATCTTGTGTCTCTTTGGAGACGAAAGAGATGAAAAGCTTAGACAAACTATGCTTGAATGCATCGAATGGGGCTTGCGCCGACATTGATAGTGTTGGTAGCGGGGGCTGGATTTGAACCAACGACCTTCGGGTTATGAGCCCGACGAGCTACCAAGCTGCTCCACCCCGCGACAAAGAGGAACTATTATATCCTATCGACCATTTATTTCAAGGAAAAATTCATTGAATCATCAATAATATGATCGCAGCAAACATACCGGCCAACACATCATCCAGCATGATCCCTATTCCACCAGAGACTTTTTTATCTGCCCATTTTATCGGCCAGGGTTTTACGATATCAAACACTCTAAAAAGTATGAATCCAAGAATCAGGTTCTTAATGCTATATGGCACCAAAGTCATAGTAATTAAATAGCCTGCAATTTCGTCCCATACGATGCCCCCATAATCGTGCTCTTTAAGCTTGTCAGCCGCAATTTTACAGATCGGAATGCCTACAAGGGTGATTATCAGGGCGATCAGGGTGTAACCGGCTATTGGCAATTGACGGGTTAACAGATAAACGGGAATGGCAGCAAGGGTTCCAAAGGTTCCTGGCATATATTTAGCCAACCCGCTACCAAAACCAAATGCCAGGAAAAGCACTGGCTCATGAAGAATTTGAGCCGGTGTTAACTGGGCTTGACCATGTGTATTTTTAATTAATGTATCAAGCAAAATGCTCATATCCTTTTTTGACCAGGGGTAGGGTTTGTTGATCTTTGATTAACCGCAAGCCAGATTCAGATTCAATCTTGCCGATACAAGTTGCATCGATTGTCAATTTTTGCTGCTGATCCGGGGCCAATGTAAAACATAGCTCATAGTCATCGCCAGCCGATAACGGCATCATCCAGTCCCCGGTTTCTTCAATATAATGTTTGACTCCTTCAGACAGCGGGATCGAGGACCAGTCTATTGTGGCGCCTACACAACTGTTGTTAAGTATGTGGCCTAAATCAGAAGCTAAACCGTCAGAAATATCAATACAACTATGCGCAATATTTCTGATCGCAATACCCTCAGGTATTCTGGGCACAGGCTGGTTAAATTTTGTTAACGCGTGACCGGATTGTTTGTATTTATATCCTTGTTTTATTTTTAATCCTAACCCTCCATCACCCAAGTTGCCTGTCACGTAGATCAAGTCTCCCACTTTTGCATTTGATCTTAGCATTGACCTGTTTTGCGGGATAATTCCCATTGCCTGTACAGAAAGTGTTAAATGACCTTGCGTGGTATCGCCTCCGATCAAATCCACCTTAAACTGATCTGCCAAAGAAAAAAAACCGTCTGCAAATCCTTCTAGCCAGTGGATGTCAAGTGCAGGTATTGTCAATGCAAGAGTCACTGCGACTGGTTCAGCCCCCATGCTGGCCAAGTCACTTAAATTTACCGCAAGTAGTTTATGGCCAAGATGGTGGGGATTTACATCAGAAAAAAAATGCACGCCTTCGACCATCGTGTCCACAGTAACTGCTAATTGAAAACCTTCCGGTACTTCAATTAATGCACAGTCGTCGCCAATTGTTAGGCGGTTACAGGGGTGATGACTTTTCTGCCTGGAAAAAAAATTCTTTATCAGGTCAAATTCTGCTGGCACATTTATCCAGCGGCTTTTTTTGCCTGAATTTCTGTCGCACGAAGCTTTTGGCTCAGCTTGTCCAGAATACCGTTGACGTATTTGTAACTGCCTTCGGCCCCAAAATGCTTCGCCAAATCAACTCCTTCATTAATAATGACTCGATAAGGCGTCTCCAGACGATTCATTAATTCATATGTACCTATTCTTAAAATAGCGCGTTCGACGGGGTCAATGCGTTCAATGGGCCTGTCGACAAACTCTGACAAAGCCACATCAAGCTGGCTAAGTTGTTGGATAACACCCTGGAATATGAATGAAAAAAAGGTTTTTTGGGCACCTTTAAGCAAACCATCGTCCTGAAATGATTTTTCAATTTCATGAGGATCCATAGCAGACATCTGCCATTGATATAGCGCCTGAACAGCACACTTCCTTGCGTTTCTTTTTACCAGACTCATCAGTTTTCCATTGCCTTGAATAAACTCACCATTTCTATCGCGGATAAAGCCGCTTCAGCACCTTTATTTCCGGCTTTGGTTCCGGCTCTTTCTATGGCTTGCTCTATCGTATCCACGGTTAACACGCCAAAACTGACCGGCACATCATATTGTAAAGATACGGATGCCAATCCCTTCACGCATTCGCCGGCCACATATTCAAAATGCGGCGTACCGCCACGGATCACTGCACCAAGTGCAATGATGGCATCATATTTTTTACTTGCCGCAACTCTTTGTACAACCATAGGCAATTCAAATGCACCTGGTGCTTTGATAAGATCAATATTATCAATCGACGCCCCATGCCTAACCAGGCCATCAATCGCACCGCCCTCCAGTTGCTCAACAATAAAACTGTTGAAACGGGAAGCTACCAAACAGAATTTGTCGCCTTGTACAGATAAATTGCCTTCGATAGGTTTAATAGTGGTCATAATTTATGAATCTAAAAATAAGGGCATATATTCTATATGACAATCCAATGACGCCCAACAATTTACAGTAATTATTTAGGTATATACTGAATTAACTACTTAGTGTGTTCTACCACTTCAAGATCAAAACCAGATAACCCAAAATATTTCTTCTGCGTTCCCATGACTTTCAGCTGATGCACGCCCAGGTCCGCTAAGATTCTTGAACCCGTGCCCGTCGTGCGCCAATCTGATTCCTGATGCTTATCATGGCTATTTACTATTCCGTTATCTTCCATCTGGTATTGATGGATAAGTTCAACCAAAGCCTTGTTTGTTTCGTCCTGACGAATCACCACCAAAACGCCTCGCCCATCCTGAGCGATTTTTTTCATGGCTTCACGTATAGGTATTCCGCAGCCAGTCCGTTGAGAGAAAAATACATCATCAAGCACGTTCCGCGCATGCACTCTTACCAGGACGGGTTCATCACCGGCAACATCCCCCATGACCAATGCTAGATGCACATTATTGTCATTTCTGTCCTGATATGCGTATAGCCGAAAATCACCAAATTCTGTCGGATATAAGCATTGACTGATTCGTTCCAGGGTATTCTCGTTTTGAATACGGTAATGGATTAAATCAGCGATGGTTCCGATCTTTAATTGATGGGTTTCGGCAAAAATTTCCAGGTCTGAACGCCTTGCCATACTGCCATCATCATTCAGGATTTCAACAATGACTGCAGCGGGTTCCACTTCGGCCAATCGTGCCAGGTCGCAGCCAGCCTCGGTATGCCCCGCGCGATTAAGCACACCTCCGGGTTGCGCCATGAGCGGAAAGATATGCCCTGGTTGAACCAGATCTTCAGGGTGAGCATCTACTGCAACAGCCGCCTGAATGGTTAATGCTCTATCTGCAGCTGAAATCCCTGTCGTCACGCCTTCTGCTGCTTCAATCGAAACGGTAAAATTGGTTGAATGCGCCGTGCGGTTGTCATTCACCATCAAAGGCAAGCGTAATTGCTGGCAACGCTCCCTGGTTAAGGTCAGACAGATCAATCCACGTCCATAACGCGCCATAAAATTGATGTCTTCAGGTCGAGCAAAGCTGGCCGCCATAATCAGGTCGCCTTCATTTTCGCGGTCTTCATCATCCATGATAACGACCATTTTTCCTTGTTTGAGATCTTCAATAATCTCTTCGATTGTATTCATTGATTTATAAATCCGCTTTCCTGTAATAACTGTTGGGTGATATTTCCAGTGGTTTGCGCTGCTGACTCACCTTGCATTAACCGCTCCATATATCTCGCTAAAATATCAACTTCCAGATTGACTGAATCATCAACCTCTGTCGTACCGAGCGTGGTTTCCTGCAAAGTATGAGGCACAATATTGACGCCGAATACTGCTCCATCGACCTCGTTAATGGTAAGACTGATGCCATTTATACAAATCGAGCCTTTTTCTGCGATATATTTTGCCAGTTCATTAGGCGCTTTAAACTTAAACCTTATGGAACGGCCATCGTTTTTTTTCTCAACAACCTGGCCTATCCCGTCAACATGACCACTGACAATATGTCCGCCTAATCGCGTCGTAGGTGTCAAAGCCAATTCAAGGTTTACAGGCGTACCGACGACCACGTGGTTCAAGCTCGTTCTGGCCAGAGTTTCATTGGATACATCAGCACAAAAATAATGACCTCCAAGCTCAATGGCCGTCAAACAAATGCCATTCACAGCGATACTGTCACCCAAAGCCGCATCTTCAAGGTTTAATTTACCCGTTTCAATTTTGATACGGACATCGCCACCTTTAGAATGCAGCGAAGTTACTTTTCCAATCGCCAGAATGATTCCTGTAAACATATGTAGTGCTCTATTTTTTAATCTGTTGAAATGTGATCCGGGTATCGTGGCCAATCATTCTATGCGATGTCATTAGCAAATCAAATTTATCCGACAGCCGGTGCAGTTCAGATAGTTCAAACAACCCTTTGCCGTGATCCCCTAATATGCAAGATGCTTGATAAAACACCCATTCGTCCACCAGCCCTGATTTGATCAGACTTCCATTAAGTTTTGCTCCGGCTTCTATCCAAACGGTATTGATTTGCTTGTCAGCCAGTAATTCAAATGCCTCAAACAAATCTACGTGGTTATTTTTTTCAGGCAGGATAAAAACGGAATGGCCTTTTTGTTTGATTTGTTTAATTTTATGCTCATCATCATGGCACGTTAGAACCCAGGTTTCGCCATTATCATTTAATATTTTCGCCTCTAAAGGGATACGCAGCTGAGTATCCAGAATTACTCTGACAGGTTGTTTTAATTCAAAATCCACTCGGGCTAATAATGAAGGGTTATCAGCAATAACGGTATTAATTCCGGTTAACACGACACTGCTTGACGCTCTGTGTTTTTGTACATCAGCACGTGAAAATGGGGATGTTATCCATTGACTTTCACCTGAAGCCATAGCTGTTCGACCATCCAGACTCATTGCCAATTTGCTGCGAATATAAGGCAAACCTTTTCGCATACGTTTGATGAACCCCAAATTTAAACTTTCTGCAGCCTGTTGAAGTAGCCCACATTCGACGTTAATACCGGCATCCTTCAAATGAGCTATTCCTCGCCCACTGACCAAGGGGTTTGGATCAAGCATGCCTATAACCACTCTTTTTACCCCTGCTTGAATCAGTGCCTGGCTACAGGGTCCGGTTTTACCGGTATGACTGCATGGCTCCAAAGTCACATATACAGTTGAACCCTCAGCATCTTCTATGGCATTTATCGCATTGATTTCTGCATGTGCTTCACCCGCCCTATGATGCCAGCCCTCAGCGATAATCCGATCATCTTTGGCGACCACACAGCCTACATTTGGATTGGGATCTGTTGTGAATACACCCTTTTTTGCTAAAGCAATCGCCCTAGCTATAAATATCTCATCTTTATGACTAGGCATTTAAAAAAAATAGAGCTGGTTTTGTTTAATGTTCATTTCCAGTTTGCTGAAGTTTATTGATCATATCCGTAAATTCACTGATATCCTGGAAGCTTCGGTAAACTGAAGCAAAACGGATATAGGCAACATGATCCAAAGCCCTTAATTCTTTCATCACATGTTCGCCTAATATCTTTGCTTCTATTTCTCTTTCACCAACGGAAGCAATAGACTTTTTTATACGGATCACAGCCGCTTCAATATCATCACTGACCACAGGGCGCTTTTCCAATGCTCTTAACATGCCAGCGCGTAATTTAGTTTCATCAAATGCTTCTCTTACCCCATCGCGCTTAATTACTTTAGGTAGGGCCAATTCGGCAATTTCGTATGTAGTAAACCGTTCTTTACATTCACCACATTCACGCCTTCTTCTCACCTGATCACCTTCACTTGCAAGACGTGAGTCAATGACGCGGGTCTCCTGCATACCACAAAAAGGACAACGCATATTTCTGCCAAAAGATGTAATTTTAAATCAACCCGAACACAATTAGAATTCTTACCGTATATTCATGAAATAAATTTATTGTTTCAGTCATTTTTTATTTATTATAGGTAAGTCATTTCCAAGTCCATAAGAGTATGCGCTTTATCATCTATCTCTTTATCATTCCATTCTCTTTTCTTAATCCTACTAATGCGGCGTCATTGGCTGATACAATTGATAAAGTACGCCCAAGTATTGTAGCAATAGGGACATATTTACCCTCACGAGCCCCTAGAGCTCAATTTAAAGGCACAGGCTTTGTGATTGGTAATGGGCGTTATATCGTAACCAATGAACACGTTGTCTCCGATGCTCTTAATGAATCAAGAAATGAGCGCATTGCTATTTTTTTAAAAAAAAATGGTAAAGATTCACTATACTATGCAGACAAGATTGCCAGCGATATCATTCATGACATAGCAATCCTGAAAATTGAAGGTGCTACATTACCTGCCTTAAAACTATATAAAGGTAATGTAAGAGAGGGCGATAATTATGCGTTTACAGGGTTTCCCATCGGCATGGTGTTAGGTTTATACCCAGTAACTCATCAGGGCATCATTTCAGCCATCAGCCCTGTCGCCATACCCATGATCAAATCAAAACAATTAAATTCAAAAATCATTAAACGGCTGCGCAACCCCTATATGGTTTATCAATTAGATGCCACCGCGTATCCCGGCAATAGCGGTAGTCCTTTATATAACAGCCAAACCGGTGAAGTGGCAGGGATTATTAACAAGGTATTTATTAAAGAGAGCAAAGAAAAGATTTTGTCACAACCCAGCGGCATAACTTATGCCATTCCCATAAATTATCTTGAAAAATTAATTACAGAAAGAAAATTGTTTCTACCATGATAAGAATTTTTAAACATTATATTTCAGGCACTTATTTCACGTTATTTTGGGTAGAATTTGGCGTTTATTTTGCTTCAATGAAATATGGTCATGATGCACGATTTCTAGATTCATCATCCTGGTATGAAGATGATTATGTTATTTTATCAAGCATCATTTTTGCTACAGTCATTACCTTAGTAAACATCGGTATTGGTCTTTATCGCAGAATTATCAATTGGGAAGATTACAATATCCTCTCACGCGTATCTGTTAGTTTCGCTTTTGCAACCATCAGCCTGATGATTGTTTATTATGCCATTCCCGAATTCACCATTGCCCGAAGCGTTCTCTTATATGCCCTAGGCTTCAGTTTAGTAGGTATGCTCGTGGTCAGGTTTTTGTTTTATAGATATATCAAACATAACAATCTTCATAAAAAAATTCTGATCATAGGAACCGGGGTTAAGGCGGAAAACATCATTAGTCATAATGACGAATATGTACATAAAAACTACAAAGTCTGTGCGTGTTTGGCAATAGAAGGAGCCCCCGTCTTAATTAACAGTATCCCGGTTATTAAGGATTATGATCAATTATTAGTAAAAGTAAAAGAACTGGAAATTGATGAGATAGTTATTGCGATTGACGACAGGCGTAGCCGTTTGCCCATGGATGAACTGCTGGAATGTAAAGTCTATGGAGTGACCGTGGTTGACCTGGTGACATTTTATGAACGTGAACAGGCATTTATTGACCTGGATAATATTTACCCTAGCTGGTTCATTTTTTCTGATGGTTTTACCGGGGGTGATCTCAGGTCAATCGAAAAACGTTTAATTGATATTGCATCCAGCATCATGCTTTTAGCGGTTAGCTGGCCCTTTATGATGACTGTTGCGATCGCAATCCTGCTTGAAAGCAAATTTAAAGGTCCAATTATTTACAGGCAAATCAGAGTAGGAGAATATGACAATAACTTTGAAGTTCTAAAATTTAGAAGCATGCGCACAGATGCCGAAATGCATGGTGCCCAAATGGCAAAAAAAGACGATGACCGAATTACTAAAGTTGGAGCTGTAATCCGAAAATTCAGACTCGACGAACTGCCCCAGATATGGAACGTACTAAGAGGCGATATGAGCTTTGTAGGTCCAAGGCCTGAACGTCCTCAATTTGTAGATCAATTTGCTAAGACGATACCTTTTTATCGCAAAAGACACCGGGTAAAACCGGGGATTACCGGCTGGGCGCAACTCTGTTACCCCTATGGAGAAGACGAGTATGACGCCATTCAGAAGCTAAAATATGATTTATATTATGTGAAAAACTACAGCATTTTCCTTGACTTAACGATTATTATTCATACGGTCGAAGTTATTTTATGGGGCAAAGGCGCAAGATAATTGCATGAAGCAGATGCGCAGCAAGCGTGCATCTGCAAACGGGTAGGCGCTATAAATTATTGTTTCCGGGCTTTAGGCCAATGTACAAATGCAAACACCCAAACCATAATGACATTAATGACTGGAATTAATAGACACAGAACCCAACGTCTATCCAGGCCCGCTTTTGCTACAATTTTGCTACATAACCACAAAACGAATAATGCAAAAAATGCGGCCAGAATAAAAAATACGTCCATTTACTTATCCTCACTGGCTTGGTTATTTGGCCATCTCATAAAAGCCAACTGAAGGCAAATCAATAACAGGCCAAACCCAGGTAAAAAAACAAGAGCGGCCCAAAGCGGAGAAAAGCCTGCCCGTTTATATATAACACCAACGGGGATAACGATCATCAATCCGACGATGACCGTATGTGCTATTTCAGGAACGAACATACATTAGTAAACATCTCTGACATAACGTTTTTCCTTCTTTAGCATATTCATGTAGTCCGCCGCTTCTATCGCAGATTTATTTCCATACTTGGCAATAATATCAAATAACGCTCTATCTACATCCTTCGCCATACGGTAAGCATCCCCACATACGAAGAAGTAGCCACCCTCTTCCAACCAGGCAAATAATTCCTCACCATGCTCCTGCATTCGATCTTGAACATAAATTTTTTCTTCCTGATCCCTGGAGAATGCCAAATCCAGTTTGTGTAAAATTCCCTGGTTTTTCATGTCCTCCAGTTCTTCACGATATATAAAATCAGTAGCTTCATTTCTATCCCCGAAAAACAACCAATTTTTACCTGTGGCATTTCTTATCTGACGTTCCTGTAAAAAAGCTCTAAACGGGGCAATCCCTGTTCCCGGCCCAACCATAATCACCGGCAATGTATTATCTTCGGGTACTCTGAAGCTTTTGTTAGGTGTAAAAAAGATTCGTACATCGGTAGTTTCATCCACCAGATCTGCAAGATATGTGGAGCATACCCCTTTATGTTGACGGTTAAAACTATCGTATCTTACGCTGGCCACTGTCAAATGAACACTTTCAGGATATTTTTTTCCACTGGAAGAAATTGAATATGCCCTATGCTGGAGTGGTTTCAGTAGCGCCAAAAATTCTGCTGCTGAAAACTCCATTTTCGGAAATTGTAACAACAAATCAAGAATATCTCTTCCCCACAGATAATCAGCCAGCTTTTCTTTGTTCTGTGCCTCGAGTAACTCATTTAATTCTGCATCACCTGAACGATTGGCAACTTCATGTAGAAACTCCTTGCCCGGCAACTTGATTTCAAAAACTTCAGTCAGCGCTTGAGTCAAGGTCATGTGCTGATCATTTACGGGCTCAAGTTCTTCACCTGAACAACCGATAGCTTTAGTAATATCTGCAACC
Source organism: Methylococcaceae bacterium (assembly GCA_006844705.1). Classification (GTDB taxonomy): domain Bacteria; phylum Pseudomonadota; class Gammaproteobacteria; order Methylococcales; family Methylomonadaceae; genus Methylomarinum. Next base: position 48,714 of record SPJS01000067.1, on the reverse strand, counting down.
AATTCAGGATCGTTCGTTGGTATTACGCAAAGCGCATCCCCCGCTTCATAACTCAGCCCTGAACCTTCTAATGAGATTTCGTAATGGCGTGTCTCTTTGCTGGAATTCTCTGCTGTCAGCAAACGGTTAACCAGCATTTTTGCCGGAAAAGGATTTTTGCGATGATATGCTGGTTTTTCAACTTGAGCTTGCGAATCAACATTTACAACAAGCCCGGCCCCCTCAGCGCCATCAGCCATCAATGGAATGGCTTCAGCAATCCATGTCTCCGCGGGTTCTTCATAATCAATGTCACAGTCTACGCGCTCTAATAATCGTTGCGCTCCCAACGCCAACAGTCGATTATCCCAATCTATTCCGGCCTGACAAAACTTGTCATAACTGGTATCACCCAAAGCCAGTACTGAGTACTTCATCTTGTCTAATGCTGGGACATCACTGCCAGACAACGCGTCCCATAACATCTCTGCATTATCCGGCATTTCTCCATCACCGTAAGTACTGGTGATAATCAACACATATTCTAATGATAAAAATTGAGCTATTTCAATTTCGTCCAAACCTTTGACGGAAGGCACCAGTCCATGTGATTTGGCAATTTCAGCCGCATCATTAGCAACGGATTCGGAGTTGCCTGTTTGCGTGCCATATAAAATATGCAATATCCGTGCTTGAGAAGAATCAACTGCCTGTGAACTTTTCAGCATATGACTATGCATACCTGCAAAAAAACCGCTGATCCAGGCTTTCTGTGTATCACTAAAAGGGGCGTTATTTGGAATAAAAGGCGCTTTCATGTTTGAATAATCTGTATAGCCGGAAAATGATTCCGGCAAAGAACTGAATAAATGGGTTAACCTGTTGCATTGAAACTGAGTGCAGAACCTATGCTGCTTCTGACTGTTCCAGCATTTCCTGAATGATGGCAAGGCTGGCCAGCCCGGCAAGACTTTCAGCAACCGACGGAACATCTTTTAATGCTTCCCGGTTAACTCGACTTTGTTCAATAATCCACGCTGTCGAACCCAGCGAATTAATACTCTGCACATCACGCCTGATTAATGCTGCCTTGTAATCATACAAGCGTTTATCAGCCAATAAAGATGCCAGTTGATCATCATTATATTGGCTGTAAGCTTCACGCGCATTTTTCACCAAAGCATCCTGCAACTTACGTGGCCGCTGATGTAACAATTTATCCGCCCGCTCATCCACCTCGCCTTGAGTAGGATTAGCATTGCCGGCTTTCTTTAACTGATCTCTGGCGATTTGCTGGGATTTATCAATGACTGCAAAACTATTCAACAATTGGTGAGTTAATTCAGAGTCAATCTCACCATATCCTGGCGAGAGTCCGGCAAACAAAGGCTGCGCTGATTGGGCTGCTTGTTGAATCTGTTCAATATGTTGCTGAGCAAGAGACACGGATAACTCTTCAATTATTACTTTGCGGTCAATTGCCTTTGCCAGAAATTCAGATGTCTGAGTTTTATAAAGCCAAAGCGGGACTGCAAATTTGAAATACTGTCTTTCTACATTCCAGTTCTGCAAAATAAATTGTGCTTTTTCCGAACCGGTATAGCGGACATGTTCTTCCATCATGCTCAAAATGAATTGTTCATGTGCCTTGGAAACCTCTGTTTCTTCCTGCAAGGAACGAATCTCTACAGATGACTTGTCAAACAAATCATGTAACAAATTATCAGGATCATATTGGTAGGCATTACCACCAGACATACCAGTACAAAAGCCTTTACCGAAACCACCCAAGTTCAACACGGTTCCGTTAATCATATACTCACAAGCAAAATCGCCCACGCCTTCAACCACTGCCAATGCACCGGAATTTCGCACAGCAAAGCGATCACCGGCTTGACCATTGACAAATGCTTTACTGCCACTCGCGCCAAATAAAGCAAAATTACCAATCAGTACATTCTCGCCATTATTATCTGATCCACCCCCTGGTGATTTAATAACAATAGTTCCACCACATGCAGTTTTTCCTACGCCGTCATTACACGTCCCCGTGTGTTCCATACGCATACCATCATTATTAAATGCCGCATAACTTTGCCCTGCTGCCCCAGATGTTTTAATAATCACTGAATCTGGTGCCAGATAACGTCGTCCATGTTGATTGGTATAAATAATTGATGAATTAGAAATTTGATCATCAGTTAGTTGGTAATTCAAAAGCCGTTCAATATCAATAGCTGTTTGACCACCAACCGTCTTGTTACAGTTATTTAACTTAAATTGCTCACCTTCAATAACGATGTGCGGTTTATCACTGTTTACCAAGAACGATTTAATTTGTTCAATAAACACATCGTCTTTTTTGAAATCCGCTTCCAGATAAACTGGCTCAGAGATAATAATTTCTTCACACTCATGCAGCAGTTGGGAAAAATCAAGCTGACCTACCATGCTGGGGTGATTAATCAAATGCAGTAATTCAGTTTTTCCACGCAGTTCCTGTAAACTTTTGTAACCCAGTTCTGCCAGAATTTCACGAACTTCATGAGCAAGATTCATAAAATACTGGGCTAAAACCCGCGCATCGCCTTTGAACTCTTCATGCACAGTCGTTAACCCGGCCGGACATTTGATATTACAGTTTTTAGCCATAACACAGCGCAGCATCATCAAGGCTGTTGTGCCGAATTCGAAAGAATCAGCACCTAAAATTGCCGACTTCACCACATCCACACCACTTTGGTGTGCTGCACTACAGCGTAATACAACTTTTTCACGCAAGCCATTCACACACAATGCCTGATGCACTTCGGCAATGCCGATTTCTGGTGAGCGCCCGGTATTTTTAAGACTGGTAACCGCGGCCGCACCGGTTCCCCCTGTATTACCAGCCACATTGATGACATCCGCACCGGCTTTAGCAACACCTACCGCAATTGTGCCGATACCTTCAGAAGATACCAGTTTAACAATAACTTTAACCCGGGCTGCCTTGGCATCGTGAATCAGCTGCCCTAAATCTTCGATTGAATAGGTATCATGATGAGGCGGCGGACTGACCAGTTCAACTTTCGGCGTTCCACCGCGTAATGATGCAATTTCAACTGACACTTTAGGCGCCGGTAACTGACCGCCTTCACCTGGCTTGGCGCCCTGGGCAATTTTAATTTCAATTTCTTCAACATTTGGATCGGCAAGGTACCCCGCCCAAACACCAAAACGGCCAGAGGCAAACTGTTTGATCTTACAAGACTTCAGCGTGTTAAAGCGGCTGGAATGCTCGCCACCCTCACCTGAATTGCTCAACGCACCGACAATATTTGTGCCCATGGCGACCGCTTCATGTGCTTCAGCCAGCAATGCACCATGACTCATTGCACCGGATGTTAATGTTGCAGTGATTTCATGCGCAGGTTGAACATCTGCCAAATCAAGGCTTGCACGTGCTTCTTTGACTTTGGACAAATAGTTTGCACATGCACTGCCAACTGCAACAGACAGACTTAATTTGTCTGTCAGATTAATTTGATCCTGGGCAAGTCCAAATCGGGCCATTAAATGATTTGCCAATTGCTGAAGCCGAGCTGCAGAGTTATCCTGGTCGAATTGAATGACAAATTTGTCTTCCGAGCCTGTCTTAACCGTCAACCCTTTAATCGAATAATTGTTGTTACCGTTCAGATTTTGGCTTCCTAGAACTCGATCAAATGCCTCTTGATCTTGCGCGTTAGACACATCAACAGGAAACCCCATGATATCGCGCAGTGCTGCAGGGCGCTGTTGACGCTCATAATATAAATTGGTAATAAAACTGCGGTAAGCCGGTGTAATCCCAAACGCGTCAATCTGTTTCGGTGTGCGTCTAGTGAACCCAAAATCAAGATATGCCGTATCACTGACTTCATTGGATTTTTGCTGAGGAATATACATAATATCCTCATCCGTCATATTGATATATTCCTTGACGGCGGTATTACCAAAAGTATGTCCCGCACCATCCTGACGTTCTTTGAATAAACCAAGGAATGGAATGTCATTTTCGGAATTTACCGCTAGCGCTTTGTGGTGCCATTCAACAGCACTGTTTGCAATATCCAGATATCGTACGCCACCTACCGGTGAATTGATGTTCGGGAAATACGGCTGTAATTTGGGCTCATTTGTGTCAAGATAATTTGATTCAAAAAACTCACCACCTATATAACTCTCAGCAGTACATAAACCAAATTTACCCATCGTTTTCATCAATGATTTAGCCACCCCTTTCTGGAAATTATCCAACCCAGCCTGCCATTCATTTTCAGGATAAAGTGTCGTTACCCGGTTATGCACACTCAATGGGCAGATTGCAGAGGCACCAAAACCAAGAATAGTCGCCACATCATGGGGACTGGCCGCCTGCCCGGTTTCGACAATTAATGATGAATTAAACCGTACACCTTGCTTAACCATATGCTGATTAGCTGCTGCAACCATCAACAAGGCAGGAATTGCCGCTTTGTCTTTTGAGATATTCGCATCAGAAAGAATAATGATTCCGGCATTTTCTTTGGCCGCCTGCTCAATTTGATCACAAACAGCAAGAAAAGCCATTTCAAGGGCGTCCGCATTGGCCTGTGCATTTTCAAAATCAGGTGTAAACACCATATCAAGCGACACGACTTTGACTTCTTTTTGCCTGCGGATTTTCTCCAATTGCGTACATTGCAATACGGGTGAATCGATAACCAGTTGTTTGCTGTCAACGTCTGCAAAGGTGGGTTTTGCACCTAAGGAGACGCGCAAAGTCATACCGTCACTTTCCCGCAAAGAATCCAAAGGCGGATTGGTCACCTGAGCAAATCGCTGACTGAAATAACGAGACATGCCCCCTTCAGCGGAGCTCAATGCATTGGGTGTGATGCCATAGCCCATCGCAGTTACTTTTTCCAATCCATTAGCCAGCATAGGATCCAGTAAAAATTTGAAACTTTCCTGATTCAGTGAATAGGCCGTATGACGTTGTTCAATACTGAAAGCATGTTCGCTGGAAATTTGATCTATGGCCACCTCAGGCAAGCCTGAAATATGCAGTCTTTTTTGATCCAGCAACGCCTGGTAATCCTTTTGCTTGGCCAGTTTTTCCATTACCTGGTGACTATCATAGGATTCGCCGCTGGTATGATCAAAATACAACATCCCTCCGGCTTCAATGCGTCCACGCATAATCACTTGTTCAGCAGGAAAATCGATCTGCCCGGCTTCTGACATCACGCATAAATATTCGTGTGTTTCAACTGAACGTAATGGACGCAACCCCAATCGATCAAGACGTGCCCCGACACGTAAACCATCAGAAAAAATCAGTGCCGCCGGCCCATCGTTTTTTTCTTCATACAAACTAAAGTACTCGAGCATGGCTCTGACTTCTGGCGACAAGGTAGGATCGTTTTCCCAGGCAGGTGGCATCATTGCCAGGATAGCGGTAACTATATCCAGTTCGTCTTCATTTATTCGACGAGTCAGGGTTTGGTCAAGGCGACCCGAGTCAGACTGGCCGCAAGGAAAAACAACATGTTTGTTATTTTGCCGGGCAATGGCATTCTCGCTAAGCCTGTTTTTCTTATCGGTATTTAATTCACCATTATGCGCCATGTAGCGAAATGGCTGAGCCATCATGGTTGCAGGAGCAGTATTGGTAGAAAAACGTGTATGAAAAAACAAGGTATGGATTTCATGATCCTGATCATACAGGTCAGTGAAATAGGGGATGACTTCAAAAGAATTCAAACGCCCCTTGTACACTTGGGTGCGTGAACTCATGGACAGAGGGTAAAATCCAAGAAGTTCTTCCCGACTAAACCCGTCAGCTTCAATCGCTAACAATGCATTTTGAATATGTTGTTCAAACTCTTCCTGGGAAGCCGTTGACAATGAGGCTGGACGTTTAAATATGACCTGTTTAATTGGCAGTTGAGCTTTAATTGCTGCGTCTCTAAGTACAGAATTATCAACCGGAATGTCACGCCATTTGATAACAGATAAATCGAATTCAGCCAGATATGTGTTCACCAAATCTTTAGCCGCTTTGTCGAAATGAGTATGATCATCAGGGAAAAAGAAATTGGCAACACCAAATTCACCTGGTTGCAATGCCTGCATTCCCGTTATTTTCCGGAAAAACTTTAAAGACAAATCAATATTGACACCCGCACCGTCACCGATGCCTTCAGCACTCATCCCACCCCGATGCGGAATGGTGCATAACGCCTCATGCGATTTTGCTAAAAGGTCATGTGTTTGTTTGCTGTGTTTATTGGTTATGAACCCCACTCCGCAACTATCGCGAGATTGTTCAACGTCATACAGCATGTATTTTGATGTCTTCAGGGAGTTTTCTGTCATAGAGTCCCGTTCCTTTTCTATCTATTGAAATCGTTTGATGCCTGGATCAAACAACAGGTTGTGGTTTTTTAGCGAATAGCATGTTACAGTCAATACCGCTTAAATACTACTGATTTACATCACCATTCTCCGTCACTGAATTAGCACCAGTGAAATTTTTCAATTTTACCACGAAGTCTACCTGGTGTCATTCAATTAAGTTTGTCCTCAATGAATACAGAATTAACAACACAAAAATACGATATTATCATTGTCGGTGGTGGCATGGTGGGGGCCACACTAGCCTGCGCGCTTGGAAATTCAAACTATTCCGTCGCTATCATCGAAAGAAACATACCCTCAGCGTTTGATCCTCAACAACCTCATGATTTGAGAGTTTCTGCTCTCAGCATAGCTTCACAGAAAATTTTGCAAACAATTGGGGCATGGGACAACATTGTAAACAAACGCACATGCCCTTTTGCCCGCATGCGTGTATGGGAAACTGTCGGTGACACCGAATTCAATTGCCGAGATTCAGGATTATCAGAACTGGGGTTTATTGTTGAAAACCGGGTCATTCAATTATCGCTGCTGGAACATATCCCTCATTTCTCCAACCTTCACTTAATCAGCGATGTCAATATCGATTTTATTGATTACAACCATGATTGTTCTACGATTCAGCTAGACAATCAGTACCAATTACAGTGCAAACTGTTAATTGCAGCTGATGGAGGGCAATCTCGCACTCGCCATGCGATGGGAATTGGGGTCAATAGTTGGGACTATGACCAACATGCGTTGGTCATCAATGTTGAAACCGCCCTTCCGCAGCAAGACATCACCTGGCAACGTTTTGTAAAACAAGGCCCTCAAGCGTTTTTACCTTTATCCGGCCATCACGCATCACTGGTCTGGTATAACGCTCCAGACAATATAAAAAAACTGAAAAGTTTATCCGACAAGGCTTTAATTGAAGCGATAGAACAGACTTTTCCACAGTGTCTTGGGGCGATTGAAAAGATCGAAGGCAAAGCCAGCTTCCCTCTAAAACGCCAACATGCTCAACAGTATGTTAAACAAGGCGCAGCCGTTATTGGAGACGCCGCCCATATGATCAACCCGCTAGCCGGACAAGGGGTTAATATTGGCTTACTCGATGCGGCTGCATTAGCTGAAATATTATGGGATGCCCAACAAAACAAGCAAAACTTTGCTGACTTGAGTCTGTTGAAAAATTATGAAGCCATGAGAAAACAGGAAAACCTCAAAATGATGACCGTGATGGATTTGTTTTACCGCGTGTTCAGTAACGACATTCTGCCTATAAAAATCTTGCGCAATCTTGGATTAGGAATGGCTGAACACATTAAACCGGCTAAAATCAGAGTCATGAAAGAAGCCATGGGGCTCGAAGGTAAACGTCCCAAATTAGCCAAGGGGCACCCCCTTCCTTAACGAGCACTTTGCCTACCGTATTTTCTCTATATTCACGAGTGCCCCGCCTAATTACATCTTAATCTTAAGGAACCTCTGATCAAGTCCAATTATTTTTAGCTTGCTAAAGCTGTCGCTAAATTCTAACCAACTTAATCAGAGGTTCCTTAAGAAAACGTTAATTAGTTCTCAAAATGAACTTGTATTTTTTGAACATAATGCCAAATATACAATAATGCTCTAATCCCAAGAAATCTAAACGCTTTTTTTTTTCTATTATTTGGATACCCCGACCAAATATTGAATCGATGAGCACGATACTAATAAATAATAATGCAATCAACCTGAATCCCGTACAAGAAATGAATGATTCCTTTTCTCTAAGCTCATTAGAATTATCTGAAAAGGAAATTGATGAAGAAATTCTACCTCAACTTAAATTTCTATATCAATCCAATGACTTGAAACTCAAGGAAATTGCCTTGCTACGGTTAAGCGAAATACAAACATCAAAGTCTGCCCGGCATTACCTGGAAGAATTGATCACTATTGATGAATCAGATTATTTGACCTACTTGAAAAGAATGGCGCAAAGGAAAAGCGCACAGATCGAGTAATATTAGGACGCGTCATTTACCTCAAAGTAGTCAATTAATAACTGCAAATCCCGGTTCCCTCTGAACTCATTAATGTCAAGCTTGAATACTGCAGTTAAGCGCCTACACCCTAATAAGGTCTCTGGTTTTTCTACAAAAAAGGCAATCGCGTCAACTAACGTGTTATCAAAAGGCAAACGCAAAACAAACTTCAAATGCTGTTGCCCGACGATTCGACATTGAATAACATCAAACTCAGCATGAAAAACAGGCTCTGGAAAGGACTGCCCCCACACTGCAATCTGTTTTAGCTGCTCAGCAAAGGGTAAGTTGAAATGAGATTGTTGCAACTCGCCATCTGTCCAGGCAGTTTGCTGTAAATCAACCTGATCAAGTCTGTTGCTCACCACCTCATCAAACAATAATGCAAAATGAGGATAATCATGCATTTTGATAGACAAACCGGCGGCCATTGCATGGCCGCCAAATTTTGTTAACAACTCGGGGTGCATAGCTGCAATTTCGCTCAACACATCTCTGATATGAACGCCGGGAATTGATCTGGCAGACCCTTTTATTTCATCATCATCCGTTTTTGCAAATGCAATTACCGGTCGATGTATCTTATCTTTTACACGTGAAGCAAGTATGCCAATAACCCCCTGATGCCAATCCTGGTGATAAATGCATACCCCGGCAGGCACTTGTTTTTCATTTAAAACGGCCATTTCAGACAATATTTGATGTGCTTCGCGCTTCATCTGCGCTTCAACAGCTTTTCGATCTTGATTCAAATCATCCAAGTCTTGCGCAGAGCGTTTACAAAAATCCATATCCTCACTCAGTAAACATTGAATACCCAGTGACATATTATCCATGCGGCCTGCTGCGTTAAGGCGCGGAGCAACAGAAAAGCCAAGATCTGATGCCACTAGGTGTTGATATTTACGCCCAGCACGATCAATCAGCGCAAGTATTCCCGGTACACACTGCCCAGCACGGATACGTTGCAAACCTTGATGAACCAAAATTCGGTTTATGTGGTCAAGCGACACAACATCAGCAACTGTGCCCAGTGCCACCAAATCCAGTAGTTGCGCAAGATTGGGTTCAGAAATATTCTGCTCAGCAAACCAATGTTCTTCACGTAGACGACTGCGCAACGCCATCAAGACATAAAAAATCACCCCAACACCCGCGAGATGCTTACTTGGAAACACGTCTTCAGGTAAATTAGGGTTAACAATGGCTTCTGCCTCAGGCAAAACTTCACCGGGTAAATGATGATCTGTCACCAACACTTTTATGCCTGCCTGCCTGGCTGTTTTTACACCTTCAATACTGGAAATTCCATTATCTACAGTAATAATGACATCAGCATTCTGCTGCTTAACCAGATCAACAATTTCAGGCGTTAATCCATAACCGTATACAAACCGGTCCGGCACCACAAAATCCACATGCTGCGCCCCCATCATCTTCAGCCCCCTGACGGCGACTGCACAACTGGTCGCGCCATCAGCATCAAAATCGGCCACGATGGTTATTTTTTGTTGCTGCTTGAAAGCAGCAACCAGTTGAGCAACCATATTATCCATACCAGACAATACCCACGGAGAAGGTAACGCCTTTAAATGTGTGTCTAACTCGGTTTCCTTACTGACCCCCCGGCTACTGAGTATTCGCTGAATTACAGGATCGTATTTATGCAAACAATTTGCAATATGCCCAATTGGACGTGCCTTGATATGCTTTCTAGTGCGATGAGAATACATAATGAAATAAAAAAACCGGCCTAAGCCGGTTTCTTAACAGTCGCCAGCATGTTTTTACATCTGATCCAGAATGACTTTTTTAACCGCATCCAGAGTGGCTTCAATCGTCACTGGATGCGCATCCTTACATTGTGAGATCGCTGTATCAGGGTCTTTTAAGCCATTGCCCGTTAACGTACAGACAATTTTACTGCCTTCAGGAATCTTGCCGGAACCAATGTCTTCCAGTGCGCCGGCCAAAGACGTGGCTGATGCGGGCTCACAAAAGACCCCTTCAAACTGTGAAAGCATTTTTTGTGCGGCCAGAATTTGGGCATCAGTTTTCGCATCAAACCAGCCACCTGATTCTTTTTCTGCATTCCAGGCTTTATCCCAGGATTGTGGATGACCAATACGAATGGCAGTTGCCACAGTTTCCGGGTTATCGACCATTTTGCCTGCAATAAATGGCGCCGCGCCTGCCGCCTGATAACCACACATCACCGGACGTTTGTTTGCTACACCGGATTCAGCATATTCACTGTATCCTTTCCAGTACGCCGTGATATTCCCTGCATTACCCACTGGCAGACAGTGAAAATCAGGCGCATCACCCAATTCATCCACAATCTCGAATGCAGCTGTTTTTTGCCCTTCGATACGGAACGGGTTAATGGAATTCACGATAGTGACAGGCGCATGATCAGCCACTTCTTTTACCAGCGACATACCAGCATCAAAGTTACCGTTGATCTGAATAATTTCCGCACCATACATCAACGTTTGCGCCAGTTTGCCCAGGGCAATTTTGCCTTCAGGAATCAATACAAATGCCTTGATGCCAGCACGCACCGCATAGGCCGCCGCAGCCGCAGACGTATTGCCGGTAGAAGCACAAATGATGGCCTGACTGCCTTCTTCCACCGCTTTGGTGACCGCCATGGTCATGCCACGATCTTTAAAAGATCCCGTTGGATTCAGACCTTCATATTTCACGTAAATATCAACATCTTTCCCGATCAGACGAGGAATGTTCTGCAATTGTATCAAAGGCGTATTGCCTTCACCCAGGCTGATAAAGCGCGTGCTTTCAGAAACCGGCAGGCGATCCTTGTATTTTTCGATTAACCCTGTGTAACGTGTGCTCATGATTATTTTAAAGTTTCTAGTCGAATTCGGCTGACATTGCCGCTAATAGTGGATAATGCTTCAATTTCTGCAATTGCCGCATTCATTTCTTTTTCCTGGGTCAACTGAGTCAACATGATGACTGACAAAGACGATTCCCCCTGTTCAGGCTCTTTCTGGATCAGCGCTTCAATACTGATATTGTGATTGGCCAGAAAGCGTGAGACATCGGCCAACACACCCGGTTTGTCTTCTGCGGTCAGGCGCAGATAATACGCGGTGGTCAGTTGCTCGGATTCCAGTACTGGAATATCCTTAATCGCATCAGCCTGGAACGCCAGATGTGGTACGCGGTTTTCAGGATCACTGGTCATCGCCCTGACCACATCCACCACATCAGCAACTACGGCAGAGGCGGTCGCTTCTGCCCCGGCGCCTGCTCCATAATAAAGTGTGGGCCCTACAGCATCCGCATTAACCAAGACCGCATTCATCACGCCATCAACGTTGGCCAGCAGGCGACGTTCTGGAATTAATGTCGGATGCACTCTTAATTCAATGCCCTGTTCAGTTTTACGGGCAATGCCCAGATGCTTGATTCTATAGCCCAGTTCTTCAGCATATTGAACGTCTTCGCGGGTAATAGCCGTGATACCTTCAGTAAAGGCTTTCTCAAATTGCAGCGGAATACCAAATGCGATTGACGCCAGAATGGTCAGTTTGTGCGCAGCATCAATGCCTTCTACATCGAAGGTGGGATCGGCTTCAGCATAGCCCAGAGCCTGCGCCTCAGCCAGCACATCGGCAAAATCACGGCCTTTGTCGCGCATTTCAGTCAGAATAAAGTTACCGGTTCCATTAATAATGCCGGCCAGCCATTCAATCTGGTTGCCACTTAAGCCTTCACGAATAGCCTTGATGATTGGAATACCGCCGGCAACAGCCGCTTCAAATAATATCATTACGCCCTGCTCACTGGCTTTGGCGAAAATTTCATTGCCATGCAGTGCAATCAACGCCTTGTTTGCCGTGACGACATGTTTGCCATTGGCAATAGCTTGCAAAACCAGGTCTTTGGCAATGGTTTCGCCACCAATCAGCTCCAGCACCACATCAACATCGTCAGCATTCACTACGTTGAATGGGTCAGTGGTTAATTCAATACCTGTGGTGTCACAAATACGTTCACGATCAAGGCTTCTCGCCGATGCACGGGTAACGATGATATCCCGCCCTGCCCGGCGCGCGATTTCTTCAGCGTTTCGTTTCAGAACATTCACGCTACCGCCTCCGACAGTACCCAGTCCCAATACGCCAATTCTTACCGGTTTCAATTGCTACTCCTTATGGATGTCTCTAATAATTATGATGTTTGTTCGAGTTCAAACCAGATGGTTATCAACACATGCAATGTATAAATATTTTTCAGAATCTCAGAAAATCATCAGAGCTGCCCTTACAAGCTTCATTCTGCCAGCCGACTATTATACAAGGTTGTCTTTCCTGAACATATTCCGAATACCACGAATCGCCTGACGGGTGCGGTGCTCATTCTCGATCAGGCTGAAACGCACGTGGTCATCTCCGTACTGACCAAAACCGATTCCCGGCGACACGGCAACCTTGGCATCCAGAATCATTTTCTTGCTGAATTCGACCGAGCCCATTTCCCGGTAAGGCTCGGGAATCGGCGCCCAGACAAACATGGTGGCCTTGGGCTTTTCAACCTGCCAGCCGATAGATTCAAGACCATCACACAACACATCACGTCGGTTTTTATACATCGCGCAGATATCCTGCACGCAATCTTGCGGACCTTCCAGCGCAGTTATCGCCGCCACCTGAATCGGGGTAAAGGTGCCGTAATCCATATACGACTTGATGCGCGTTAATGCCGCCACCAGTTCAGGGTTACCACACATAAATCCGACCCGCCACCCCGGCATGTTGTAGCTTTTTGAAAGAGAATAGAATTCGACCGCAATATCTTTGGCCCCTTCCACCTGTAAAATGGACGGCGCCTGGTAACCGTCAAACACAATATCCGCATACGCAATATCGTGGACCACCCAGATATTATGCTGCTTTGCAATCGCGACAATTTTTTCAAAAAAATCAAGTTCGATGCATTGTGTCGTCGGATTGCCGGGGAAATTCAGAATCAACATTTTTGGCTTGGGCCAACAATCATCAATCGCCTGCTCAAGCTCGGCAAAAAAATCATTATCCGGCAGCATTTTGACATGACGCAGATCTGCACCTGCAATCACCACACCATACGGATGAATAGGATAAGCAGGATTCGGCACCAGCACAACATCACCCGGCCCCAACGTTGCCAGCGCCAGATGCGCCAGACCTTCCTTGGAACCAATGGTGACAATAGCTTCGGTTTCTGGATCAAGATCGACATCAAAACGGCTTTTATACCAGCGACAAATTGCTCGTCTTAAACGCGGAATGCCTTTGGAAATTGAATAACGATGAGTATCGTTACGCTCCGCCGCCTCAACCATTTTTGCCACAATATGCTCAGGCGTCGGCTGATCAGGGTTGCCCATGCCGAAATCAATAATATCCTCACCCTCAGCACGCGCTTTTGCTTTTAATTCATTTACGATATTAAAAACATAAGGCGGTAAACGACTGATACGATGAAACTCTTCCATTGATATTTAAAGATAATTGGCAAACCGACAAAAATAGAGCTTTTTGAGTGTAATGTCAATCGTAACCCATGCCCTCAGCTTTCTTCAGAGTACAGGCATTTTTTTTTACAGTTTTTTAGCAGAATGGATACATGCTTTACTGATTAAAATTGCAATAGAATAAACTGTTTATCTGCTCGTTCGAGTAGTTCTTGCTCTGATAATTCGGAGTTATTCCATTTTTGCAAACCATCAACACCCTCTGATTTATGAAATAGCAACAAGGTGTCAGCGACAATTTTAAAATTAGTTGGATCTAATTGTGATTTTTGACCAAGAGCCAGACTGTAACTGCAAATATCATGTCTGGGTCTGTATTTATCCGGATTCTGATTATAAATTTCGACTTGCTCTGCTGACGTCAAAAAATACACCTTGCCTTTATGACGAACAGCAAAATCCGGGTGCCCTTTTTCAGCTTTACCCACAGTAAAATATGAGACCGGACTATAGCCCTCTATTGATGGTTCTATTGAGGTGGAATCTGCCAAGGCGGGAATTGAGATTAATCCTAGCAGCACCGTTAGTGTGAAAAACAAAGCAGGCTTCAACATTTTTATATTTAATTATTGCTAATAGACAACTATTATATCTGAAATTTAATACCTGCTCCGCAATCCATGCAATAGACATATATTGTGTACAAAGTAGAGAGGTATACCGTGTTATATCGGCTAATGACGTTTAACATTATTCACATCAACCATCTACATCTCTATAGACAACATTTATGCATGAAAACGAATCGCCCATCATTTAACTGGTAGGCAAAAACTGGCGCATCCACGAGCCAAAGCCCGGTGCGTTTCTGGTCTGGATATAAATATCGCCCGGTCCCTGAAAGCGGCAGATGAAACCCTCGCCACTGGTGAAGCTGGAGACCCAGCCTTTGGATGCTTTTTCTATTTTATAGGTGGCATTGGCACTCCAGGCGACCATGTGGCTGTTGTCGATGATGCGTGTTTCACCCGGTGCCACGGTGAGCTTATGTATACCGCCATAGGTACTGATGGCAACTTTACCTTTGCCACTCAAGCGCATGACAAAAAAGCCTTCGCCCGAAAACAAGCCTTTGGTCAGATTTTGTGCTTTGGTCGAGACTTCGACCGATTCTTCTGCGGCCAGAAAGCCGTCTTTTTGCAGAATATAATCTTCGGTGTCATCCAGCTCTAACACGGCAATTTCGCCCGGATAGGACGAAGCAATCAGGGCATCGCCTGCGCCGCGGCTGGCTTTCAGGGTTTGAAAAAACAGCGATTCGCCAGTTAACAACTTACGGGTCAAGCCGCCCAGCACACCTTTTTCCAGTTTCGACTCCACATCCATGGTCGCACTCATGGTGATCATGGCACCTGATTCGGCTTTTATCGACTCGCCTTGTTCCAGTTCGATTTGTAATGTTGAAAATGCACCCGGGGTAATCACATTGAATTTCATGCACAGTCTCCTGTTTGAAAAAATATGGGGTAATAGTAGTTAAATAATGCGCATAAAAAAAGGAGCCAGATGGCTCCTTTTATATTACTCGACGGTCGCGACACTGATTTTCTTGGGCTTGACTGCTTCCCGTTTCGGGATCGTGATTTCCAACACACCATGTATGGATTGCGCGGTGATCGCCTCGGCATCCGCCGTATCGGGCAAACTGAAGCGGCGATAAAAACTGCCGGATGTACGTTCTACCCGTTTGAACCCCTCCTTTTCGGTTTTGGATTCGCTTTCCTTTTCGCCTTTGATGGTAATCACGCCATCTTCCATGCTGACATCAATATCTTCGGGTTTCACGCCGGGGATGTCCGCATGCAATACAAAGCGTGCGTCCTCTTCTTTAATATCTACTGCCGGAGCCCATTCAGCCGTTGCAACCGAGCCGCCATCCCTATCGCCCTCATGCATTTGTCCCAATTCGCGTTGCAATTGATTCAATAGACTCCATGGTTCATAACGTGTGATAGCCATAATATCCTCCTATTCGTAGTGATAAACCACCTGAGCGCAATGAAAATACAATAAAAGCAGATGTCATTAGCGCTCAGGTTAAAGGGGTTTCCCCCTACAAAAGATATGGGATTTTATTTTGAATTTTCAACCCACAGACGGGCATTTCTGAACATGCGCATCCACGGGCCATCTTCACCCCAGTCCTCCGGATGCCAGGAGTTTTGCAGGGTTCTGAAACAACGCTCAGGGTGCGGCATCATAATGGTAAATCGGCCATCCTGTGTAGTCAGACCGGTCATTCCTAATGGTGAACCGTTCGGATTGGCCGGAAAGTCATTGGTCATCACACCATAGTTATTTACGTAGCTGAGTGTGACTTTGACACCTTTTGGCAATGAATCAAACTCAACCCGCCCCTCCCCATGTGCTATCACAACCGGCATCATGGAGCCTTCCATATCCTTGAACAAGATCGATGGAGAGCGTTCAACTTTAACCATAGCCACCCGCGCTTCAAACTGCTCGGACAGATTACGTTTGAATTTCGGCCAGTTATCAGCACCGGGAATAATGTCCCGTAATCCGGACATCATCTGGCAACCATTGCACACACCCAGGCCGAAGGTATCGGAACGCGCAAAGAATGCGCTGAATTCCTGCCGTGCTTTAGCATGATATAAAATGGATTTGGCCCAGCCGCCCCCGGCACCCAGCACGTCACCATAGGAAAAACCGCCACAGGCAGCCAGCCCGACAAAATCCTGCAGGCTGACCCGGCCTTGCAGAATATCTGTGATATGCACGTCAATCGCTTTAAAACCGGCCCGGTCGAAGGCTGCCGCCATTTCCACATGGCCATTCACGCCTTGCTCACGCAATATGGCAACCCTGGGTTTCTTGCGCGTGCGGATATGCGCGACCGGGTTTTCATTCACATCAAAACTCAAATCTGAGGTTAATCCCGGATCGGTACTGTCTTTGATCTGGTCATACTGCTGTTGGGCACATTCGGGGTTATCTCGCAACGCCTGCATTTTATAACTCAATTCAGACCAGACGAGCTGCATTACAGAACGCTCTGCCTGATAAATGGTCTGGCCATTTGCATTGAGGGTTAAGCGAGGACGATGCGTCACCTGCCCCAGCACATGACTGCAATGCCCCAGCCCGGCGTTTTCAAGATGAGACATCACCGCTGCCTGATCCTCTTCAGCCACCTGAATCACCGCACCCAGCTCTTCATTGAACAAGATTTCCAGAGAGGTTCCGGATAAACTTGAAAGGTCAGCGTCAATACCTTTGCGTCCAGCAAAGATCATTTCCGCCAACGTTGCAAACAGGCCGCCGTCTGAACGATCATGATAAGCCAATAAATGGCCGTCACTGTTGAGACGTTGAATGGCCAGAAAAAATTTCTTCAGCAAGCCGGCATTATCAACATCAGGACATTCATTGCCCAATTGTTGATAGACCTGTGCCAGCACCGAGCCTCCCAGACGATTTTTACCTTCGCCCAGATCAATTAGCACAACGACGCTGTCTTTATCCTGCAATTGCGGGGTCAAGGTTTTGCTAATATCTTTAACCGGTGCAAACGCGGTGATAATCAACGACAACGGCGCTGTCATGGTTTTGTCGATATTGTCCTGCTTCCAGACTGTTTTCATCGACAGTGAATCTTTGCCCACCGGAATTGCAATACCCAATTGTGGACACAGCGCCATACCCACCGCTTTGACGGTGGCAAACAAGTCAGCATCTTCACCTTCACTGCCTGCCGCCGCCATCCAGTTGGCTGACAGTTTAATATTTTTAATGGACTTGATTGAACTTGCCGCAATATTGGTAATGGCTTCACCGATAGCCATACGTCCTGAAGCCGGCGCATTAATCAAGGCCAATGGCGCTCTCTCCCCCATCGCCATTGCTTCACCTGTCAACGACTGAAAGCCGGATGCTGTCACCGCCACATCGGCTACCGGCACCTGCCAGGGCCCGACCAGTTGATCACGCACCACCAGCCCGGTCACTGAACGGTCACCAATATGAATCAGAAACGATTTATCTGCCACGGCAGGGAATGCCAACACTCTGGATACCGCCTGTTCAAGGTCAATACCGTCCATTGCCAGGGCAGGCAGGTTTTTGTGTAGCGTCTTGACATCACGCAGCATTTTCGGCGGCTTGCCAAACAGCACTGACATCGGCAAATCGACGGGTTTGCCGCCCAGCCATTCATCAGTCAGGGTTAAATGTTCTTCTGATGTCGCCTTGCCAATCACTGCATACAAACAGTGCTCGCGCTGACAAAAAGATTCAAACAAGGTCAGCGATTCCGGTTTGATTGCCACCACATAGCGTTCCTGGGCTTCATTACACCAAATCTGCATTGGCGACATCCCTTTGTCGGCATTGTTGACATCGCGCACTTCAAACCGACCGCCACGCGCACAGTCGTGAATAATTTCTGGCACGGCATTGGACAGGCCACCAGCACCGATATCATGAATCGAGATAACCGGCGTATGTTCACCCATCGCATTACAGTGATTGATGACCTCCTGACAACGGCGTTCCATTTCCGGGTTTTCACGTTGCACGGAGGCAAAATCAAGAGACTCGGCGCTTTCACCCGAGGTTTGCGAAGATGCCGCCCCGCCACCCAGGCCGATCAACATTGCGGGCCCCCCCAGAATAATAATGAGTGAACCTGCAGGAATCGGTTTTTTATCGACCAGCATCGGGCGAATATTACCCATGCCACCGGCCAACATGATCGGTTTGTGGTAACCGCGAAAATGGTTTTCCTTTCCGGTTTCAGAGGTTTGCTCGAAGGTTCTGAAATAGCCTGCAAGATTGGGCCTGCCGAATTCATTATTAAATGCCGCGCCGCCAATCGGGCCTTCCAGCATGATGTCGAGCGCCGAAGAAATTCGACCCGGTTTGCCGCTGTTGATTTCCCACGGCTGTTGAAAACCGGGGATATTCAGATGTGATACGGAAAACCCCGTCAGCCCGGCCTTGGTTTGGGAGCCGCGACCGGTCGCTCCTTCATCGCGAATTTCACCACCAGATCCTGTAGCAGCGCCTGGATGTGGTGAAATCGCCGTCGGGTGGTTATGCGTTTCCACCTTCATCAAAATATGCGCGTCTTCCTTTATATAGCCATATTCACCGCTTTGTGCATCTCTGATAAACACATTCGCCTTCGGGCCTTTCATTACCGAGGCGTTGTCACTGTAAGCGGATAATATGCCGGCTGAGTTTTTCTCCGCCGTGTTTTTGATCATTTTAAACAGCGACTGTGCCTGTTTAACATCATCTATAATCCAGTCCGCATTAAATATTTTGTGACGACAATGTTCCGAGTTCGCCTGGGCGAACATCATGAGTTCCACATCGGTCGGGTCACGCTGTAATGCCAGAAAGCTGTCACACAAATAATCGATTTCATCATCCGACAATGCCAGACCCAGCGCGGTATTTGCCGCCTGCAAAGCGACTTTACCCTGTTTGACAACTGGCACGATCTGCAAACCCTGCGGTTCATGCTCATCAAACATGTGGGTAATTTCAACAGCCTGTAGAGAATCAACCACCACCTGCATCATGCGATCATGCAATAAGGCATTGATGGCAGATTGTTGATCATCACTTAACGTCCCTTGCAGAGTTAATTGATACTCAATGCCACGTTCCACACGTTTAACTGTATTTAAACCGCATCTTTCCGCAATTTCGCTGGCTTTGCTGGACCACGGTGAAATCGTCCCGGGGCGGGGAATGATAAATAATGTATTTAATGATACCCATGCTGTCTGATCCGCATCTGCTTCTATCAATTGATTAAGTCGTTGTTGATGCAGCTCAGTCAATTCTGATTCGACATCAGCAAAGTAGACAAAGCGGGTGGAAACAGCTGAAATTTCAGCAGAAATCGCTTGCAAGCGAGACAATAGCCATTGCACTCTGAACGGTGAAAGTGCGGTTAAACCGTAGATAATCTTCATATGTTTTTACAACAGGTGAGTTAACGCGATAAATCCTGATGGATACTGGTGCGCAGAAGATGTAAAAGTTGTTCGGCCTTTTTAGCGCTGTCCTCATCATCGTCTTCATGGGTCACAATGATGTCAGTTGCCCGGTCACTGCTTTGCGCAAGACGAATGACCAGTTCGGTTTCCTGATTAGGGTCATCACCAAAAATAAACATGAACTCATCCCAGATGGATTCATCCTTAACCTGCCTGGCTTCCGGATCATAATTGACTGCGATAAACTGTTCAGCTTCGTTACGCTCAAGAATCTCGATGGAATGCCTTCCCAGGGCTTTATTGACATATCGCCAGGCATTTTGCACAGGTGCATTAATACGCAACCGGCTGGCGCCGCCATCAAATTGCAGGTATTTGATGGCGGCTTTTTTTACCGGCGAGGATGACGCCGGTAATTTTTGCGCGACGAACACCGGCTTGTCTTTTACCGCATTGTGTTTTAAATCTTCAGGAATTTTCAGATGCGGAATTTCGCGGGCGAACTGATATTCTTTTTCCTTGTCGGGAAAATATTGTGCGATGCTGCTGCATCCGGACAGCAGCAATACAGGGGCCAGCAAACTCAGGCATTGCACGACAGATTTGTTCATTGATTGGAATGTCATGTTCAGATTAAAGTACGTCTGCTTGTTGCATCGCATCAGTTAAAGCCGGATAACAATCTTCAGTTAACCAGGTCAATGGCAATCTGATACCCTGTTGCATCAAGCCCATTTTATAAACCGCCCATTTCACCGGGATCGGGTTTGACTGAATAAACAGGGTGTCATGTAAAGCGACCAGTTGTTTGTCCAGGGCTTCAGCTTTTTCACGTTCGCCGTTGATGGCAGCCGCAATCATTTCATGCACCCGTCTGGGCGCAACATTGCCGGTGACAGTGATACTCCCATCTCCTCCTTGCAGGCAGAATTCACAACTGGTGGCATCATCGCCGGTATACAAGGCAAAATCATCAGCGCTCACCGCTTTAATCTGCTGGATTCTGGACAGATCTCCAGTCGCTTCCTTTACCCCGACAATATTTGTGATTGCAGAGAGTTTTCCAATGGTTTCAGGCAGCATATCGCATGCAGTACGGCCAGGCACGTTGTACAGGATTTGAGGAATATCGACAGCATCAGCGATGGCTTTATAATGCAGAAACAAGCCTTGCTGGGTCGGTTTATTGTAATAAGGCGTGACCAACAGACAGGCGTCTGCTCCGGCGGTTTTTGCTCTGCTTGTCAATTCAATGGCTTCGCGGGTTGAATTTGCCCCGGTACCTGCAATGACAGGAATTCTGCCGTTGGCATACTCGACCACGCTGCGAATGACATCACAATGCTCATCTTCAGATAATGTTGCAGATTCCCCGGTGGTCCCAACCGCAACCAGTGAATCCGTCCCCTGTTCTATATGAAACTCGACCAGTTTCTTCAGACTCTCCTTATCAACACTGCCATCCTGCAACATCGGGGTCACTAAAGCAACGATACTACCTTGAATCATGCACACTCTCGTCCAATAAACAAAAAAATGACTGGCTATTATACAACTATGCAGGACAGTATGGGCAAAAAGCAGAGGTCACCATTGTTTGAAATGACGTCACTTAATGCATGCTCGTCATGAAACCTATGAACCAGTTCACACCTGGTTATGGGTAATAGTTGAGCAAATCAGCATGAATTTTTACGCGGTGAATAAACGTTGCAAATGAAATACTAACGTCACGGTCAGATAGCAATGACTAAGTATTCATTTTAAATTATCAAAAGGAAATAATATGATCACTCGTGTATTAAACAAGGTTTCATCATCCCGATACGCTGGGCATAATCCAATCATTATAAGTGGCATGACAATGCTTCTTGCCGTCATGATGTTTTCAATCAGTGACTCATCCCATGCACGTGGCACCATTGAGATGGTTAAAATATCAACGTCTTGCCCTGCAGGCTGGGTTCCTTCAAGTGCTCCCGGAGGGTGCTCACCAGAATTCTTTACATTGAAAAGAGCAGGACTGGAATCCACTCAAGGCTGTCCTTCCGGATGGATTCCTTCAAGTGCACCGGGCGGTTGCTCGCCGGAGTTTTTTACCGTCGTCTTGAATAAACCCGTATATTCACGCGGTTCATGCCCCGACGGCTGGGTAAGATCAAGCGCGCCGGGGGGGTGTTCACCTGAATACCTGACGCTAAAACAGGTGGGCCTGGAAGCCATTGACAGCTGTCCTGATGGCTGGGTTCGTTCTAGCGCACCAGGCGGTTGTTCTCCAGGAAACTTTACCCTTGAAACCGGCTTTGACGGTATTGACCGCGCGTCTTATATTTGCCCGTTTGGTGATGCTTGTAATGACATGATCGATAGCATTATTGCCCTGGGCGGCCATTGCGAAACAGATGGCAGGGACACGACGTGTAACTTACCACCGTTGGTTGAAGACGAATAGAGCTTATGTGCCTCATGATGGAATGTGGATCTGACACATTCCATCATTTCATCAACATCACTTATGCAGGCAAAGGCAACACGGCATCAAGTGCTTTTTTAAAATATTCGACTGTCCGCTCCACATTATTCAACTTCTCCAGACCAAACAAGCCAATGCGGAAGGTTTGAAAATCTTCCCCTTCATCGCATTTGAGAGGGACACCGGCAGCAATCTGCAATCCCTGCTCGGCAAACTTTTTACCATTATGAATGAGATTATCCCGGGTGTAACACACAATGACACCAGGCGCTTCATATCCGGCAGCCGCAACACTGAAAAAACCGTTTTCAGCCAATATCTGTCTGATTTTCGCACCTAATTGAATTTGCTTTTGTTTAAGCTGTTCCAGCCCCGTCAGCTCGGTTTCCTGTATGGTTTTAAGTAATTTAGCCAGAGAGTCTGTCGGCATCGTGGCGTGATAGGCATGCCCTCCCTTTTCATAGGCTTGCATAATCTTCAACCATTGCTTCAAATCACAGGCGAAGCTTGAACTTTCAGACTGCTCAACCCATTCAAGCGCAGTGTCATTCATCATCACCAGGCCGCAACACGGCGTTGAACTCCATCCTTTTTGTGGAGCACTGATCAGCACATCCACGCCCGTCTTCTTCATATCAATCCACATCGCCCCGGAGGCAATGCAGTCCAGAACCAAAATCCCTCCCCCTGCATGAACGGCCGCGGCCAGGCGGGAAATATAGTCATCTGGCAGGATCATACCGGACGACGTTTCCACTTGTGGCGCAAACACCACCTGCGGCTTTTCATGGTGAATGACTTTGATGGCTTCTTCTATAGGCACCGGAGAATAGGCAGGATACTCACGTTCATCATCTTGTGGTCTGGCTTGTAATACTGTACTGCTTGCAGCGATCTTGCCTTTTTCAAGTATCTGACTCCAGCGATAACTGAACCAGCCGTTTCTGATAACCAGTGTGTGTTTATCCTGAGCCAACTGACGCGCCACCGCTTCCATTGCATACGTGCCTCCGCCAGGAATAACTACGGTGGCATCAGCGGCATAGATTGATTTTAATTTAACAGACAAATCACGCATAACCCGTTGAAATTCGAGTGACATATGATTCAACGATCTATCGGTAAATACGACCGAATATTCCAGCAGACCCTCAGGATCAATTTCAGACAATAAACCCGCCATAATTATTTCTCCTTAATCATTTTTAAAATATTAAGCAAAGCGTAAGCCATTTTTATCTTATTGATTTATAAGTATTTGAATAACATTATGCTGTAAGTTTTACAACAATATCAGGCTTGCAATCCAAGCAAAGGTTATCTGTTTAGCAGAAATAACAGAATGATATTGGTGATCAATAATAGCCCGGACACACTTTTCCAGAAGCGAAGCGGACTGCGTTCAATCAACGGTAATTTATGATTATCCTGAAATAGCGGGTTGGGTGTCGACAAATCATAAATAAATTCTGAAATGGCTTCATAACGGGTTTGCGGCACCAGCGACGTTGCTTTTTTCAGGGCGCCATCAATCCAGTGCGGCACCATGGCATTGTGTGTAAAACTTGGCACATATTCCAGCCGGGAAAGATTCATGCGATTTGGCTTTTCTGGCAGTGTTCCAAAAGGCAGGGAATGATTGATCATTTCATAGCAAATGACCCCAATGGAATACAGATCGGACTTTATCGTGCCTGTTTGCCCTTGATGATACTCCGGGGCAGTGTAATTTAACGTGCCAAGAATATTTTGATTTTCCTCCACACTTGGAATCTCGGCAATACCGGCAATTTTGACTGAACCGAAATCAATGATCTTGACCACGCCTTCATCATTTATCATGATATTTTCAGGTTTTAAATCCTGATGCAGCATTTCCATACGGTGAAATGCACGTACGCCCTTGGCGACCTGCTCAATGATCTTCCGCACTTCCCTGATATACGGCTTGGGATGGTTATCTATCCACGCTCGCAGCGTCATGCCCTCGACAAATTCGGTCACATAATAAATACAGGTTTTTTTTCGGTCGGATCCCAGAATCTGCAGGACATTGTCGTGTTGAATACGTTTCCCCGCCCATTCTTCATGTAGAAAATGTTCAATATAATGGGTATCGTCGTCATACAGAATTGACGGTGTTTTGATGATCACCATTGTTTCCGTCTGCGTATCAAAGGCACGATAGATCTGGGTGCGTTTGCTGGCATGTAATTCTTCTTCTATCCGATAACCATCCAATACCATGCCAGGACTTAATGGCGGAGGAAACGGTAAATTAGCATGCCGCCTGAGAATCTCGTCTTCCTTGGCATCGGGTAAATCATCAATGCGCATCACCTGACAGGTGAGGTTATCATCACTCTTATTGTCACGGGCAATCTGCAAAATTTTGGATGCACATTGCTGTACATCTGACTCCCTCGTCAGTATCAATTTTATTGTTTTATCATTGATAAAGTCATGCACCCCGTCAGACGTCATCACAAACAGATCACCCTGCTCCAGCGGAAAGGATTTGTAGTCAACTTCCAGACGGGGTTCGATGCCCATTGCGCGGCTTAGATATTCCTTGTCTTCAGCCAGCGAAATCCTGTGATCCCGGCTCATTTGCTCAAGATTGCCTTTGCGCAATCGATAAATCCGGGTATCACCGATATGAAACAGATGAGCCGTCGTTGATTTAAACACCAGAATACTTAAGGTGCTAACCAGCCCCTTGTTGGATTGAAATTTTTGATGGCCCTGACTATACAACCAGGAATTGGTGGCGGACAAAATTTTCTGGCCGGCCTGTTTGACCGACCAGGTATCAGGGGTACTGTAGTAATCACTCAAAAAACTGATAATACAGCAGTGGCTGGCTTGCTTGCCATCTTCGCAACCACTCATGCCATCGGCAATGGCAACACTCATGCCTTTATGCGTTAGCTGCGGTTCTCCCGGAATATGTGAACCAAAAAAGTCTTCATTGACCTCTTTAATTCCCTTGTCGGTGTCAGCCGAAATGCTGATTGATAGCTGCCTTTGCATCGATCAACAGCCTTAGTCGACTTCAATCATTTCCACAGTACCGTCTTCCTGAACTTCCGCCATGTGTCCGCTGGGTTCTTCAATAAACTGAACGACCACCAATACAATCAAGGCACCAGAAGCAATCACCAGAAAAAACACGCTGGGCGATACAAATGAAAGCACGGTCAGAAACAATACTGCACCGACATTTCCGTAAGCGCCGACCATACCTGCAATCTGACCTGTCATACGTCGTTTAATCAGCGGCACCATGGCAAACACAGCGCCTTCCCCAGCCTGGACAAAAAATGAACAGAACATGGTCATGGCGACAGCCAATGCAACCGGCCATTCAGATGTAATCTGCGACATGATAAAGTAACCGACAGACAATCCGCAGATAAAAATGGTCAATGATAATTTACGCCCAAATTTATCACTAATCCAGCCACCACCAGGACGTGCTATCAGGTTCATAAAGGCAAAACCTGACGCCAACAATCCTGCCTGTACCAGGGTCACGCCTTGCGATTGATTAAATGTATCAAAGTAAAACATCGGCAGCATGGACACCACAGCCAGTTCTGAACCGAAGGTAATTAAATAGGCCAGATCAAGGATCGCAACCTGTTTGAATTTATACTTATGAATGTCTTCAATAGGTTGGCATAAATGCTCTTCATTCACGTGGACAATTTTGTATACGTTATAAAAGAACAGAATCCAGATTGCCGCGTATATGGCAATGGCAGCAACATCTGACAATAAACTCACTCCGGCTGGAGAAAGTTTCCATGTCAGCAGCGTCAAGGTTGCGTACAGCGGCATGGTCATCAGGATATAGAAAAACAGATCCCAGATACTGGTCACTTCCATCGCGCCTGCTTTTTTGGGTTTGAAATACGTCGACCCCTTTGGCGTATCCGTTACACTGAAAAAATAGACCACTGAATAAATCAGGGCCAATACGCCCGTACAGGCAATCGCATAACGCCAGCCATTTTCGCCACCAAACAACAACGCAACAGTGGGCAAACTCATTGCGGCAGCTGCTGAACCAAAATTACCCCAGCCGCCATATATACCTTCGGCAACACCCACCTGCTTGGCCGGAAACCACTCGCCGACCATACGGATACCGATAACAAAACCCGCACCGACAAACCCCATAAAAAAACGCGCCAGTGCCAGTTGCTCAAAACTGTTGGCAAACGCAAACAGAAAACACGGAATACTGCCTAACGCCAATAAGGTGGAATAGGTTTTTTTAGGGCCGAATTTATCCACCAGAATGCCGATGGCTATGCGGGAAGGAATGGTAAGCGCCACGTTAAGAATCAAAACCGTTTTGATTTGAGCCTTACTCATTTGCAAAGAATCTGCAATCAACAGCATTAACGGAGCATGGTTAAACCACACAACAAAGCTGATGAAAAATGCTATCCATGTCATATGCAAAATTTTAATATTGCCGGAAAACGACAATAGATTAAGCCGTGATGGTGTCATGTTTTTTTTGTTGTTATGTCATGCGGCGTTGCATGAGAGATTAATAGGGGGGCACGAAAGGTGCGATTGTTACTCGGGCCTTGATGACCTGTAACAATATTGAAATATTTGAAATGAGGTTGAATAATAACAGAACGTTATTAATTTATAAACGATTATTGCACCATTTTGAAGCGGCTTTTATTGCACCTAAGTAAGCCACAGCCACGGCAGGTGCGCAGTCTGCCGAGGTTAATTCATTCCCGGCGTACTGAGAATCAATGATGTCGTCAAAATCGATATATGGGTAATCGCATTGTTCAGCAATTTGTTTAACCAAAAACCGCCCAATGCCTGCACCAACAACAGAGACGGCTTGCCTGTCTCCATAGTTATCCAGCAAAGTTAGGCATTTCTGCTTTATTTTTTGTAATTGAATCTGTTTAAGTCCACTGGCAAAATCATGCCATAACGTCCAGTCTTTCTCTGAAAAATCATAACCGGTTAAACGGGATAACCTGATGGCACTGGCCTCGCGTGTTTTTGCGCCTCCATCAGCCGCTGCGTAGCAATCATGAGACTCGGTGAGTTCACCTGTCACACGATAGACATCTGCCATTGTGGCAAAATGTTCAGTCATTAATTCCATTGTTTGCCCTTTGAAGCGTGCTTGATGAGCAACGGCCATAACCGATGTTCTGGTAAGCCCTGTGTACAACAATTCACCCGCAATCAGTCGCTGATAATCCGTATAGCCAACAGCCTCTACCCTTGAATTTTTCAACGCCAATACATCCGTCGTCGTACTGCCGAAATCAACAAACAGGCCTTGTTCGATATGTTGAGCCGCCAGGCTGGCACTTGCCAGCCAGTTCATTGACGCAATTCGGTCAATGTGTGATGAATCAATCTCGGAAAGTTTCAGCAGTGTATGCTGACCGGCATACACCAGAATGTCATGTCCTAGTAGTGATGAAACCATCTGCAAGATACTTTGCACACCTTCATCACGCGTCGCGAATACATCGACCAGCTCGCCTGTCATGGTAATGACATGTACCGCATTTTGACTTGCAAAGCCTCGTAATACAGTCTTCAGAGATTTTTCAAGTTGATCCATCCCTTGCCACAGCGGCATGGGTTCAAGCGCTAACTGAGTGACGGCATGCTTATTATTTATGGCGGCCGCTTTCAGATGAGCCCCACCGATATCCCATCCAATGACACTTTCAACATTCATGTGTTAAATTTCAATCCGTATCGTATTATTTTGTGAATTCATAGGCCTGGGGTCATTATCCAGCATGCCAAGTACCAGTGCAGAGACATTCATTCCCGTTGCCTTCTTTATCCCGGCATATGATGTAGTTAATCTTGGGTTGATTTCCATGACCACAAGTTCACCTTGCGGGGTAATAATCAAATCAATACCAATATATCCCCACAATCCAGGCATGCTCATAGCCACCTGATTTATCAGGCAGCGCATGTTTTCATCATCAACAGTAGAAATATTCACCTCACAGCCTGTGAATTCAAACGAATTATCACTGCGGGTAATTAATTGACGATTAACACTCAACAGCCATGCCTGGCCCTCTTTACATAAACAACTCAGACTAAGATGATCTCCATCTAAACGTGGCTGAACAATTAAATTCGTATTTTCTGCATCCACATCCACCAGTTTGGAGCCTTTAACAACCTGAATATTTTCTGCCCCGATGCCATCATCTGGCTTGATAACATAATCCTGATCATTGACTGCGGCAAAGGCAGAAAGCGTATGTGTTTGAGCTACTGAAATGTGCTGATGATAAAGGTGTTTCAAAGTGTCATACTTGCTGCTGCATAAGCTGATAACCTCAGGCGACGAGGCTAGAACCTTGTTGTCCATCTGTTTACCCAATGCAACCAACTGATACAATATTCCATCGGTTTCCGGGGCAACAGGCCAAAAAACAGTACTTTGATCTAATCTGTTTTTTAAAATCGTTTGATAATGATCCGTAGAATGAACCGGGTAAACTGTTGCATTTTTTGGCAATTTAATGGTATTGATTCTATGGTCCAGTATGACTTGCACTTCAATCCCTGAAACCTCGGAAAGATCATTTAATAATGCCTGCAACATGAGCTGCCCTTCCCGTTTCAATTTCTCAGGAAGTTCTTCATTAACAATGCCGCCGCCACAAATATACTCAAATACAACTATTTTCAAATGCAAATCATCCCGGTCATTGACTTACTGAATGGTCAAGTCGTTGCAGCAAAACAAGGTAATCGACATCAATATCGTCCTGTTCAGTCTGCATTATGCCGATCAAGCCAGCCCCTTGATATCTTACAGCGTCTGTTTGATGTATATCCATTTTCCTGTGTTTACCTGGCTGACCTGAATGCAATCATGCACAATGGTGATCATCTACAATTGATTGAAATAATGGCGCGCCGTTATCCTGACGTTTGTTTCTGGCTGGATAATGCATCATTGTTTACAGACCTTATGGCATTTGAATACCCAGAAAATGTGATCCCAGTGCTGGGCAGTGAATCACAAGATCAACTCCTGGAGCCACAAAAACGAACAGACTTTATACTGTCGCTGGATTTTAAGGGAGATGAAAAGCTGGGACCTCATCAGTTATTCCAGTCTGATCAAACATGGCCGGAAGAAGTCATATTAATGACCTTAGCGAAAGTTGGCAGTAATTCCGGACCGGATTATGAATTGATCAAGCATTTTACATTAACTTATCCGCAACAATCCTTTGTTGCTTCTGGTGGCGTAAGAGATGGTGAGGATTTGTTTACCCTCAATACCCTGGGCATTCAGAAAGTATTGGTATCCTCAGCCTTGCATAATGGTCAATTAAGCAGCGAAGATATATTCAAGTTGACATAAATTTCAGGCAAAAAAATACCCCGTAAACGGGGTATTTTTCAACATTTCTCGAAGAGAAATTAGTTTGCAGCGAACGGGTGAGTTGCGCTTGATTTAGCCGCTACAACTTCAGAAGCAGTTGGCGTACCTGCAACAGCGCGCTCAATTGATTCTTTAACTGCTTTGTAGTTGTATTCCTGGATTTTAGCATCATCTTCAGCCATCCAGTGAATGAATACACCAACACAAATGAACAAATCATCAGCTTCGTCAGCAGGGATTGTGCCTTCTTCAACTGCATCGGCAACAGCCATCGCAACACCACGTTGAGCCGGACCAAACATTTGAACAGCTTGTTTAGACCCTTTGATGGTTACTTTGTTGAACATAACAGTTGCTGGTTTAACCATCAGGTTAGGAGCAACAACAGCCAACAGACTAGAGAAACCGTCTTTGTTGTTAGTTAAGCAGTTAGCGAAAGCTGATTCTGCAGCTGAGCCACGAGGGCCCAGGATCAAATCGATGTGTGCAACTTCGTTACCATCACCTACCAATGATTCGCCAACGCGTACGTTGTTGATTTTTGCCATTTTACCAATCTCTCCAAAAAATAAGAAAAAAACACAGACACTGAATAGTGCCCTAAATTTCCAGCATTTCCCTGCCGGGTTAATGATTTACATCATTAATATTTGTTCCATAAAAACCGTTAATACTGTGGCCACAGTTATATCAGCCGACGTTCCAGGATTAATACCTTTGGCTTTGAATGCCTGGTCTACCTCATGTAGTATTGGAATTAGCGAATCAGTATCGTTTGATGAATTGAAAAAAGCCAGTAAACGAACTGCTTCCGCTTTTACCCAAGGGGTAAATTTTTCACCATATTTACGTTCAATATGACTGTCAGGAAAACGCGACAAAAGCCCCAAAAACACAGACAACGCTGCCCAGTCAGAAGCTTCAAACCTTTTGAACCCGGAATTATACATTAAAATTGAATAATCAAAAATATCTCTGTAATTTGTTGCCATCAACTCGGCAATCTTGTCATGCAACATGGCGATCCGCATCGCTTCAGTCAGAGTAACCCTGGCTTTTTGGCTGACATCTTCCTGCTCAGATGACCCTAGCCCGCCCGGTGAAGCCAGACTGATTGCACGATACATCCAGTCGGCATCCTGAAGAGTAGTCAGGGAAAGCCGGTTTTTCAAACTGTCACGCAAAGAATTATTGCAATCGGCATGTTGTGCGGCATGGATTAATGGCGCACATAACAACACAATACCAAGATTTGTATTGCATCCCACTGCATTTCGGGTAGCCTCAACGGCGTAATAGATTTTTTCACCTAATGACAGCGAGGGGTCGCAAATGGGTTCGGCACTGACCTGATAACTTTTTCTGAAATCAGACACGTCCATATCGTGACCGGCACTGTAGATACTGACATTACCCGGCTTGAATGCTTTGATATCGATTTCACAGGACTGTTGATACAATTCCATCAACACCGATTGTTCAATCATACTGCGGATTTTACCTGTTCTGTTGAGACCACATAACGGTGTAATAAATCATCAACCAGCAATTCGGCAATTTTTATATTACAACAGGATTGCAAGCCCTTCCAGGCCGGAATACTGTTCACTTCGATCACCTGAAGCTGGCCTTCAGCATTCTCGATAATATCCACTCCGGCATAATCCATATCAAGTGCCCGACACGCTGTGGTCGCCAGTTCAGCCATTTTCTCATTAGCGACCACAGCGTTACACTGTGCCCCGCGGGCCACATTGTTAAGCCATGATTTCCCATGACGGCACATCGCGGCAATGACCTTATTATGAATAACAAATACTCGATAGTCGGCATGTTCGTTATTCATCCCATGCACATAGCGCTGCAAATAAAAAATACCCTCGCTGCTGGTCAGCCAGAACAAGTCGGTCATCTTTTGCAAGCGGCGAATACCTTCTCCCTGAGAGCCGAACAAGGGCTTACTGACCAGCCAATGCCCCTGTGCCAGCTCCTGCTCGGCAATATGTAACGCTTGTGTTCGATCAGGTGTTACCCAGGTCAAGGGCGTGGATACCTGGCATTGTGCCAATAAAAAACTGCATAAGGCTTTATCAACACTGGCTTCAATCACTCTGCCATTGTTATAAACCGGAACGCCGAGAATTTTAAGCGCATGCAGAATATCGAGATAAAACACGACTTCAGCCAGGGACCCGCCAGGAATGCCACGTACAAATACCGCATCAGGCAAGGCATGCTCAAAGCCCGGAATGATAACCGGAAGACCGGTAGTTGCAGGTTGCAAACGGCAATCTGTGATGGAAACATAGTCACACTGATACCCCCGGGCTGCGAAGGCAAGGCGTAATTGTTTACCATGCCAGCCGGGATCATCCGTGATAAGTGCAATGCGTCCTGTTGACAAATCCAGCTTCTCCCTGCTGCCGGTCAGTTAAACGCCAAAAGATTGATTTAATAAAGCATTGTCCAGTTTGCCGGCATGAAAACTGTTACCGGATTCAACAGCAGTCACGATCACACTGGCGGGACTAAACAACATGCCATCAATTTTAAAGAAATCATAGTCGTAGGCTTTGAAAATGTCCGCGAAAGGCTTGCCGTAGTCTTTTGATGTGGAACTCGGCAGTTGGGTCGCCAATTTTTCAGCAGCATCATCACTCCCCGTTACAAACAGGTGAACTTGCCCGGCAAACAAGATGGCATCATTGGTTCTGCCCATTGCTTTGACAAAATCCGGATGAGGAGGACATAACGGCGCGCTGCCCATACCGTCAACAATATTTTCCAGCGGAAAATGCAGTTCATGTGCCTTATGCATGGCAACTTCCAGCACACGTCCAACCACCTGAACACACCCGGCAAGACTGCTGGTCGGGGTCACAACGATAGTCAGGTTTTCCGCAGCAACGCCACAGGATGCCGCTACTTTTTCAACAATAGGTAATGGCGGAATCGCATCATTCTCGATAACCAGTACGGTTTTGTCTCCTGTATCGCGATAATCCAGTTCGCCGTATAAGTCTTCTACCGAAACCGTCTGGCCATCTTTTTCTTTAACCGCCATTGCACGCGCAGGCCCTGATCCCAAGGCATAATATTTTTCATACGACAGACTCCATCCGGCATATTGGCTGCCCAGACAGGCCAGTACCGGGTTCGTGGTATGCACATTAATGGTTAACGGCCAGTTCTCAGTATAAGGGGTTTGCGTAAATGTCACTGACCCCATGCCTCCCAAGCAGATTTCGGTAATGATGCGCCCTGCTTCTATACCGCCTAGCACATTAATTCCGGCATCAATCACCGTGCTGCCATTGTCCAGCTGACTGGCTGATATTCTCAGCTTTTGCTGATTATTCATCAGTTCATCGACTAATGGTTGGGTCAGTTTGCTTACACTCGCCTTATACTGCATTACTTTGTACCTTCAGTTAATAAATGCATCAATTCCTTTTCTCGCCCTGCTACGCTCGCCAAAAAGAATGGATCAGAATCAAATGGCGCAATGATACTGCAAATCGGCTCTCCTTGCTTGATAAATGCCGGGGTTTCAGGGACATCTTTGCACCCTTCCGGCCATGGAAAATGGTGTGCAATTCTGATCGTTTTATTGGCATAAATAATTTTCACGGCCCGTTTTTGTTGACGTGGTCGTTGTTTTGGCAGTTGTTTTGCTAAAAAACACTGGATATGTGCAGTGATAATATCTTCTGTATAAAGTTGACTACTGGCAGACAACCTGGGATTGATTTCCAGAAAGAAACATTGTTTTTCATGCCAGATAAAATCAACACTGCAGAGACCCGCTAAAGGAAAGTCTGTGGCCAGTCGTTCCGCCCAGTCGATGACCTGATCAAATCCTTCCTGTGCCTCAGTCCACGACAAACCGGAAAACAGGAATGGGGCGTCAGGATGAGCATCAGAAACAAATTGCTGCTGAAATCCCAGCGGCTGGGTTTTTCCTTCTAATGCTAAAAACAATAACGAAAAACTGTCTCCTGTTTGATGACGTTGCCAATAACAATGTATGCCGTCAGCTTTCGCTTCATCAGCAAACGAAATATTGACTCCACCTTCACCATTCAAAGGTTTTTGCAACCAACCCTGTTTATCCAGTGGAGGGGAAAAACGGGTTTCAGGGTGAGGAATCTGTTGTAGTAAGAGCCATTCAAAAAATGACCTTTTATCGGCAAGTGTTCTCCATCCATCCAGGCTGATACCCAACACATCAAAAGTATTGTGAAGAAACATCAGGCTATCCGGATAATTTTCAAAACCGCTACCGAATAAACAATATTGAATTGAATATTTTTTGGTCAAGCCCGCAACTGCCGTCTTGACTGACGGAAGCGATAAATCGTCAACTTTGATCGCATCCGTAACCCAGTGCCAGGTATCGGCATCGGCAAATAAATCTATGGCCAGCGTTGAACATCCCGCATAATGCAAATGCTCTGCTATCGCGCGCGTCGATTTTGCAACGACAAGAAGGGGTGATTTATTGTGACTCAATGATATTGGATTGTCGCCGGGGAATTGCGTCCACTGACGATTTTGAACAGCAGATGAGAATCATCGGCTTGCATTTTAGTCACTTCATCAACCAGCCGTTCCGCGTGCGTTGCACTTTGCACACAACAAAAACCCGTCGGCCCCCAGGATGTCTGCCCTATTCCCACAGCGCCTTGTTGCATCAGCCAATCCATGGCTTCGGCAACGGGCTGGCTGGTAAACACCCCTCCCTGCACTGCTGAGAAATGTTGTCCCACAGATGATTGAATCTCACTGATGACCTCGCCGAAATGGACAATATTCTGCTCCGCTAATGCGGGCAAGCCCTGCATCAACAACAGATAACACAACCGCGCGGCTTCCGGTTGCGGAAAAACCGGCAGTTGTTTAAAGGCAGATATTTCCTGTTTGCCATGCAAACCCTGTCCGCGTTGATCAAATACCAGAATAAACCGCCAGTTTTCCGGCACATTCATTCTTGAAATCATCGGCGGGGTCAGTGTGTGTTCTCCGCGCCCGCCATCAACCACCAGCCCGCCCTGTTCAAACACGCCAATACCAATCCCCGAGCGTTGACCCCGGGCAGTTAAACAGGCGATATCCCTTATACTCAAACCTAGATCATAATGCGCATTAAGTGCGGCACCGATGGCGAGTGAAAGCTGGGTTCCAGAGCCTAACCCGACATGTTCAGGTATAGCCTGATGGAGAGTAACAGATAAAGACTCTGACACATTAAACTGGCGACATAAATCCTGTACACAGCTGCGCGCGCGTTCGGATGATGCCCCCGTCACTGTCAAACTATCTGCGGCAGATAATGTCAAGGAGGTACTGATTTCATTCAATGCCATGCCAACACTGCCAAAATGCCTGCCCAATGCACCGCTTAAATCCATAAATCCCATATGCAAACGCGCGGGTGCAATTACTGTAATTTGTTTTTTATCAGACACGGTATTGTTAGAACTACTGTCAGGCCAACATCCTGAAACCCTGTTTCAGAAAAGAAATCGCGGTGATTAATCCGTCTGACTTCCTTGTATGAACGCGCAATTATACATGATCCTTGTGCGTGAGTATGCTTGCCAGTTGATTCATATCCTTACAGTAAATGTCTGCCATCATCAGGCAGTCACGATCGGGCAGCACGGTTGAGGGGATATACACTGTTTTAGCATGGGTCTGATAAGCCGCCCGTACGCCCGGTGGAGAATCTTCCAGCACCATACATTCAGTCAACTCTTTATTTAATAAGGCTGCCGCTTTTACAAACACCTCTGATGAAGGTTTAGGGTTCACTACATCCTCGCGGCACACCATGTCCGTAAAATAGTTCGCTATCCCGGCCGTTTCCAGACAAAACTGCGCATTTGTGCGGCGGCTATTGGTTGCAATCGTGTATTCCCATTGATTATGCCGAACAACATCGATTAATGCGAAAAACCCCGGCTTAACTGCAATACCCTGCTGCTTAACTTGCTCAATCCAGATTTTTTCACATCGATTAAAAAAACGGTCGATGTCTAATCTCTCGCCATAATGCAGCTTCAACAATCGCGTAATATCGTTGCCAGACATACCGCAAAAGTCTTGCAACAATCCATCATTAATGGGTACACCTAACGCCT
Organism: Methylococcaceae bacterium; assembly: GCA_006844705.1. Taxonomy (GTDB): domain Bacteria; phylum Pseudomonadota; class Gammaproteobacteria; order Methylococcales; family Methylomonadaceae; genus Methylomarinum. The sequence continues at coordinate 12,726 of SPJS01000067.1, read as the reverse complement.
CCCCAGCCTGTTTCCAGGCAGAATGAAAAGTGGATTCTGTATCCAATATCAATCCATCCAGATCAAATATGATCGTATTAATCTGATGTATATCAAGCATGCTGAATCACTTTGATATATTCCCCTCTTGCTTCACGCGAGCTACCCACCACCAGACGCACATGCCCATCACTGGATTGCTCCAGTTTGCCTGCGGCTTCAATCAATTCGCCACGCACTGCCTGCCCCGTATAGGTTGGTGTAAAACTGATGATTGATGATATATCAGGGTGATCAATGTCATAGACAGAGGGACTATCATAACTGTAATAGTCACCCATAACCGTGGCCTGAACAACCGCTTCTCCCTGTTTACTAAAGTGGGTTGTTGCTGAATTTTCATTCAATTGAGCTAATGAAATATCCACTTTGCGTCCGTTAAATACGACTTTATTTAACTTTCTTGTCTCATGCCAAACATACTCTGTCAGAGATAATTCACAGTCGCGCCGTTGATATGAAAAGACCCAGTCGCTTTCTCTCAGCGGATACAACAGCCCAACGTGCAACATACTTTTAAAGGCTTGCTGGCATTGAAAAAAAACCTTGCGGTCATAGATTACCAGATCAATATCCGATAAATCATTCTGCAATGAAACCAGTACAGACCCAGTGACGCCTACCTGTTCAAGCGGCACATTATGTTGTTGCAACTGATTGCATAATTGAAAACAATCATATTCCGCCCCCATCGCGTGACGGGAACTGTTCATTATTTCTGACAAGCGATGACGAGGTTGATGATGCCGGTAAATACTGTCTATAGAAACAGCATGAAGATGCGCGTCCAGTTGCTGCGAGAAGTACAAATAATGTGGGTAATTCTGTGCCAAAAATTGATTCGCGTGGTCGGTATCGGCTTTATTCCAACGCTGACCCGTTTTGATATAGCGCAAAAAACATAAGACCTTTCCGTCTTCCACCCCATTGCTGACAACGGCAAAAATCAACCCTTCTCGCGTAGTGATAAAATCCTTGGCATAAAATCGTATCAAAGCGAAATCACCCGATTTCGTCCACTTTCTTTCGCCTGATAAAGTGCGTCGTCTGCCGCCTTGATCAAATCAACTGCACTTTTATATTGTCCTTGTAATGTTGCCACCCCCATACTCATCGTCACGATGGAATGTGTGGAAGATGCTGCATGCGGTAATTTGACACTGAGGATGGCCTGGCGAACGTCCTCAGCAACCGTCTTTGCTTCAAGAAGATTCGTCTCCGGCATAATAATGACAAATTCTTCACCGCCATAGCGACAGGCTAAATCCAGAGGACGTATCACTGTCTGATTCAAGGCATTTGCCACCGTGTACAAGCAGTCATCGCCTTGCTGATGGCCATAATGATCATTGTATTTTTTAAAATGATCGATATCGCCAAGAATTAACGATAAAGGGACTTTATTTTTTAACGCCAATTGAAAATGACGTTCAAGGGTTTGATCAAAATGTCTGCGGTTTGCAAGGCCAGTCAACGCATCAGATAATGACAATCTTTCCAATGCTTTGTTGGCATCGAGCAATTTATTTTGCACGGATTGTAATTTTTGCCGCAGCAAATAAATCCGTTCCATCGCAACAATCGTCATTTGCAGACGCACTGGATTCAGCGGCTTGGGTAAATAGGCATCGCCCCCGGCCAAAATCCCTTCCTTAAAAGACTCATCATCATTATGTGTGGTTAAAAAAATAATCGGAAACCAGTTATCCCCCTGATTTTGGCGAATCAAGGTCGTTGCTTCAAGACCATTTAAATCAGGCATTTCTATATCCATGAGCACCAGGTCAACATCATTATTTTTGACCATCTCAACACCTTCGCGGCCATTTTCAGCGAAAATGATGTCATGTCCCATTGTTTTCACACATTCCGCGACAATCTGCCTGATGAGCTTACTATCGTCTACGGTTAATATCTTCATACTTAATGATTTAATCTTATGTCAACATTACTCAGATGCATTCTAATCAAATATTTTAAAAAGCGTTGAAATAAATTTTTTAATTACATATCCTTGCGGATACTGCTTTTTTCTTAAGCAGTGTTGTTCTCAAATAACAATATTAACCCCGCAAGGAGAACGAATGAAAATTGGAGTCCCCAAAGAAGTCCATGAGGGTGAAAAGCGCGTTGCGACCACCCCCGAAGTTGTATCCCGCCTGATCAAACTGGGTTTTGAAATTAGCGTAGAAAGCAATGCCGGTATCGGAGCTGATATGTCTGACAGTGATTACAGAACAGCCGGTGCCAGGATTGTTAAAAGTGCCAAAACCTTATGGAAAGGCGTCGATATCATCCTGAAAGTCAGAGGCCCTGAGTACCATCCTGAACAGGAAGTAGATGAAATCGAACTGATGAAACGGGGACAACACCTGATCTGCTTCATATGGCCGGCCCAGAATGAAGAACTGATGAGCAAACTGGCGGCTAAAAAAGCGACCGTACTTGCGATGGATAGCATCCCGCGAATTTCCCGTGCGCAAAAAATGGATGCACTGAGCTCCATGGCCAATATTGCCGGTTACCGTGCAATTGTGGAAGCTGCACAACATTTTGGCCGTTTTTTTACCGGCCAGATTACTGCTGCAGGTAAAGTGCCTCCCGCAAAAGTCATGGTTATTGGTGCCGGGGTTGCCGGACTGGCCGCCATTGGCGCTGCCAAAAGTATGGGCGCGATAGTCCGCGCATTCGATACCCGTCCGGAAGTCAAGGAGCAGGTAGAAAGTATGGATGCCGAATTTCTGATGCTGGATTTTGAAGAAGAAGGCTCCGGCAGTGGCGGTTATGCCAAAACCATGTCCAAGGAATTTATCGAGGCTGAAATGACTCTGTTTGCAGAACAGGCCAAGGAAGTCGATATTATTGTCACTACGGCATTGATTCCCGGAAAACCGGCACCCAAGCTGATTACTGAAGACATGGTTAAATCCATGAAAAGTGGCAGTGTGGTAGTAGACCTTGCTGCCGAACAAGGCGGTAACTGTGCATTAACCGAAAAAGATAACGTTGTGATGAAAGAAGGAGTCACCCTGATCGGTTACACCAACCTGCCCAGCCGTCTGGCCAATCAGTCCAGTCAGTTATACGCAACCAATCTGCGTCATCTGTTAACCGATCTTTGCCCTGAAAAAGACGGCAACCTGGTGATCGACATGGAAGATGAAGCCATCCGCGGTGCGACTGTGATCCATGCCGGTGAAATCACCTGGCCACCACCGCCACCCAAACTGTCAGCTGCACCCAGGAATGCCAAAGTAGAGGCTGACAAACTGCCTGCCAAACCGGAAGATGTCCAGAGCGTTATTCCCGAACCGGTGAAAAAAATGTTCCCCATTGTGCTGGTGGGTTTACTGTTATTTGGCGTAGGTAACAATGCCCCCGCCTCTTTCATGTCGCATTTCACCGTCTTTGTATTGTCGTGCTTTATCGGCTATCAGGTCATCTGGAATGTCTCCCCATCCCTGCATACCCCGCTGATGAGTGTGACCAATGCCATCAGCGGCATCATCATTATTGGCGCCCTGGTACAGATATCTGCACCGGGCGTGATGATTACCATCTTGTCAGGGCTGGCAGTTTTGGCGGCTTCCATTAATATTGCCGGTGGCTTTCTGGTCACCCGTCGCATGTTAGAAATGTTCAGAAAATAGGAGGAATATCATGACACAGGGTTTAGTTCATATGGCTTATGTGGCCGCCTCCATTCTGTTCATTTTAAGTCTGGGTGGATTAAGTAATCAGGACACCGCACGAAAAGGTAATTATTACGGCATGGCGGGGATGGCCATTGCCATTATCGCTACAGTGTTGAGCAGTCAGGTCAATGCTTATGTGGTACTTATCATTGCCTTGTTAATCGGTGGCTTCATTGGAGTCAAGGCCGCACTCAAGGTTGAAATGACACAAATGCCGGAACTGGTAGCTTTAATGCACAGTCTGGTTGGTTTGGCTGCGATGCTGGTTGGTTATGCCAATTTCATGGATGAATCATCGACATTGACGGGAGTAGAAAAAACCATCCATGAAGTTGAAATTTATGTCGGCATACTCATTGGTGCCGTGACTTTTTCAGGTTCTGTCATCGCTTTCGGCAAACTATGTGGCAAAATTTCGGGCAAACCCGTCCTGCTCCCGGGCCGCCATGTATTAAATCTGGGCATTTTAATCAGCTGCATCTGGCTTGGCGATCAATTCCTTGTCGCTGCAGAAACAGGTAATGGTACCTGGCCTCTCATACTGATGACCCTCATCGCGTTAGCTTTCGGCGTCCATATGGTCATGGCGATCGGCGGTGCCGACATGCCGGTGGTGGTGTCCATGCTTAACAGTTATTCGGGCTGGGCCGCAGCTGCGACAGGGTTCATGCTAAGTAATGATTTACTCATCGTCACCGGTGCACTGGTCGGCAGTAGCGGGGCCATCCTGAGTTACATCATGTGCCGCGCCATGAATCGTCATTTCTTAAGTGTGATTGCCGGAGGCTTTGGCAGCAGTAGCGGCAGCAGTTCATCTACAGAAGTTGAGGGTGAAGTGCAACCGATTGAAATTGAAGAAACCGCCCAGCTGTTACGTGACAGCAAAGATATCATGATTATCCCCGGTTACGGTATGGCGGTAGCCCAGGCTCAGCATACGGTGTATGAAATCACCAAATTTCTCAAGAGCAAGGGCAAGACGGTGCGTTTTGGTATTCACCCTGTCGCAGGACGGATGCCGGGGCATATGAACGTGCTCCTGGCAGAAGCCAAAGTACCTTATGACATCGTATTTGAAATGGATGAAATTAACGAAGATTTTCCTGACGTTGACATTGCCATCGTCATTGGCGCCAATGACATTGTCAATCCATCAGCCGCTGAAGACCCAAACAGCCCTATTGCCGGCATGCCGGTACTGGAATGCTGGAAAGCGCAAACCACGCTGGTGTTAAAACGCAGTATGGCCTCTGGCTATGCCGGTGTTGGTAACCCTTTGTTTGTTCATGAAAACACCCGCATGTTATTCGGTGATGCCAATGACAGTTTGCAATCTTTAATCCGTGCGCTGCAATCGTAAGTAATAGTATTAGCCGGTACAGAAGCTTCTGTACCGGCTCGCGGTTCGTTCATTAATTATTCATTTGAGCTACGCACAATATATAAGTTGCAAGGCAAACAGTTAACTTATGCTTCATTTCAATTTAATGTTGGCCAGGTATAGTGTTCAACACAGACTGAAGCCGAGTTGTACCGCTCGCCTTGCATGACCTAACTATTTTATTTTAAGGAGTATAACAATGGCTGAATGGCGTGAAGTTGCAAAAGTATGTGCTTTAGGAGATGGACATATCAGTACCAAGGAAGTTGATATTTTACGAAAGGTAATTTTAGCTGATGGAACGGCAAACAAGAGTGAACTTTCTTTTTTGCAGGAAATCAAAGAAGAAGCAAAAACTGCCGTACAGGCGCTGGATGCTTTGATTGAAGATTGCGAAAAAGTCGCAAAATAGTTTGACCTTGCCGGGAAGGTAGCATAACTTTCCCGGTTAATTCTACAGTTAAAGACTACCGCTTGCCGGAGAAAATTATGAAAACAAATATTAAATTACTAAGTGCAACCCTGGCCCTGGGTTTTTTATCTGCTTGTGACACCACCGAGAAACCTGCAGAAGAAGCGACACAAACACAACCTTCCTTAATGGAACAAACGGTCAATGACGTTGAAAATACAGCTGAATCCATGTCAGAATCGGCAACCGAATCTACAGGGACAGCGCTTCAAAACTTGTCTGATTCAATTTCAGAAACCACTGATGCCGCCAGTGAAACGGTAGATAATGCAGTAACCAGTACTGTCGATACAGCTTCAGACATGGCGCAAAGTGTTCAGGATTCAGCAGCATCTGCTGTCGAAGAAGGCAAGCAACAGACCTCTTCAATGCTTGACTCTGCTAACCAGAAAATTGATGAAACTCAGAAGTCTGCAACAGAAAGCCTCAATAATCTCTCTCAGTGATGAGGAACTCGGGTTGATTTCCCCCCCTGAAATCAACCCATTTTTTTCCTTACAATTCACGCGTCGCATTAAATTGAATATCCGGCCAGCGTTCTTCGGTTAACTGAAGATTAACCCGGCTGGTGGCAACGTACACCAGAAAACCGCCCCCGTCTTCTGCCAGGTTATCAAAGGCTTTCTTTTTGAATTCTTCCAGCTTGGCTGGGTCTTCTGCATTTACCCAGCGTACAGTACTCACACCTACCGCATCATAGACACATTCAACATTGTATTCGGCTTTCAAACGATGTGCGGTCACATCAAACTGCAACACCCCAACAGCGCCAAGAATTAAATCATTATTCTTTAACGGCTTAAACAACTGGGTTGCCCCCTCTTCAGTAAGCTGCACCAGCCCTTTTTGCAATGCTTTTGATTTAAGCGGATCCTTCAAAATCACTCTTCTAAACAACTCCGGCGCAAAGTAGGGAATTCCACCAAATTTGAGTTTTTCCCCCAAGGTAAAGGTATCACCCACCTGGATAGTCCCGTGGTTATGCAACCCGATAATATCCCCAGGAAACGCTTCCTCTACATTCTTGCGGCTATCTGCCTGAAAGGTGATCGCGTTGCCAACCTGAATATTTTTACCGATGCGCACATGATTCACTTTCATGCCCTTATCAAACTGTCCTGAACAAATACGCATAAAGGCTACCCTGTCGCGATGCGCAGGGTCCATATTTGCCTGAATCTTGAAAACAAAACCGCTGAACTTTGCTTCATCAGGCGATACTTCTCTTTGTTCAGCCTGACGTATTTGGGGGCCAGGTGCGTATTCAGCAATGGCATCCAATAATTCCTGCACACCAAAATTATTAATTGCCGAACCAAAATACACCGGCGTTAATTCTCCCGCCAGATAGGCATCCATATCAAATTCATGGCTGGCACCTTGCACCAGTTCAATTTCTTCGCGTAATTCTTCCGCCTGTCCTTCCAGCAATTCATCCAGTTTTGGATTATCCAGCCCCTTAATAATTTCCGCTTCAACTATCTTGCCTTCATGGTGGGGACTGAACAGCAAAATCTCATCCTTGTAAATATGATAAACGCCTTTAAAACGCTTCCCCATACCAATCGGCCAGGTCATCGGCGCACAATTGATTTTTAAAACGGTTTCCACTTCATCCAGCAATTCAATCGGGTCTTTACCTTCGCGATCAAGTTTATTGATAAAGGTTAGAATCGGTGTGGTACGCAGACGACAGACTTCCATTAATTTAATGGTTCTGTCCTCGACCCCTTTGGCAACATCAATCACCATTAATGCTGAATCCACGGCCGTCAACGTGCGATAAGTATCTTCCGAAAAATCCTCATGCCCCGGTGTATCCAACAGGTTAAGAATGGCTTCGTTATGTTCAAACTGCATGACCGAGGTCGTCACAGAGATACCCCGCTCCTTCTCCATTTCCATCCAGTCTGACGTCGCATGTCGTGCTGCCTTACGCCCTTTAACCGACCCGGCTAATTGAATAGCACCGCCGAACAGCAGCAATTTTTCGGTAATGGTGGTTTTACCCGCATCAGGGTGTGAAATAATGGCAAACGTCCGTCTGCGATTAATTTCATTGATAAAATTGCTATCCGACATACACCAAAAACCCTTATTTACACCTAAATTTACACCCGTTTAAAAAACCACTTTCTGTCATCAAAAAGTGAACCTCGGTATTTATGAATTAATACCTGCTTTTCAAGCCCCAACAAATTCTAATAAGGCACTCATATCGTGCCCGTCAGCAGCTCTAAGCGCGGCAATATACTGATTGCGGCGCTCATTCATGGCTTCCTGCCTGTAACCCCCAGCCCAATCAATGGCTGGTTCATTTAATAGTTTAGTTAATACAGCATCCGCCATTATACGTGCATGCCGCCCGTTACCATTAGGAAACGGGTGGATAAATACCAACTTGTGATGAAACCTAACCGCCAGCTCTTTAGGCGAATAAGTGCCATGCTCAACCCAGTATTTGGTATCATCCAATAGTTGCCGCAATTGAATGGCAACCTGTATAGGATCAACACCGATATTCTTTTCAGTGCGGCGGAATGTACCTGCCCACTTCCAAACACTGCCAAACAATCGCTTGTGCAGTTCTAAAACAAAAGCCTCTGACAACACGTCAGGGTTCTTTTGTTTGTCTAACCACTTCAATCCTTCGGTGATGCCAGCTTGCTCAAGCTGGTCTAGCTCCCCCCTAGTGCTCACATGCTTGAACTTCAGGCCATCAAGCTCATCAGGATCAAGCGGTGTCGCACCATCGGGATAATCGACTAGATTTGTGTAATCATCCGTCATTCATCATTCCAAAAATCGGATGGCAACTTGTCGATGATTTGCGTGGCAATGCGCTCAATTTCAAATTCAAGCTGCTCTTTACTCAATGATTGCGCTTCAAGCGCCATATGAGTGGATGCAGCTTTCACCTGAGCACACGCTTTTTCAATAGCGCGCTCTTTAATCACGTCTTCCACGTTTTGCTTTGGTACAATCGCGTACACAAACTTGCAATCCATCGCCTCGGCCATAGTTTGCATGGTTTTCAGGGTAACGCTGCCGTGCGGCTCATCCTGCTCAGCCTTGGATATTCTTGCCTTGGTCACGCCCAGCTTTTTAGCCAGTTGCGTACCAGACATACCAAGCGCCGTTCGTACTGTGCGCAGCCAACCCTCTTTAGGAAGCCCATGGTTAGGGAGCATAGATAAGCTACCAAACTGACTTACAGCTTGGTTTACCTTGTCTCGATATTGCTTGGCAACTATCTTGTCTATACTCATGTTCTTTTACTCTGGACAACCTTCATATGTACTCGAACACTCCTTTTGTATACATATATATATACCGGAATGGAATTTAAGTCAATAAATTCATTGACGGAAAATAAAGAAAGGTAAACCTATTTATTTACTCAGAGCTATATTAGGTATACATAATTGTATGCGATATTAAGTTTATGACCTTCAACTTTTACGGCGTATATTGCCGTAAATACAAAAAATCTTAATTCAGCAGGGTTTAAAACAGGGGCGCTATCGGTACTTTGAGTACCAATAGCCAGCATTATTTAAACTTTTTGGGGTGAGCATCGGTGAGCGAAGCGAATGAGTTTTGCGCTACCGAAAAACGAAAGATGTGAACGCGAGGCATGGATGCCGAGCTGGGCGATCCACCAAGGATGGTTCGCAACCCAAAAATTTTCCATATTTAACCTCTTTCCCAAATCGAAAAATCTGAGTTTTTAGCCGCAATCAGTAAATGACTAAAAACAGCATCTGTTTTTGCTTCTACCTCATCCGGTACAAAAGACTCAAATTGATAGGCTTTAACATATCATCATAATCTTGATGATATATTTTAATAGATAAATTTATTATATGGTGCAGGTCTAGCTGCACCGCGTTTTATGGCGCACAGTGTCGTAAATAACAAAATTGGTTAAAACAGTGTCGCCATCGGTACTGACAGTACCCATATCCAGTATCATTTAATGCTGGCCGTTGCAGGCTGTCCCTGCTGGAATGGGGTGTCTGAAAACGCATGCGTTTTATACATGCGGTTGAAGCAGCGGAAAGTTGTTGCTCCATCAAATCATCTAAAAACAATGTAGCAAAAATGTTTTTAGCTACCAAAAAATCATGAGGCGTATTGCATCAATTACATATCCACAATACGCTGGATGCTCTGCTTCCATGATGATTTAAAGGCATCATCGCCAGCAAATAACTTATACAGCTCAAGCTCGTCTTTCCGACGCTGTAACATGATTTCTTTGAGTATCTTCTCAAAGGCCAGCTCTCGGTTGTGTGGATCAGCGTTGTTCTTGTATTTATCTTCGTAATCAGGATGCGCCTTCACGCTTTCAGCGATATTTACAAATTTGATACGCTGCTCTTCAGGCGTAGCACTCCAGCCTTGAAACCATCGTTCATTAAATGTGTAGACGATGTCATCAAGCGGATTAGTTTCTTTATCGCCAGCGTGTGCCCCGCGAGGATTAGGGTTTTGTGGGTCAAGCTCGGTTTCTGCTCCGTCCAAACCAATTGAATGGTTAAGTTTAACGCGTTGAAGTCCATAAGAACTAAGATCAACAGAATCCAGTAACTCATCAAGTAACTTAGCATCTGGATCTTGGACTATAAGTTTCGGTATCAGGAATTTCAGGAACCAAAACAGCTTTTCCCATGCCAGCATTTCGTAAGGCATGATAGAGGCCATCTGACCGTATATTTTGACGAACTGCTTGGACTTGATTTTGAAATCAACCTTGTCTTCGTTTTCCAGTTCTAATTCAAGATTGAATCTCGCAGCAGCTATATCAATAATCGGGCTAAGGGTTTGCGCATCTTCGTTATTGAAATAACGTTTCACAAACTCTTCGACCTCGTGCCATTCATAAACACCGACATCATCCAGTTCATCTTTTAATTCGTGCAGAACGTTAATGTCGGTGGCTTCTGATAGCGATGTCGCTGTGTAAAACGGGTCGAAAGCGGTTTTTATGTCCTCAACCGTATTAAAGAAGTCGAGAATAAACAGGTCTTCCGTCTTCTTGCCCCACTTGGGCGCAGAACGGTTAAGCCGTGACAAGGTTTGCACGCACAATACACCGGCCAGCTTTTTATCCACATACATCGCACATAACTTGGGCTGATCAAAGCCCGTCAGATACTTATTGGCTACAACTAGAAGCCTGTATTCATCGGTATCAAACTTGTCCTTGGTATCAGCTTCCGCAAAGCCGTTCACACCGGCTTCTGTATATTCAATACCATCAACTTCTTTAGTACCTGAAAAGGCAACCACGGCTTTAAATGGATTGCCTTGCTGATCCAGTATCTTGGTAATGGCCTTGTAATAGCGAATGGCGGTCTCGATATTCTGAGTCACCACCATACCCTTAGCTTTGCCTCTAAGCTTTTTAGAATTAACTACCTGTGGAATAAAATGCTCCAGCATAATTTCCGCTTTGGTGTTAATCGTCTGCTGACTGCGCTCGACATAGCCCCTGAGCTTTTTCTGAGCTTTCTTGGTATCAAACTCAGGGTTATCTTCGATGGATTTTTGAATTTCGTAATAGCTCTTGTACGTAGTGTAATTCGCCAGCACATCAAGAATAAAGCCTTCCTCAATCGCTTGCTTCATGGAGTAAAGATGAAAGGGTTTGAATGAACCATCAGCTTGCTGCTGACCAAATTTTTCCAGCGTGGTATTTTTTGGCGTGGCGGTAAAAGCCAGATAAGAAGCATTACCACGCATCTTTCGAGATTTCATCGCCTGCAAAATTTTATCCTGAGCGTCTTCCGCCTCTTCGACTGCTGACTTGCCCATAGCGCGGTTCATATTGTCGTGAGCAGAGCCAGACTGAGAACTGTGCGCTTCATCGATGATCACCGCAAAGCGTTTGTCACTCAGGTCAGCAATGCCATCAATGATGAAAGGGAACTTCTGAATAGTAGTGATGATGATCTTCTTACCATTCTCAAGCGCCGATTTAAGCTCGGAAGACTTATGCGCGGGCGCCACAATATTTTTGACTTCAGAAAACTCTTTGATGTTGTTGCGCAACTGCTTATCGAGCAAGCGCCTGTCGGTCACGACAATAACGGAATCAAATAAGGGCTGATCCAAGCCTCGGCTTCCTGGTACATCCGCTGTGCTTGGGTAGGTTTCAATCAGTTGATAAGCCGCCCAGGTAATCGAATTGGATTTACCCGAACCTGCTGAATGCTGAATCAAATAGGTTTGACCAACGCCATGTTCAGACGCATGCGCCACCAGCTTACGCACAACGTCCATTTGATGATAACGCGGAAAAAATAAAGTACGCTTATTGAGCGGGTTTTTACTGCTGCCATCCAGCCGGACAAAGTGCTGGATGATATTGGCTAAGCTTTGCTTGGAAAAAACCGCTTGCCAAAGATAGGCCGTTTTGTGGCCGCCCACGCCATTGGCAGCACTGTTTGGCGGATTGCCTTGACCGAGATTATGCCCTTTATTGAACGGCAAGAAGAACGTGCTTTTTCCCGCCAGCTTGGTCGTCATGTAGACTTCATCGGTATCAACCGCCATATGCACAAGGCAACGCCCAAAATTTAGCAGTGGCTGCTGGGTATCCCGGTCTTCACGGTACTGTTTCTGGCCGTGGTAACGCGCTGTCTGATTCGTCCAAGCGTTTTTCAGTTCCAGGGTAATCAAGGGAATACCGTTGATAAACAGCACTATATCGATTTCTTGTAGCGGGTTAGCTTGTGAATAGCGTAACTGACGGGTGCAACTAAAAATGTTGTCAGCAAAGTTTTGTTTAACCTTTTCACTGCTGCTGGCCAATGGTGCGGGATACATCAAATTGAAATGCGCGTCATCAACGCTCAAGCCTTTCTTGAGCAGATGCAAAATACCGTGTTTCTTGATCAGGCGGTCAAAACGTTCATATATTTTGCGCTGCCAGTCATTGGGGTTGTTGCGCTTTATTTTTTCAAGCTCTTCTTCCTGTGTTTTTTCCAAAAACGACCAGAAGAAATGCTCATCCAGCGCATACTGCATAGTAAAGTCAGAGGGCTGACCCACTCGATACAGCGTGTTGCCAAAATCAGGCGCAGGCTCTTTTACTTGGCCTTTGAGTTCTTCCAGGCAAGTACCTGTTAAAG
>SPJS01000258.1 GCA_006844705.1 Methylococcaceae bacterium | reverse complement strand
CTACAGACATTATTAATGCTCTCCAGTGTTGATTGTTAAAAGTAGTGTTTGAAGGGTTCCTAAGAACCAGATCAGGAATAGTAGAGCAAAATTCATACTGTTTGTAGTTTGCTGCTTATCTGTACCTGAGCGACGGCTAACTCTACCATTTTTTTATTATGTTATGCCAATAAAAAACGGGGCGTAAAGCCCCGTTTTAGTCTCTAAAGTCTACGAAATGTAAAGATTAGAAAGAAGTAGAGATAGTCCCAACAACTTTACCGTCATCAGAGCTGTCTGCAGCACCTGTATCATCCGTCTGGGTGTAAGCAACTTCCAGGTTGAATGGACCGAAGTCACGTGCCGCACCCATTTTCCAGTTCCAGTAATCATCATCGCCGCCGCCTGTTACGTCATAGTGGCCGATTGAACCCAGAATTGTCACGCCGAATAACTCATCAGGTAATGTGTAATCCATGGCAAATTCGCGGTAGTCATCTGGGTTGGTGTTTTCGATGCGTAGGCCATAATAGTAATACGCGCTCATGTTCAGGTTTTCGATAGGAGAAAAGCCTAAGCCGAAATAGAGTTCATTGATGTTTGAGCCTGCTTCGGAAGGGTATTCATAACGTAACCAACCTAAATCGTAAGTGATGGCACCAAAGCCAAAATCAACATCATTTGAAAAACCACCGTAGATATCCAGCTCTAAACTAGTAGTGTTACCAAGCTCGACGTTTGATCCCCAAACACCTGCATAGAATCCGCTTTCATGAGCGATATCAAATGAGCCTTGAATAGCAGGATCGTTACGCGTCTGGGAAACACCACGCCATACGTAATCTGTAGTCAGGGCAACGCTAGCACTTGTTTCAAAGCCGTCTGGCAACATCGCTGCAGAATCGGCACTACCGCCCAATTCTTTAGAAATGGTAGCCACAATTTTGCTGTCATCTGAGCTGTCTGCTTCGCCTGTGTCATCAGTATCTGTATAAGCAACTTCAAAGTTGAAGCCAGCTATATCTTTAGCGACACCAATTTTCCAGTTCCAGTAATCATCGTCGCCACCAGTCATGTCATAATGACCAATTGAACCTAGGATTGTGATGCCAAATAATTCATCAGGTAATGTGTAATCCATGGCAAATTCACGATAATCGCCTGGATTGTCGTTTTCAATACGCAAACCATAGTAGTAGTAAGCGCTCATGTTCAGGTTTTCGATAGGAGAAAAGCCTAAGCCGAAATATAATTCATTAAAATTTAAGCCGGCCATCGCAGGGTATTCATAACGTAACCAACCCAAATCATAAGTGATGGCGCCAAAACCGAAATCAACTTCGTTTGAAAAACCGCCATAAATATCGAGCTCCATGCTGGTTTCGTTATCACCGAATTCAATATTTGATCCCCAAACACCAGCATAAAAACCGCTTTCATGAGAAATATCAAATGAGCCTTGGATGGCTGGGTCGTTACGTGTTTGTGAAACACCACGCCATACATAATCAGTGGTTAAGGCGACGCTGGCAGAACCGGTGAAGCCATAAAAAGAATCATCGCCTTCAGCCAGAGCAAATGGCGATGTTGTAAGTAGTGCAATAGCAACAGATAATTTTGTTTTTTGCATAAGTAGAGGTCCTCTGGTTTAAGTTCATATTTTCACAGCAGTTAATATGCCAGTAAATTACACATTATTCAACAATAACTTATAGAGAATAGTTAATAATTTTGCAAGGATGAGAATAAATAATGTTTTTTGTTGTTTGTTGGCATTATGCAACAGTATGGATGGTTGTATATTAAATGATTGATTTGTAAGGGATTGTTATGATTTGTGGGGGGGTGTTGGAAGGTGTGGCAAATTATTGGCTGCGTGAGAGTTTATTTACTCTAAATGATGAGAGCAGCGGTTGATGAGTGAATATAGGGGTTGAAAGAAGTCTGTGCAAAAAAGTGGTGTCCGAGAAAAGTTGCACAAGTTTGGTGCAGGAGGTGTTGTAAAACACGCCTATTTAATGCTAATTTATTGATTTGAATGGGTGGTTTGGTTGGCATGAAGTATGCTTTAGAGTTCTTGAGTTTAACTTAAATGAGTGTATGAGGAAATTATGAAATTAATCACTGCAATTGTTAAACCCTTTAAGTTGGATGATGTGCGGGAAGCACTTTCCGAGACTGGGGTTTCAGGTGTAACGGTCACTGAAGTAAAAGGGTTTGGTCGACAAAAGGGACACACTGAATTATATAGAGGTGCTGAATACGTTGTTGATTTTTTGCCAAAAGCAAAAATTGAGGTGGCGATAGCTGACAACCAAGTTGATCAAGCGGTAGAAGCAATAATAAAAGCTGCTAATACAGGCAAGATTGGTGATGGTAAAATCTTCGTTTCTGCTCTGGATCAGGTAGTTAGAATCAGAACCGGTGAAACCGGCGAAGAAGCATTATAAAAAAGATAAAATAATCGGGAGAGAATTGTGGAAAATCAAATAATTGAACTTAGTTATGCGCTAGATACATTTTACTTTTTAATAAGTGGCGCATTGGTTATGTGGATGGCAGCGGGTTTTGCCATGTTGGAAGCCGGATTGGTCAGAGCCAAAAATACGACTGAAATTTTGACCAAAAATGTTGCATTGTTTGCGATTGCATGTGTTATGTACATGGTATGTGGCTACAACATTATGTATCCGGCCGAGGCAGTCAATAGCATTTGGCCAGGAGTCAGCTTTTTTCTTGGAGCAGATAATGCGCTCGAAGATGTTTTGGGAAGTAATGGGGATACTTATTATTCAGGTATGTCTGATTTCTTCTTCCAGGTCGTATTTGTGGCGACAGCCATGTCAATTGTCTCCGGTGCGGTTGCGGAGCGTATGAAATTATGGGCATTCCTGATTTTTGCAGTCGTAATGACCGGCTTTATCTATCCATTACAAGGTTACTGGAAATGGGGTGGTGGCTTTCTTGATGAGTTGGGTTTTCTTGACTTTGCTGGATCAGGTGTTGTGCATCTTTGTGGTGCAACAGCGGCAGTAACAGGTGTTTTATTGTTAGGTGCTCGTAAAGGCAAATATGGTGAAAATGGTGAAGTTCAGCCAATTCCAGGGTGTAACATGCCATTGGCTACATTGGGTACTTTTATTCTGTGGTTGGGCTGGTTTGGTTTTAATGGTGGTTCAGAATTAAAAATTTCTGATGTGGGTGAAGCAAATGCGGTTGCCATGGTTTTTGTAAATACTAATGCAGCAGCAGCGGGTGGTGTGATTGCAGCGTTGCTGACAGCTCATTTCATGTTTGGCAAAGCTGATTTGTCCATGGTTTTAAATGGTGCGTTAGCCGGGTTGGTTGCGATTACTGCTGAACCATTAACACCAACGCCAGGTGTTGCGACTATTATTGGTGCAGTTGGTGGCGTCTTGGTTGTTTTCGCTATCGTGTTTATGGATAAGTTAAAAATTGATGATCCAGTCGGTGCAATTTCAGTCCATGGTGTTGTGGGTATTTGGGGATTGCTAGCTGTGAGTATTTCAAATCCAGATGCTAAGTTTTCTGCACAGCTTATTGGTATTGCAGTGATCTTTGGTTTTGTATTTGTTGCAAGTATTATTACATGGTATGTCATCAAAGCTGTAATGGGTATTCGTGTCAGTGAAGAAGACGAGTTCCATGGTGTTGATTATTCTGAATGTGGTTTGGAAGCATATCCAGAATTTACTGATGCTAATAAAGGTTAAAGTTTAGACTTTTACCTTTGTGGAGCTAAAACGGGCGCTTAATAGCGCCCGTTTTTTTTTGGGGCGAAATAAAGAAATTAGTGTCAGAAGCTTCTTTTTAGGAAAAGAGGTTTTATCTAAAAGGCTGTCGGTGATGGGTTTTGTAGCGAGGCGAAAAGATTCCCTTTTCTGAGGTCATCCGG
>SPJS01000259.1 GCA_006844705.1 Methylococcaceae bacterium | reverse complement strand
TTAAAATGGCCGACTATACTTACTTTAAGGTACGAAAAATATTTAAAATCACTACACATATGCTTAAAAAATTATTCGGATTAAACAACAAAAAGAGGAAAACAGAAGGGAAGGGTGAGGATGTTTTAACATCCATAAGCCTTGTACAAACACCCGTGAATGAACTGGTTTTTGGAATGTATGTGTCAAAACTGGATAAACCCTGGTTAGAATCTTCTTTTATTTTTCAAGGTTTTTTGATTGAAACAGATGAGCAATTAATAGAATTAAAAAATACCTGTAATTATGTGTACATTGATGTAACAAAACAGAAAAAATCAATAAACAGACGCAGTCGAGGCAAAACAGGGGGGAAAGCAAATACAACTGACTTTGGTCAGCCTTCAGAAAAACTGGGGCATTTCGAGACAGAGGTGGAGCGAGCTCAGATGACGTACCAGGAAACCAATACACTTGTTTCCGGCTTTATGGATAAAGTGGCATCAGGAGGAGGTATTGACAGTCACCAAGCAAAAGAAGCCGTTCACGCATGTGTTAACAGCATCTTACATTCCCCCGATGCATTTCTTTGGTTGTCTCAACTCAAGGATAGCGATGCTTATACTGCTCAGCATAGTTTAAATGTATGTGTGTTATCTATAGTGCTGGCCAGGCATATTGGGATGTCAGAAGCCCTGCTTAATCAGGTTGGGTTGTGTGGCATGATGCATGATATGGGTAAAATGTTAGTACCTTCCGAAATATTAAATAAACCAGGGAGGCTTGACCCAGAAGAATTGAAAGTGATGCAAAGCCACACCACATTAGGCTATGAATTGCTTAAATCCAGTGAAGGGATGTTTTATGGAGCGGTTGAAACGGCACTCACTCATCATGAAAGACATGATGGTAAAGGTTACCCAAATCAAGTGATCGGGCACAAGTTATCCACATATTCCAATATTGTGGCCATTGCAGACTTCTATGATGCGGTGACTAGCGACAGAGTTTATCAAAAAGGACGCACTCATCTTGAAGCAACGAAAATTATGCTAGATGTATCAGGTAAACATTTGGATAGTAAGCTGGTTATAAAATTTATTGAAAGCCTAGGGAGTTACCCGCCTGGCTGTTTTGTTTTACTTAGCACCGGCTATATTGCTTTGGTGGTAGAGCAGAACAATCGTTTTAAATTACGCCCGAAGGTGCTCATGATCCTGGATTCAGAAGGTAATAAAATGGATGAAACAATTCTTGATTTGGCAACAAAATCGCCGGATATCGATAAAGATGCCATCTCCATTCTAGAGATTATAAAACCAGAGCAATATAACCTTGATAGCAAGAAGTATTATCAGGATGGCGTTATTCAAAAAGGCTTTTCAAATATAAAATAACTCCGTGATTATCTAGGAGGATGTCGGGATATGGTTCGTAGCGAGGAGATTGCCCATCGCCGCAGTAGAATCATCCATAATCCGACAGTTTCCTAGAATAGTCACCCAATACAAAACGGCTCGAAAAGTCACAGTGTGATGGGTCTCTGTGGGAATGTTTCTATAGGCTTGGGTGTGGCATCCCTGCTTCACACAGCCTTTGATTAAGTCACCGGATACGTTATACGTTGCCTGAGGCTTAGATATAATCTGGAGTCATTTTTAAAAGCACTGTTGGGATGCTGTTTAACTGTGAATTTCCTGAAATAATGATACGAATTCATCGGTTAATTTATGATTGGGCGCCATATGAATTAACGGACTGTTTTGGCTATGCGATTCGCGAACTTTTACCGACGGGGAAATTTTACTTTCCAATACAGGGTGTCCCTCATTGATGAGTTCATCAACTAATTGTTTAGGCAGGTTCGCCTGTTTCTGATATTGGTTAACCACGATGCCTTCAATTTTCAAATCCTGATTATGGTCTGCTTTGACTTCAGAAACGGAATTAAGCAGCGTATACAGCGCATCGCGAGCAAACGTATCACAGTCAAACGGGATCAGACACTTATCCGCGGCAATCAATGCTGACTGGCTATAAAAATTAAGAATGGGCGGCGTATCCATATAGATATAATCGTAGCCGTCCAGTTTTTCCAGTGCTTCTTTAAGTTTGAATATTTTATAGCGTGAGTCCAGACGACTTTGCAGGGCTTCCAGATCCGGGTGAGCGGGTAACACATGCAGGTTAGGGTACGGGCTTTCATGGATCAGATTTTCCAGGCCTTCCTTGCCGCCTCCAAACAGTTCCAGACCGAGGCTGCTTTTAAAAAAATGCACCAGCGTTTGATCAGCATTTGCGACTTTGTCGCCTAACAAGTATTGCGTTGTGTTACATTGGATATCAAGGTCGATAACCAATGTTTTATGTCCCTTGTTTGCACTGATCGCGGCCAAATTACAGGTAATGGTTGATTTGCCGACACCGCCTTTCTGATTGAAGATAACCCTGCGCATTTTGCTCCTCGTTTAAGTCGATTGGAAGAATGCTTGCATTATCAGTCTTTAAGCGGCTTTAATCAACTGCGCGTGAAGGCTTTGCCGCCACATTGCGGGCATTCTGGGATAATACTGGTGGATTTGAAGGCTATTTCCTTGTTGCAAGCATCACACGTGAAGGTACCCGGGCCAGTTAAGTCGCCGGATTTGTAAGGGTGATACTTGGCTGCCTGCTGGGCAAGTTTAGCGAGTTCAATTCGGGTTTTATCGGCGATACTGAGAAATTGGTCGATAGCGAAATTTTCCAACAACTCAATATCAAACTTCAACCATTCAGATAAAGCGTCAGGGTCTTTTATCTCCGGGGCAAACTTGGCGGCATGCTCAATATCGCGCATGACCGCATGTTCGATATGATCTAGCTCATCTTGAGTATAGTGTTGAATTTCTCCAGCAAATTCGCTGGTTTTTTCCTTGGCGACCTCCATGGCATCTGCAACGCCATAAAGAGTATCGTCCATGACCTTGTACAGATTTTCCATTAAATTGGTATAGGCTTTAATTAATTTATTTTCGCTCATCATTGACTCCAAATGAAACTTTAGATTTGTATCTCTCTAAGGTATTCTAACGCTTTTGCACGTAAATAGATCAAACAGGATGGAAGAAAATTATAAGCCGTTGGACATAGAGCAGGCTGTTCAACAAGACTGGGAAATTACTGGGATTTTTAATGCCGTCGAAGACAGTGGACGAGAAAAGTATTACTGTCTATCGATGTTTCCTTACCCCAGTGGCAAATTGCACATGGGGCATGTCAGAAACTATACAATTGGCGATGTGATCAGTCGTTTCCAGCGCATGCAGGGCAAAAATGTCATGCAACCAATGGGTTGGGATGCGTTTGGTCTGCCTGCCGAAAATGCGGCCATGCAAAACAACGTGCACCCGGCTGACTGGACGTACAGTAATATCGAATACATGCGCGACCAGCTTAAACGTTTGGGGTTTGGCTATGACTGGAGTCGTGAACTGGCGACGTGTGATCCTGAATATTACCGCTGGGAGCAATGGTTTTTCCTTAAATTGCTGGAAAAAGATCTGGTGTATAAAAAGGTATCGCCAGTCAATTGGTGTCCGCATGATAAAACTGTACTGGCCAATGAACAGGTGATTGAAGGGTGTTGTTGGCGTTGTGATACACCGGTGGAGAAAAAAGAAATCTCGCAATGGTTTTTAAAAATTACGGCGTATGCAGACGAATTACTGAAAGATCTTGATCAGCTGGAGGGATGGCCAGAGCAGGTAAGAACCATGCAGGCCAACTGGATAGGTCGTTCAGAAGGTCTGGAGATGGATTTCTCGGTGCCAGGCGGTGAACAGCCGATTCGTATTTACACTACACGCCCAGATACGCTGATGGGTGTGACCTATGTCGCCGTGGCGGCAGAGCACCCGGTTGCAATTAAAGCCGCAGAAGGCAATAACGAAATCACGGCATTTTTAGAAGAATGCAAGGTCATGGAAACCTCGGAAGCGGCCATGGAAACCATGGAAAAACGCGGCGTAGATTCGGGCGTGAAAGTTATCCACCCGATTACCGGTGAGCAAGTGCCGGTGTGGATTGCCAACTTTGTATTGATGAGTTATGGCACCGGTGCGGTGATGTCGGTGCCGGGGCATGATCAGCGCGATTATGAGTTCGCCAAAAAAT
>SPJS01000260.1 GCA_006844705.1 Methylococcaceae bacterium | reverse complement strand
GGTGATTTCAATTCCTTTATTAATCGAAATTTCAGGGGACCAACCCAAGACTTGTTTTGCTTTAGACCAGTCAGCCGCTCTGTCCATATCACCTTCTGGTTTGCTTTCATCAAACCGCAAAGGAATATTTTTTCCAGAAATTTCAATCACTGTTTGTGCAATTTCCGCGATTGAGGTGCTAAAGTCAGGACCAATTTGAATGGCTCCTTGATTCATACCTTTTTCAGCCACAGACAGCAAAGCGTTGATGATATCGTCGACAAAAACAAAAGCTCGGCGTTGTTTGCCTGTTCCCCAGACGATGAATTCTTCGTTAGGGAAGTTAATAGCTTTTCTGATCAGAGAAGGAATGACTTGAGATTTTTCCGGGTCCATCACGCAGTGTGGTCCGTAGACATTATGAAATCGCAGTAGACCTATATTCATCAATTTTTCTTGCTCGGCCAGTTCACAGGCATATTCCCCCATCAGTTTACTCCAGCCATAGGATGATTCAGGCAATGCCGGGTAGACATCCGGTTCTTTAAATGGAGGTGGATTTAGTTCACTTTGTTTATCAGCCGGATAACTGCAGGCAGTTCCAACATAGATATAATCGGAAATACCAGTACTGACTGCGGCTTTGAGCATATTGGAATCGATCAGCATGTTCGTGTTGAATAACGAAAACTGATTGCCAAAAACGTAATTAATACCCGCCACCACATCGGCAAGATGGTACACCATATCCTGGCCTTCCAGTGCTTTCAGGCAGTTATCATAATTGACCAGATCCAGTTCATAAAAGTTATTATCCATGTCTATGATGGGTTTACCTTCTTTATACAGATTTGATTTTTGACCTCTCCATAGATTATCAATTACGGATACGTCCGCACCTTTTTCAACTAAAGACAGAACCAGGTTTGAGCCAATTTGTCCTGCACCACCAGTTACTAATACTTTTTTATTGTTCCAGTTCATTTGTAATAATCAGCCTTATAATTTGAATATAAAAATCATTCAAAACATTTTCTGTTTTGTTTTGAGTGCACTCATAATTTCAATTCCCTGTTTTTTTACCATCAGTTTTCCAATAGCTGCCGCCATCCCTAACGACAACCAGATTTCTTTTAACATCGGGTTCATTGAGCCCATCACCAGTTGACCAACTAAAACCAGAAATATAATTTTGGCATAATTGCCATAAACCTCATCAGACCAGGCTGCCTTTATGGATTTTAATGCTGCAATCCATAAACCAAGGAAAGCAAAAATGCCTAAAACCCCTTGTTCACATAAGACTTTAAAAAAAATATTATGGATCACTTCGGGGTGAGATAAATTGGTCGCCCAAAAAGGCAGGTAGGGCATATAGATCAGTGGCGCCTGTTCGTAACCCACTCCAATAACCGGGTTGTCTAAAAACACTCCCCAGGCAGCGTAGATTTGCTCTGCACGAAAACCATAAGAATCCTGACCTGAATTAATATCAAGTTTTGAGATTGAACTGCTGTATAGATTAAGTTGGTCCATTAGAACCATTACATCATTTACTGATGTAATGTTAAAAATCAACATTAACAATAAGACAGCGGTGCCTGAACAGGAGATCACTATCCGCCAAAACCGGTTTCTGATAAAAAGACAGCTAACTGCGGTTATCGCTATGGCGACAAATGAGGTTCTTGAAAATGCATAGTACCAGGCGATGAGCATCAGAATACATGTAATAGTTAACAGTATTTTTACAATTACTGCACGATGCAGAAAAATCATCGCCGCTGCGGTAACAATAGAAAACTGCAGAAAATGGGCTAATAAAATAGGGTGTGCTGTGGTTCCATCTGCTCTAAATTCTTCTGATACATCTGTTCCTTCCAGATTTGTCAGTCTCCATTTGCCAGGTAACGTGAATCCGATTTTTACTTGAGCAATGGTAATAATTGCTTCGACTAGCCCCAGCGCGATTAATACCCAAAGAATAGATTTTAAGCTTTTTTCATCATTTATCTGGCTGGCGGTGGTAAAAAAAATAATAAACGAGACGCCGCCTATAATTGTCGCTTTAATAGCTTCGCTGGTATTGTCTGCGAGTAGGGACGAGACGCCGATAATAAAGAAGAACAGAAAACAGTATTTTTCTTCCTTACTGGATAGTGAAATGGGCCATTGGCAGCGCTTGATGCCGGTATTTAACAATAATGATAATAATGCAATGGGCATAACGGTTGTGGTGACCGTGAGCCCAGCAAATAATTCAATTGCAACCGGGATGGACAGGACTATAGCCCAATAAGCGGTTTGAGGAAAAACAAAAATAGAAAGTCCGGCTACAATGGCAAAAGGAAACAGTATTGCTAGTGGAGCTGAATTTAAAACTAACAAGGCTAATAAAGTACCAAACAACGAAAGCGCAAGGTTTTGCTTAGTCAGCCATTCAGGTAGATATATATAGCTTCTGGTCATTGAACTTTGCATGGTTATACTTTATTTAAGGGATATAGCTCAGCAGTTGGTTAAATTGGGATTGAAAAGTAGTTTCCTATTTGTTTGAAACGGTGCATCCAGGTATGTTCTGCCAATGCTCTTTTTCGGGCGTTTTTTCGTATACTCAGACGGAGTTTTTGACGTTCTGGAGCAAGATAAAATTTTGCCTTATCCAGCATTTCCTCTGTTCCCTGATAAAACAGCATTTCTTTATCTTCGCTAAAATATTCAATTAATTTGGGGTGCTTATGAACCAGGTGTACTCCTCCGCTCATCGGCACTTCAAATTCACGGAGACGGATAAAATAAACCGGCTCTTTAAGTACATAGGTACTGGCTAATTCGATAGAACCAAGGCTGATAGCCATGCGATTGAAGGTTTCAGCCAATTGTTCAAATGCAGGGCTTTGGTGATAGTTGATGCTATGAGCATTATTTTGTATGGTTTTTTCTATCGGAGGATAGACTAATTCCATCAATGCTCTTTTAAGTACCCCCTGCAAGCAGCGCCTAGTTGTTGGCGTGCTGAAGCTATGAACAGTTCGGAGAACTGCTTCAGGAAAGTTATCTAGCGCATTCAAAATGGGATTGTTTATTTTATTACCGCTATACAGTTGTTCCGGCGATTTGCCATAGACATCGACAGGAATGTTGGCGTTGGCCAATACGGCAAGGTTACGAGCTCTGGCTCCATAACACGTCCCAATAAATCCGACCACCGGTTTTTCAGTAACCTTGATGGGTTTGAAAATATTTGGGTTGGCTGCCCAGGGCATGTCCATACAGCTCGCACCCCAGGATTCAAACAAGGACAAACTTTCTGGATTGGGTATCCAGTTTAAGTCAAAGTGAGGTGCCAGCTCTTTAACTCTGAACGGATGAGATAATTCATCACATGACAAGTTGACAGTTGGAATTCCTAGTTTTTTAATTTCATCAACTGCCTCGGGTAATAAGGTATCGTGGGTTGCAGTGGCAAAAAACAGATCGCAAGAGCTTTCAGAATGTTGTTGCTTAATCCGGTCAAGCAGAATTTGTGAGTATTCTGACGCATCACCCAGGCGACCAAGAATGGCAACCGGATTAATATAATCCACTTGATGGCCCGCCGTGATCAGTTCGTTCACAGTATGCGGCTGATGCCACTCCCATACAAAGCCTTTGGGATGCGCGTTGTAGTAAATAATATTCATGGGCTATTTTAGATAGCGTCAAAATTGATCTGTTATGAATTTAACGGCTCAATGGGGTTGAAGTTTTTATCAAACATTAACCGTGGCAATGCACTCATGATACCGGCTCCCATCACCACAGCCCTCAAAAAAATAAAGACAGGTGAAAATAGCCACATGGTTAAATTTTTAAAACCGACTATTTTCAAGAACGGGAAAGTTGAGATAACAAAAAATGCGGCAAAGATTAACAGGGCGTAAACTAGACTTCCGATGAAAGGCATCAATAAAGCTGTTATCAATATTAAATAAGCGAGAACGATCTGCAATTTTAAACTCTGAGGCGTATAGCTATCTGCAATGGCCTTTTTCGGGAATCTCTTGTAGACATACATGCGCCAATAGCCCCGGGAAAATTTTTTAGTTAAATATTCTGTTAAATTGGCAGGGTGTTGATGGTAAATAATCGCTTTCGGGTTAAACAGAATGGTATGC
>SPJS01000066.1 GCA_006844705.1 Methylococcaceae bacterium | reverse complement strand
TTGTAGCCGGCGTGCTATGGCATGCACTTTCAGATATACATTTCGGTATTCAAACTGACCCAGGTCATTTTGAATTCAACACGTGATGCTAAATTGGCCTCAAGAGCAAAGGGTATTGCTTTTATTCCGATTTATCCTTTAACAACGTGCTTAATCATGTGGAGAAAAAAATGAACCATGTAATAAAAAATAAGCTTTATGCATTAACATTTTTATGTTCAGTGTCCAGCGGGGCGCAGGCCGTCATTACAACCATTAATTTTGATGTGGATGCTAATGGTAATGCAATCACCGCCCCGGATTTATTTTCTGCGGCAACCTCATTGACAACCCAGTATGCCGCTAGAAATGTCACCTTTACCGCGTTAGAAAGAAACAGCATCACCTCAGATGTTCCGCATAATGGTGTGTTGAAAACGCAAAACGTATTAGAGCCATCAAGTACCGGCATGGGTGCCATTCTGGATGAGGGTTCTGCATTCGCCAGGTCAGCGCTAAGTGGCGATAACTTTCTGGCGTTTAATGGCGCAACTGATTTTGGAACGAATTTTTGGCGCGTTAATTTTGCTGATCCGATTGGTTATTTTCAGATAGATTATTTTAATGGACAACCGCCCAATGCTGGTCGTGATGATCTACTATTCGAAGCGTTCGATAGCAATGATCGATTGATTGGCAGACGATATGATCATGTTTTATCACCGAGTTCTAACCGCATGGCATTTAAGAGTTTAACCGATATTGCGTATGTCAATATCGGGCATGAATTATCCCCTTATTATTCAACCTTATTAACTGCCACGCCACAATCCACTCCTTGGGCTCTCGCCTATGATGACCTGGTGTTCGGTGAGTTTTCTGATGCTGGAAATGGTGTTTCCCAAATTGGACCCTCTGCCGTACCACTGCCAGCCAGTGCCTGGTTGTTTATCAGTGGATTATTAGGCTTTTGTGGTTTAAGGAAAAAGCAACAATAACGAATCCGTTTAATGATGGGGTTTTCAACCTGAACCAGGGGTTCAGGGTATGACCCTCATCGTCAGAAAATTTGAGTGGCGCGCAAGGTCGCGCCGCTCGCATGCTTCCGGCAGGTATTACCGCATGCCTTCCAGTCCGGCAGGTTGGGGAGAGGAACGAACCCCAACATCATCCCTGCACTTCACAATAATCGCCGTCGATTTCATGACACACCCCATGATTTGAAATGATGCCTTCCTGAATATATCGATGAATGCTGGACTATGGCCAATCCACAGATGAATTAACATAGCCATGTTTTTCTCGTTCCCGCGCTCTTGCGTGGGAATGCAGACCGAGAGAAATAAAAGCACCGTAGGTATTCCCACCAAGGACGGTGGGAACGAGAAAACTCCAGGGCAAATAGGCTCATTTTTAGGGGATACCTCAGAGCCCAACCCTTTTGTTTACATCGATTAAAGACTAAAAAGGGAAAAAAGCTTCGTGTTAAAAAGTAAACTTTATTTCAAGTGCTTTCTTCATGTGGGTGGCAGGAACGAGCAATAACTACTCTTTACTCATTTTCAAAACCAGTACTTTTAACCCATAGGTAAAACACCCTGCTTTATTCCCTTTCATGCGGTTATCACCGCAGGCTACTCTTTGCGATACGTTCAAACAAATCCAGCTGCTGGAACACTACGTCAGCATTCGGTTGCAAGCCAGAAAACCCTACGCCCAGCAGCCTGACTTTTTTGTCTGTAACCCGGGTATCGCAAAGCAGTTCTGCCATAACTTCCGTCAGTCCATGCAGCTGAGTAATCTGGCTGGAAAATGTACGGCTACGGGTGATTTGTTCAAAGTCATGGTATTTGATTTTTAGCGTGAGCGTACGTGCTGCCATTCCTTTAGCTTGTAGTTTCAGCCAGGCTTCGTCCAGCAATTTTGTCAATGTCTGCATGATTGGCTCATGCCCTTGAATATCCCGGGCAAAAGTGTTTTCCACGCTGACGGATTTGCTGATTCGAGCATTGACGACCGGCCGATGATCAATACCCCGGCTGATGTGGTAATAATATTTTCCTGATTTTCCAAAGTACTGTTCCAACACTGGCAGAGGTAAGGCTTTGAGATCCTGACCAGTGTAGATCTCCAAATCGTGCATTTTCTTTTCCGTTGCGCGCCCGATGCCGTGAAACTTGCCGATTTCCAGGTTTTCAACAAAAGCCTCGCCTTCTTCTGGCGAAATCAGATACAGTCCATCCGGTTTATCCATGTCGGACGCGATTTTTGCCAGAAACTTGTTATAGGACACGCCGGCTGAAGCAATTAAACCGGTGTGCGTATGAATGCGTTGCTTAATCGCTTGGGCTATCAATGTGGCTGAACCTTTATATCCATCCACGTCGGTGACATCAAGGTAGGCTTCATCCAGCGATACCGGCTCGAACAAGGTGGTAAAACCGGCAAAAATTTCTCGGATTTGTGCAGAGACCTGTTTGTACACGTCAAACCGGGGACGCACAAAGATTGCCTGCGGACACAAGCGATACGCCTGCGATGAGGGCATCGCGGAATGAATGCCGAATTTTCGTGCCTGATAACTGCAGGTAGCGACCACGCCGCGTGAATTAGGCGGGCCGCCTACGATGATGGGTTTGTCTTGATAATGCGGGTTGTCGCGTTGCTCTACCGCGGCGAAGAATGCATCCATGTCGATATGGATGATTTTGCGTAGATGAGGGTCAGCATTCGAGGTACTCATACCTGAATTGCCAACCGTTTATTCTGACCTGTCGCGTTCCGGAAAACTGGGGATTTCGAGTTTTTTGGTTAAATCCCATTCACCAAAGGGAAAAGGTAGCTGGTCGGTGTTATAGGTTAAAAATAACAGGATATGGTACAGATAAACCGACAGGCTTTTACCAAAACTCAAAATATTCCGGTTGCAGCGCCCGGTTAATAATGAAGAGGCAACCTGCAACAAGATGACCGCCCACAGAAGAATTCTGACCAAGCCCATAATGACCGCATATACCAGCATGAAAAAAATGCGCTTCCAGCTGCTGATATTTTTCAGGTTTTCATTAATCTGCTCGTCCATCATTACCCTCTGTTCATGATGTCACGTAAATCCAGTGCCGCCGCGTTTGCACGCGCAATATAGTTGGCCATCGCCAGTGAATAGTTGGCAAATAAACCGAAGCCATCCCCATTCAACACCATCGGACTCAATGTCGGGGTTAATGCATTCTCCAATGCGTGGATCATGATATCCACGGTATTCATCGCACGCTTATCCAGCAAAATGTCGGCAAAATCATGTTTTACCGCTTTCAGGATATGCAGCAATGCCCAGCTCGCGCCTCGCGCTTCATAGAAAATATCGTCAATTTCCAGCCAGGGTGTTTGCCCCAGGGTAGGTTTGTTCAAGTTGACCGGGTCAGTCGGCGCACCATGCGCGGCTCCCGCAAACTGGTCGGTACTGGCAGATAAACGTGTAGATAACCCTCCCAGCCGCTTGATCACAATTTCAATGTATTGCCACAGGTTATCCGCACGTGAATAAAACTGTGCCGGTCTTTTTGCATTCGGGTCTTGCAGACGACTCATATAATTATGCAGCGCCTCAATCCCTTTCATATATTCTGATTCAGTTGAAGGCAGCGCCCAAGAGTTACGCTCGTAGTAAAAATAAGGCTCGGCCTTTGCCAGATCAGCATCTTCCGCTGACTGTGACTGGTCACGCGCAAAGTGGTTACGTAATGCGGTGGTTGCGTCCCGCAGCATGATCAACGCCCCATGCTCCCAGTTGGTAATGTTATCCAGCAACACGCCAGGCGGTGCAACATCATTCGTAATGTAGCCACCGGGCTTGTACAGTAGAATTTCAGCGATATGCGCCAAGGTATTGGAATACACATAGCCGACCGGCATATCATCCGTATGTGTTACCTGCAAACGTTCAATAGCTTCTTCCTGCACATTAAACAGATCTGGCTCGCGACTCCACCATTCAGCAAGTATTATCAATACCAGTAAAACAATAACTATGAATGAGCCAAAGGTCCATAAAATACCTTTTGAGCGCGCTTCATCTTCATTTGTCGGGAAATCTGCCATTTTTTAACCTAAATTGATCACGGTGATATTCAAACACTCTGCCTTTTGTTTTATCAAAACCTTCCTATGCGAAAACCACTAACAAAACAGCTGCAATACTAGCACGTTTTTGTTGAAACACTGTTATTTTGATGAGAATTCCATCCTGCTTTTATTTCACCAAAGAGCCGCAGAATGTGTAGCCAAATGATATTCAAGGTTTTTTTGCATTTTTTTTGTGTGCTCGAGGATGCGCACGATCATAGCTCTCTGCCAAATGCTGAAAATCAAGATGTGTATAAATCTGGGTGGTGCTGATATTGCTGTGTCCCAACAGTTCCTGAATCGCCCGGATATCCTGGCTGGACTCCAGCAAATGACTGGCGAATGAGTGCCGCAGCTTATGTGGGTGCACATGATCAGCCAATCCTGCTTTCGCACCCCAGCGTTGCAATCTTGCCTGCACGCTGCGTTGCCCTAACCGCTTGCCTTGCGCGCTGATAAACACTGCTGATGATTCTGCCTCCGGCCGCTTTGCCAACCATTTCTGCAGCGCGTTGATGGCTTTACTGCCTACCGGCAGCAGCCGTTGCTTTCCACCTTTGCCGTGCCGGACCAAGAGCATCCCTTCGCTGAAATCAAAATCACTGATATCCAGCGCCACCAGCTCACTCAAGCGCAAACCGGAAGAATAAAACAACTCGAACATGGCCAGATCGCGGATTTCCAATACAGAATCCGGTGTGCGCTCCAGCAATCCGGTCATCTGGTCAACATTCAGCGTATGAGGAAGTTTTCGCGCCTGTTTGGGAGCTTGAACGACTTTGGCCGGATTCTCGCTTAAGCCCTGCGTTTTTTGCAAAAAGGCAAAAAAACTGCGCAATGAAGATAATTCTCGTTGCAGACTTTTACTGCTAATGCCCTTGCGATGGCGTCCAGCAATATATTGGCGCACTGCAACAGTATCAACCGCTGCCCAGTGCTCAATTTGTTGCTCGCGGCAATAGCTGAAGAAGCGCTTCAGGTCGCGCTGATAATTGGATACGGTATGTTTGGATGCACGTTTTTCTACCGCCAGACTTTGTAAAAAACTGTCGATTTCGGCAGCAGAAAGTTGAGACATTTTATTGATCGAGCAATGAAATCATGCGTGTGCTGATAATTTCGCTCATCTGGGTCAGAAACATATTACCCAAACTGTAGTGAAAACGGTTGTTATCGCGGCTGCCTATGGCCAAAATGCCTTCAAGCTCGGTAAACACCATCGGGATAATGGCGCAGGTTTGTACGTCACCGGCATTTTCGCCAAACAGAAAACGTGCCTGAGCGAGTGTGGGACGGCCACATTTCGGACGATTTTCAGACATTTCCTGCTGAAAATGCTTCAAGTTACCATCCTCTGCCTGCACAAACAGATTTAAAATCGGCGAATCCACATTCTCACCAATGATTTTTAACGCCACATAATCGGTCATAAAACATTCCGTCATCACCTGATTCAGGTTGGCAATCAACTCTTCCATCGTGCCTGCATCCAGCATGGCCAAGGTGAGCTCGTGCATGCGATTGAAAGCGGTGTCATTTTCACGGGCAATTTCGATCAATGCATTGAGCTGGTTTTCCAGTTCATGATGTTTGCTGCGGAAAATCTCCAGTTGTTTGGAAATCAACGATACTGCCTGCCCACTGGGGTGTGGAATGCTCAATTTTTCCAACAAGGAAAGGTGATCATGAAAAAATTCCGGATGCCCCAATAAAAAGGCTTCCACCTGCTCTGTACTGACACGCTCTTCCGTTTCACTCATATTTGCATCTGACCTTCAAACACTGTTCCTGCGGGTCCCGTCATTAACACCGGCGTTCCTCGTCCTGCCCAGGAAATTTGCAGGCGTCCGCCCGGCAAATCAACATCCACTTGTGCATCCAGCAAATTCTGCTCATGCCCGATCACCACTGCCGCACATGCGCCACTGCCACAAGCCAGCGTTTCTGCCGCCCCCCGTTCATACACTCGCAACCTGATATGTTGTCGATTAACAATCTGCATAAACCCAATATTAGCGCGTTCCGGAAAAAAGGGATGACTTTCCAGTTCTTCTCCCAATTCCTGCACCGGCGCAGACTTCACATCATTCACCTGCAACACGGCATGAGGATTGCCCATGGACACCGCGCCAAAGGCTTTTTCATTTTCATTTACCATCACACTGTAAAAGCGCTGTTCATGTTCTGTACGTAACGGAATTTCAGCCGGCAAATGGCGCGGCACGCCCATATCGACCATAACCAGGTTGTCTTCTTTTAAATGCAGTACCAGTTGTCCGGCATGGGTATCAACAGTGATGACCTGTTTTTCCGTCAATTGTTTTTCATGTACAAACCGGGCAAAGCAACGCGCCCCATTTCCGCATTGCCAGACTTCGCTGCCATCGGCATTGAAAATGCGATATTTGAAATCCGCATCCGGAGACGGCGACTTTTCGACCAGTAATAATTGATCACAGCCGACGCCGAAATGTCTATCCGCAATACCCTTGATTTGATCGCTGTTCAAGGAAAATGACTGGGAGATGGCATCAATCACGACAAAATCATTGCCCAGACCATGCATTTTGGTAAATTTCAGGGTTTGCCCGTTCATGTCAGCAAATGTTCTCCACTCCACAATTGTTCGATGCTTTCACGTTCCCGAATCACGTAAGATGTATCCACATCCACCATGATCTCGGCGGCACGAGGTCTGGAGTTGTAATTTGAACTCATGGTAAACCCGTATGCACCTGATGATCTTACCGCCAGCAAATCACCCGGCGCAAGTGGCAGCGCCCGTTGTTTGCCAAGAAAATCCCCCGTCTCACACACCGGCCCGACAATATCCCACTCCATCAGCGGCTCTGCTGAGCCCTGCTGCAGCGGAATAATATCCTGCCATGCACTGTATAAAGACGGCCGCAATAAATCATTCATCGCTGCATCAACAATAGCAAAGTTTTTTTCTTGCGTGGGTTTAAGGTACTCTACTTTTGTGACAAGAATTCCGGCATTGCCGACGATGGCCCGCCCCGGCTCCAGCACGATTTCGACCTGCCGGTCGCCCAGTTTTTCCAGCAACGCCGCAATATATTCCGCTGGCTCGGGCGGTTGCTCGTCCTGATAACAAATACCCAGGCCGCCGCCGAGATCGAGATGATGCAGCTCAATACCTTGCCCGGCCAGTTGATCTACAATCACCAGCACTCTGTCCAGAGCATCCATGAAGGGTTGCGTCTGAGTCAATTGCGATCCGATATGGCAATCAATACCCACCACTTTAATATTAGGCATCTCCATCGCACGGCGATATTCATCCAGCGCCAGCTGGATATCAATACCAAATTTATTTTCCCGCAAGCCGGTTGAAATATAAGGATGGGTCTCGGCATCGACATCGGGGTTAACGCGAAATGATACCGGTGCCACCACGCCCAGTTGCCCCGCGATGTCATTGATTCTGTCCAGTTCGCCACTGACTTCAACATTGAAGCAGCGGATGCCTGTTTTCAGCGCAACGTCTATCTCATCTGCTCGTTTGCCAACGCCGGAAAAAACGATTTTGTCCGGACTGCCACCGGCAGCCAACACTCTTTGCAGCTCACCCAGCGAGACAATATCAAACCCCGATCCCAGCTTTGCCAATACATTCAACACCGCCAGATTGGAATTTGCCTTGACCGCATAACAGATTAAATGCGGATGTCCGGCGAAAGCCTGGTCAAATGACTGCCAGTGACGCTCCAGGGTCGCTTTAGAATAGACATAACACGGCGTGCCATAGTGCGCGGCAATCTCTGCCACAGCCACGTCTTCAGCATATAAACTGCTGTTTTTATAGGTAAAAAAATCCATATTTATTATTCTTCTTCAGGGGGGACATAGATGGGCGGCGTGTCATCCGGCATATACAATGGCCCGGTTTGACCGCAGGCCTGCAGACCCAGACAGATTAAACACATTAACAATAATTTTGATTTCATCGCTAGTTTCCGTAAATCAAGGTGGGCAACCAGGTTGCCAGTTGCGGCCAGACGGACAAAATGCCCAGCATCACGACCTGAATAATTATAAAAGGGATCACCCCGCGATAAATCTGCCCGCTGCTGATGCCCTCCGGCGCGACCCCGCGCAAATAAAACAGTGCAAATCCAAACGGCGGTGTCAAAAATGATGTTTGCAGATTGATCGCAATCATGATGCCCAGCCAGACCGGATCAAGCCCCATAGTTAGCAATACCGGTCCGACGATGGGGACGATGACGAACGTGATTTCGATAAAATCCAGTACAAACCCCAACAAAAACATCACCAGCA
This sequence comes from Methylococcaceae bacterium, assembly GCA_006844705.1. Taxonomy (GTDB): domain Bacteria; phylum Pseudomonadota; class Gammaproteobacteria; order Methylococcales; family Methylomonadaceae; genus Methylomarinum. Next base: position 101,891 of record SPJS01000066.1, on the reverse strand, counting down.
TCACACTGAACATGGCGCCAACAGTCCCCCCCGGCAGATCGGACAACAACTCGACGATCATTTCTTCACCCTCAAAGCCGCGGAACACCAGTGCAAACAACGCCGCCCCCATCAGAATCATAAACACCATGCTGGTCACGCGCGTGGTGTTTTGCATAATCTCCTGCATACGCGCCCGGTTCAGTTGTTTTTTCCACACGGCCAGGAACAAGGCGCCCATCGCGCCAACCGAAGCCGCTTCTGTCGGTGAGGCCAGTCCGCCGATAATCGAACCTAATACAGCAACAATCAGCCCCAACGGAGGCAACAGGCTGGTGATCACCTGCAGATAAAAACCGGGTGCTCTGTCAGTTTGTTGCGGTGCCGGCATGCTGTTCGGTTTCAGCCAGGCGACAAGCAAAATGTACAACAAATAAAATACAACAAGCCCCAGCCCGGGTAATAGTGCACCGGCAAACAAATCGCCAACAGACACGGTTTCCGGCGCGAAAATGCCCATTTCCAGCTGCGCCTGCTGGTAGGCGGTTGAAATCACATCGCCCAGCAATACAAGTACAATTGATGGCGGGATGATCTGACCCAAAGTACCGGACGCACAAATCGTCCCGCAGGCGATGGCCGGATCATACTTGTGCCTCAACATCGTCGGCAATGACAACAACCCCATGGTCACTACAGTGGCACCGACAATGCCGGTACTGGCTGCCATCAACATACCAACGAGAGTCACCGCAACACCCAGGCCACCACGTAATGAGCCGAACAAACCACTCATGCTTTCCAGTAAATCTTCTGCAATTCTGGCACGTTCCAGCGTCACCCCCATGAACACAAACAACGGGATAGCTATCAAGGTCTGGTTGTTCATGATGCCAAACAAGCGGTTGGGCAAGGCGGATAAAAATGCAGCATCAAAATGTTCTAGCAACATTCCGACACCCGCAAATAATAACGCGGTTCCGCTCAGCGCAAATGCCACAGGAAACCCCGACAGCAATACCACAAACACGGCGGCAAACATCCATAAGGCAAGGCTCTCAGTCATCACTGCTCGCCTTGCCATAAAGCGCTGTCATCAAATTCCCGATAAACATCGACACCCCCTGCAATATCAACAAGGCAGACATCAACAAAATGCAGCTTTTTAGCAGGAACAAGCCCGGCAATCCGCCGGAATGGCGCGAACCTTCAAAAACTTCCCAGGAATCGGCCACATACTCCCAACTGCCCCAACCGATAAATACACTGACCGGCAACAGCAAAAACAGACTTCCCAAACAATCCACCCAGGCCTTTCCGCGCACAGAAAAACGCTGATAAAAGATATCAACGCGGACATGTTCGTTATGTTTGAGTGTATACGCTGCCCCCAGCATAAAGACCAGCGTATGCATGTAAGTGACGGATTCTTGCAATGCAATCCAGCCCAGATCAAACGCATAACGCATCACCACAATGGAAAAACTGGTCAGCACCATAGCCAGCGTCAGCCAGGCGACGGCTTTACCTATCCATTCGTTAAGAGTGTTGATCAAAGAAACGCTGCGAGAACTGCGAACGGAAATGCAAGACATTGGCTTAAGGCACAAAATTGAATGATTTTACCTGAAAAACCATGTCGACTGAATATTAGATGATATTGCCCTGCATCGAACAAAGCACGTAATGTGCGATAGTAACCGCACGAACTCACGAAAAAACGACCTCGGCCAGTTAGCTTTGAACGTTTATCGATAAAATGGCCACGCGTGTTATACCTCCAATCAAAACCTGCTTGAATATCATGGAAGCCGTGACCGTGATCCAATCATTGTATCGTTCAATAATAAGGTGACAGAAGATATATTAGGAACCTCTGATTAAGTTGGTTAGCATTTAGCGACAGTTTTAGCACGCTAAAAATAATTGGACTTGATCAGAGGTTCCATTAATAGCGTTAATTCCAAATTGGCATGACAGGCTTGCCCACAGAGTCTATGGCGTGTTGCAGCAAGGGCATGGGGCTCGGTTGAATCCATGAAAGATTTGATGGCGCTCGCTTTTTTACCATGCCTGTCGAAAAATCTTGTTAAGACTTGTTTAATTTTGAGCACCATTGACGTTGTGTTTTAAGAGAGTATCTACGTGAGTTCACTGACATGATCAACTAGGGCGTGCTGAGAATGCCCTTCTCGTTCGGTGTGATGCCCGTTGGTTATCGCACCCTACCCATGTCTGCAAACTGCGTTGCAACGATGATGATGGTTGACTGATGGGATACTCTGATCCTTTTCATCCTTTCTTTTCCTCAACCACTTTCAGGCTGGCGAGGAATTCCGCATCGATCACTGGCTCTTTCCTTTCAACATAATAATGTTCAATAATCAGAATAGGAATATAAAACACCAGCATCAGGGCAATCGACTCAAACCCAGGGTTAATCATGTAGGCCAGCCACCAGGATCCCAGACATCCCCACACAATACGCATCGGACGGGGTAACTGAACTATTTTCTTTTTTTTCATTCTATCCGCTCATCATTTTATCCATACATTTTATCGACCTGCCCCCGCTGATCTTTAACCGCCAGTAATAACGAGATCAACGCTGAATTTGTCATAAAACTGTATTACACCGGTGCTACCATGCCTCCGATTATTCTGGCAGGCCATAAATTTCCTGCTGCACTTTTGGCTATTATTGATGTCGAACCATAGAAATAACAGATAAATCATTGTTTTTTATACAAACTGGAGTATGATTTTAATTTCTGCAAGTAATTGAAAAGCGATCGCTTTTACTGCAACGATCATCAATACCAAAACCGTGTATTACCGATTCAATCATTTGTTCCACAAAAATTGTTCAACGTAGAACAAGCCAACTCATTACAACATGCCTGATAACCACGATATAGCGCTCAATTTTCAACTGCCTGAAAACCTCAAGGTCAAAAAATTTCTTGCTCGTCTTGACGAGCAAGTCAGTATTCACATCTCATCCGAACAATATTCGTTAAAAAACTATTACGACAGTTTTGACTGGCGGCTTTATCAGGCGGGTTACCTGTGCGAGTTTTTACAATCCAAAACCACCTCCAAACTGATTCTGCTGGATATTGAGACCGAAAAGCCACTGTTATCAGCCGACCTGGACAAGATGCCCTCCCTGCTGGACGAATTTGAAAACCCTGCGATTAAACGCATGCTGTCACCGGTATTGGAAATGCGCGCCTTGAATTGTCTGACTTCGCTACCCTTTCAGTCCTACCAGATCAATGTCCTGAATAAGGATCAGAAAACCACCGTACGCATCCTGCTGGAAGATTACGAAGCCCTGCCTGCACGCGCCACGATTCAGCCTATCAAGGGCTATGACAAATCCTGCATCCGGATCAGTGAGTTGCTGACCGACACGCTGGAACTTAAACGCGTCAAAAAGAACATTTTGCAGGCAGCGTTAAAGCTGCAGGGCAGAAAACCGCTGGATTATTCATCCAAACTCAAAATTCAGCTCGACCCGTCCATGCGCGCCGACATAGCCAGCAAATATATCTACAGTTGTTTGTTGCAGAATATTAAAGTTAACGAGGCAGGCACAATTGCCGATACCGACAGTGAATTTCTACATGATTTCCGTGTGGCTGTGCGTCGCACCCGCTCCGGACTAAGCCAGCTCAAAGAAATACTGCCGATCGATAAAACCGCCAGTTTCAGCGAATACTTTGCCTGGCTCGGGCAAATCACCAGCCTGACTCGCGACCTGGACGTTTACCTGCTGGACTTTCCCACATTTGAAAGCACCCTGCCAGAAAACATGAAACAGGCCATTACACCGCTACACAATTTCCTGAAGGTGCGCCAGGTGAAAGCGCAAAAAGAACTGGCAGGAAAACTCAAATCCCCCGAGTATGTGCTCCGCCTGCAGGAATGGGAGGAATATCTGAAAGAGCCGGCCGCCAAAAAACCACTGGAAGCGAATGCGTTGCTGACCATCAAGCAGGTGGCTGACAAGCGTATCTGGAAGGTCTATCAACGCGTATTGAAAGATGGCAATGCCATTGATAACGACTCACCTGCCGAAGCCTTGCATGATCTGCGAAAAACCTGTAAAAAGCTGCGCTATCTGATGGAGTTTTTTCAAAGTATGTATGACGAAACCACCATCAACCATGCCATTAAATCACTGAAAAAATTTCAGGATATTCTGGGTACGTTTCAAGATTGCGAGGTGCAGGAACATGCTCTGATTCAGTTTGGCGAAGATATGCGCAATGAAAAAACGCCGACCGAGACTTTTCTGGCCATGGGCATTCTGGTTCAACATTTGCAACAGAGGCAACAGCTTGCCCGACTGGACTTTTCCGGACGCTTTGACATGTTTCAAAGCACTGAAAACCAGGCTGAGTATAAAAAACTGTTTAGCGAGAAAAACTAACCATGACTGTTATCGCAGCATATAGCATCAAAGGTGGCGTCGGCAAAACCTCTACCGCTGTAAACCTGGCGTATCTGGCCGCCAACAGCGGCTACAAAACGCTTATCTGGGATCTGGATCCGCAAGGCGCCAGCACGTTTTACTTCCGCATCAAACCCAAAGTCAAAGGCGGCAGTAAAAAACTGATTGCCGGTGAACGTGATCTGGACGGCCTCATCAAAGGCAGCGATTTTGCAAACCTGGATGTACTGCCCGCCGATTTTTCGTTCCGTAATCTTGATCTGGTGCTGGACAGTCGCAAAAAACCCAAACAGCGGCTGGAAAAACTGCTAAAGCCGGTGGACAAGGAATACGACCTGATTGTCCTCGACTGCCCACCCAATATTTCACTATTATCTGAAGCCGTATTTGCTGCCAGTGACATACTGCTATCCCCGATTATCCCGACCACCTTGTCCTTAAGAACACTGGAGCAGCTGAAAAAATTCATCAAGGACAACAAGCTGGAACATTTAAAGCTGGCCCCGTTCTTCTCAATGACCGACCGGCGAAAAAAAATGCATCGGGATATCATGCAATCCCTGTTTGATGAACACCCGGACTTGCTGCAATCAGCCGTACCTTATGCCAGCGATATTGAGCGTATGGGGCTGGAACGCATGCCGCTGGGCGGGTTTATCAATAAAAGTCGCTCAACTGATGCATACCAGGCATTGTGGCGAGAATTGCAAGACCTGATGGAATAAAGCCTCGGTATGCCCGGCGCAAACATCATTCTGCAATCGACCCTTTGTTGTCCACATTGTAAACACAAATCGCTGGAAACCCTGCCTGAAAATGCCTGCATCTGGTTTTACGAATGTAAACAATGTGAAGCTTTATTAAAGCCCTTGCCGGGGGACTGTTGTGTTTTCTGTTCTTATGGGGATGTAAAATGCCCATCTGTTCAGGCGGCAGGTCGACCTTGTTGCCATTAACGACTTGCTTTCTCAACCTTTATCCAGCTAAAACTCATACTCCACACTCCATTTGATCGTATGATCAGGCGTGTTGTCGTTGAGTCCAAAAAACCAGCCAAAACCAAGATTAAGTTCAGACTCTTCCGCTTCAGCAGCAAACAGGCGGCGCGGGTTAAAATCGGTTTCGACGGAATAATATACAATCGGCCCCAGCCGATGCTGGTCATGGTCGCCAAACAATTCCGCCTCTTCGTTGATGGTGCCTGTTTGCCACAGGCGATCCACTGTACCATAGGCTTCAACCGCGACCCCCCAGTGCTCGGTGGCCTGATACATCAAGCGTGCCGTATAGGAAAAATCCCATTTACCGTCATCTTCACCAGCGTAATGGTATACGCCATACAGATTGGTCAACGCCTGCCAGTCACCCATGTCATATTGAAAAATCGGCCCAATAACCAGGCTGCTGGATTCATCTGCTTCCTGCACCGGAAATTCCAGTTCGGTTAACCAGCCTACGCCCAATTCATACGCTTGTGGCTTCAGAAAAACAACAATGGCTTCAATCGCGACTTCAGTCAGTTTAAGAGCGTCAAAGGCATTGGCATCTGCCGCCGAGCCCGGCTCATCAAAGCGTTCCTTTTCAAACTCCACGCCAAAACGTGTGCGCATGAATTCAGTGACACCCACTTCAACCTCCAAAGCATGACGTTGACGCACATATTCATTTTCATCAAACTCAAACTCGCCATCATCTTCCGCGAATGTCCTGTCCGGCTGATCAAATGCATGGGCGTTCTGGCTTTGAAATTCAATTTCACCCAGCTCAACATTCAGGTCTTTCATTTCAAACTGACCAATAGCAGGCCCCGCCATGACCGAGACAGGAAGCCAGAGCAAACTTATTGTTATTATTTTTATCACTTTATTCCTTTCGCAGAACCATGTCCGCATGTTTTAGAGTATCCTGCTACCACACCCCGTCATTTTCCATCGACGCCCACGGCTCCTGAATAGGCTTGCGTTCACCTTTTTGCAAAAGCTCAATAGAAATATTATCCGGCGAGCGAATAAAGGCCATCCAGCCATCCCGTGGCGGTCGGTTTATCGTCACCCCGGCATCCATCAATGTCTGACAGATGGCATACACATCATCCACTTCATAGGCCAGATGGCCAAAGTTACGACCGCCATCATAATCTTCTGGATCCCAATTCCAGGTCAGTTCCAGCTCCGGCGCTTCATTCTTCTCGGCCGCATCTTTATCCAACGGCGCGGACAAATACACCAGCGAAAACCGGCCATCTTCGTAATCCATGCGACGGGTTTGCACTAACCCCAGTTGGTTGCAATAAAAATCCAGTGATTGCTCCAGGTCTTTCACCCGGACCATGGTATGTAAATAACGCATTGTCTATGTACTCCCGCAGCGTAGTAATCGGTATAATGCGGCTATTCTAAACTTCTACATTGAATAACACCATGTCCGGATACCCTGATAAAACCTGCGAAATTGACCGTCTGGTGCGCCAGCCCAAACTGGTGGAAGCTGCCCTTACCGGACACAAAACCCAGCAACGTCGCGATGGTTTGTACGCTTATCCCGGGGACACCTTTGAACTGGAAGGCGTGACATTCACAGTCACCTCTGTCGAACGCGAGCGTCTTGGCAACATGAACGATGAACACGCCAGAGCAGAAGGCTATCCCAGCCTTGATTTCTACAAAGACCTGATTCTTAAAATGCACCCGGGCATGGAATGGGACGAAGAAAGCCTGGTGTGGGTGCATACGTTTGAAAAATCCGTTTAATTGTTCCAACACTTCGCTATAGCGCTTACGCTTTTTCATGCTCAATTTTAAAAATATCAGCCTACGCCGGGGCAGTCGCGTTCTGTTCTCCGACGCAACATTCACTATTCATAAGGGCCAGAAAGTTGGCTTGACCGGCGCGAATGGCGTGGGTAAATCCAGCCTGTTTGCCATGCTGCGCGATGAGCTGCATGTGGATGAAGGCGACTTCAGCATGCCACCCAATCTTGAGATTGCTCATGTGGCGCAGGAAACACCCGCGCTGGATTGCTCGGCTATTGACTATGTGATGGATGGAGATCGCGAGCTGCGCCAGGTTCAACAGCAACTGACACAGGCCGAGCAAACGGAGGATGGACTGCACCTGGCCGAACTACACAGCAAACTGGGACATATCGGCGGCTATGCCGCCACTGCCCGCGCGTCGCGTCTGTTGAACGGACTGGGTTTTTCCACCGGACAGGAAAGCCATCCAGTCTCTTCATTTTCCGGCGGCTGGCGCATGCGGCTGAATCTGGCACAGGCACTCATGTGTCGTTCGGACGTATTATTGCTGGATGAGCCGACCAATCACCTAGATCTGGATGCGGTGATCTGGCTGCAAGACTGGCTGGGCAAATATCCCGGCACGCTGATACTGATTTCGCATGACCGTGATTTCCTCAACGCCATCACCGACCACATCGTGCATATCGAACAGGGCAAGGCGACCATTTACACAGGCAATTATTCTGCCTTCGAACGCATGCGCGCGGAAAAACTGGCGCAACAGCAAACGGCCTACGCGCGCCAGCAACGCGAAATTGCCCATATCCAGAGTTTTGTTGACCGCTTTAAAGCCAAAGCGACCAAGGCGAAACAGGCACAAAGCCGCATCAAGTCACTGGAACGTATGGCGTTGATTGCCCAGGCGCATGTTGACTCCCCCTTTAATTTCCATTTCAACACGCCGGAAAAACTGCCCGACCCGTTATTTAAGCTGGAAGAAGCGGCGCTCGGTTATCCCGATAAAACCATCCTCACCCACGTCAGCCTGTCAATCTCGCCTGGGGATCGCATTGGATTACTCGGCGCAAACGGTGCAGGTAAATCCACCTTAATCAAAGCCCTGTCGCTAAGCAATCCCTTGTTATCCGGTAAGTTGTTACAGGCTGAAGCCCTCAACATCGGCTATTTTGCCCAGCATCAACTCGAACAATTGCGCCTGGATGAGTCCCCTTTATGGCATTTACAACACCTGGATAAACAAGCTACCGAAAAAGACCTGCGCAATTACCTGGGCGGCTTTGATTTTACCGGTGACAAGGTCAATGACCCGGTCGCCCCGTTCTCCGGTGGCGAAAAAGCGCGTCTGGTGCTGGCATTGCTGGTGTATCAAAAACCCAATCTGCTGTTGCTGGATGAGCCGACCAACCATCTGGATCTGGACATGCGCCATGCACTCAGCGTTGCCTTGCAGGAATATCAAGGTGCAATCGTTATGGTATCGCATGATCGCCATATGTTGCGTACCGTCACCGACCAATTGCTACTGGTCGCCGGTGGCAAGGTACAACCGTTTGCTGGAGACCTTGATGATTATAAAGTCTGGTTAAGCGAGCAGAAAAAAGACAGCGAAGCTGCCAAACCAGAAACAAAGGGTACAGATGCCCCAACACGTTCTCGCAAAGACCAGCGTAAACTTGAAGCTGAAAAACGCAAAAAGCTCAAACCCCTAACTGATGCACTTAAAAAAGCCGAACACGCGGTAGAACGCTACAGCGAGCAACAGCACTCTTTACAGCAACAACTGGCCAATGCCAGTCTGTATAACGAAGAAAACAAAACCAAATTAAAACAACTGCTGGACGATAAAGCCAATGTCGATCAAGCGCTGGAACAAGCAGAAAATGACTGGATGGAGGCTGAACACCAACTGCAACTGGCACAACATTAACTTGTGTCACAATACACCGGCTGAAAACTTGATAAAACAGACCTGTAACCGCTTTATTCTTCTAAACACGCCACATAATCCAAGGCCTAATATGTTTGCTATAACAAAACTGATTTTTGATATTTGCCTGCTCCAAAAAGGGCCGCAGGATATACCCACCTCTGCCTGGATACTGCGCTTTATATTCCCCTGCTATCTACTCATCAATGCGCTCATTCTCAACCTGAATGTGGACTTTCTCTCCAGCCTGCTTCATCTGGCCATAGACCTTTGCGGACTTTTTCTGTTCGCGCTGCTACTGCTCCATCTTTACAATAAACGCTCCCGTTTTTACCAGACATTTTCTGCCCTGTTAGGTACCGATGCCCTGCTCACTCTACTGGTCATGCCTGCACTGGCCACATTTAGCGTAAATCCGTCATTGCCCGCGTTTATTGTGATCGTTTTGTCCATCCTCTGGCACTGGGTTGTTCTCGGGCATATTTTTCGTCACGCGCTGGATCAATCCCTATCGTTCAGTCTGGGGCTGGTTCTGTTATATTTGGTTCTGCTTTACTGGGTTAACACCCACTTGTTTCCTGAACTTAGCCAGGCAAATAGTGCCTAAAGTACTGAAAGCACATATCATCACGCTGTTTACTCAACGATTACAAAAAGGAGTCAGCTCATGTATCACCATATTTTATTAGCTGCGGATTTCTCTGATCATGGCCGTGAAGTTTCTGAAAAAGCAAAAATGCTGGCCGAACAATTTCAAGCAAAACTCAGTGCGGTACACATCGTAGATAATCTACCCATCAGCGATGCTTCCTATGGCCCGATTATCCCATTTGAAGCCGAGCTGTCAGAAGAACTGTTTAATCTGGGCAAAGAGCAATTAAGCCAACTGGGTAAGGCTCTGGACATTCCTGAAGATCGTCAGTGGATTGATGTTGGTAGTCCGAAACTGGAGATCGTAAGTATTGCAGAAGAGAAAAAAGTTGATATTATCGTTATCGGCTCTCATGGCAGACACGGATTTGCACGTCTGCTTGGCTCAACCGCTTACGATGTAATGCGCCATGCGCAATGCGATGTTCTGGCGGTCAGACTAAACGATACCTGAATCTATAACTTCAATGCGTATAACAGGGCGTAAGCTCCTGATTCCTGTACCGTAGTGAAGGCATCGACTCAGGAGATAATTAAAACAAACAGGTACACCATGCTTGGACAAATTAAAACCATAGATAACGACAAACAAACAGGCACAATCAACTTTGAAAACAAGGATTACGCCTTTGATTTAAGCGAATGGCAGGAAGATGAAGCGCCAAAAACCGGAGATAAAGTAGACTTTGAAATGGAAGAAGGCTCAATCTCCAATATTTCTCTGGCCACATTCATTAAAGACATGCAACCGGTCAAATCTCGCATACTGGCCGGGTTACTTGGGATACTGCTGGGGGCAGCAGGCGCTCACCGTTTCTACCTGGGGTATTACGGCTTTGGAATTGCCCAGATAATCGTCACCATTTTGACCGCTGGCTTTGGCGTCATGTGGGGCTTTATTGAAGGCGTATTGATCATCACCGGACATATCAACAAGGACGCAAAAGGGCGCCTGTTGAAATAACACCTCCCTGAAGATAGGCGTGTAGAACACGTCTCTTTTTTCCCCCCTGATTTCCTTTCATATTTTCTTGACACCAATATAAATCGACTAGACTTATTTAATTGGTTGCACAAACAAGACTCGCGAAGGCCACAACTAATTTCCATTGATGGCCTTCTATTTCAAGGGAGAAAATCCAAAATGAAACTGGAAATCGAACAGCTGTTTGATGAAATAAACAATATTCCAAGAATCCCGGAAGTTGTAAAAGACCTGATTCTTCAAATAAATAATCCTGACATTGATTTTGATGATATTGCTAAAAATGTCGAGAAAGAACAGGTTATCTCCATGAAAGTGCTTCGCCTGGTCAATTCAGCCCATTTCGGCCTGTCGAAAAATATTGATTCCATCAATGAAGCCGTCGTCATGCTGGGCATGGCTAAACTGAAAACATTGATTATTGCATCTGGCGTGGTCAGTTCGGTTCCAGACATCCCTAATTTTAATATCCAGCAATTCTGGAGCACTTCATTCCGCACAGCGACCTATTCCAAATGGCTGGCAGAAGCATGTAAACACGAATCACCTGACATGCTGTTTACCGTTGGTTTAATCAGTGACCTGGGCAATTTGTTAATCCATTTAAAAGATGCCAAAGTGGCCAATGAAATAGACCAACATGTCAAAGCCGGAAATACCCGTCCACATTATGAACGCAAGCGGCTGGGGTTCACCAACCAGGAAGCCTGCGCCGAACTATGTCGGCGCTGGAAGTTTTCTGATGAGTTGATCGAAACACTAGAAAAGTCTGCCGACCCCCTTGGTTTTGAGGAGCTATCAAGCGCAGCCTGCATTGCTTCAATCGCAAAATTAATCAGTGAATGTGTTGAACAGGATATGGACGAGATCACCATTTTAGCCATGCTGCCGAAAGATGAATGGAACGCATTAGGTTTGTCTGAAGACAGTATTGCAGAAAAACTAACTGATATAACAGCACTGGAACCGGGTCTGGAAGGAATGCTGTAAGCAAAACAACAGGGCATGACTTCACATGAACGTCATGTCCTGCGCCATACCCTTGAAATAAATAAGGTTAAAAAATCCGGTCGGATCTGCAAAATCAATTCGCCAATAACGTGTGTTGTAGTCAGCCTCACTATTAATCGCAAAGAATTATCCCCGCTGACCGCATTTCCACCCACATTCGCATCATCATTGAGCATTACCCCATTCCGCTATTGGTTTAGCCAGGAGACTGTCGGATTATGGCTAATTCTACTGCGGCAATGGCATGTTCAGCTTTTCGACCAGAAACCAAAGGCGCATTTTTACATTTCTGGTCGTTTTGCTTAGGTCAAAAGGCATTATTTCCTTTAATATCAATTGTGTATGTCGTTTTTTAGGGCGGGCCAAATAGTTCTCATCTTTAGCTTATGATGTGTTAATACACCATTGATTTATCGCATAAAACCTCACGCCAGCCATCATAACTTATCGGTAATATTTCACTTTTTCGATTTTTTTTTTTCGCATTCTCCAATTTTCTATCCCGAAGTGTAATGACATGGTGAATTAAGTTAAACCCGGGCTCATAAAACCAAGGGTTTAGCCACAACCATACACTCTGGGCATCACATTTAATTTATGCCCTGACAACATTTACTTTGGAGAAAAACCATGAAAATTTTGACGCAAACCATCCGTTTCACCAGCCTGTTAATCCTGGCACTGTCTTCTACACTGGCATCTGCTGACAGAACGGCTTATCCAGGTTCTATTTGCCAACCCTATTATGGTAATCGTGCAGCCGATTTGACTTACACTGGCAGCAGGATTTTTAATAATTCCAGTACCAGCATATCGATTTCATGCCCGTTGGCAAGAACCGATATAACCAGTCTTTATGGTATATCGGCCAGCATTTATGGGTATAGAAATGGTGCTCATTCAAGCTCAATCTACTGTTCAGTAACCAATTCCAGTCATTACGGCACAACATCCTACTTTACCGGCAGGAGCAACAGTACATCAGGTTGGTTCAATACCTACTTGAGACTTAATAAATCCAACTATGGCGGAAACCATAATGTTTATTGTTCTTTACCGCCCTATTCATCAATCACTGAAATATCTGTTTACGAATTTTAAGCCATCGGCTAAATCACGACTGTTACAAGCAGTTTCAAGATAAAAACATTGCTTTAAGCATAGGGGGAATCCGCTCGCGAAGCCCGACAATGTCGGATTCCCCTAAATCGTAAGATTTTTATAACCCTGCACCAGAAAACCATTTATTGAATGGAGAAAAAACATGAATCAAGCAACACTCTTATCAAACCTTATGGGGTTAACGATTGTAATGGGTGGAGCCTTTTGGCTATTACATGACGTCGATACTGAAAACCCGTCGAAAGTCTCAATTGCTGAACACACCTTGCCACAATATGAACAGATGGCATCAGCCCCTTTATCATCTCTGCAAGGCGAAGTCTTACGCCTAAAAAAAGACATGGAAACCCTGCAAAACCAACTCACACATTTAAAACAAGAGGTTGAACACGGAGCGCACATGCTTTCAGCCTTGTCGGCCTCGGACAACAAGGCTGTAGAACATGCACAGGATAATGAATCAGATCAGCAACATAAAGCAATTGATCCGCAAACAGCTAAACATGAAGCACAACAAGCGTTGGCAAAAATTGCAAGTAGCTATGAAAACGAAACCATTGATGATGAGTGGTCCAGCAAATCTATTGAGGTTATGCAACAGGCGTTTGACAGTGATGAATTGCTGGACCTGTCTGTACTTGCCATGGACTGCCGTTCAACTCTTTGTAAAGTTGAAGTGCAGCAAAACAACGCTACCCAACAAGCTGCGTTGGACATATTTTTCCCTATGAAAGTCGCCGACTTACTCCCTGATATCACCATGCACCATACTTTCTCTGATAACGGTGAAACCACTACCACAATGTATCTTGCAAGAAACGGGTATGGCCTGCCTGATACGCAATAACCCATCGTCGAATTCACCTGGAAAAAAAACATAAAAATTCTCTTCAGTGTCTCCTTTCGTACCCGTTAATCGTCATAATGATGAGGCATGTGCCTTAACCAAATGAGGAAAATACAATGCAAGACTTTATGTTGATATACAAAGGTGGCGATCCTGAATGGATGCAGAACACATCGCAGGAAGAAATGGCGGTATCAATGGAACGCTGGGGACAATGGCTGGCGGCGCTTGAAGCCAAAGAGCAATTGACCAGCGGAGGTTCGCCTCTGGAATATTCCGGTAAAAGAGTGGCACAAACCGGGGTTGTCACGGACATTGCCGCAGTTGAATTTAAAGAGCTGGTCTCCGGGTATTCAATTATCAAAGCTGAAAATTGGGATGAAGCCATTGCCATTGCCAAGGATTGCCCTGTGTTCGCTCATTCCGGCATTGAAATTGAAGTCCGTGCAATTGCAGTCTGCCCAAATTCGACTAGCTAGAAGGCTGTCGGGTTATGGGGTTCGTCGCGAGGCGAGTGGGACATCGCCGCAGTAGCATCATCCATAATCCGTCAGTCTCCTAGCCACACTCAACCAGGCGCTCTATTTGCTGCATCATCAAGTGATGCTCATGTGGAGTGCCTCCCTGTTGCCGTGCATTTTCCGCTAGCTGATACGCCCGCTCAACCTGCCCGGCCATGGCATATAAATGTGCCAAAACGGCCATTGGCATATGCGAATGTTTGAACGCCTGATGAGTAACTAATGATTCGACTTGCAAAATAGCGGCATCAACCGCACCGTCATACCCCATCGCCACCGCCTGATTTAACACCGCTACCGGGGATTGCGTAAGATCAATAAGCTCTTGATAATGCTGTACAATGTTGGCCCAATCCGTTTGACTAAACGTTTTTGCCCGGCAGTGTTCACTCGCAATCTGCGCTTCGTAAAAATAGCGCCCTGTGTTGCGCTGGCTATAGACACAGGCAAGTGATAATAATTGACTGGCGGTGTTTAAATAGTGCCGACTCCAAAGCTGCCTGTTCTGCCTGTCCAGAGGAATAGCCTTCCCCTGTTCATCCAGTCTCGCATCTATACGGGCGATATGAAAATGCATGAGTGCCAGTAATGACAGGGTTTCCTTATTGGCTATTTTCGGTTCGTCTATCAATAGATTGAGTAAGCCAATAGCTTCCTGGCAAAACATCAGGTGTGTACTTTGCTTGCTGTCCGAGCTGTGAAACCCTTCGTTAAACAATAAATACAGTACGGTATGTACCGTATCCATTGCATCCTGCATATGTGCAGGCTCTGGAAAATTAAAGTTATGGTTCTTTAATTGCTGACGCGTTCTCAACAGCCTTTTTTTAACCGTCGCCTCGCTCAGTAATAATGCGCGAGAGATTGCCTGAATACTGAAGCCGCATAATGACCTCAAGATAAACGGCAGGCGATTGTCTGGTTTTATCTCAGGATGGCAGCACATGAATATCATACGCAATTGATCGTCTTTAACATTCAATTCATGAAACGCTTGCTCAACAGTATGGGATACCGTCCATTCGCTTTCCAGCAACCGGTGTAAATCATCGGCAAATTTCGCCTTGTTCTGCCTGGCACGAATATAATCAATCGCTTGATTTTTAGCTGTGCGCATAAGCCAGGCAGAAGGATTATCAGGCATCCCGTGTTGTCGCCAGTCAAGCAAAGCTTTACCAAAGGCTTCCTGCACAACATCCTCGGCCATCGCATAGTTTTGTGCGCCAAAAATTCGGATCAACACCGCCAACAAGCGTGGAAACTCATTTTTGTAAATGCGCTCGAGTTCTGTTGCTAAATCCTGGTTTACGTTCAATTGTACAGACTCCTGACACACAACATGTAGAATTGTACTGAGCTCACCCTCATTTTTGTACCTTAAATTATATGCTCAGTAAATATTGACCTAATGACGAAGCTTTGACTAAACTTTTACGAGTTGCAATAATCAACCTTACCCGTCATTTACTGAAACCCCTGTGTGGAGGACTGAATTGGAAAAAATTTACAGACTGACATTGAGCGATGCAAAACGTGTAGCAATGGCAGCAGAAGCTGAAGCCAAGTTTACCAACCTGGATGTAGTCATCGCGATTGTCGACCAGGGAGGCCATCTTATTTATCTGCAACGTGACAACGCACAACTGGGCAGCATAGATTTTGCCACGAGCAAAGCGAAAACAGCCGTCATGTTCAGGACACCGACCAAGGCACTGGAACAAATGGTCAATGACGGCAAGCAGGGCTTTTTGTCCATGCCTCAGATGCTTGCCGTGGAAGGCGGTGTACCGCTGGTCTATCACGGCCAGATTGTCGGTGGCATTGGCGTCAGTGGTGTAACCTCTGCTGAAGACAGCCGGATTGCCAGTGCCGGCGCAAAAGCCTTGTAATGAAAGACAAGGATACACCGAACCGGGATACACAGGCAGAATCTGATGATTCTGCCTGTGTATCCACTCCATCAAAACACAAACCTGAAGAAATTGGTGGCGTAAAAGGCCCGGAACCCACCCGCTTTGGCGACTGGGAAAAAAACGGACGATGCGTCGACTTTTGATTTATTGTTGATTCAAATGAAAATTATCGACTCATAAAAGTATCCTTTACTGGTGATTAACATTCTTTTCATAAACTTATGAAATCCCAGTAAATCAGTCATCTTTTTACTGTACTAAAAAAACTTGACATCCATTTATTTTGCTTCATTCTTGGGGAAAACCAATAACATCATGACAACATGAAGCAAAAGAGCCCACTCTCCCCTCACCTTGAAATTTATACATTACCGCTTACCGGTCTTATCTCCATTAGCCATCGAATAACAGGGGTTTGCCTGTCATTGGGACTGGTTTTATTTGTCTGCGTCTTAACCGCGATTGCATCCGGCGCACAAAGTTTTGCTGAACTTCAGCAGACAATGAATATGGGCATTGTGCAGCTGATCTATCTGGGCGTTATTTACGCGCTGAGCTTCCATCTTTGCCACGGTATTCGCCATCTTATCTGGGATGCAGGTGCAAGCTTCGATAAAGCAACCATGGATCGCTATGCCACCATTGAACTGGGGGCATCCGTGGTGTTGACTCTTCTGGTTTTAATCTTTTATTAAGGACGGCTCATGGAATTAAAAACACCGCTGGCAGGTGCGCGCGGCCTGGGCTCTGCCAAGTCCGGCTCCGGGCACTGGTGGTTGCAAAGAGTAACAGCGGTTGCGCTGGTACCATTAAGTTTCTGGTTTTTTGCGTTGATGGAATTGGTCTTCAAGGCTGATTATGCTGCAATTACCGCGTGGATAAATGCTCCCCTTAACGGCGCGTGCATCATTGCCTGGATTCTTGCTGTTTTTTATCATGCGGCGCTAGGCGTACAGGTAGTGATTGAAGATTATGTGTCCGGTGAATGGCAAAAAATAGTCTCCGTTTGGGCGGCAAACCTGCTGTTTTTCTTTCTCGGTTTGATGGCCTTGGTTGCCGTTCTCAGAATTATTACTACAGGATAAAACATGGCAGAAGGATATAACATAATCGAACACAAACATGATGTCGTGGTGGTCGGTGCAGGAGGTGCAGGATTACGCGCCACCTTCGGTATGGTTGAAAAAGGCTTGAAAACGGCCTGCATCACTAAAGTGTTTCCTACTCGCAGCCACACTGTCGCCGCGCAAGGCGGCATCAGCGCCGCGCTGGGTAATATGGGCGAAGATGACTGGCGTTTTCACATGTACGATACCGTGAAAGGTTCCGATTGGCTGGGCGATCAGGATGCGATTGAGTACATGTGCCGCGAGGCAATTCCGGCGATTATCGAGCTGGAACATTACGGTGTCCCGTTTTCGCGCACGCCGGAAGGCAAGATTTATCAACGTGCGTTTGGCGGTATGTCCACCCATTATGGCAAAGAGCAGGCGCAACGCACTTGTGCAGCGGCAGATGTGACCGGTCATGCGATTTTGCACACACTGTATCAGCAGGCGCTGAAACACAATGCCGAATTTTTCGTCGAATACATCGCGCTGGATTTGATTATGGACGGCGATGAATGCCGTGGCGTCTTGGCCTGGTGTCTGGAAGATGGCTCCTTGCATTTATTTAGAGGACATCAAACTGTACTGGCAACCGGTGGGTATGGGCGCAGTTATTTTTCCTGTACTTCGGCACATACTGTCACCGGTGATGGCAATGCCATGGTATTACGCGCAGGGCTGGGCTTGCAGGATATGGAGTTTGTCCAGTTTCATCCAACCGGCGTGTATGGATCCGGGTGTTTGATCACTGAAGGTGTGCGTGGAGAAGGTGGCTATTTAACCAACTCTGAAGGCGAGCGTTTTATGGAGCGCTACGCGCCTACAGCTAAAGACCTGGCTTCTCGTGACGTGGTCAGCCGCGCCATGACTATAGAGATTAATGAAGGCCGCGGCGTTGGTGAGCTGAAAGACCATATTTACTTACATATCGAACACCTTGATCCGGCCATTATTCAGGAACGCTTGCCAGGTATTGCAGAAACCGCGCGTATATTTGCCGGTGTTGATGTGACAAAAGCGCCGATTCCGGTACTGCCGACGGTACATTACAACATGGGCGGCATTCCCACCAATTACCGTGCTGAAGTTGTTACCCTGAAAGACGGCGACCCTGATCATATCGTACCGGGCTTGATGGCGATTGGCGAAGCCGCCTGTGTTTCGGTGCATGGCGCTAACCGACTGGGTTCAAACTCGTTGCTTGACCTGGTAGTGTTTGGACGTTCTGCGGCGATCCGCTGTGCCGAACTTATCAAACCCGGCAGTCCACATAAACCATTAGCTGACGATGCCTGTGACAAGGCACTGGATCGGTTCGACAGAATTCGTAATGCGGATGGTAATCGCACCACGGCAGATATTCGCCTGGACATGCAGCGCGTCATGCAAAGTAAGGCGGCGGTATTTCGCACCGGTGAAACATTGGATGAAGGCATTGCCGAAATGGATAAAGTGGCCAGTAGTTTTGCAGATGTTAACGTCAGTGACCGCTCATTGATCTGGAATACCGACCTGGTGGAAACGCTGGAGCTGGATAACCTGATCAGCCAGGCAGTCGTTACCATTAATGCTGCCGGTAACCGTACCGAAAGCCGTGGCGGTCATGCGCGGGAAGACTACGCCAAACGTGATGATGAGAAGTGGATGAAACACAGTCTGATGTGGCTGGAAAATCAACAGACTAAAATTGATTACCGCCCGGTGCATATGTACACCCTGACCGATGAAGTTGATGTGATCCCGCCAAAAGAGAGGGTTTATTAAATGGTTGAATTTGTCTTACCAAAAAACTCGCGCCTGATAGAAGGTAAAACATTTAAAGCAGCGGCGGATGCCAAAAACATTCGTATGTTTGAAGTCTATCGCTGGGATCCGGATACACAGGAAAATCCGCGCATTGACCGCTATGAAATCGACATGGATCAGTGCGGGCCGATGGTGCTGGATGCGATTTTAAAAATCAAAAATGAAATCGATGCGACATTAACATTTAGACGATCCTGTCGCGAGGGTGTGTGTGGCTCCTGCGCGATGAATGTTAACGGCAAAAACACATTAGCCTGTACCAAAGCGATTGATGATTACGAAGGCACGGTGAAAATTTTTCCGCTACCGCATATGGATGTGGTGAAAGACCTGGTGCCGGACATGACCCATTTCTTTGCCCAGTATGCATCGATCAAACCCTGGATAGAAACCCAAACGCCGCCTCCGGCGGATAGCGAACGTCTGCAAAGCAAGGAAGAACGCGCCAAACTGGACGGCTTGTATGAATGCGTATTGTGCGCCTGTTGCTCTACAAGCTGTCCAAGTTACTGGTGGAACAGCGACCGCTATCTGGGCCCGGCCATCCTGTTGCAAGCCTACCGCTGGCTGGCCGACAGCCGCGACGAAAATGCCGGGGAACGCCTGGAAGAACTGGAAGACCCCTTCAAGTTATATCGCTGCCACACCATTATGAATTGCACCGACACCTGTCCAAAAGGCTTGAATCCGGCCAAGGCCATTGCCGAAGTTAAAAAACAACTGGTGCAGAAAAACCTGGGTTAACTTACTTTCCCCCTCACACCCCCTCTCTTCAATGGAGAGAGGGGGATTCTAAACAATGGAAAACCTCAACAAATTACGCTGGCGTTGTCGTCGTGGAACCCTGGAGCTGGATATTATGTGTCAGCGTTATCTCGATGAATGTTATCAACAAGCCTCTCTGCAAGAGCAACATACTTTTCTTGACTTGCTTAAGCTGGAAGACAACGAATTAATTCATTATCTAATGGGGAATAAAACCCCTGAAGATAATAACTTGGCATTGCTTGTTAAGAAAATCCGGCAACGATAGAGCATCATTGCCGGGTTTTTGGTTGAATGAGGCATACGCATTTTCTGCGAAATTTAATTTTTAACCCTCATTCCATGCCGCTGTGCCATAAATTTACAATGAATTGGTAATCTGTGGGACGGTGAAAAATCTAACGCTCAACCCGCTCTGGAGCCTCACTATGAAGGCATATATTAATTGCACTTGCACTGCACTATTGGTTTCCACTTATTGCGGCAGCCGTGAGCGTGGCATTCGAATCGACCTGGAATAAGGATGCCCCCTTCATCAGTGACTCAACCGGAAATTGTGCGCAATTCGATTTGTCTGAGGATGATACTGTATCAGGCTCTTTTACCTATGATGATTCTCTGTTTACCCCTGGTTCTGGAGTCAGCCTGGAAAATGATCAATAGGATTTTTCATTTCAGTTCGGCAATCAGCGTTTTAGCGAATCTGACAATACGCTTACCTTGCTACTCATTGTCGATGAAGACGGCACAACCATTTCTTCAATGGCAGGTACCTTCGAGAACGCATCAGGCGCCCGTCTTAATCTGCTGACACCAAGTACCGTACTGCGACGCCTGGGTAACCAGGGTACCGACACGTTTGCTGAAGGCCATCAATGGCATGTGTTAGGGCCATCAGAGATTCCTGCGCCTGCATCGGTATGGTTATTTGCGACCGCATTCTTGTTGTCCCGCATTGGCCACTTTTCCAGAAAACTTTGATCAGATAACAGCTTTCAAGAAAAGCTACCCCACGAATAAAGGTAATTTTACATTGACTGCACGATAAGTGCGGCTTAGCATCAGGTATTCTGCATCTCAATATAACAAATCGCAGATGTTGTATTCACAAGAACCTGAGGAGGTCTCCATGCTGTTCATTACCAACCGTGAGCCCGTCGGCTCTATTCGTACCCGCAAGGGAAGAGCTTATAAATTTGATCTGAACAAAAATGCGCCTGCCAACTCGGTTTTTTATTGTGAACGAAAGGGTGAAAATGATTTCGCTGAAATAGGTTCTGGGGCCTTGATGGACAAACTCAGAGAATGTAAAGCTGAACAATTGCTTTTTTATATTCACGGTTTTTCCAACCTACCCGAAGAGCATGTTTTCCCACGCGCATTGGAGCTGCAAAAATTATTCGATGCTGAAAAGAAAAACCTGGTCGAAGTCATCCCGTTGATTTGGCCTTGTGATAATGACTTTGGCCTGGTAGGCGATTATTGGGATGACCAGAAGTCTGCCGACATGAGTGGATTTACCTTTGCCCGTGTTCTGGAGAAATTTATGCTCTGGCGTGAAGCCAACCATGCGCCTTGTCTGAAGCGAATGAATGTCATCTCCCACTCCATGGGCAATCGGGTATTGCGTGAAACGCTGGCAGCCTGGGATAAGTACGATCTGGCGAATGGCGTCCCCTTATTGTTCAGAAACACCTTTATGATGGCCGCCGATGTTGTTAACGAGACGCTGGAAGCAGAAGAACGCGGTCACTTGATCAGCGAAGCCTCGCGCAATGTGTCTGTTTATTATGCATCGGATGATTTGGCTCTGCGGGCAAGCAAGGTATCCAATCTGAAAAATAAAGTCGCTTCACGCCGTCTGGGACATACCGGCCCTGAAGATATGGACCGGGTACAAAAAAATGTATTCGCCATTGATTGCGATGATGTTAACAGCAAATATGACTTCCCTACCGGGCACGGTTATTTTGCCAGTGATAAGAACGGCAAACCCGGAAAGGTGTTCACCCATATGTTCAACACGCTTGATAGCGGGCGGGTTTCCGTGGATGACCCAATTAGCCGTACCCATATCATTTCTTAACCTGAACGGGTTTCAGCAACACCTCTTCCATCAGCCTTCTTCCAATCGGGAGAGGGCAACCCTAAAGCCCGCCTTTCCTTAACTGGTTAATCCCTTAAACAGCATAAAAAACAAAAATGTTCCGCCCAGCGTCATCATGATATGGCCGATCTTATCTGCTAATGAATCCTTTGATTTAAATATAATGTTATTGCAACTGCGCAGGCGCATTTGTTCAACTCCGTCACGATAAGCATCCAGATCACCGCTACTCACGTACGCCTTTTTGGGAACACCGGAAGCCGTTAAAAACAGGGTGTTTTTATTTACCATCCCATTATCTGAATATTCCAGCCAGGCATTTTCAACTTTTTTCTGGTCTGCGCCCTGGAACGGCTTTTTCTTGAATCGCGCTTCAACATCATGTGTCATCGCGCCTTCCAGCTCAATCCGTAGCGGAAAATCATCGTTTTTGGTGACAGGAAAATCCAGATAAATCGGTGTAAGCACATGCACCTGGCCATCTTTGTTGGTTTCTTCAAGCTTGTTGATGGTATAGATTTCTTCCAGCTCAATCATGTTATCAACCACATCATCATTCACCAGGGTTAACGGCTTTGTCGTCGTCAGGTCCAGGTCTGTATCCTGCTTGGCATAACCTAAAAAGTCCTCTTCAAGCTTGCTGCTTTCATTCGATTGCAGATAGTAGCGCATATTATCTGCCCGGTGCGCGTAATATTTCCGTTTAACCATCAGCGTTTGCTGGCCTTTTTTACCTTGTGAAAAATCGAAAATGTGTTTTAAATGAAAGACTTCTTGCGACCGGTCATAAGGCAGTTTTTTAAGCTCTCCTCCCTGTGCAGCTAACACCAGGCCGTAGCCGTAATCCAGTTGGGCACAATGCTTCAAGTCACCGCCCTGTTTTTTTATCGTTGGATCGAAATAGTATTCCTGCCCTTTAAATTCCACATGCACAATCATATGGTTGAAATGAAAAGGCGATGGATCCATGCTCCCGGCTTTATTGCCATGAGACGTATTGACCAGGGTAAGTTGTGCATTTACCCCGATGTGTTTGAGCAAGGCAACCATCAGATTCGATTTGTCCTTGCAATCGCCATATCGCCTACCCAGGGTTTGTTCTGGCGCTTTGGGTGTATGCGTGTAAATACCAAAGTTCTCACCTTTATAGCGCACTTCATTTTGCACAAAACGAACAATTTTGATGATGTTTTCAGCTGTATCCTTTCCCAGCGCTAAATCATCCAGGTCTTCTTTCTCAAAATTGTCATTCAACAGCCCCTGGTCATTGTAGAAATTAAACAGATAAGCAGAGAGTTCAGGCCAGCTCGTCGCGGACGTAACCAGAAGATGATTGACCCATAACCAGGACGGCGCCAGATTATCGATCATCATGGCCGATAGTTTTTGATAATGATGCCCCCATTCCGTCCCGGGAGCGACATCTTCATGCTTAATGCTATGCTGCCCGCTTTCATAAGTACAATGTTGCAGCAACAAAGGTTCAGAAGTGTTATTAATCAAACGCACATGCTGATGATAAACAGGACAGCCCCAGTTTAACCAGAAGGTGTTGTAGTAATATTTGCCATTTAACGGGTGCTCCCCGGCATAAACGACTTCAGTCATCGCTAGATCAATAATATCGCCTAGACGCAGATCATCAATGGAAAAACTGACTGTCTCACGATTATTGGTGATATGTTTTTCCAGATTGACTTCGCGCCGGGTGACAGAAATCTTGTCTTCATCCAGCACGCTGAAACGCTCGCCTTTGCGAATAATATCCACATGATGAAAAATTACCTGGTTATTATTTTCCTGCAACTCATACAAATTTAGAGACGCATCTTCAATACGCGAGGCATCATTTACCTTCTCTACCGTATGTTTAAAATAACTGATGCGATCTTCATCCACTTTGTCCTGATAATCGACCAGAAAAAAGTAAAAGGGCGAGTTCTGATCTACCGCTTCAGTCACATCAGCTTGCTTTGAGTTTACCCAGTCTTCGACAGGGGCTATCAGGTATTTTTGCATCTTTTTTTCCACTGTTCAGGTTGATAGTTTTATTTTAAAACAACAATGAGTATAGAAATCATGATTCATTCCAGCGCCAGAGCACAGTTATTTTGGGATACTCGCCACAAAGAATCACGTAGAATTTACATTTTAAAAACACTATATTCACGCACTTATGTCATCAACGCCTGAAGTCATCCTGTTTAACCTGGGGGGTGTGTTGCAGGAACTGGATCAACACCCCATCCATCCAGACTGGATAGCCGATTGCTATAAATTCGATTTACAGGACTGGATTGATTCCGATATCGCCATTGCCTTTGAACAGGGACGCCTGTCTCCCACCGAATTTGCCGATGTCCCATCGCCGCAGTAGCATCATCCATCATCCGACAGCCTCCTAGGTATTGATGCGGTGCTGGTAAAAGGGTTTAATGCCGTATTGGATGATTTAACAACCCGACACCTGATACCAAGAGGTTGATATATGAATGAAAACGAGCCCACCGATTTCGCCAGACAATACTGGCATGCCAACCTGAAACTGATTGCCTTATGTCTGTTTATCTGGGCTTTTGTCTCATTCGGCTGTGGCATTTTGCTGGTTGAGTTTCTAAATCAATTCAAGCTCGGTGGCTATCCACTAGGTTTCTGGTTTGCTCAACAGGGCTCGATTTATTCATTTATCCTGCTGATCTTTTATTATTCGTTTCAAATTCATCGCCTGGAACGTCAATTCGGCGTGGAGGAAGAATAATGGATTTGCAAACGCTCACCTATATCACTGTTGGCGCAAGCTTTCTGTTGTATTTTGCAATCGCAATTGCTTCACGGGTCAGCTCTACCAGTGAATTTTATGTTGCTGGCAAACATATTCACCCGGTAGTCAACGGCATGGCCACCGCAGCAGACTGGATGTCGGCCGCATCATTCATATCAATGGCCGGACTGATTGCGTTTCTTGGTTATGAAGGCGGCATGTATTTAATGGGCTGGACCGGCGGCTATGTGTTGTTGGCGATGCTACTTGCTCCCTATTTGCGTAAATTTGGCAAGTTTACCGTGCCGGACTTTATCGGCGACCGATACGGCTCCACCTTTGCCCGAGTGGTTGCCGTCATCTGTCTGATCTTTATATCCTTCACCTATGTTGCCGGACAAATGC
Source organism: Methylococcaceae bacterium (assembly GCA_006844705.1). Classification (GTDB taxonomy): domain Bacteria; phylum Pseudomonadota; class Gammaproteobacteria; order Methylococcales; family Methylomonadaceae; genus Methylomarinum. The sequence goes on along the minus strand of SPJS01000066.1, from coordinate 76,764 downwards.
GCGGCGTCGGCATTGTATTTTCCCGCTTTCTGGAAGTACCGATCGATACCGGACTGATCATCGGTATGTTCGTCGTGTTTGTGTATGCCGTACTCGGTGGCATGAAAGGCATCACCTATACCCAGGTCGCGCAATATTGCATTCTGGTATTTGCCTATACTGTCCCTGCAGCTTTTCTGGCGCTGCAATTTACCGGCAACCCACTCCCACAAATCGCGCTGGGCTCACACATGCTGGACGGTTCCGGCTATTTGCTGCAAACGCTGAACCAGGTATTACTCGACCTGGGATTTACGTCATACACCGACCCCTTTAATGATAAATCCATGATCGACGTACTGGCCATTACGGTGGCCCTGATGGTGGGCACGGCAGGGCTGCCTCATGTGATCGTCCGCTTTTTCACCGTGCCCAAAGTACGCGATGCCAGACGATCTGCCGGATGGGCCCTGGTTTTTATCGCCCTGCTCTACACCACCGCACCTGCCGTAGGTGCTTTGGCACGAATGAATCTGGTTAATACCGTAAACGGCAGCGGTTTCGGCACGGCTTACCAGAACATGCCCAACTGGTTCGCCACCTGGGAAAACTCCGGCCTGCTGGCCTGGTTTGATCATAACCGCGATGGCAAGGTGCAGTATGCCGCAGGCAACGCAACTGACGGCAAACCACAATTTGATGGTGACAACCGAGGCCGACACGGGGAGCGTGTAGTATTAAACCCCGGTAAAGGCGAAATCAGCACAGGCGCATTATTTGCCAATGAAATTTATGTTGATCGCGACATTATGGTGCTGGCCAACCCAGAAATCGCCAATTTACCTGATTGGGTCATCGCTTTGATCGCGGCGGGTGGCATTGCCGCCGCGCTGTCTACCGCAGCCGGTCTGTTATTGGTGATTTCATCCAGCATTTCACATGACTTGTTGAAGAAAACCTTTGTGCCCTCAATCAGCGAAAAACAGGAATTGCTGAGTGGGCGTCTGGCTGCCGCCGCCGCTATTTGTGTGGCCGGTTATCTGGGCATGCACCCGCCCGCCTTTGTGGCTCAAGTTGTCGCCTTTGCATTCGGGCTGGCAGCGTCATCATTGTTCCCGGCCATTTTCCTGGGCATTTTTTCCAAGCGTATAAATCATTATGGCGCTATTGCCGGCATGCTCACCGGGCTGGTGTTCACCCTCACTTACATCGTCTATTTTAAAGGTGTGTTTATCGAGCCTGTGGCCGAAAACATCCCTGCCAACTGGCTATTCGGCATTTCGCCGGAAGGCATTGGCAGCATCGGCATGCTGCTTAATTTTCTGGTCGCATTACTGATCAGTCGATTCACTCCAGCACCCGCAGAGCACATCCAACAGATGGTAGAGAACATACGTGTCCCCAAACTCGGCATCAAATAAATAGCCTTAATAATGGGCTCTACAGCCAAAACTATCGTCCAACCTAAGAATTTCAGCCCAATAGACACATAACATTCACTTTTCTGACGCATTCCTGTCATTTTTTTTATTTATATTCCTCTGGCAGTCATTTGTGAATTATTTCACAAAATCCATAATTTCTACCGGGGGAAACAATGAAACCAATAACTACGCTCGGAGTATTAATGCTGGCAACATTTTCAGCATCTATTTACGCCGATTCAACACCATACTATCAACAAATTCTTGATCGCTTAAAAACTGACGATACTGTTTTACCGTGGATGCCTGAAGGCGTACAGGACATTGCAATGATGTTCAATCGCGAAACGCCTATTCCGCCACAATGTTATACCGACAGCAATTCCGTACATAACCCATGTTATGTATGCCATCAGGATGAAATCCCCGGACGGGAAAACACCAAGAACGACCGTGAATTGCAGGAAGCCTACAGCTTTAGTGACCAGGGCTTAACCAACCATTGGTTTAACCTGTTTGAAGACCGCAGTGCACGCGTCAACGCGATTTCCGATCAGGACATTCTTGCTTATATCGATCAGGACAACTACACCGAGTTAAAACAACGCCTGATAGACGCCAATTTCACTGGCTGGATTCCAGACCTGAAAGACCTTGAAAAAGGCGCCGCCGCTTTTGATAGTGAAGGGTTTGCACTGGATGGCAGCTGGTGGGTCGCGTTTAATTACAAACCTCTACCCACTACTTTCTGGCCGACCAACGGCAGTACCGATGATGTCATGATTCGTCTGCCTGCAATTTTCTACAAAACCTCAGAGGGCAGTTTCTCGCGTGATGTCTACAAGGCCAACCTGGCGCTGATTGAAGCAAACATCAAAGGCAAAAACACCATGAGCGCGTTGACCTTCAACGAGCAAGTCATCAATGTTGACCTCAACGGAGATGGTCAGTTAACGACAGCTGTTTCTGAAGTGAATGCTCAGCGTGAGCACTATGTTGGTATGGCTAATAATGTGGATCTAATTCCTTTTGTTTATCCACAGGGCACAGAGTTTTTGCATACTGTACGTTATGTTGGCTTTGATGAAGCGGGTGATATTTCTATCTCCACACGCATGAAAGAAGTTCGCTACATGGTACGTGAACTACAAAGCCGCCATTTTCAACTTGAACACTGGTATATTGAAGAAAACCTGGAAAAAGAAGAAGGCAACCTGCCTACTTATATCAACAAGGGACATGACGGGCTGAGCAGTAAATTCGGCTGGAACATCACCGGATTTATTGAAAACAAAAACGGCAGATTACGCTGGAACACCTTTGAAGAAAATGTGTTCTGCATGGGCTGCCACACCTCAATTGGCTCTACTATTGATAAAACATTCAGTTTTCCGCGCAAAATAGACGGTGCTACAGGCTGGGGCTATATCAACCTGAAAGGAATGAGAGATGTTCCAAATATGGGTGAAACCAAAACCGAAATTCAAACCTATCTGGAACGCGTGGGAGGCGGCACAGAATTCCGCAGCAACCCTGAACTGGAAGCGCGTTATTATCATGCCGACGGTTCAGTCAATACCGTTGCGCTTGCCAGTGCGCAAGATGTACACGACATCATTACGCCATCGCGTGGACGTGCATTGCAACTGAATAAAGCCTATAAAGTGATCGTTGAAGATCAGGATTTCATTTACGGCCGGGATGCCACGGCAACGCCTCCTGCTCGTATATTATCGGTAGTGGATAATGAAACGTCTCCAACACTGGCAGAAGATCGCCAGTTTGACTGGAACATCGTACTGGATTGGTCACAGGCGGCGCTGAATAGCTGTAACTTTGTTGGCGACATCGATTTCAGTCAATTGAGTGAAGCGCATGAAGTTACGCTGAAAAGCCTTACTGAATTCGACACGACGTGTACCGATGGCTCAATAACGCTGAGTGGAGACTTGAAAGTTGTTCTGGAAAGTGGGTTTACCCCTGAGCCTGGAGATATTTTCACCATTATCACTGCTGACAGTGTGACTGGAAGCTTTGCGAATGTTGAACTACCGGGATTTAGCGACGGTCAATTTGAAGTGATTCAGACGGCAACCTCAGTGAGTTTGCACGTCGTTCCGTCAAGCACTCAAATACCTTTATCCGGCTTATTTTTATTGAGTTCAATTCTTGCTTTACTGGGGGTTGTTGCCAGCAGGCCCAAAATCAACTAAACCAATTATCTTAAAACCCAGTCTTTTCATGCGGCCTGCTCGAGTAGGCCGCATTCTCTGCCTCCCTGAAATCACGCTTGGGTACACGCCCCCTACCTGTTAAACCGCGGCAAATAACACGATCCCCCCCCTAACATTCAAGAAATCACTTATATCTGGACAATTCTTTGCAAATTATGCACAATTGCGCCAAGAGAAGGATTGAATTCAATAAAATTAAAAAAAACGCAGTTAAAAATCACCTATGCTCTTTAAAATTTTGGTAATTTCATGGAAATCACCAAAATTCAGAAATAACAATCAACACAGGCTTTGCACCCATAATATTCATGGCATCAATCACAATTTTAAACGGCCCAAACTTGAATCTGCTTGGTCGACGTGAGCCTACCCATTATGGCAATCAAACTCTGGAACATATTAATCAGGCACTAAGCCTGATGGCTGAAAATCTTGGTCACCAGCTCGCTTTTTTACAAAGTAATGCTGAATATGAACTCATCGCTCAGATTCACCAGGATTTTGAAGCTAAAACCGACTTTATAATTATTAATCCTGCGGCATTTACACATACCAGTGTCGCTCTGAGAGATGCACTTCTTGCTACCAAAATTCCTTTTATTGAAGTCCATCTTTCCAATATACATGCGCGCGAACCATTCCGTACCCACTCTTATTTTTCTGATATTGCGAAAGGAGTGATTTGTGGACTGGGCGCAACAGGATATGAACTGGCTTTGCAAGCCGCACATCAAATACTAGTTGAGGGGTAAAAAACAGTGGACATAAGAAAAATCAAGAAATTAATCGAGATCATCGAGGAATCTGATGTTGCTGAACTGGAAATCAGTGAAGGCGAAGAATCGGTTAGAATCAGCCGTGTTTCTTCCGCGGTGACTCCTGTTCCGGCACCCGTACCGATGGTCATGCCTGCCAGTGCCCCGGCAGCATCTATTGAGGCTGCGCCTGTGGCAAACATCCCTGCAGCCGAACCAGAAAGTTTTAGCGGACATGCGGTGAAATCTCCGATGGTCGGGACGTTTTATCGCTCCGCATCGCCAGGTGCAACCCCGTTTGTAGAGGTTGGCCAAACCGTCTCGGCGGGCGACACGCTGTGTATTATTGAAGCCATGAAAATCCTTAACCAGATCGAATCTGACAAAAGCGGTATTGTTAAACAGATTCTGATTGAAAACGCACAGCCGGTTGAATACGACCAGCCTCTGTTTATCATCGAATAAGCAGAGGTCACTACACATGTTCGATAAAATTGTAATTGCAAACCGGGGTGAAATTGCCCTGCGTATTCTCAGAGCGTGCCGTGAGCTTGATATTAAAACAGTCGCGGTTCACTCCATTGCCGACCGTGATTTAAAACACGTTCGCCTGGCAGATGAAGCCGTCTGTATTGGCCCGGCTTCTTCAACTGAAAGTTATTTAAACATTCCCGCCATCATCAGCGCCGCTGAAGTTACTGATGCCGAAGCCATCCACCCCGGCTATGGTTTCTTGTCTGAAAACGCCGATTTTTCTGAAAAAGTCAGCCAAAGTGGCTTTATTTTTATAGGCCCTAAAGCTGAAACTATTCGTTTGATGGGCGACAAAATTTCCGCCAAAAAAGCCATGCAGGAGGCCGGTATCCCATGCGTGCCCGGTAACGGGGATCCATTGGGGGATGATAATGCAAGCAACCTGAAAATGGCCCAGGAGATAGGCTACCCGGTGATTATAAAAGCCGCTGGCGGAGGCGGTGGTCGCGGCATGCGTACCGTGCATACAGAGGCGGCACTGGTCAATGCGATCACCATGACAAAAGCGGAAGCCAGTGTTGCATTCGGTAATGATACGGTTTATATGGAAAAATTCCTTGAAGACCCGCGTCATATTGAATTTCAGGTATTGGCTGATAATTTCGGCACCGTTATCCACTTGGGTGAACGTGACTGCTCCATGCAACGCCGTCACCAAAAAGTCGTCGAAGAGGCGCCTGCACCCGGTATCACCGAAGAAGAACGCAACAGAATGGGCACATTATGTGCGAAAGCCTGTGTAGACATCGGCTATCGTGGTGCCGGTACTTTTGAATTCCTGTATGAAAAAGGCGAGTTCTACTTTATTGAAATGAACACCCGGGTACAAGTGGAACACCCGGTCACAGAAATGGTCACCGGCTTTGATATTGTTAAGGAACAGTTGCGCATTGCGGCCAATGAACCGTTATCCATCACTCAGGAACAAGTCACCTTTACCGGCCATGCGATTGAATGTCGTCTGAATGCGGAAGACCCGAAAAACTTTATGCCTTGTCCGGGTACAATTGACCAGTTTCACATGCCCGGCGGACCAGGTATCCGCTGCGAAACTCATATCTACAATAGCTATGTGGTACCTCCGTATTATGATTCCATGATAGGCAAGCTGATTGCCCATGGCGATGACCGGAACAGTGCTATTGCCCGTATGAAAACAGCACTCAGCGAAATGATCATTGACGGCATTAAAACCAACATACCGTTACAACAGGATATTATGTCTGACAGTGGTTTTGTCCAGGGCGGGCGTAACATACATTACCTGGAAAAGAAACTGGGTCTCATCTGATCATCTTACCCAAGCTGAAAAGCCAACACGCTTTTCAGCTTATCTTTTGTGAAATAAGCACTTCCTCATGCCCTGGCAACAAATTTCTGTCGTTTCGGATCAAAAAACCGCACCTCAACTTTCCGACTTTTTCAGTGAAACAGGTGCTGTTTCAGTAACTTACATAGATGCCGAAGACCACCCGGTCTATGAGCCTTTACCCGGGGAAACTAAACTATGGCATCAAACACGCGTCATTGCATTATATGAAATGGATGCAGAAACTGAACTTATCAAACAGATTTTGCATGACTATACCCCCCTGGAAATAGCTCATAGCTGGCACCTTGAAATACTTGAAGACCAGGTCTGGGAGCGAAGCTGGATGGAACACTTCAAGCCAACCAAATTTGGTAAAAGGCTTTGGGTCTGTCCTTCTGACCAGCAAGTCGAAGAAGACACTACTGTGATCATGACACTGGATCCCGGACTGGCTTTTGGCACAGGTACACATCCTACCACCGCTCAATGCCTCGAATGGCTGGCCAACCACTCAATGGACAACAAAAGCATTGTCGATTATGGCTGTGGGTCGGGCATTTTGGCAATGGCCGGGGTTTTGCTGGGCGCTGGCCACGCTGATTGCATTGATATCGACCCACAGGCACTGGAAGCCACACATAGTAATGCTGAAAAAAACCGAGTCTCGCAACACATTCATTGCTTCTTGCCCGAGCAGTTTTCCTCCAATCAATATGACCTTGTGATGGCCAATATTCTTGCCGGCCCCCTGATTGAGTTAGCGGGCACCATCAGTAGTTTGCTAAAACCCAATGGTCATTTGCTATTGTCTGGTATCCTGCTTGAACAGGCAGAGGATGTTATCAACGCCTACCAACAACACAAGGTCAGCTTTGCCCCTCTTCAACATCAGGAGGAATGGTGTATGCTTGAAGGATACTTGACTGCAAAATGATACGAAATATGTTTACCCGTTGCTCTCATTGCAAACACCAGCATCAATTAAGTCTTGAAGATCTGCGATCAACCCGCGGCATGTTGAAATGCACCGCATGTGACAGCCTGTTTGATTCACTGGAATTTATTAGCGAATCGCCACTGATAGACAGTGAGCTACCGGAAGCTCCGTCAAATCATTTTGCCGAATCATCGCCTGTTGAAAACAACCCGCCACAACATGTGTGGCTGACTGGATGTGTGATGGGGTCAGTATTACTCATCTTTCAATTTTTTTATTTTCAGACAGCGCATTTGGTGCAACGTCCGGCTACTCGACCGGTATTGGCTCAGCTATGTTCTGTCTTTGGCTGTAGCATTGACGATTATAAGAATCTGGAAGAAATCAGTATTCTCTCTGGTTCATTGGAAAACCAATCACCCCACGCCTTTTCATTCAAAACAATTTTGCTGAATGAAGGCCCGTTTCCTCAGCCCTATCCAAAAATCCAGTTATCCCTGGTAAATTTTACCGGTCAGGCTTTTGCCGAACGGCTATTTTCAGCTCAAGATTATCTGGCTGCCGAAAAATATCTCGCGCCCGATGAAACCACTGAAATTTCTATCTCTATTGCCGCAACTGAACAAAAAATTGGCGGCTACAACTTCAAATTATACCAGTGACATTTCCTGAACTTTATTTAAAGAAAAACGAAGACCGACGCTTGCGCCAAGGACATCTTTGGGTATTTAGCAATGAAATTGACTGCACACTCAGTCCATTAGAACAATTCTCTCCAGGGGAACGGGTGATACTTAAAGACGCGTCAAAAAAAGAGCTGGGCATTGCTTATATCAACCCGCATTCTTTGATTTGTGCACGTCTGCTAACCCGTAAGACGAATATCAGTATTTCAAAACGTTTTTTTACCGATCGATTGCAAACAGCACTTTCACTGCGTGAGCAACTGTTTGACGCCCCATTTTACCGCTGGGTTTTTGGTGAGAGCGACGGGTTACCTGGCCTGGTCATTGATCGTTATGGTGACGTGCTGTGCGTACAAATCACCACGGCCGGCATGGACGCGTTAAAACCACTCCTGTTTGATGCTCTGATTGAACTGGTCTCACCCAAGACCATTTTCCTAAAAAACGCCCTCTCGCTCAGAGAAATGGAAAATCTACCCCAAACGGATGAAATTGCTTACGGCACCTTGCCGGAGTCCATTTTCATTGAGGAGAACCAGGCGCAATTTCAGATCGACCTGGAACATGGCCAAAAAACCGGTTGGTTTTTTGATCATCGTAACAGCCGGGCTAAACTGGCCTCGCTTTGTAAAGACAAAACGGTACTCGATGTATTCTCTTATGCCGGGGCCTGGGGTATTCCTGCTGCCTTAAACCAGGCGACTCATGTCACGGCTGTCGACAGCTCACAACCCGCTCTGGATCAACTTGGTGTAAATGCCGGGCTCAATGGCGTAGCTGATAAAGTCACGGCTATTCGCCAGGATGCTTTTGACTTCTTGAAACAATGCCGCGATCAGAACCAGCATTTTGACATCATTGTTCTCGACCCGCCCGCCCTGATTAAACGTAAAAAAGACTTTAAAAACGGTTATCAAGCCTACCAGCAACTCAACCGACTGGCCTTACAGCTTGTAAATAAAAACGGCATACTCATTTCTGCTTCCTGCTCGCATCACCTGCAACGAGAGAATCTGCATGAAATTCTCCGTTCCAGTGCCCGCCATATTGATCGCCACTTGACAGTTTTTGCCCAGGAAGGCCAGGGGGCTGACCACCCCATCCATCCCGCCATGGCAGAAACAAATTATTTAAAAACCTTTTTCTGCTCTGTTTCTCCCAGCTTATAATACGTGTTCGAATAGCAAAGCCTGAGTATCAGGCTTTTTTCATTTACGTCTTAACCTGCAAGCCCGGAAAAGACAAACTGTTACAAAGAGGAGAACCAATGAAAGCCTGTGACTCATGCCAAGACCGCGTCAACATCGGATACAATTACACTAAACGATCCATGCTCTCTCGAGGTGTCGGACTGTTATTCATTTATCTTCCGATACTGACCTTGCCATTTGTCATTCTCAGTGCCTATTTAACCTATTGGAGCCTGCGCCTGGTGGGCGGCGAAAATGTCAAGACGTGGCGCGATTTTATTCCGGATCATTCAAGTCATCGTTATACATATAAAAGCCAGATCACCATGCGCAGTTATTCCTTTTTAACCCGCTTCAGCTTTGCCCAGTCAAAACTGTACTGGATTTTTAACTGCAACTGGTATTGTCCCTACAGTGTCGCCCTGTTTGAATGGCATACCTATCTGGTAAAAGTGGTTGAAAACTGGTGGTGCCCATTCACTCACGAACGTAAAAAACATTATCAGGATGGTTCAATTGATCAGTCTTTTTGGCACATTAGTGAAGAGAACAAGGCAAAACTGCACGAGGATGACCGTAACAACCCTTACTTTACCGATACCCCAAACAAATAATTCTTTTTTAAACGCTATTGTTCTTAAAAAGGGTTCTTTTATCCCAATCAAAATACGCCTATAATAGGGAGTTTTTCCCGTAAAAAAACGCCCATGCGGATTGGCCCCTACCCATTACCCAACAATCTCATTCTTGCACCGATGGCGGGCGTGACCGACAGGCCTTTTCGCGAGTTGTGCACGCAAATGGGGGCGGGTCTGACCGTTTCTGAAATGGTCGCCTCCAACCCCCATTTACAGCAACATAAACGCACGCTGCAAAAAACGGATCACTCGGGCGTTTCCGGGATCCGTTCCGTACAGATCCTGGGAACCGAACCTCAGCAGATGGCTGATGCGGCACGCCTTAATGTCGCCAGAGGCGCTCAAATTATTGACATCAACATGGGATGTCCCGCTAAAAAAGTCTGCTCTGTCGCAGCAGGATCAGCCCTGATGAAAGATGAAGACAAAGTAGTGCGCATTCTGGATGCCGTGGTATCAGCCGTTGATGTCCCCGTGACATTGAAAATTCGTACCGGTTGGGACAAGAATAATCGCAACGCCGTGCGCATTGCCAACATTGCACAAAACAGCGGAATCCAGGCACTGACCATCCACGGAAGAACTCGCGCTTGCAAATTCAATGGACATGCTGAGTACGACACGATTAAAGCCGTTAAAGAATCCATCCGTATACCGGTCATTGCCAACGGTGACATCACCACCGCCGAAAAAGCTCAACAGGTACTTGAGCATACCGGCGCTGATGGCATTATGATCGGCCGTGCAGCTCAGGGAAAGCCGTGGGTTTTCCGAGAAATATTGCAAAAAATGGACGCCACCTGCTCGCTTACACGTCTGACGAAAAATGAAATTCTTCAACTCATTAACCAACATCTAGACGCTTTATACAGCTTTTACGGTAACACCAAAGGGGTGCACATGGCGCGAAAACATATTGGCTGGTATTTTGGGCATCTACCTCATACATCGAAACATGATATACAGCTTATCTTCAAAGCTGAACACCCCCAAAATCAACTCGCGCTTGTCAACGCCTTGTTTTAATCTGTAACGCACACACCATCATGCAACCAAGTAACGATAATAACAATACAGATCGCCCCGACCAGGCACCGTCATGTACGCTTTCAGAGCATGTCAAATATTCGCTGGAAAATTATTTTTCCCAGCTCAACGGACACGATGCCTGTGCCGTCTATCAAATGGTACTCACTGAAGTAGAAAAACCATTATTAGAAACTGTTTTAAAGCATTGCGGACAAAATCAGTCTAAAGCCGCCAAGACACTTGGCTTAAGCCGAAGCACTTTACGCAAAAAAATGGCGTTGTATAACATTGATTGATTCTCAGGCTAAAGACAATTAGTTCAGTAGATCCCATTTAACAACTTTACACACTATTCATGAATAAGAAAATCAGCCGCGCTTTAATCAGCGTCTCCGACAAATCAGGTGTGCTCGAATTTTGCCAGCAACTCGAAAAACTGGGCATCGAACTGCTTTCAACCGGCGGCACTGCCAGATTATTAATGGACAATAATGTTGCTGTCACCGAAGTTTCTGATTACACCGGTTTCCCTGAAATGATGGCTGGCCGCGTTAAAACCCTGCATCCGAAAATTCATGGTGGCATATTGGGACGTCGCGGCGTGGATGACAGCGTGATGACTGAAAATGGCATCACGCCGATTGATATGGTGGTTGTTAATCTGTACCCCTTTGAACAGACCATCGCGCGTGCTGACTGTGACCTGGAGATGGCCATCGAAAATATTGATATTGGCGGACCAACCATGATCCGTGCCGCAGCCAAAAATCATAACGATGTCGCCGTGGTGGTAGACCCTGTTGACTATGACAGCATTCTGGCCGAATTGCATGAACGTGACAGCTGCCTGTCTCAACAACGCCGATTTAACCTGGCACTGAAAAGCTTCCAGCATACTGCGCGTTACGATACGGCCATCTCCAGCTATCTGGGCAACACGCTGGAGCAAACGTTTCCGCCAGTGATAAATCTGCAGTTTCATCACAGCCAAAGCATGCGTTATGGCGAAAATCCACATCAACGGGCAGCCTTCTATACAGAAAAAACACCATCTGCAGGCAGCATTGCCGCAGCTACTCAGCTACAAGGCAAGGCCTTATCCTATAACAATATTGCCGATGCCGATGCCGCACTGGAGTGCGTCAAGGAATTCAGTGATCAACCCACTTGCGTCATTGTTAAGCATGCAAACCCCTGTGGTGTTGCTGTCGCAGACAGCCTGCTCGCCGCGTATGACCTGGCCTATGCTACCGACCCAACCTCGGCTTTTGGCGGCATCATCGCCTTTAATGGCGAACTGGATGAAGCCACGGCGTCAGAAATTATTCAACGCCAGTTTGTTGAAGTGATCATTGCGCCGGTTGTCAGTGATGCTGCACGTAATGTTTTGGCCGCAAAAACCAATGTTCGGGTACTTGAATGTGGCCAATGGCCCACTGAACCAGCGGCTGCGTTTGATTATAAACGCGTCGCCGGTGGCCTGCTGGTTCAGGATCGCGACCTCGGAAATATTACAACTCAGGACCTGAAAATCGTCACTCAGCGCGCGCCAGGAGATGAAGAACTTCGTGACCTGCTGTTCGTGTGGAACGTAGGCAAATTCGTAAAATCCAATGCCATTGTTTACGGTAAAAACAACCGCACCATTGGTGTCGGTGCTGGCCAGATGAGCCGTGTGTATTCAGCCAAAGTTGCCGGCATCAAAGCCGCTGATGAAGACCTTGAAGTTGCCGGCTCAGTCATGGCTTCTGATGCTTTTTTTCCGTTTCGAGACGGTATTGATGCAGCCGCAGTGGCCGGTATCACCGCAGTGATTCAGCCCGGCGGCTCGGTACGCGACGATGAAGTAATTGCAGCAGCCAATGAACATAATATCGCCATGGTCTTTACCGGCATGCGTCATTTCAGACATTAACAGGTAGCGAGATGAAAATACTGATAATTGGCAGCGGTGGCCGTGAACATGCACTGGCCTGGAAAGCAGCACAATCGCCTTCCGCCGGGCAGGTGTTTGTCGCCCCGGGTAATGCGGGTACTGCGCTTGAATCAAATATGCAAAATGTTGCTATCAATGCCGATGATATTGATGGCCTACTGACATTTGCACAACAGGAAAATATTGGACTGACCATTGTTGGCCCGGAAGTGCCCCTGGTAGCAGGCGTTGTGGACCGTTTTCAACAGGCCGGACTGAACTGCTTTGGCCCAACGGCAGAAGCGGCTCAACTGGAAGGCTCAAAAACCTTTTGCAAGGATTTTATGGCTCGCCATAACATTCCTACTGCGGATTACCAGACCTTCACCAAAACCGCGCCAGCCATTGCCTATATTCAACAAAAAGGTGCCCCGATTGTGGTCAAGGCGGATGGTCTGGCGGCGGGTAAAGGCGTCATTGTGGCCCAATCCGAACAGGAAGCCATAGATGCCGTCAACGACATGCTGGCTGGCAACCGCTTCGGCGAAGCCGGGCATCGCGTGGTGATCGAAGAGTTTTTGGAAGGCGAAGAAGCCAGCTTCATTGTGATCGCCGATGGCAAGCAGGCCTTGCCTATGGCAACATCACAGGATCATAAAGCCCGTGATAATGGTGATCTTGGCCCCAATACTGGCGGTATGGGAGCTTATTCGCCCGCGCCCGTGGTTACAGATAAGGTTTACGAAAAAGCCATGGCTGAAGTAATAAACCCGACATTGCAGGGCATGCAGGCTGATGGTCATACCTACACCGGCTTTTTATACGCGGGTTTAATGATCACTGCACAAGGTGACATCAAAGTACTGGAATTCAACTGCCGCTTTGGCGACCCTGAAACCCAACCAATCATGATGCGCCTGAAAAGTGATTTGGTTGAGTTATGCTCTGCCGCGCTGCAACAGACACTTGATCAACATACGACCGAATGGGATGAACGCGCCGCACTAGGCGTCGTACTGGCTGCCGGTGGTTATCCAGACAGTTATGCCAAAGGTGACGAAGTTAAGGGCCTGCCGCAGGAAAATTCCAGCGACAGCAAGGTGTTTCATGCTGGCACTCGGCAACGGAATCAAGCCATTGTGACTGCAGGTGGCCGGGTTTTATGCGCCTGCGCTCTGGGTGACGATATTGCCCAGGCTCAGCAGAACGCCTACCAGCTGACCCGCCAGATTAGCTGGAATAATGTTTACTACCGGACAGATATCGGTTTTAAGGCAATACGTTAGATGTTGTCTTTAGAGGCCTGATAAGCTGATTAACTATGCTTTTCAGCTTTTCAGGCGAACCCGCCCATTAAATTGCCCTAACGATGATCTGCCTGAATGTTAAATTGATTCGGACAGATTTTTCCTTAGCTGTTTTTGGCAATTCATGCCGCCAATGATGCTGTATTTCTCCCCCCATAATCAACACATCTCCATCCTTAAGTTCCAGCTCGAATTTTTTCCTGGATTTATTATGCCGAAAGCGTATTAAACGAGTTTCGCCCAGGCTCACAGACGCTATCACAGGATTGTGCCCAAGTTCTGTTTCATTATCCGCATGACACCCCATTGAATCGCGTCCGTTGCGATAAAGATTCAGCATAACGCTATTAAACACATGCCCGCTCAAGTTCTGCATATCGTTACGAACATGTAGCAGTTCTTCAGTCCAGGGCAGTGGTTCATGATCAACACCGGAATACGCGTAGCTGGCATCTGGATCACCATACCAGGCCATCAATCGCGGCACTAAGTGGCAACGACCGTACACCCATATTTTTTCCTGTTGCCACGCGATCGTTTTAGAAAAGTTAGAGGCAAAAACTTCGGCAATATCAGATGAATAAAAGGCGGGATAGTACAAAAGCAGCCCATCATCAGGCAGGATGTTGTTCGCATGCTTATTGTTTTCAACCAGGCTAATGCTGAAACCTCAACATTTTAAAACTTGATTTCATCCAGAGGCACCGGTTTGGCGATACCGTAGCCTTGGGCATAATCCACCTCGAGGTCTTTCAGTTGCTGCAGAATAGCTTCATTTTCAACGAACTCGGCAATGGTCTGCTTACCCATTACATGACCCACAGAATTAATGGACTCGACCATTGCCCGGTCGACCTTGTCTTCAAGGATATCCTTGACAAACAGACCGTCAATTTTCAAAAAGTCTACCGGAAGATTTTTCAGATACGCAAATGAAGACAGCCCGCTACCAAAATCATCCAGTGAAAAATAGCAGCCACGATCACGTAGACTCTCAATAAACTGGCGGGCGTAACTCAAATTGCTGATCGCCGCTGTCTCGGTAATTTCAAAACAGATTTTATGGGTTGGGACATTCCATATTTCAAACTGCTCATCAATAAAATCCAGCATCGACTCGTCAGATAAGGATAAACCGGACAGATTAATTGAACACAAAGACAGTTTTTCCAGTCGCTTAGGGTGCTTAGACAGCCAGGACAAAAGATTTTTGATCACCCAGCGGTCCAGCGCAGATGCCATATTGTAGCGTTCTGCTGCTGGCAGAAAAGCCCCAGGAGGAATGGTATTTCCTTGCTTATCCTTGTAACGCACCAGGGTTTCAAAATGCACCCCTTCATCATCTTCGGTCACCGGAACAATTAACTGACCAAACAAACAAAAACTGTCTTCTTCAAGGCCACGCTGAAGTTTTTCAACCCACTGCATTTCACCCTGGCGGGACGCCATTTCTTCATCGTCCGGCATATATAAATGCACCCGGTTTCGGCCTTTTTCTTTGGCAGCATAACAAGCGGCATCGGCTTCTTTCAACAATTCAACCGCGTTGCCGCTGGTGGGTGAAATCAGAGTCACTCCGATGCTGACCCCCACACTAAAGCTTCTATCTTCCCAACCAAATTGAAAATCACGCACCACATTACGCAATTCTTCGCTGACTTTAAGCGCCTGCTCCAGCGAACAGTTGTACATCAACACGCCAAATTCATCGCCCCCCAGGCGCGCGAGAATGTCGTTCTGGCGAATATTATGGCGTAGCACATCACCCAATTGACGAAGCAGTTCATCCCCTGCCATATGCCCGCAGGTATCATTAATCACTTTAAATTGATCCAGATCCAGATAACATAATGCATGCCGCGAGTGATCCTGCTGCGATTGCTCTACAATTTTAAGTACATACGCATCAAATTCACGACGATTCACCAGCCCGGTTAATGCATCATGACTGGCCTGATATTCAATTTTCTCAGCCAGACGTTTCGTTTCGGTAACATCTTCACATACCAGCAAAAAGTTATATTGCGCCTGTTCATTAACCAGCAATCTTGCGGATGCCCTGACCCAGATGACCCGACCATCGCGGCAAATATTTCTCAGTTCCTGCTTGTACACTTTATGTGGGTTAAGCTGGCAGAGATCAAACAATGCCTGGGTCAAATTACCGTCTTCCGGGTGAGTAAAATCATAGATCGACCGACCTTGAATGTTTTCCACCGTCTGATCCAGCTGCCTTGCTCCAAAACGGTTGACTGACAAAATCATCCCTTCCATATTCAGATAAAACACCATGGTCGGATTATTATCATACAAGGTGAGATAATTGTTTTTGACATTAACCAGCGCCTTATTCTGCTGCTCGACGGTTTCCAGCATTTTATTAAATGCATCGACCAACACCCCAAGATCATCGTCACCAAATTTTTGCGCACGCAGTGAATAATTCTTTTGCCGACTTACTTTTCGCGCAGTTTGAACCAGACGCGTGATCGGGACTGAGACTGTATTTAACATGGGAGCCGTCAATGAAAAGGTAATCAATGAGGAAAAAAACAGGAAGGTCAATATTAAAGCGATGAATTGCAGCTTATCCCAAAATACATCCGTTAAATCAGCTTTTAGATATACGCTGCCGATCTCTTCGTTATCCAGCACAATTTTTCTAACAATATGCAACAGGAAGCCATCGAAATAACTCGAAAAAAAAGTCAACTCATCTGGACAATGGGTAATCTGACGACCTAATTGCGCAAATAATAATTTCTCCTGGTTAAATATACACGCGGTTTTAACCTCCCTCATATCATTCAACACAGCAAGGTTTTCTTTGGCGACAGAACTGTCATCGAAACTCAGCGACGCTGTACTGCGATTAGCAATGAGATCAGCCATCGCATTCAAATCACTCATGGCTGTTTGTTTCATTTCTGAAACACTATTGACCAACAGAAAAATTAATGCCAATAGCAGCGATAACACATTGGAAAATATAAGAATGGTCAGTAATTTCCATTTAATACTCATGTGTTGCAACATTTAATTTCCCCCGTCTTCCTTTACAAGTTCAACTAATTCAAGCAATTTTGCACTGACTTCCAACCCACTTTTCTTTAACTCGGAGAGCTTGATACGCAACTTCACCTTTCCATCCCGGATAACAAAACCAATCATTCCTCCGTATTCAGAAAAAAATCGAACCGATGCATTTTCGTTTCCTGTTTCCAGCGAGGTTACAGTCAATACCCCTGGATGCTTTAGCCTGTTTAAATCCCGTGCATGATCATTAACATTTTCAACATAAACAATTTGGCATTGCGCAAGATCCTGCCCTTTTAACGCTCTAACCAGATTGATTGGTTTTCCCAGGGCTTTGCGCTTGGTAATGGGGTCGATAACAGAACCAAAAGGATCCTTTCCAAGAATACATATCCGGAATGAGTCCAATTCTTTTTCAGGCCAATTTATAAATTTGGTGAAATTATAGAGATATGCAGCTTTGACTTTATATTCCACCAAAGACTGACCCAAACCGGCTTTAGCAAACAGGCAGAAAAAGAAGCCTATAAAAATAACCGCTAACCGCATATAAGGCATAATGTTAATGAAGCAATAATAACGTCTCAAAATATTCCTGAGTCTTTGAGAAGGCTTTGGGTTCAGGATTGGTTTCCCAAAAAACAGTATAGTTTTTAATCTTTGGAGGTATTTTAACTGCGATACACTTCCTTCAGCACTTTAATTAAATCAGCATGATCCTGAACTCCGGCTGTCTCTCTTGCACTGTGCATAGCCCACATCGGATTTCCCACATCCAAACTGCGAATCCCCAGCCTTGAGGCCAGCATTGGACCAATCGTGCTCCCACAGGCAATTTCACCGCGATGCGCATACTGCTGCCATGGGGTTCCTGCACTTTGACAATGTTTTTTAAAAATAGCTTCAGAAACACTCTCGGAAGTATAGCGCTGATTCACATTTATTTTAATAACAGGGCCTTTATTTACCTGAACTTTATGTTCCGGATCGTATGCTGACGGAAAATTGGGTTGATAGGCATGCGCCATATCGACACTGACCATAAAACTATGAGCTAATGCCTGTTTATACTGCTCAGGCGATATGTGTAATGAAACTGCCACTCTTTCCAACACGTCCGGCAGGAAAGACCCGTCTGCGCCTTTGTTACTCTCACTACCAATTTCTTCATGATCAAATAATGCACACACCATAGTTGCCGCATTATTTTCTTCAAGCGCTAATAATGCCGTTATCCCGGCATGACAGGACGCCAGATTATCCAGCTGACTATTACAGTAGAACTCTTGCTCTATCCCCCAAAATGCGCCCTTTTGTGTATCGTACACATTTAATTCCCAACTCAGGATCTGTTCAGGCTGACAGGCCGATTGTTGGGCAAGCAGGTTTAAAAAACGGGCGTCGTCAAGTTGATTATGAATTCCCCCCATAATCAATGGAAGTTCATTTTGTTTATGAAATTTGAGGCCATTCTCATTAACCCCTCTATTCATATGAATAGCCAGATTAGGTAATCTAAGAAAGGGCTCTTCAAAATTAATCAAACAACGGTCAACATCACCCTTTTCATCAAGATAACTGACTCTTCCAGCCAGGCTTAAATCGCGATCTGAAAAAGTCGCCAGAATGGGCGCACCATAAACCTCTACGCCAAGCCGATAAACTCCTTCTTTATTTATTTGTGGATTGGGTTTGATGCGCAAACCAGGCGAGTCAGTATGAGCCCCGACAATGTTAAACCCGGCTTTGGTTAACGGCTGATGCCCAACAACCAGTGCGACAAGTGATGAATCATCTCTGACCACATAATATTTCCCTCCCGGTTGAACTTGCCAGCTATCGGTTTCCTGCAATGCTTCGAAACCATGCAAGTTAAGCTTATCCACCACATTTTCCACCGCATGCCAGGGGCTGGGACTGTGGTCGATAAAATCAAGTAGTTTTTTGACCTGTTGATGTGGCGTCATGTTTTTTGCTTCAAATCCAGCGCAACAGAATTAATACAGTAGCGTAATCCGGTGGGTTGCGGCCCATCCTCAAACACATGCCCAAGATGTGCATAGCATGACTGACAAACAACCTCCACTCTGCGCATGCCGTGACTGGTATCCTCAATCTCGGTTAAGCTGGCGTTTCCCACTACCTGCCAGAAGCTAGGCCATCCCGAGCCGGAATCATATTTAGTTGCTGCATCAAATAATGGGTTACCACAACACACACAGTGATATACGCCATCTTCTTTACAATCAACATATTTACCGGTGAATGGACGTTCCGTCCCTTTCTCGCGGCATACTGCATATTGTTCTGCTGTCAATTTTTCTTTCCAATCCTCAGCCTTCATTGTTCATCCCCCTCTCTTCAGCGTTGTGTTCAGCCAACCAACATACTTTATAATATTTTAAAGTTCAAATAATCAATATTTTACAAAATATAGTTAATTTCTAACCTTAACATGGGCTTAAAAGAAGATCGACATTTCGACAGCCTAAGAGGATGGTGCCTGCTGAAAGAAGACCCCTCCTTTCTTAATAACTCTTCGCTTGACATTTGGGATACCGGTTGCGGCTTTGCTCAAATCAGTCAATGACTGGCCGAGCAAGGACACCGGCTAACCTTGCGTGACATTTCAAAGAAAATGCTGCAACGGGCTCAGCAATTAAATTCGGGTGTTGATCTGCCCATTTTCCATGCTGGGCGGGAATGGATGAGCAGCCCCAGCCAATCACTGCTTGAAGTAATTGAAAAAGTCAGACCATCCGGGAGTCGCTACTGCAGAATGCCGGTGTATCGGGATATGGGGCGTTAGGTATCTATTTTGTTACAGCGGTAACACATTACGGGAAAACACGACCACTGCGCTAAACTCATTCCAGTCATGGCCGCTACACGCTATAGTGTACCACTATAAATACAGGAAATTATGATGTCAGATTTATCCTTAACCGTTGGGACGCCAGGGTTTGCCTCCGCACACGTGCACCAGCAAAATGCGCAGAAACAAGAGATTGCAGTTTTAAAGCTGCAACAGGACAATCAAAAGCAAGCGGGAGAAGCCGCCATGAAACTGCTTTCTTCTACCGGTGTCAGCGGACCAAACAAAGTGGATATCCACGTCTAATCATTCTTTAACCGGGCGTTTATCCAGCTTCCTTTGCAATGTTCTGCGATGCATGTTTAACGCTCTGGCCGCTGCAGATATATTTCCATCATATTGCATCAGCACCTTTTGCAAATGCTCCCATTCCAGTCGTTTAACCGATAACGGGTTCTCACTGATCGCCACCGAAGGATCCCCTTCATTCTTATACAAGGCTGCCACAATCTCGTCGGCATTGGCAGGCTTGGTCAAATAATGGATAGCCCCCAGCTTAATGGCTTCAACCGCCGTAGCAATACTTGCGTAGCCTGTGAGAATAACAATCTGGGTATTACTGTCGAGCGAAATCAGTTTTTTCACCATTTCAAGACCTGAATCAAAACCAATCCTGAGATCAATGACAGCATATTCTGGCTCGGTCTGCTCTGCCAGTTCTATGCCCGTTTGAATATCATACGCAGTCAATACCTCGAATTCCCGCTTTTCCAATGCCGGTTGCAATACTGAACAAAAAGTTTCATCATCATCTACAAGTAACAGGACGGGCTTATCAGATGGTTTATTCAAAGTGCCCACCCTCTGCCAAAACCGGCAAATAAATATCTACGCATGCCCCCCCCGACTCCAGATTGCTGAATTCAATTTTTCCTCCCAGCCGGTTTATTGTAGAGTGCGCCAGAAACAAGCCCACGCCCATCCCCTGATTATGGCTATCCACTGGTGATTTTCCAATATACTCGAGATATTCTACCGGTAACCCCGGGCCAAAATCCCTGATCCTGATATGCGCCTGTTCGCGATCCCAGTGGGCATAAAACTCAATCCCAATATCTTGAGGAGATGCCTGAGCAGCATTGTTTAAAATATTCATAAATGAGTGTGAGAGCGTCCTCTCAGCAAGTATTTTTGCCTCTATAAATACATCAGGTTCAATCAACAATTGTAGCTTTGCCCTTGGGTTATATGCCCTCCACTGGTTCAACACCGAATCAATATATTCAGCCAGAGACATTACCGAACCAGACTCGGCCCGCATTTCGCCTGCGGATGCCGACATAACTGACAATGCCGCCTTACAGCGCGTAATCTGTCTCGACATAATATGCAATTTGTGATGCAGATCAGGATAACGATGTTCAGGGAAATCTTGCACCAGCTCATGCGCCAGAATGGCAATCGTACCCAGCGGCGTTCCCATGTCATGTGCCGCGCTGGCAGCCAGCGTTCCTAATGAGACCACCCGCTCATCCTGCAACGCCCGCTCTCGGGCTTCAGCCAGATTGCGCTCACGCTCTTTCAGTGTGTTGGACAATTCCACCACGAAAAATGCGACTAGCCCGGCACTGAATACAAAACCGAACCACATGCCGAAAATATGCAAATCATAATAATTATTATCCTTGATCATATGCAGCTGGTGATACAGCTCAGGAGAGATATTATCCGGCTGCGGCATATGCGGTTCTATGGCAGGTAATGGGATATTGTAAGCAACCAGAACCGTATAAATACTGGAGGTCATGATCACCATATTCCACGCATAAGATTGCGGTAACATAATGGCTGTAACAATAAGCGGCAACAAGAATACCCAGATAATCGGGTTGGATGCCCCCCCGGTTAAATAAAGCATGGAAGCCATCGCCAGTACATCAATTGATATTTGGGAAAATAATTCCAGCTCGGTCACGGCTTCTTCAGTTTTTAATCGCAACCAGGTATACAGATTAACGGCAGCGCTGGAAATAATGACTAGCCATAGTTGTTCCTGAGGCAGCTCGATGCCCAAGCCATACGATGCGACAACAATTAAAAAAATTTCTGCTGTGATTATCATATTCCGCAATATGAATAACCACTTAAGGTTATCTCTGATAGATAGTTCTGACTTGGGTAACACTTGGGAAATCATAATGACGACACTGATTTATTCGAATTATTGTGAGCCTAATATCATATGCGACAATATGCCACATTTTAATTTCAATTTTGCATTGTTAATATATATGCAACTTTTAAAGTCATTAAGCTTTAAGTTGCGTTATATTCTTCCTAATAGTTAAGGCAGCAAGGAACCACCTTGTTGCCTTTTTTTTGCATTATACGCACGCTATTCTCCTGAATATTCATTATCCTTGAATCATTCCTCGCCTACACCAGCTTTTCTCTATTGCTTGTTCGCTTGCTATATACCGATTTTATTTTGTTTTTTTTCAATGCCCGCCTGACTAAACGAAAACCAAGTAACAACAAGATAATAGCCGCATAAAACAAGGGCTTACCAAACTCAGTTTTAACTAGTAAGAAATAATGCAGTAATGCAGTGATTGCGGCTAAATACACCAGACTATGCAGTTTTTTCCAGTTTTTCCCCAATAATTTCTGCATGGCTGTTAAGGAAGTTATTGCCAAAGGCAATAATATCAAAAAAGTAACGACCCCAAAGAGTATATAAGGGCCATCATTAATCTCTTCTACAAACACCATCCAATCTAAAGAGATATCTAAAACGATATAAACCATAAAATGCATTAATGCATAAAAGAAGGAATATAGCCCCAACATTCTGCGGAATTTATTTAACCATGTCAGGCCAAATATTTGCTTGCAAGGAGATAGACTCAAGGTCAGACATAAAAACCTTAAAGCCCATTCGCCCAGCGTCACATGCATGCTTTCTATCGGATTGGCGCCTAACCGGTCATTAATCAAATCATTAACCAGAATGCCAAAAGGTAATAAACACAACATGAAAACAACGCTTTTTATAACGCCCCATTGATATTTGTACATCGCCATTAATAATATTTCTTCAGGTTCATTCCGCTATACAAGGCTGCCACCTGTTCTCCATAGCCATTAAATTTCTCTGTTTTACGTTTAGGGGTAAAAATACTGGCTCCCAACACTCTTTCCCTTGCCTGACTCCAGCGAGGATGCGGCACCGCTGGATTGACATTGGCATAAAATCCGTATTCTCCAGGCGCAGATGTATTCCATGCTGTCGATGGCATGTTTTCAAGAAATCTGATTTTGATGATAGATTTGATACTCTTAAAACCGTACTTCCAGGGCACCACCAGACGCAACGGCGCGCCATTTTGTTTTGGCAGCTTTTCATCATACATACCGGTCGCCATCAATGTAAGCGGATGCATCGCCTCATCCATACGTAACCCTTCGGTGTATGGCCACTTTAATGAAGAATAACGTAAACCAGGCATAACATCCGGCTGCAGCACCGTAGTAAATTCAACAAATTTTGCACGAGATGTCGGCTGAACCTGTTTTATTAATTGATGTAACGGAAAGCCTATCCAGGGCACAACCATTGACCATGCTTCCACACACCTGAACCGGTATATCCTTTCTTCAAGATTGACCTTCTTGAGAATATCTTCAAAATCGTACAGCCCTGGTTTATCAACTTCACCTTCGATCAAAACCTGCCAGGGTGATATTTTTAGCGCTTGTGCCAACACCGTTGAGTCTTTTTTATTCGTGCTGAATTCATAGAAATTTGTATAATTTATGGCATCTTCATAATCAGTGACCTGCAATTTTTTTGAATAAGGTCCTATTGGCACATGCTGATAAGCCTTTTTTTCGTTTGCAGCAGCGCTCACGCTTGCCGTCGCCCCCAATGCAATCGCCGCCTGAATAATTTTTCGTCGCGCTTTAAATACTTGCGGATCAGTCACTTCTTTAGTCAGTGATGCATCATCATTTTTTATCAACATTAATGGCTCCCGGTTTTGAATCATAGTCAATAGTTATTGGTCTAAGTTCAGTATAAATGCTTAACATTTTTCTAACAAAACCATATAAAAATTAATGAATTAGTCCTCTCAATTTTACTTTTGCATGTTGAAATCCAGTGTAAAAAAAATTAGAGTGCTCTTGTTGAACAAGAAGAATAACAATGAGGCTGCCTATGAAAACCATCAAAAAACTTGTGACAATCTCTTTCCTGACAGTGCTGGCTGGCACCCAAGTCGTCCATGCTTATTCATACGAGGAAAACAAACGCTGTCGAAAACCAAAATTCAGAGAAATGGAACCTCCGAAATTGACTGAAGTAGTCGCGGGCAGTGAAATTTCATTTCATGTCTCCGGTTGGGCTGATCCTGAGCACATTACTGCAACGGTAAAAAAGATTCCGATGAAAGTTAATGTTGTCGACAAAATGAGTTTTTTTGTTGTTACAGCAAAACTTCCCGGAGAACTAAAAGGCCCTTACGCCCGCATTTCTATTGCCGCACGCGCCAAAGAAGGCTACTGCAAAGGTAAAGATGGCTGGCTAATCAAGATTAAGGAAAAACAAAGCTCTGATCAAGAACCGGAAAACAGCGGTGAATCAGCAGCGGACAATTAATATCGCACTTTATTGGCGTTGGCATGCCAGGCATTAAACGGCATGCCCGCATCATCCATTGTCAATTGCTGCATACGGATGCGTCGCTGTAATGCCGGTTTATCCAGCTCGTTATAAATAAAGCTGTCATCAAATCCGGCATGCGCCGCATCAAAACGGTTTGCCGCAAAATAGACCTGGTCCAGGCGCGCCCAGTAAATGGCACCTAAACACATTGGGCAGGGCTCACAACTGCTATACAGGATACAGCCATCCAGCTGAAAATCACCTAGCGCCTGACAGGCCAACCGGATCGTCATCACCTCGGCATGTGCAGTGGGATCCAGATTATCCGTCACACGATTACCGCTCCCGGCAATCACCGCGCCTGCCTTAACAATAACCGCGCCGTAGGGGCCTCCTCCACGATTGACATTTTCCGTGGCAATACTGATTGCCTGCTGTAAAAAACGCTGATGCTTATCCAGCCCTAAATCGTTCATTTATGTGGTAATTTTAATGGATTATCGAAATCCACCCCTTCCATATAGGGTAATAGTCTATCCCGGTTTGTTAATTGATAAACCATACCCAGCCAGTTGTTAAATACGGCTTTGGCAGAATCACGCCAGGTATTGTCCATATACGGCAATACCTGCTCTTCCGGAAATGCGGGCATCTCCGATTGATTTTCTTTAGCTGCGATCAATTGCTGCCGGTATGCCTCAAAAATACGGCATGCCTTGCGATTAAAAATATGTTCCGGGAAAGGTGGATAATCGTCGCGCTCGCCATTAAAAAAGCGTAGCACTTCTCGTTTGTATTCTTTTAGCAGACTAATATCGTCATATTCGGGATGCCCTTGAAAAAATACAATATGAAAGCCGTCCGGACTCACTGCCAGGTGCACCCCGGCCTCTTTACTGTCGACCAGAACCTGCACGCCTTGTTGCTCCAGATCATCACGAAAAATTTCATTAAATCGGGAATGCGGAACATCAAACCGGGTATTGATTTCTGCCACCAGAGGGTGCAGACGATCCAGCACTTTATGCGGGAAGACTCCCCAGCGTTTTGCCGGCAACGGCGTTCTGACGATGTTGTATTGATACTGAATCAGCGCATGGGTAGCCAGACAGGAGCATAAAATGGACGTTACATTATCCTTGGCCCAGTCAAAGACTTCGGTCAATGGCTGCCAGAAGTCCTCTTCCTGCAGGCGATTATGCGTGACATTTGCGCCACTGATAATCAGGGCATCCAGCCCTTCTTCACGTATTTTTTCAAAAGGCTCGTAATATTTTTCGATATAAGCTTTGGCCTTATCACCTCGCTCAAGCCCATCTATGGTAAACGGATGGACATGAAACTGAGCGATTTTATTACACGCTCCTACCAGACGGAAAAACTGCCGTTCAGTGGCTTCCAGCGCTGCATCCGGCATCATGTTCAGCAAGCCGATATGCAACTCTCTGATATCCTGCCTGTCGGCACGCCCTGGGCTTAACACATCTTCACCTTCCTGCTGGAGGCGTTCAAAAGTGGGAAGTTGGGTATGAGCGACTAAGGGCATGCTTTCACCCCCTTAAGACTGTTTTACGATTGCATCGTAAACCAGCTGCAGGAAATCGTTTTCACCTTCAGCATGACCGATGTCTTCAGCCGACACCGTGTACCCAAACTGGTCAGCAATGGCCTGATAACGAGGCAGGCGCGACTGAAACAGCTCCGGAAATACCCAGCTGACAAATTCATCGGGTACGATGGCATCCGCATCATCAAACTGTTTTAAGGCCAGGAATTCCGCCAGTTTTTCATCCAGGAAGGACTCTCGATAGTACAACGGTTTAGGATCACTTTTTGCCCGCTGGATAATCGTGTGTTCCATTTGAGCGGGAATCTGTATATACAGGATCAAGGTATGCTCAGCCAGTGTTTGAATCACTTCTGGTGAATCCAGCTCGCACACGCTCCCACCCGCATCATTTAAAAAATGCTTGTAACCGTATATATTTTCGGCTTTTTCAATAAACTCCGGCACATCACTCATGGCATTGACTTCCGCCTGATGATGCAATGCCTGGCGCCGTTTAAACTCCTTCAACGGCAACCCGCCAATCGCTGGATCTCCCAACTTGCCTAGAAAACTGGAGATGGGGGCCAGATTATTCACCGTAATATTGTTACAAATATAAATGGAATCGGTTAACAACAGGTTGCGCAAAAAAGGGACATCCATTGCCTGCTGCTTGATGTTATCCAAAATAGGCTCTTCCAGATATTTGGTACCAATGCGGTAATCCCCCGAATAATGAAACCACTTGTCCTTAGGCAACTTGTTGGCAAGCGTGGTTTTCCCCGCACCCGACATGGCCAATAGCGTTATGCTTTTTGATTCCCAGTCGAGAAACTGCTGGGGAGACATTTTCATGAATTATCCTTTAATCATCATAAAAGTCATTAATATCAAGATCATCCGGATTTATTCCGCCATTGGAATCCGGGTCAGAATAACCCAAATCATCTTTTTCCATTTCGTCGTAAGGAGCACTCCAGTCTTCCGGGGCCTCCACATAATCGAAGGTGGAATTGTACCACGAGTCTTTATCATACTCTCCGATGTCCCCATTGACGTACTGAACTTCAATCAGGTCACCCGCTTCTTCAATCGCCACCACGGTAAACATCAGATTATTTTCAACATCTTTATACCAGCGGCCTATCACCGGGTCAGTAATGGTTGTCATAACGCTACTCCGATATTGAAACGACGTTCTAATAATATCTAAAAAATACAACAATGTGGTGCATTAAAACACTTTTTTCGCCTGATCATCATTTACTAATCCTGCTTCCAACAAATCCACGATTCACTTACCATGTTTGCAATTCATTAATCTAATCTGAAGAATCACCATGTCAGGATTTTTTGCGACCATAAACCGATTGAAAAACATACAACGTTGGGGACTGAAACGAAATACATTCAGCGAAAATGTCAAAGAACACAGCTTTGATGTCTGCGTCATCGCCCATTTATTATGCGTGATACGCAACGAGTTTTTTGGCGGAGAAATTGATCCCGGCGAAGTCGTGCTCGCCGCGCTTTACCATGATGCGCATGAAAGCATTACGGGTGACCTGCCTACACCCATCAAACGTTTTAATTCACACATTCATGACAGTTATAAACGTGTTGAATCTATTGCCGCCAATGCCTTGATCAACACACTGCCCTCCCCTTTACAGGATGATATGTACAACTACGTGACTGAATCCTGTGCACCGGAAGTGAAGGCGCTGGTTAAAGCGGCCGATACGTTCAGTGCTTACGTAAAATGTGCAGAAGAAATTCAGGCAGGCAACAAGGAATTTACCGACGCTATGCAGGATATCGAAAATCGGCTGGATTTGATTGATTTGCCAGAAGTGGCTTATTTCAGAACGCATTTTCTGCCCGCCGTGCATCTTACCGTCGACCAGTTATATGCTCAGAAAAAATAGTATCTCCCGCCTGCGCCGTCTCGTACCTTCGTCCTTGAACCAAAGGTTCAAGTGGAAATCAGATCCTGTACATCAGGCTTCCTGTTAAATCAGGCATGCACACCAATACAGAAGTAAATCTCCGGGGTAATATTAGGTTCAGGAAACACCCGGCACTAATCGAACGCCGCAGGAAACACTGTTAATTATTCTAGACGATTTCAGCAATTTCTTACAGGTAAAAATATCATCACCTTTGATTGAATTAACACTTTTCTAATCGTTCAAAGTCTTTTCAATTTTCAGGCGTAATTGTTGCAGCTTGTCAACAACCCCCTGCGCAGGGCTTGCCATCATCGACTGCATTTGCTTGATTTCATGCGTTAAGTTGAGGGCTGCCAGTACGGCAATCCGGTCCGGGCTGGTCACTTTACCGCTATCGCGTATTTCGCGCATTTGCTTATCCAGTTCACGCGCAGAATTTAACAGGCCTTCCTTTTCATCTTCACAACAGGCAATTTTGTATTCCTTACCCATTATGGTGACAGTCACCGCCCCAGCAGCCTTGCTCATCAGCCATTCTCCATCGCTTTTAAACGGCTAATCATCGCCTCAACACGGGTTCTGGCCAATGACGTTTTTTCCAACAGGCGTGCTTTATCTCTCACCAGTTCTTCCTGCTTGTCTTTTAACAATGAATTTTCATTTTTGATTTTGTCATAGGCTACAATCAAAGAGTCAATTCTGTTTTCAAGCTGTTTAATTTCTGTCGATGCGTTTTGTTCAGCTTCAGTCATTACGATGATAAAAACATTAAAAAATAAAACGGACATTCACTCATTGAAAATCAGCAAAGCCATTGGAATTAGGAGAGAAAAATTAAAAATAGTGCAGTTAGCATCCTGCTACTGAACAATGTTAGCATAGGGATTATTTTTTTGGGATTTACAGGTAAATTTTAATCCTATGGACTATGAGGCCGTTGCCCACATTTTAGAAAAACATGATGCCGACTTCGGCCCCTCCGAAGCGCATGGAATAGCCACCGGCATGTTATGTGTCGATATTCAGTCTGACAGCGGAAACTGGTTGAAAGAAGTGTTTGCAGATACCGGTCAATTAATCAATGAAGACCGTGAAATCATGCTGGCTTTGTATCAGCAAACCAGCCAGTTATTAAACCCGGAAAATGAGCAGTTTGAATTTGATTTGTTTCTGCCCTATGATGCATCGGATGCCGCTGACCAGGCTGAAGCCATCAGATGCTGGTGCCTCGGCTTTTTATTTGGCATGGGCCACCAGGCTTCATCCGGCCAATGGCCGGGAGAAAGTGATGATATCATGCGCGACATCGTAGAAATCTCTCGCATGGACACGGATGTTTCCGGTGATGAAGAAGAATATCTGCTGATGGAAATCCATGAATACCTGCGTTCTGCTGTATTAATGCTAAAAGAACAAATCTCGGAACAGACCCGCTCTCGACAACTGCATTAAGATAAGGTGTAAGTAGTGCAACAAATTGAATTCAAATCCCGCCGCAAACAACTGATGGAGCACATTGGCGAAGGCTGCATCGCGATCATTGCCAGCGCGAGTGTTCGTACCCGGAACCGTGATGTTGACTACCCGTTCCGACAGGACAGCGACTTTTATTACCTGACCGGGTTCAAGGAAGCCGATGCACTTGCCGTGTTTATTCCGGGGCGCAAAGAAGGCGAATACATTTTGTTCTGCCGCGAATTTGATGAACAAAAAGCCCTGTGGGAAGGCGCTCACGCAGGACTGGAAGGCGCAACCCGGCACTTTGGCGCAGATGATGCCTTTCCTATCGACGATCTGGACGATATTCTGCCGGGCATGCTGGAAAACAAACAGCGCGTGTATTACCCGATGGGGCGCAATACCGAGCTTGATCAAAAAATTCTAGAATGGATCAATCACCTGCGCACATTATCTCGCCAGGGAATCAGTGCGCCGGGAGAGCTGGTCTCGCTGGAACATATCCTGCACGAAATGCGCCTGATCAAAAGCAGGACGGAGCTGGACAAAATGCGCAAGGCGGCCAAGGTTTCTGCACAGGCTCATGTCCGCGCTATGCAAACCTGTCAGCCGGGCATGACCGAGTTTCAAATAGAAGCCGAACTGGTGCATGAATTCATGCATCATGGACTTCGCCATGTCGCCTACCCGTCCATCGTTGCCGCTGGAAAAAACGCCTGCGTACTGCATTACACCGAGAATAACTGCAAAATTTCCACCAGCGATCTGATATTGATTGATGCCGGCGCGGAATGCGATCATTACGCGGCGGATATTACTCGCACTTTTCCTGCTTCCGGTCTGTTCAGCCCGGCTCAGCGTGAACTTTACCAGCTGGTGCTTGATGCGCAATATGCCGCACTGGAACAGGTCAAACCCGGCAATCCTTGGAACCTGTCACATGATGCCTCCGTAACGGTGTTAACCGAGGGACTGGTCAAACTGGGCCTGCTGGGAGGCAATGTCGATACATTGATTGAAGAAGAGAAATATAAACAGTTTTATATGCACCGCATCGGCCATTGGCTGGGCATGGACGTGCATGATGTCGGTGATTACAAAGTGGATGACCAGTGGCGTTTGCTGGAACCCGGCATGGTGTTAACCATAGAGCCGGGTCTATACATCTCTCCCAACTGCACCGATGTCGCCAAAAAATGGCGGGGTATCGGCATTCGCATTGAAGATGATGTCCTGGTAACCCAACAGGGATACGAAGTGTTAACCTCTGGAGTGCCTAAGGAAATAAATGAAATTGAAGCTTTAATGCAGGCCACACATGCCGCATGATTTTGACCTGTTAATCGCCGGTGGTGGGCTGGCCGGTAACTGTCTGGCGCTGGCATTACGTGACAGCGACCTTAACATAGGCATCATCGAAGCCCAAAGCAAACAACAGCTGGCCACATCTCCAGCCGGTGACCGTGCTCTGGCGCTGGCTGCCGGTACCGTCAACATGCTGAAATCCATGGGCATCTGGCAGGACATTGCTGATAAAGCCACGCCGATCAAGGATATTCATATTTCAGACAAAGGCCATTTTGGCAAAACTCGCCTGTCTGCACACCAGCAAAACGTACCTGCCCTGGGCTATGTGATCAGCGCTCGTGATATCGAAACCCATGTTGCCAACAGGGTGGCAGAAACCAGTGCCAAAGACCTTAGTCCGGCGCGGGTCGCAGGCATCATGGCAGGGCCGGACAGCATCAATGTACACCTGAAATCTGATCAACTCCCTGATAACCTGAGCGCCAGATTACTGGTCGGTGCCGATGGCGGCAATTCCACCGTCAGAAATCTGCTAGACATTGCGTTAAGCAACACGGAATATCGCCAAACCGCGTTGGTCACTAGCGTCACCTGTTCTCGCCCGCACCATAACACGGCTTATGAGCGCTTTACCGAATCCGGCCCGTTGGCTTTGCTTCCTATCGGCAGCCATCAAATGTCTGTGGTGTGGACGCGCACGCATGACGATGCCGAAACGATGCAACTGGAAAATGATGCCTTATTTATCAGCCAGCTACAAGATTGCTTTGGCTATATGCTGGGAGAATTAACCCTGTCTGCACCTCGCCGCGCGTTTCCGCTGCAATTAATCCGTGCGCAGAAGATGACTGATAAGCGGGTGGTTCTGATCGGAAATGCGATTCATCAATTACATCCCGTCGCCGGACAGGGCTTTAACCTGGGATTGCGAGATGTCGTCGCGCTGGCGGAAAAAATACTCGACCAGCCGCAGGATATTGGCCAGGACGATTTGCTGGCTGACTACGCTTCTCTGCGTCGTCAGGACCATGACAATACCATCCGGTTTACCGATAATCTGGTTAAAATTTTCTCCAACAACTGGATGCCGATGGCTTTGGCAAGAAATACCGGGCTGGCCACACTGGATCACCTGCCCGTTGCCAAATCCTGGCTGACCCGTCATGCGATGGGACTGGCTGAAAGACAACCCCGAATCGGTACCAAACGTTAATGGCTGAACGCGCTGAAGTAATTATAGTGGGTGGCGGCATCATCGGCGCCACCGCCGCTTGTGCACTGGCGCATGCGGATATAGACGTCATCCTGCTGGATATGCATGCCCCGCACATGCAATGGGAGAGCAACACAACTGACCTCAGAGTCTCCGCACTCACCCAGGCCTCCGCCAATATTTTAAAAACGCTGGATGTTTGGCCGGACATGATTCAACGTGGCGTATGCTGTTATCGCGACATGAAAGTCTGGGACGGTAATGGTGACGGCTACCTTCATTTCGAC
This sequence comes from Methylococcaceae bacterium, assembly GCA_006844705.1. Lineage (GTDB taxonomy): Bacteria > Pseudomonadota > Gammaproteobacteria > Methylococcales > Methylomonadaceae > Methylomarinum. Next base: position 44,540 of record SPJS01000066.1, on the reverse strand, counting down.
TGTGCAGATACAGATTTTAACGAGCTCGGCCATATTGTGGAAAACCGGGTCACAATTGCTGCATTATGGCATAAATTGCAATCGCTGCCGTCTTCACAATGCCTAACCGGGCATAAAATCAGCTCATTACAGTTGGCTGATTCGCAGGCCGAGCTCACCCTGGACAACGGCAAGCAACTCTCGACCCCGCTATTGATCGCAGCTGACGGCCGTGAATCTTTTTTACGCCAGCAAGCCGGAATTTCTGTGACCGGCTGGCCTTATCGTCAGGATGGCCTGGTCGCAACCATTACAACAGACCGGCCGCATCAACACACCGCATGGCAACGTTTTCTGGATGAAGGCCCACTGGCGTTCCTCCCTCTGCACAACGGGCAGTGCTCCATCGTGTGGACCTTATCCACCGAAACCGCTCAATCCTGTTTGCAACTGAATGAACAGGCCTTTCTGGACAAGCTGCATCAGGCATCGGGCGGTATCCTCGGAGATATGCTGGCAACCAGTCAACGTGCCGCATTTCCATTGAAGTTTCAATATGCCAACCACTACTGTGCACCACACATGGTACTGGCAGGCGATGCCGCGCATGCCATGCATCCGCTTGCCGGACAAGGCGCCAATGCCGGTTTGCTGGATGCCGCAACGTTGGCCGAGCTTGTCATCAAGGGAAAACAGGCCGGTCGGCCAATGGGCAGTCAAAAAATATTGCGTCAGTATGAACGCCAGCGTAAAGGTGACAATCTGCTGATGATGTCGGCGATGGATGTGCTGAATAAAACATTCGCCCATCATAACCCGGCCTTCAGCAAACTACGCTCTGGCGGCATGAACTGGATTAATCATAGCGCGCAGATCAAAAATATGTTCAATCAGCATGCGATGGGGTTACGCAGTGATATCCCACTGCTGGCGCAAAGCCTCCCCTGCTGGTAGCCGCATCTTTACCTGCATCATGTGCATCTGGTATAGTCCGCGCATGAGCTGTCCCGTATAAGGGCATCTCTATAAATGTACTTTTCCGCGATAGCGGCGTTGACAACATGTACTTCCGCCTTACTCTCACGAAACAGTACACCTTATAGAGGATCCCATAACTAAAACAATAGAGGAGTTTCCATGGCTGAAATTATTTTTATTTTAACCACCGTGTTTGTCGCTTATGTTGTCTATCACGTTCTGGAATGTGAAAAAGAAGCTAAAGCAAAAAAAGCAAGCCCGGTTAAGCCTGCTCCCAAATCTGCTGCAGCTAAACCGGCAAGTAAGCCAAAACCAGCTCCGGCAGCAAAAAAACCAACACCCGCCAAAAAAGTCACCGCATCAGCACCTGCATCATCAGCCGAGCTTCCGGAAACCCTGAGAAACCCGGCTACCGGAGAAGAATCCAAAGTCGCCAGTAACTACCGCTTCACGAAACGCTGGATTAAAGATGCTTTGGTAGAAGAAGGTCTGTTGGATAAAGTGTATAAAAACAATGAGCTGGATGATGCCGCAACCGCTAAAATCGAGGCCGCCCTGCTGCAATTACGCGGCATGCAAAAATATCAATAATCAAAACCCTAAAGAGCCGTTTTCTCACCTTTTCATCGCCTACAGTAACGGCTCTTTATTCCACGGGCAAGCCGTGGATCAAATGTAATAACATAAAGTTTAAAAACATCTATACTCAAGTGAATTTTCGATAGTCCGTCACGCGTCGAATTCTGGCCTGCAGATGCTGATTTTCAGCACCGTGATCAACACATGACGGCTTGCTCTTGCGGCAACTGATTTTCTTCAATTGCCGACTATACATTCAACCTTAACTGTAAGGATTTGCTTATGCGTCTTTTAGCGTCGGAACCATCAAGCATTGGCAAGGTGCTGGACAGCAGTATTCGTCTGTATGTTGCATGCTTTAAAAAATTGCTGGCATTTTCAATTATCCTGGCCTTGTCCTATGTGGGGATGAACCTGACGAATGAAGCATTGCTGCTTGATGCAATGGCTATTCCCAGCGAGCCAAACATGGGAAATTTAATCGCAGCATTCAGTGTAATTGGCATCGTATCACTCCTGTTATTAATTGTGTATATCGCCATGATTTACCGCATTGACAATGTGGCACAAGATGTTGAAGACTCATTAACCGATGCATTTATACTGGGTTTGAAAAAGTTTCTGCCTTCCGCGTGGTCAAGCATTCTGTATATGATTGCGTTCCTGACAGGCTGCTTGTTACTTGTCATTCCCGGCCTGATTCTCTGGTTATCGCTGTTATTCTTTTTGTACTTTATCACCTTGGATTCAGCGGGCCCGTTTCAGGCCCTGAAAGAAAGCCATATGCTGGTCTGGGGCAACTGGTGGCGCACCATGACCGTGTTTCTGGCTCCCGGTGTGTTGGTGACCGTGGTTTATTTCATTCTTGGCTTTGTCTCGGCACTGATTGATACCGAAAGCAGCATGATTTTATATATTGTCACCAGCCTGATGTCCGCATTCACCACACCGTTTTTTATGGTCGTCGGCTACGCACAGTTTCATGACCTGAAATTGCGTAAATCAGGCGCTGACCTGGAAGCCAGACTGGCACAATAATGCGCTGGCTGCTCGCCCTGCTGCTTATTCCTGTATGTCACGTTCAGGCTGATAGTGTCGGTGTTGCAGCCTGTTTGCAACGCCTGTCAAACTCGGGCCAGCAAAACATCGACATTTCCGCTGATTGCCCTGCGCTTGTACACTATATTCAACCACTTGATCAAACTGAATTCAGGGCAGATTTGCCGGTATTTATGTCGCGATCGCAACTGGAATTTTTGCACAACAGCTTCCAGCGCCAAAGTCCCCATCAAGCTGTTCAATACAATAACCTGACTTCGCTGCTGGATTTAATCCGCACACCTGACAAGGTGGAAAGCGAATGGGAATGGTGGAAAGCGTTTATGAACTGGTTAAAAAGCCTGGACACCAGCGACTATGAATCAGAATTCCAGTGGCTTAAACAATTTCTTGAAAGTATTAATTTTACCCCTGAAGCGGCTCAATCCACGTTTTATGTGTTGCTGGCCCTGCTGGTATTGACCGCCTTGTGGATGGTGTTGAATGAACTGTATCAAATAGGTGTATTTCGCAGACTGTTTCAGCGCGGAGCCAACCCGTCCCTGGCTGAACACCCAACAGCATCCGCCGATCAAAACGGCAAGCCCTTTTCGACATTATCCCCGCGCCAGAAAATTAATCATCAATTACAACAAGCACTGAATTTTCTGGTGCAAAAACAATATATTCCATGCGATGCCAGCCTGACCTATCGCCAGGTTGCCAAGCGCTTAAGCAACCAGAAAAACGCCAAATCCAGTGCGTTTTCTCATCTGGTCAGCTATTCAGAACCCTGCCTGTACAGCCCTCAGGATTGTACTGACTCGCAGGTAAACGAGTGCCATCAGCTGCTGAACAGTCTGTTGGAGAAAACAGAATGAAAGAACGCCTGGTCTCGCTGTGTTTTGCCATCCTGGCAGCAGTGATTGCCTATGCACTGCTTTCCCGGCCAACACCTGCGCCGGATAAACAGCTGTCCCTGCCAACCACTGAGGATACCGGGGCTGCCGGTTTAAAAGGCGTGTATCTATGGTTGCAGCAAAGCAATATTCCGGTCACCCGCTTAAGAACACGATTCAGCGATCTTGAATCCAGTGACAAGCTGCCTGCCACCGGCAATATATTATTAAGCGTGTTACCTGCAAAAGTTACTGTGCTCGACAAGGAATGGGACGGTTTATATGAATGGGTAAGACGTGGCAACACGCTGATTGCTGCAGGTAATGTTTATCAATATCCTGCCTGGAATGCAGAAGATGACTGCTATTGTGCTCTCAAAAAATTTATTTCCCGCTTTGGCTGGCAGCTTGATAAAAAAGATCTCGACCACACTGAAGAAGAACAGAATGACAAACCAGACTCGCTGAAAGAAGAAATCAATCAGCTGCAGGCGCGCATGTCTGAACATATTCCCAAAGACATCGAACTGCATGCTTCGCTGACACACCCGCTGACTTCAGGCATCGGCCAGATCAAGGTGAAGGCTGTTAATTATCTGCAATACGAATACTGGACATTATCCACTGATAATGAGCACAATTTTTCCCTGCAGCTGCTGCATCATGCCCATTTGGGCACGCCAATGGCCTGGCTGTTAAGCGCAGGCAAAGGCCAGATCATCATCTTACTGCACGCTGACATGTTGGGTAACGCCCAACTGGATAAGGGAGAAAATGCCCGCTTCATCAGCAACCTGATCAATCAGGGACTGGCGGCAGGAAGCCAGCTGCTGATAGACGATTATCATTTTGGCCTGTCGGATTTATACGATCCACAGCGTTTTTTTAAAGACAGCCGCCTACACTGGACGCTGGCCTGGATACTGTTTATCTGGCTGTGCTATGTCATCGGTTATAGCCTCCGTCTTGCCCCGGCACGAGAAAAAACTGCGCCCGTGTCCGCCAGAGATACCATCAACATGATGACGCATTTCCTTGCCCGTCATCTGAATAAAACCCAGCTAAGGGATGAATTGATCCGTCATTTTTGTGAAGACATCATGCGTCAACGGCATTTTACTCAGGAACAGCAAGTGTGGACATGGCTGGCCGCGCATAACCGCATCCACCCGGCTGAGCTTGACTTTCTACACACTGCCCGCCAAAACAAACGCATATCGCTGCTAAGATTAACCCGAACAATTACCCACATCAGGACACTTGTTTTATGAGCCAAACCCAAGCCCAACAACTGAAAACTCTTTTGCATGATGAAATCGGCAACGTCGTTTATGGAATGGAGGATATTCTGCATGGCCTGACCCTGGCCATTGTTGCACAAGGCCATGTGCTGCTGGAAGGAGCTCCCGGGCTGGGCAAAACACTGCTGGCAAAATCGGTGGCCAGTCTGCTACATGGCAGTTTTGGCCGCATCCAGGGTACAGCAGACCTGATGCCCTCTGATATTACCGGCATCCATGCATTTAATGCAGACAGCCACCAGTTTGATTTCATGCCCGGCCCGCTGTTCAATGACGTGGTGCTGGTCGATGAAATCAACCGCACCGGCCCGAAAACCCAATCCGCCTTATTGCAGGCCATGGAAGAAAACCAGGTCTCGCTGGATCGCAAAACCTATCCGTTAAGCGAGAATTTCTTTCTCATTGCCGCACAAAACCCGTTCGACTTTGAAGGCGTGTACCCGCTGCCGGAGTCACAGGTGGATCGTTTTCTGGTGCGCCTGAACATCGACTACCCCGCCGCGGCAACCGAAGCTGAAATTCTCAGCCGTTATGACAAACCCGGCGGCGGCCATCTTGCGCCTGTGGCCGGGATAAATGCCCTGCCGGAAAATCTGCTGCAACAGGCACGAAATGAGGTTGCGGCGGTGCATGTTGAACCTGAATTGTATCAATATGCGATTCGACTGGCAGCCGCCACCCGCAACCACCCACACATCAGTCTGGGACTATCCACCCGCGGCGCACTGGCTCTTATGCGCTGTGCTCGGGTTGAAGCAGCGCTGGATGGACGCGATTACCTGATCCCCGATGATATAAAATCAGCCGCCCCACTCACCATCAGCCACCGCCTAATCCTGACCGCAGAGGCCATGCTGGAAGGCCAGAATGCACTGCAGGTCTTCGCCACCCTGGAGGAGCAGGTCAAACTGCCCGGTGCCGACACCCCAGCCTGATGTCGATTTCACATTCCACTTTTTTTCTGCTGGTCATCATTGCCTTGCTGGCCATCACCGGCCTGTGGGCAGGCCCGCCACTGGAAGGCTTATGGCGCCTACCCGTCGCCTTGCTGGTTTTGCTGATCGCGATGGAATACAGCCTGGCTGCAGGCAAACTCAGCATGCAACGTGAAGTCAAGCCGGTCATTCAACTGGGTGAAACTTCTGACTATCAACTTAATATCCTCAATGCGTCTCACGCCCCCGTAACGGTCGAATTTCAACCGGCCTACCCTGATCAATTAAGTGGCGATACGTGTATTCAACGCAGCCGTATCAACGCACAGGACAAACAATGCCACCGTCTGCCGCTGACCCCGACCGCCCTCGGCCCGATGTCGCTGGGACGCATCTACTACAAACAACGCGGACGCTTTGGTCTATGCTGGTGGCATTTTAATCAGGATGATCAATGCCGGTTCAAGGTTGAACCGGCCCACCTCAATCACAATAATGGGATGCACGGTCTCAGCGAAAGTGGCCATCGCAGTAACCTGAGAACCCAGGGCAGCGGGATAGACCTGCTGGAGTTACGCGAATACCGCCCCGGAGATCCAGTCAAAAACATCGCCTGGAAAGCCACCGCCAAACGCGGACAGCCGGTGGTTCGTCATTTCGAGCGCGAACAACATCTGGAGGTTGTGGTGTTAATCGACTGTGGACTTAGCAGCCGCAACCAATGTGGTGCGCTCAACCGATTTCATCATTATGTTAATGTTGCCGCCCGTTTCAGCGAGCTGGCTTCGATACAAGGCGACCGCATTGCCAGTATCGGCTATGCGCAACAAATCATCAATATGACGCCTATAGCCACCGGCGCAAAAGCAAGTATGGCCATCCGGCATATGCTGTCCTCGCTGCATGTGCATAATGAAACGTCGAATGCGCTGAATGCAGCACTGGACATCAAACGCTTATTGAAACATCGTGGCCTGATCATTTTTTTAACCGATATTGAACATATTGACGCCAGCTCACAACTGGCCCAGGCGGCCCGTTTGTTATCACGCAAGCACAAAATGCTGGTTGCCACGTTGGAAGAACCGAGCATCGACGACATTCTGGATACACCGGTCAACAGAACCTTGGACAGCTATCAGCAGCTGGCCGCACTGGAATACAAACGCAGTCGGCAGTTGTCGCAGGATCATTTAATCCGCCAGGGTGTGACCATCGTGAGAGCACCTGCGGAACACCTGGACCAGCGCGTCATGCATTATTATCAACAACACAGAGGCATCATTGGCAGTGCCTGATTCACTATGAATGAAACAATGTCCACGCAACCCGGTCAAGACGACCGCTACCTGCATATTCAAACCCCAGACGGACTGGATTACCGTCTGGAAATCGCCAATATGGGCGCACGCAGCCATGCTTTTCTTATCGACTGGCACATCCGCCTGCTGATAGCCACTGCCTGGCTTTTTGGCATGGGGACAGCTTTATTTTCCCTGTCTGAACTGGAAAGCATTTTTGATCTTGATGATATGGCCTGGCCATTCATCATGTTATGGCTATCCACCCTGTTCATTTATCTTTTTTATCACATCGTACTGGAAATCGTAATGGGTGGGCGCACCCCCGGGAAACGCATGGCCGGGGTCAAACTGGTTACATTGCAAGGCAAAACACCGGGGGCGGGGGCCATAATTCTACGCAATGTTTTTCGCCTGATCGACGCTCTCCCCGGCTTTTATGCCATTGGCCTGATCTGTGTCGGATTAACCCGGCATCATGTACGCATCGGCGATCTGGCCAGTGGTCTGGTATTGGTGTATGACGACGCAGTCAAACAAAAGGAATTACAGCAAATGACCCGTCTGGCGATGCATTCCGAACTATCCAATGACGATCAGGCGCTGCTGATAGATTTGCTCAAGCGCTGGAAGCAGCTTTCCAGAGACACCCGTATTCAATATGCCCGGCACTTTCTTCAACGCATTGGCCATGATGCTCATATCCCGGCTACAGAAAAAAAACACGACAAGACCTATAAACAGGTTCTGGAGCAGCTCCTGGCCGGGGAGTCCGGTCAATGAAACAGGGCGGCATGAGCAAGCAGGCGTTGCGCGAATGGTTGAACACCCGTAAACCCGACTGGGAAACGATAGAAAATACGCTGAATGGCCGGGCACCTGCCCCGCCCCGCGCACTGACAAACTGCCGCGAACAACTCAGCGCCTACAAACAGGTCATGAACGACCTGTCATTATCGCGCCGAGTAAATGGCAACGCCCTGATCACCCGCTATCTGGAAAACCTGTTTTTAAAGCTCAACGAAGATATCCACAAACCCAGCCAGCAGTTGTTTGAACAGCTTGGCTATCTGTTTCAGGTAGAAACACCGTTATTAATGCGCCAGTTGAAAACCTCATTGATCAGCGCACTGTTAATTTTTTGCGCAGGCATCGCCGCTGGCTGGTTTATGGTTGATCGCTTCCCGGATCTGGCCAGCCTGTTTGCGTCTGCCGAAATGATCAACAAGGTGCACGCCGGTGAATTATGGACAGACGACCTGCTCAATATCATGCCGTCCTCGTTTTTATCCTTCAGCATAGCCGCCAATAATATTGCCGTATCATTAACCGCCTTTGCGCTGGGTGCATTATACGGCGTGGGCACGCTGTACATCCTCGGACTAAATGGCTTGATGCTTGGTGCCGTCTTCGCCTTTACCGCACATTACGGCATGGCCGACCGCCTGTTTGAATTCGTCATCGCGCATGGCGTGGTGGAACTCAGTGTCATCATTATTGCCGGTGCCATGGGCCTGCAACTGGGCGAGTCGCTGATTCGGCCGGGCAACCGGAATCGCCTGCAGGCATTCCAGCAAAGCTGCCGCAATACCGGCATCATCATGCTGGTCTCCGTTCCGTTTCTGCTGTTGGCCGGGTTGATTGAAGGCTATATTTCCCCCAATGACAGTTATTCAATGGCCACACGCGTTATCATTGGTGTTGTCAGCGGGCTGGTGTTCTGGTTTATTATGCTGTTTGGCTGGCCACGCAGACATTCGTCATCCTCCGGTCAACCTTGACACAACGTTCTCAACTTGAGGGAAAGACCCTTGCACGACCTTCAACTGATTCAGGCGGATTACCACAACCCGCAACACGCCGCAGACATCCGCCGCTTATTGAATAACTATGCCTGCGATCCGATGGGTGGCGGACAAGCGCTGCCTCTCCACGTCCTTGACAACCTTGTTCCAACCCTGGCTACGCTACCGCATGCGTTTTCCGTTCTGTGTTATCAAAGTGATAATGCCATTGCTCTGGCTACCTGTTTTGAATCGTTCTCCACCTTTTATTGCCGCCCAATCCTCAATATCCACGACTTCATGGTCGAAAAGCCCTACCGCGGTCAAGGCATCAGTCAACAATTACTCGGCTGTATCGAAGACATCGCCTGCAGCAAAAACTGCTGCAAAATCACCCTGGAAGTGCTCAGCAACAATACCGCCGCCAAAGTCGCCTACCGCAACTTCGGCTTTGAAGATTATGCCCTTGACCCGGCTTCCGGACATGCATTGTTCTGGCAGAAGGTGTTGTGATATCCAACGTATACTCTTGAAGACTCAACGCCACAACGCCTACTCAGATACAACTGTGTCTTTTGGGGTTCTAGGAGACTGTCGGGTTATGGGGTTCGTCGCGAGGCGAGTGGGACATCGAGCGGATTTTTTTGATCTTTTGAGGCGCATAGTGGCGCTACGTAACGAAAAAGACCGGAAAAATCAGCCGATGTCCCATCGCCGCAGTAGCATCATCCATAATCCGACAGTCTCCCAGGAGGCTTGTGCATATCGTCCAGATAATCCATGATAGGTGCCAACGCTGAACATCTTGGCAACGGAGCAGCCGCAAAGAGAAGATTTTCAGCGTACGTCGTAAATTCTCAATCTTGCACCAAAAATTTTTTCTTTAACCAATAGTCAGCACTCACATAACGGCCTGAGCCTATGAAAAACAAGGTCAGCAGCATAATGACATAGGTGGCGGCGAATTCTATGCCGTTGTTGAGCACGACGAAGCTGCCGTTCTCGGTGAGCCAGTCGTAGTTGCCATGGGTTTTGAGCAGTTCCTTGGCCTTGGATAATCGCTCGACTGCGCCTATGGTACGTTCTGATGAAAAGATGCCGCTACCCTCGGCGATGGCCAGCCAGCCGTTTTCCAGATGAACTGTAATTGCCGCGACGACCATGGTGATCATCAACGGCAGGGAGATCAGGCGAACGCCAAATCCGAAAAGCAGAAATATAGCGCCTAAAACTTCAGTCGTTGCCACCAGAAAGACCAATAGATAGGGCATGGGCAGGCCCAGTCCCCAGTCTTCATTGCCAAACCATTCAGCCGTGTCTAAGAACGCGCCAAACTTTTTTGTCCCCGCCATCCAGAAAATCGGCGCAAGATACAGACGAATCAACAACGGTGCCAAAAAATCCAGGCACTTGCTCTGGTCCATCAGTTTTAGAGGGTATTGCAGATATTCGGAGGATTTATCGAGTAGATTAAGAAGAGTTTCCTTGTTCATTAGCGCACCTTTAGATTTATTATTTTGGTGAAAACCAAGAATTGAGACGTTTTTCTGGGTGTAATCTTGCGACAGAAAGCACGTAAGTCAGTTCAAAATAAAAAGCTTCTTTTCGTTATTGATATGGGCTTCCAACTCGGCCACAGCCAGCTTAATGTCCACTCGACTCGGCGGGTCAATCCCAACCCATTTAAATTTCATTTGTGCATGTTTATATTTTCCATAATGAAGATACACCATGGCCTGACCAATTTCACACGAGCCCAAATCTTCAGGCGAAAACAAATGCTTGATCTTGTTTTCTAAATGTCTGTACTCAACATTTCTCTTCAAAACATATATCGTGAGACAAGCCACACACAACAAAACCAGATTTGAAAACCCTTAGAATCCGATAAGGGAAGGCCTGACAGCTCGCTCATATGTTCAATGGTGAATAATGTGCCAACCGCCCCAAATCTTCCGCCACCTGACGATACACAATATTGCCCTGCCAGGTATTCAATGCCGTGCGTAGATAAGGATCGGCAATCAGTTGTTCATCAGTCATGGCCGCGATTTGCTCGATATACGCCAATGTAACATCAGATAATGCGAAGGTTGATGTTCGCGGGTAGGCGCCAGGCATATTGCTGACGCAGTAATGTATGACATCGTGCACCGAATAGACTGGATCGTCGTGAGTGGTTGCTCGCGAGGTTTCAAAACAGCCGCCCTGGTCAATACTGACATCGACCACCACGGAACCGGGCTGCATCGTTTTCAGCATGGGTTCTGTTAATACTTTGGGGGCTTTTGCGCCCTTGCATAACACCGCACCGATGACGACATCTGCTTCAATCACCTGAGCCTGAATATTTTCCGCTGTGGACTGGATGAATTGAAGCTGATCTGAAATATCTGCCTGAAACCTGTCAAAATTGGATTTATCCAGTCCGGCAATGGTGACGCTGGCACCCATGCCGCACGCAATATTGGCGGCATGCTGACCAACAATGCCATCTCCAATAATCAATACCTTGCCGGATGGCTTACCCAGAATACGGGCGGTTTGTACGCCGTGCCCGCCATTAAATGCTGCCTGATAATACGCTCCCATCAAGGCGGCCATGTTACCGGCAATTGCACTCATCGGCGCCAGAATAGGTAAGCGCCCGTTTTCATCTTCCAGCGTTTCATAGGCGATGGCAGTGGTTTTTCTTTCCACTAATTCCTGAGTCAGTTGTGGATCGACACCGGTTAGATGGAAAAAAGTGAACACGCGTTGCTGTGCAAGATAGGAATATTCTGTGGGCAGCGGTTCTTTCACCTTGACTACCAGCGCGCAGTCCCAGGCTTCAGCCGTGGTAACGAGAGCCGCGCCAGCCTGTTGGTATTGCTGGTCAGTAAAACCGGACCCCAGCCCCGCGCCCATCTCGATCTTTAGGTGATGGCCTTGCCCGACCAGACTGGCCACGCCCTGGGGCGTCATGGCGACCCGGTTTTCCTTGATTTTGGTTTCTTTGGGGACGCCGATGATCATGCTTGGTTACATCCTGTTGGCGAAATCCACCGCCCCTAACAACGGGGCCTGCGGGTTCATACACACTTTGACAGAAATATTCTGTAATACGGGGGTGTAGCGGCCTTTATCAAGAAAAGCCTGCATGAAACCGTCTTGTTTCAGAACGTCGATATTCTTGGGGGCGATACCTCCGGCCAGCACCACGCCGCCGTAGGCCAAGGCCTTCAAGGCAAGATTGCCGGCTTCTGCCCCGTATATGCGGCAAAAACGTTGCATGGCTTGCGTGCAGATTTCATCTTGCCCTTGTCTGGCACGTTCACTGATCACCGCGCCTTTAGACTGTTGATCAAATAGCTGTTCTGTTTCCTGCAGCACCGGGTAATCACCTGTGCATTTGTAAAAGTCGTACAAATTATCAATGCCCATGCCGGATACCAGGCGCTCATAACTGACATGGCCTGCATATTTTTCCATCAGAAACTGCAAGATGCTGATTTCTGTTTCATCGGTGGGGGCAAAATCGGTGTGTCCGCCTTCGGTCGGCATCACATGATATCCATGATCTGTATGGGCAATGACCGCTTCACCCAAGCCGGTACCTGCGGCCAGCACCGCAATATTGCCTTCACATGGTTTTGCCAGCGGGTTTAACTCGAAAAACTCATCTTCCGCAAGGCTTAGCACGCCCCAGGCAGCCGCTTCCAGATCGTTCAGCAATTTTACCTTGGCGCCGCCGGTTTGTTCTGCAATTTCTTTACTTTTAAGATTCCACGGCAAATTGGTGGTGATGCAATTACCCTCTGCAATCGGCCCCGCAACACCAAGGCAGACAGCCTTGATTTTAACCGAGTGCTGTTGCAGAAACGAAGCCAGCAAGATGGAAAAGTCATCAAAATCCGCGCTGGCAAACTGTTGTTGTGCAATACATTCCCCGTGTTGATAAACCGCAAGCAGGGTTTTTGTACCTCCGATGTCACCAGCCAGAATCATATGGGATACCTCTATAAATAGTTATTTTTTCGTGAGAGCGAGGCGGTAGTGCACAGAGAACCGCAGTGTATAAGGCATACATGAGGATTCGAGTACGATACCAACACAGCTATCGCTGAAAAAAGAGCATTTATAGTGGTGTCCATTAACTATTTTCCTTCGTATTGGTTATATATCTTGTACTGGTTTTTTTCATCAAACGAAATCACTTTGAACGGGTCTTTTTTGCCCCCCATTTCCATACCCGGGGTTCCCACCGGCATGCCCGGCACAGAAATACCGGAAATTTCAGGGCGCTCGGCCATCATTTTTATAATATCATCCGCAGGCACATGGCCTTCTACCACATAACCATTAATAATCGCCGTATGGCAGGAGGCAAGATTACGCGGCACACCATATTTATCCTTAATCGCATTCATGTCTTCAGTGACATTATCCTGCACCTTGAAGCCCTTATCCTCCAGGTGATCAACCCATTTTTTACAGCATCCACAGGTCGGACTACGGTAAACCACCGCTTCATTCGCATTAAATATGCTGGGCATGGACTCAGCAAATACATTCATACTGCTCAACAACAGCAAAAACAATAGGTGTTTTGTTAATTTCATCATTTCCTCTCACTCACCATTTAACGTTGCAATCACCGTTCGACTTCCCGCATGATTGCGATGTTCACATAAATAAATGCCCTGCCACGTACCCAGCGCCAGACGTCCCTGTGATACAGGAATCGTCAGCTCCGGCCCCAGCAATGACGTTTTGATATGCGCGGGCATATCATCCGACCCTTCCAGAGTATGCAGAAAATACGGTGCATTTTCCGGCACAGCGTCTGAAAAATAGGCCTCCATATCATGCCGCACATCTGGGTCTGCATTTTCGTTAATCGTTAACGATGCCGAGGTGTGCTGAATAAACAAATGCAGCAAGCCTGTCTGAATATCCTTCAGCTCCGGCACAGCTGATAACACTTCCCGGGTTATCAGGTGAAATCCACGCCGCTGTGCCGCCAGATTAATTCTATGCTGTCTCCACATGGTTACACATGATATTGCGGACTGAATTCATGAACGGCCTCGACCATAGCTTCCACATGATGCGGATCAATATCCGGCAAAATGCCGTGCCCCAGATTGAAAACGTGACCCGAACCAGCACCGTATTTTTCCAGAATCGACTTCACTTTCATGCGGATGACGTCAGGTGATGCGTATAATGTGACCGGATCCATATTGCCTTGCAAGGCAACCTTGTCACCCACCCGCTGCCGCGCATTGGCGATATCGGTCTGCCAATCCAGCCCCAGCGCATCAAAGCCGACATCCACCATGGATTCCAGCCATTGTCCGCCGCCTTTGGTAAAAAAGATGACCGGCACCTGACGCCCCTCACTTTCAGTCTTTAGTAAAGAGCGAATTTGTCTGGCATAGTTCAGCGAGAATTCCTGGTAATCTTCCGTTGACAACGATCCGCCCCAGGTATCAAAAATCATCACGGCTTGTGCGCCCGCTTCAATTTGCGCATTTAGGTAGGCCGCCACAGATTGCGCCAGCACATCCAGCATTTTATGCATCAACGCAGGCTGATCAAACATCATCGCTTTGACTTTCTGAAAACTTTTGCTGCTGCCGCCCTCTACCATATAGGTCGCCAGCGTCCACGGGCTACCGGAAAAACCGATCAGCGGCACCCGCCCATTGAGGTTTTTTCTGATCAGGCTGACCGCATCGACAACATAAGACAAATCACTCACGGGGTCAGGAACATTCAGTTTATCGATATCCGCAGCACTGTTCACAGGACGTTCAAACTTTGGCCCTTCTCCTTCGGCAAAATACAGCCCCAACCCCATGGCATCAGGAATGGTCAGAATATCCGAAAACAATATAGCCGCATCAAAACGAAAGCGTTCCAGCGGTTGCAGAGTGACTTCGCAGGCCAGCTCGGGATTGGTGCATAAGCCCATAAAATTGCCTGCCTGCGCCCTTACTTTACGGTATTCAGGCAGATAACGCCCGGCCTGACGCATCATCCAGATTGGCGTGCGGTCTACAGGCTGTTTTAACAGGGCGCGTAAAAATATATCGTTTTGTAATTCCGTCATGAGTAGTAATTTTAAGACTGGAAATGTCTGTAAAGGGATTAGTTTTGCAGGGATTTAAAAGGTCTTATCCAGGCATTCCGTAATTTTTTTGGTAATTGGGTTTTACCTGCTTGAGCGGCTGTTTTATCGGCATAACTGCCATAGAGGACAATAAATTTTGCACTGCCGTTACGCATTGCTTTGATCACTTTAAGCTTAATATTTAGAGCGTTATATTGTCCGGTAAATTTTTCTGCTGCCTTTGCGTCAGACAACACGATTAATTGAAGCGTGAGATTGTCCGCTGGCTGGCTTTTTAACCATTGATCGTTTGTTATATCATTATTTTCGGCATTTTGCGTTAATGCTGTTTGCGTCTCGACAACCGGTACAACCACTGGGTCAACCGCAACCTCTGCTTCAACAACGCTTTGTTGCGCAAGCTCCGTCCGAGATGCCTGGATCTGATCAGCTAAAGACTCATCGCGTGAGATCGCTATACTTTCTATTTTTGTTTCAGGTGGTTCCTGCTCTTCGGTTTTTTGGACGTTAACTACTGCTAGATTGCCAATTGCAGAGCTATCCAGCGAATCCTCCTGCGGAGGCTCAACGTGCTCAGTACTGAATGTGGTGACTTGCTGATCGACTTCTGTAGATGAATCCACTTTATTTTCAGCCATATCCGTTCCTTCAGGCACTAATGAATAGGATTGCACCACCTGTTGCTCAACCTCCATGGCATCCACTACTGGCGCTTGCTCTGATTCAATTTCAGTTTCCTGATGACTTACCCGAGTGGGCTCTGGCTTGCTTAGAAATTCAACATTCACCGGTTCTGTTTTTACTTTTTCCTGAATCTCTGGAGCTTTGATTACGACTATTTGGTTATCTGATGAAGGTGGCTTCCAGATATAAACTCCTAAAGCAACAAGGATAAGCGTGAGCATTGCTCCGCCCCATGCCCAGGGTCCGCTCTGTTTTTCCCGATAATCAGACAATCGAGGTAATTCCTGAATAATACTTCCGGGGATGCCATGTGTTTCCTGATATAGATTTTCAACCATCTTTTCACTGATGGATTGGTAAGCAATATTGGCGTCTTGCTTACTGGACAGGTTTTGCAAAAAAGTGGCGCATTGTTTGATTGTCAACGGAGGTATTTCGATGACATGACATTCTTCTATGGCCGAGTCTGAACTGTTTTTTACGTGCAATTCATCATGGGTCAAGGCAAATACCAGCCGCAACCCCGGTGTTACATTGGCAAAATGAATTAACGATGAGATTAATCCTGGCACCAACGTACCCGCATTATCTATAACCAAAACAAATTTTTGGTTATTCTGCTGCAAATGCGCCATGCTCATGCCCAGACTTTTATCTGCGTGTCCTTCAACCTGTTGCGATAATTGCTGTGTGAATTGTTGTTGAATACTTTCAAAACTGGCCGCGGCTGATCCATCGACCCAGCACATGGGCCAACTGTCCTGTTTAGTTTCTCTTAAGGTTTCCAATAAAGTCGTCTTGCCAATGCCCTTTGGCCCGCAAAGCACCAGAGACTGGCTTAAATTGCTGATAAGATGAATCAACAAATCAAGTTTTTGTGCTCTTTCGAGTGAAATCAGGGACATAATTTGTACTTTTTTCCGTACTCAACAAATTGGATTATCCATTATATTCTGTAAGCGTTTGGGTTAACACCTGGGTGTCAACACTTTGTGGCAACGCTGCTTTCCCCAGAGCTTCAAGCAAAATAACCCGAATATTTCCATCCACATTTTTTTTATCAACAGACATGAGATCAATATACTTGTCCGCGCTCATTTCAGGTGGCGTAACTGGCAACCGAGCCTGTCTGAACAATTCATTAATCTTGAGCATATCAGAAGCAGGCAACATCCCCAAACGACAAGATAAATCTGCTGCCTGGCACGTGCCAATCGCAACCGCTTCACCATGCAAATACGTTCCATACCCCATGCCGGTTTCAATGGCATGTCCGAAGGTATGCCCCAAATTCAAAATGGCTCTTATCCCGGACTCTCTTTCATCTTCAGACACAATCTCAGCCTTATTGATACAAGAGCGTTCTATGGCATAAGCCAAAGCTTCTGCTTCCCTAGTGAGCAGCGAATGCATATTTGTTTGTAACCAGTCAAGAAACTCAGGATCCCGTATCAAACCATATTTAATCACTTCAGCGATGCCGGCAGACAGCTCTCTATCTGGCAGCGTATTCAATACGGTGGTGTCTGCTATCACGCATTGAGGCTGATAAAATGCACCTATCATATTTTTGCCTAATGGATGATTTACTGCTGTCTTTCCGCCCACCGATGAATCCACTTGAGCCAATAATGTCGTTGGAATCTGAATATAGGCAATTCCACGTTGGTAACATGCGGCCGCAAACCCTCCCATGTCACCAACCACGCCACCACCAAGCGCAATTAAAGTCGCGTTACGACTGTATTTGTTTTCCAATAAACTATCAAAGACTCGATTGACCTGTTGTAAAGTTTTATTTTGTTCTCCGTCTGGGATGATAACGTGCTTAACGGTGTAGTCCGTCAAAGCCTGAGTCACCTGTTCCAAGTAAAGCGGCGCAACAACATCGTTGGATACAACCAGAACCTGCTTGGAATGAATGTGATGCGTGAGCAGAGATTTCTGCTGCAGTAACTCAGCCCCTATATATATAGGATAAGAACGATCTTTCAAATCGACAATTAGTTCTCTCATCTTTTATATTCGTGCTTCCGCCCTGAATTGTTTGACTATATTTTGAACAACTTTCCTTGTTGGCATTATACCGGTATCTATTTTATAGTCGGCACATTCTGAATACATGGGCGCTCTTTCAATAAACAGCACTTCCAGGCGAGCTTTAGGGTTTTCTGTATTAAGCAGAGGCCTTTGTTTATCGCGCTTGGTTCGCTGCAGAATTTTGTCTATTGAGCATTGCAAATAGACGACAAACCCATGTTCTTTAAGAATATCGCGGTTTTGTTGCTGGATTACGGCCCCTCCCCCGGTTGCCATGACAATGCCGTCTTTATTAGATAATTGCTTGATAACCGCATGCTCGCGCTCACGAAAACCGCCTTCGCCTTCATATTCAAAAATGGTTGGAATATTAACACCAGTGCTTTCTTCTATTTCTTTATCACTATCAAAAAATGGCATCCCCAGGGTTTTTGCCAATTGCTTGCCGATCGTCGTTTTACCCGACCCCATCAAGCCAACCAAATATATATTTCTTGCCGACATCCCATTCTTTTCGCACAAAAAAAGGGGCATTATGCCCCTTTTTTACCGTATTGTGTCGGATTTAGTTAAGCGTCAGTGTGTTTTTTACTATTTTTGGTGTAACAAAAATTAACAGCTCCCCTTTTAAGTCACTTAAGCTTTTATTTTTAAACATCCATCCAAACCCTGGTAGGTCTGCAAACCAGGGCACTTCATTTTGAGTATCAGAAAAATCCATCTCATATATCCCACCTAACACGACAGTTTCACCATCTTCAATTTGTACTGTGGTGATAATTTGGCGGGTTTGAATAGGTAAGGTTGTTGCTCCTGCGATAATTTCAGGGGCTCCCGGATTATCCTTTTTAATATCAAGCTCTAATATGACACTGCCACTAGGCGTGATTTGCGGTGTTACATTTAACTCCAGTACGGCATCAACCAATTCTGTCACAGGCCCACTGCTCTCGCTGGATGTTTGATATGGAATTTGCACACCTGATTTGATACTTGCCTGTACTCTATCTGAGGTCATCACCCTGGGATTCGAAATAATCTCCGCTTTAGAATTGCCTTCGCTTGCTTCAATTTCCAAATTCAGCAAATAATCCGCGCCTCTTGCCAATGTCATTGCAAGAGCGCCTTGAGGTGTGGCAGCCAATGCTGTACCTAAATCTGTCAATACAGAGGTATTGCCTCCCGGGTTACCTACCCCCGTCCCAGTAAATCCAAAGTTTTCATGAGATTTATTAGCGACTCCGAATTTGACACCTAAATCATGGGAGAAATCAGTACTTGCAATGACGATTCTTGCTTCGACAATGACTTGCCGTACAGGCACATCCAGAAGCGTGACCCATTCCCTGATCTCTTCAAGTTTTTTTGCTGTATCCCTGATGATCAACGTGTTGGTTCTTGAATCTACTGTGGAACTACCGCGAGGGGACAGCATTCCATCTGACTCGCTGCTTCTGGATTCTTCACTATTGGTTGCGGAGCTCGTGTTATTGGCGGGGTTGTATTTATTCTGACTGCTGCTTTGCGATTGAACTATATTTTGCCCCGTTAATAACGCTTGTATTTCCTCTGCTTTTGCATAGTTTACTTGAACTAACTCAGTCACCAGCGGCTCAAGTTTTTCCACCACTTTACGTGCCTTCAGTTCATCTTCTTCCATTTTGGTAATTTCTGCAGATGGTGCGACAAAGACAACATTACCACTTTCCCTTTTTGCCAATCCTTTTGATTTCAATACCAGGGCCAAAGCCTGATCCCAGGGTACATCATTCAAACGTAGGGTAACCGAACCGCCCACAGAGTCAGAAGCGATGATATTCAATTCGGTAAAATCTGCGAGTATCTGCAAAACAGACCGAACTTCAATATTCTGAAAATTTAGTGACAACTTGTTACCCGTAAAAGGAAACTTGTTTTGCACCAAGGTTTTTTTCTCTTGGGCAGTCAATGGCCTGAATTCAACGGTTAACATGCCTTCAGATTGAAACGATGAATAGTCAAAATTACCGTCAACTGTCGCGACAGAAATACTGACACCATTCCCTCTGCGTTGAGCATTAATTGTTTTCACAGGGGTCGCGAAATCAATCACATCATATTTCTTAGCCAGATTGGCATCCATTTGCGTATTCAGAAAATTCATCAAAATTTTCCCACCACGCTCTTTGATATCAACCACTGTATTTGGGTTATTTAGGGCAATCATCAAGCGCCCTTCGCCCTTACTTCCTCGTCTGAAATCGATACCATTAATTCCCTGTTGAGGTAAAAACCGACCGACATTGGCCTGTTTCAACTGAGCTTTGGCAATTTTATCGTTGTTTGCCACAGCTTTTACCGCACTTACAATCAAATAGAAATGATTATCAACGATGCGGGTTTGATATTCGACCGTTTCCATCAAATTAACAACGACACGCGTTCTTCCACTGGCTTCAACCACATAAACTGTATTCACCGCTCCTTGATTGATAGGGAAACTTTTTTTCCCCAGATTACTTGCTGTACCCGCAAAATCCAATGCAATTCTTGAAGGGTTGTCTGTTTGAAATACTGAAGGCTCTTCAGGCGTTTGTTGCAATTCCAGTTTTATTTGAACTTTATTTCCCGAGAGTGATGAAAATTCAAGATTTTGAATAGCTTGCTCACTGGCGGATACAGTTTGTACATGCAGAACACTCAAAACGGCGATAAAAATATATAGGAAATGCATTTTAATAGAGAACACTTCACCGTCCGTCTTAAACATATTTTGTTTAACTTTCATAATAAACCCTTGTTATTCTGCAATTGCTAATGCAGCCTGCTGTTCACGCCACATACCTGGTTTGCTGTCAGGAACAATTTCCATTAATTCGATTTTATCTTCTAAGATTCGTATGATTGTTCCAAAATTTCTGCCCATGTGATGGCCAACCTGAACTCTATGTACGGTGCCATCACTTGCTTTTACCAATCCCCACAATCCTTTGTCGATATTTAACGTTCCTACCATCCTTAAGGTATCTAACTCGTAAAATTCCAATTCTTCTTTACGGCGTGACGCATCGGGCCTAATACTGCTACCGGAGGCAATTTCCAAAGTCTCTTCATCTGCCATTTTTTCAATAGGCCTGAACGGGTCTCGCAATCCATCCGGTTGAAATATGAACGGCTCAACCACCTTGATTTCAGGAAGAGGCGCAATTGTCCCTTTTGGACGGGCTTTAATGTCTGCAATATATTTTTCCAAGTCAGAAAAATCATCGCCGGCACAGCCTGTCAGCCCGAGAAAACAGCTAGCAATGAAAAAACGTTTTATCTTCATAATCAGCTTAGTCATTTATTTCTTTCTCCGTTTTTTCTTTTTCGGAGCAGGCTGATCCACACCTTCGTTATAGGTTTTAACAGTCGCTTTCATTGCCATGCCAGAGGGTGCATTTGGCTTCATATTGACATCATGTACAGTTACAATTCTAGGCAAAGATGCGAGCCCACTAACGAATAGCCCAAGCTCTTCATAATCGCCTATCACTTCTATGTTAATTGGAAGTTCAGAATAAAACTCTTTTCTAATCTCACCGCCGGGCTTAAACAGTTTAAATTCCAGACCACTTGCCAGCCCGGTTTGAGAAATATCAACCAACAGATTGGCAACTTCCGCTTTAGTCGGCATTTGTTTGATCATTTCACCCAAAGACGCTTCAATTTGGTCCAATTGAGCCTTGTAATCCTTAAGGTTGACGGCTTTTCTTTGTTTCGTTTCGAATGAGTGCTTCAGCGAAATTTCTTCCTGCTTGATCGTATCCAGCTCAGCAATTTGATCCTTAATTAAATAATAGTACCCTCCCACCGCGACTGCTATACTGATGATTAATCCGGCGACTATTTTCAGGGGAAGCGGCCAACTGCCAGCTGCATCAAAATCCCAATTTACTTCTGAGAGATTCATTTCTTATCCCCCTCTTTTTCTACCTTGTCTTTACCCTGGGTAGCAAGCATGGCAAAGTCATTCAGATCCAGGTTTTTACTTCCCTTGCCTTTAATAACATTTAACTTAGGGTTTTTTAGCCAAAGTGAATTTTCTATCGCTCTCATATAAGCAGACACCCTTGCATTTGACTGCGCTTTACCATCAAAAGAAAGAGAGTTTCCTGTCTGTTTAAATTTTGTTAAATGCACCCCATCAGGTGTCACTTTAGGCAATTCATCAAACAAATGCACAATCTCGGGTCGGCTTTCCTGCAACTTTTGGATGACATCAATTTTGGTTAACAGCTTGTTCTTTTTCGCTTCAATTTCTTTGATTTGCTTGATTTTTCGATTAAGAACGGTGATCTCATCTTTCAGCATCTGATTTCTACGCTGATGATAGTCTTGTAAACTGCCTATATACATGTAGACACAGCCCAATAAAAGAGCAGTGACAACTACGGCAATACCAATCCCTATCCCAAAATCCTGCTGTTGTTGCTTACGGTACGCTTCACGCCAGGGTAAGAGGTTTATTCTGGCCATCAGTCAAAGCTCCTTAATGCTAGCCCGCAAGCAATCATCATGGCGGGCGTATCATTACTTAAACTTTGTGGCTTTACCCTGCTGGCCAAAGCCATATTAATAAACGGATTAGCTATATATGAGGAAATGCCCAGCTCTTGTTCCACCTGAACTTCTATGCCAGGGATTGATGAACACCCACCCGCCAGGATGATGCTGTCGATACTTCGATTTGCGCTGGAAGAAACAAAAAACTGTAAGGATCTGGCAATTTGTTGCACGATGGCCCGTTTGAATGGCTCCAGAAGATCAGTGTTATAGCTATCCGGCAGGCCTCCATGTTTTTTTGCCAGCCCTGCCTCTTCATAAGTCAACCCGTATCGTCGCTGAATTTCTTCGGTCAGCTGTCGACCACCAAACCCCTGTTCCCGTGTGTAAATGGTCCGTCCTTCATGCAACACATTAAGCGTGGTCATAGTGGCTCCAACATCGGCGATAGCCACAGTTTGATGACTGGCATAATCTGGTAATTGATCTGTCAATAAACCAAATGCATTTTCCATGGCGAAAGCCTCTACATCAACAATCGCTGCCTTAATTCCTGCGATATTCAATGCTTCAACACGGTCGTCAATATTCTCTCTTCGCGAAGCGGCTAACAAGACATCAACCATCTCAGGGTTATGCTCCGAAACACCTTGCACCTCAAAATCCAGATTGACTTCATCTAAAGCATAAGGAATATATTGATCGGCTTCGACCATAATCTGTTCTTCCATTTCATCTTCAGATAGTGAAGATGACATACTAATGACCTTGGTCATTACGGATGAACCGGCTACAGCAACACAGGCCTGTTTTGCACGTGTTCCAGATTGTTTGACTGCCGCTCTGAGCGCTTGCCCGATAACTTCAACATTGGTAATGTTTTTATCGACAACGGCATCTTGCGGTAAAGGAGCAACAGCATAGCTCTCGACCCTGTATCGCACTCCAGTTTTACTAAGTTCCAAAACTTTAACTGCTGCGGTACTAATATCGATACCTAAAACAACAGACTGATTTTTTTTAAACCAGCTCATCAATTAACCTTCACTTTATTGAATAAATGCCACAAACAAAATATTGATAGTTAACAATACAAATCAGTGGTTGATACGCAAAAAAGTATAGACGGCTTTCCTCATTTGCACAGTCGATAAACGAACTAAATCAAATTTCTATTGTTCTATGTCACAAAAGAGGTTATCTTGAAGTCTTTCATTATCATTTGCTTTTAGGGATCAACAGTGCCTTCTCGTAGGAAAGTTCTAGGTATTTTCTTCAAACTGTTTTCCATCTTGATTCTTACCTCCTGCGCAACAGCTCTATTTTTTGCCTACCATTTTTACCTTCAGATTGAAGACGAGCTTCCCGATATTCATCAGCTAAAAAACGTAAAATACCAAATTCCACTGAGCATTTACTCCACTGATAACAAACTAATCGCCCGTTTCGGCGAAAAAAAACGCATTCCAATTACTATTGAAGATATTCCTGAAATGCAGATAAAAGCATTTCTTGCCGCGGAAGATGATAGTTTTTTTTCTCATCCTGGCGTTGATGTCAAAGGACTTATACGTGCCGCTGTTGAACTCATCAGAACCGGCAAAAAGAAGCAAGGCGGAAGCACTATCACCATGCAGGTGGCTCGCAACTTTTTATTAAGTCGAGAAAAAACTTATATAAGGAAAATAAAGGAAATCATTCTTGCTTTAAAAATTGACAACCAATTCTCAAAGAATGAGGTTTTGGAATTATATTTAAACAAAATTTATCTGGGGCATCGATCATATGGCATTGCCGCTGCAGCACAGACCTATTACGGCAAACCGCTTGATCAGTTAAATCTTGCTCAAATGGCTATGCTGGCAGGCCTGCCCAAAGCGCCTTCTAATTTTAATCCGGTAACCAACCCAGAACGGGCATTGATTCGTAGAGATTACATACTTAATCGCATGTTTGAGTTAGGCTATATTGACAATACAACCTTCAAACAGGCGTTAAACAGCACCGTTAGTGCATCGTTAAATTCCTCAGAAACTGAAACGAGCGCACCCTTCATTGCTGAAATGGTACGTCAGCAACTATTTGAAAAATATGGTGAAGACTTATATACATCAGGTTTGAAGGTCTATACAACGATCGATGAAAATCTTCAAAAGGCTTCCGATCACGCTTTAAGAAAGACTCTTCATGCCTATGACCAGCGCCACGGTTACCGATCACTTCCGCACACAAACCTGGAATCCTCCCAATTCAAATCCAGACAAATTGGTGATACACAGCTGGCTAAAGTTACCCAAATCAGCAATAACTCAGTCCATGCCGTTCTCGCCGATCAGCAGCCTATCCTAATCGAATGGCAAAATATTGAATGGGCTCGTCAATTTAAATCAAGAAATTCACGCGGTGCTAAATTAAAATCTGCCGATGATCTCATTGCAATTAATGAACTGATCCGTGTCAGGACACTTGATGACGGAAGCTGGAGCCTGGCACAGGTGCCTGAAATAGAAGGCGCATTTATTGCTCTTGATCCACATGATGGAAAAATTCTTGCGCTCTCCGGAGGCTTTGATTTTTTCCATAACAAATATAATCGCGTCATACAATCCAAACGCCAACCCGGCTCAGGCTTCAAACCTATTATTTATGCTACTGCGTTGGAAAATGGTTATACCGCGGCCAGCATTATCAACGATGCTCCCATCATTGTAAGCGGTAACGCGTTGGAAAGTGATTGGCGCCCAGAAAATTACAGCCGCAAATTCTACGGGCCAACCAGTCTTCGTACAGCGCTGCGGAAATCTAGAAATTTAATTTCTATTCGCTTAATGAAGAAATTAGGCATAGAAAAGGTCAGGCGCTCAGCTTACAGATTTGGTTTTGCCTCTGAACAATTACCCAAAAACTTATCGCTATCCCTAGGGAGCGGCCAGGCGACCCCCCTGGAAATGGCAAGGGTATACGCAACTTTCGCCAATAAAGGTTTTGTGATTGAGCCTCATTTTATTAAACAGATAAAAAACTATAACGATGAAATAATTTTCTCTCACACCCCTAAAACCAGTTGCTTGCATTGCGATGAGTTTACATTTAATAGTGAAGAAAACTTAGCTCCGCGTATTCTTTCTCCTGGTGTTGCCTTCATCATGGACAGCCTGTTGAGAGATGTTGTTAAAAGAGGCACGGCGACCAAAGCAAAAGTCATTCAGCGGAGTGACCTGGCTGGCAAAACCGGGACGACAAATGACCAAAGAGATGCTTGGTTTAATGGCTATGCAACGAACATTGTTGCAACGGCATGGGTTGGTCTCGACGACTCTAGCCCCCTTGGAAGAGGAGAAACAGGTGGCAAAGCCGCCCTGCCCATGTGGATTGACTTTATGAAAAAGGCACTCAGCAATTTACCTGAAGCAGAAATGCAACTTCCTGAAAATATAGCAAAAGCTTATATAGACCCTGAAACGGGATTGTTAGCAAGAACGGGGTCCGCTGGAATTTGGGAGTATTTTAGAAAAGAATACCTGCCCTATTCGTATTCACAAAATGAAGTTGAGGATACTCTAGAAAATACAACAGAGGAAACCGCCGAACTATTTTAAACTATCGCTGATCTTCAGGAATATATTCGCGCGAATCATAACCTGTATAAATTTGGCGCGGCCTGCCTATACGATGATTTGGCTCAGACATCATTTCCAGCCAGTGAGACACCCAACCCGCAGTTCTGGCAATTACAAACATTACCGTAAACATATCCACTGGGATTTTCAATGCTTTGTAGATGATGCCTGAGTAAAAATCGACATTGGGATAAAGTTTTTTCTCAATAAAATACTCATCCTTTAGCGCATACTCTTCCAGCGCCAAGGCGAGTTCAAATAACGGATCATCATTATTCGAGTATTTTGCGAGCACTTCATGACAGGTCTCACGAATGATTGTCGCGCGAGGATCAAAGTTTTTATAAACCCGATGCCCAAATCCCATCAGGCGGAATGGATCATTTTTATCTTTAGCCCGGGCAATAAATTCAGGAATACGGTCAACACTGCCGATTTCTGACAGCATGCTTAAAACGGCCTCATTTGCTCCACCATGAGCGGGCCCCCACAATGCAGAAATACCGGCCGCTATGCACGCATATGGATTTGCCCCCGTACTGCTGGCCAGCCTGACGGTAGACGTACTCGCATTTTGTTCATGGTCTGCATGCAGAATAAACAAAATATTAAGCGCCTTGATTGCAACCGGGTCTATATAATGATCGACCCCGATAAACTGTTGTGACGGCAGTGAAAACATCATATTCATAAAGTTTTCACAGTATCCAAGATCTACTCGAGGATATACAAAAGGCCAACCTACTGAATGACGATAACAGGCTGCTGCAATCGTGGGCACTTTGGCCACCATTCGTAGCGCTGAAATTTTGCGATGCTCAGGGTCTTCCATATCCAGCTCGCTATGATAAAACGCTGATAGCGACCCCATCACCCCCACCATCATGGCCATCGGATGAGCATCATAATGAAAACCTTCAAAAAATGATCTCAATGCTTCATGCAACATGGCATGCTCATTGATCTCATCCCTGAAACCGGATAATTCCTGTGAATTGGGCAGCTCGCCATTCATTAACAGATAGGCAACCTCCAGAAAACTGCTTTTCTCCGCAAGTTGTTCTATCGGGTAGCCCCGGTACTGCAATATTCCTTTTTCACCATCAATAAAAGTGATGTCACTTTTACAACTTGCTGTCGACAAAAAACCAGGATCAAATGTGAAAACACCTAGTTGTTTATAAAGCGTTCCTATATCAACAACGGGAATGCCTTTTGTTCCACCGATTATTTGAAACTCTGCAGTTTCTCCAGACGTCCCGAGTGTGACTGTTGCTTTATCCTGGCTCATAATATTAATGTAGACGTTGCGATGCTCCCTAATTTATCACTTTCCGAAACGCTTGCGGAATTTATCTACACGGCCAGCAGTATCAACAACACGCTGTTTACCTGTGTAGAACGGGTGACAAGAAGAACATACTTCAATATGGAGGTCGTCTTTTAAGACAGAACCTGTTTCAAACGTGTTTCCACAACCACAGGTTACTTTAATTTGTTTATATTCTGGATGAATATCTGCTTTCATAGTGAATCAATCCCTTTTCGGGTTACCAACATGTTAGAGAACTGCGTATAATACGATATTTTTTTAACTGTAAGCAAGCACATATTCATGCGAGTGATTTCCCTAAATGCAAATGGTATTCGGGCAGCCGAAAGAAAAGGCTTTTTTAAATGGCTGGACAATCAATCAGCTGATTTTGTTTGCATCCAGGAAACCAAAGCGCAAACCGCTCAACTTGAGGCGGCAGCGTTTTGGCCCGAAGATTTCCACTGCTATTATCACGACGCTGAAAAAAAAGGCTACAGCGGGGTTGCGCTGTATTGCAGACACAAGCCAGACAATATCATTGAAGGCATCGGCTGGCCAGACATGGATTCTGAAGGCCGTTTTATTGAAGCACAACTTGGCAATCTGAGCGTTATTTCACTCTATTTACCTTCTGGCTCATCCAGTGAAGAACGACAGCATGTCAAATTCAACATCCTGGATCGATTTTACCCGTACTTAATGGATCTCACGAAAAAAAGAAGAGATTACATTATTTGTGGTGACTGGAATATTGCACACAAGGAGATTGATCTGAAAAACTGGAAGTCCAACCAAAAAAATTCCGGCTTTCTTCCGGAAGAACGTGCCTGGATGGATCAGTTATTTGACAACACAAACTGGTTTGATGCTTTTCGTGAAATCAATCAAGAGACAGATCAATATACATGGTGGTCTAACCGGGGACAGGCCTGGGCAAAAAATGTCGGCTGGCGGATTGATTACCAGGTCGTCAGTAACGCATTAAAAGACAAAGTACAAACCACTTCAATTTATACAGACGAGCGATTTTCTGATCACGCTCCGTTAATTATGGATTATGACTACGCTGTTTAGTCAGCCAATTTAATACACTCACCAAAATAATTGCCGGAAAGCCGATCACTGCGGCATAAATAAAAAACATCTGATAGCCGAATATTTCAACAATATGCCCCGACAGCCCACCTAAAAGCTTGGCTGGCAAGGTCATTAAAGAACTAAACAACGCATATTGCGTGGCAGTATAAGCACTATTGGTCAAGCTCGATAAATAGGCAATAAATACTGATGTCGCTATACCCCCACTCAGGTTATCGGCACTGATCACCCCGGCCAACAGCCACAAATCCGGCTCGCTCACCGCTAGCAAAGCGAAAAGAAAATTGGTTGATGACACCATGATGGCGCCCAACAATAAAGGCCTCATCAAACCATAACGCACCACCATAATACCGCCGAGTGCTGCACCCGCGATTGTCATAAAAAATCCAAAAATCTTGCTGATATCAGCAATTTCCTTTTTGCTAAACCCCAAATCAAGGTAAAACGGGTTTGCCATCACCCCCATAGTGATATCGCTTAATTTATACACTGCAATCAACAGTAAGATCAGCAGTCCAGCTTTTCCATTTCTGGTAAAAAACTCGACAAAGGGGTTGATCACGGCATCAACAAACCAATGCGTTAATTGATTAAGCTTTGAGCCGGAAACAGCCTGGCTTGCAGCATCTTCCACCCCTTGGTGCACAGGTTCTTTTACCACAAATGTGGTTAACACGCCGACAAACATCAAGGCCGACATTACAAGGTATGCCATTTGCCAACTGGAAAATTCAGCAATATAAAACACGCCCGCCCCTGCAACAAGTAATGCGACACGGTACCCAAACACATAAGCTGCAGCCATCGCACCCTGAAATTCTGTTGAAGCCGCTTCTATTCGATACGCATCAACCGCAATATCCTGAGTAGAAGAGCAAAAGGCAATAAAAACCGCCAAACCAGCAATAAGGTGTAATTGAGATGAAGTATCCGCCTGGCTTAGCCCCAACAAGCCCAACACGATACCCGCCTGCGCCAATAGCATCCAGCTTCGACGCTTCCCCATAACCCGAGTTACCCATGGCAACTTCACATGATCGACAACAGGCGCCCAGAATACTTTTATGGAATATGTCACGCCAACCCAGCTGAAGTACCCAATCACGGCAAGCGTCACACCTTCATCACGCAACCAGGCAGACAACGTGGAAAAAACAAGTAAAAAAGGAAGTCCGGCTGAAAAGCCAAGAAACACCAACCCCAGAACTTCGGATTTGGTATAAACGGAAAAAGCCTGACGCAAATTAGTAAGAGAATTTGTCATCAGGCTTTTTTACTAAAAGACAGCTGTCAGTAACCTTAACAGCCTAAATCAGCCATTGATCAGATAGTGAACAAAAATACTTGCCACATAACCTAATGCGATCACAGGCGTCCATTTCAAGTGACTGAAAAATGTGTATTTATGCTTTGACTGACCCATCAACGCCACACCTGCAGCTGAGCCAACTGACAGCATTGATCCACCCACACCGGCAGTCAATGTCACCAGCAACCATTGATACAATTCCATCTCAAGATCCATACTTAATACGGCAAACATCACCGGAATATTATCAACAATTGCAGAAAGCACCCCGACCAGAATGTTCGCACCAGTCGCTCCCAAACCGTCATACATCAGTATTGACAGCAATTCCAGGTAACCGATATAACCCAAGCCACCAACAGCGAATACAACACCGAAGAAGAAAAACAGGGTATCCCATTCCGCATCTCTTACTTTATTGAAAATATCGTATTCATCATCTTCAGCTGAATGGTAAAGGTTTTTCAAACGATAGCCATACAAGAACAGGAAGGACAAACCTACCATCATCCCCATAAATGGAGGCAAATGCAGGAATTGCTTAAAGCTAACCGCCGTAACAATGGTTGCTATAAACAGCGCGCAAACCTGAATAGCCCCCGGCTTAAGTTCGACAACCTCTTGGTCTCCTCCCTCTGGATGAAGATCAGGCACAGCAATATACATAAAAAATGCAGGCACAAGATAGTTGACAACTGACGGAACAAACAATCTGAAGAAATCAAAGAATTCCGCATAACCCGCCTGCCACACCATCAGGGTGGTAATATCACCGAACGGACTGAATGCACCCCCTGCATTTGCCGCAACCACCAGATTAACAAAACCGATGGCAACAAACTTTTCGTTATTGGCGCCTACAGCCATAACAACAGCTCCCACCAGCAAAGCAGAAGTCAGATTATCTGCAACGGCTGACAGGAAGAAAGTAATTACACCTGTAATCCAGAATAATTGCTTAAAGCTGAATTGCTTTCTCACCATCCATGAACGCAAAGCTTCAAACACGTTGCGTTCCGCCATGGCATTGATATAGGTCATCGCCACCAGCAAAAAAAGCATTAATTCAGCATATTCTTCCAGGTTGAATTCGAACGCTTTATGTAAATCTTTGACTGAAACCCCTTTGGATTGCGCAAGGATCGCCGCATGCGCCCAGATTATTCCTGCGACCAAAATCACCGGCTTGGACTTTCTCAACCCGGTAAATTCTTCTGCCATGACGAATCCATAGGCAATCATAAATATGAGGACGGTATAAATCCCTCGCTCCGTCCCCGTTAACCCAAGGTTTTCATAACCTTCTTCAGCTGCGAATGCTATTTGCGGGACAAACAACATGGCTGCCAACATTACTAATAAGCGCAACAAATCAACCCCCCCACGAGTACTATTAAAATTCTGCGGTATGTTATCCCATATAAAACGCTTTGTCATTTAAACCTAGTCGTTATATCATTTCTTGCTCTGCGCAATTCACTACTATAGTGTAAAACGGAAATGTATCAATATACCGAAAAAGATCAAACACTTATCAATGAACGCGTCGCCCAGTATCGGGAACAGACGGCACGTTATTTAGACGGACAAATCGGCGAAGACGAATTTCGCGCACTTCGCCTGATGAATGGGCTGTATATTCAAACGCATGCCCCGATGCTCAGAGTAGCCATCCCATACGGCCTGCTATCATCAAACCAGGTGCGCAAACTGGCCAGCATTTGTCGCGATTATGACAAAGGCTACTGCCATTTTTCAACACGTCAGAACGTGCAGTTCAACTGGCCTGCTCTGGAAAGAGTCCCAGATATTCTTGCTGAGCTGGCCGAGGTGCAAATGCATGCCATCCAAACCAGCGGCAACTGCATGCGTAATACAACCACCGATCATCTTGCCGGTGTTTGTAGCGACGAACTGATTGATCCTCGCCCTTATTGTGAAATCATTCGCCAATGGACAACTCTGCACCCGGAATTTGCCTATTTACCCAGAAAATTCAAAATTGCTGTCAGCAGCTCTTTAACAGACCGTGCAGCCACACAATTTCATGATATCGGTGTTCATATTGTAAAAAATGATGCGGGTGAAATTGGCTTTAAAATTCTGGTGGGTGGCGGTCTTGGCAGAACGCCTGTCATCGGCCAGGTCATCAATCCATTTCTTGAACAAAAACACCTATTATCTTATCTGGAGGCTATTTTACGGGTATACAACCTGCATGGCCGCCGGGATAACAAATACAAAGCACGGATAAAAATTCTGGTACGTGAAACCGGCCTGGATAAAATCCGCGAAATGGTTGAGAAGGAATGGCTTAACATTCGTGATGAAATGCCGTTAAGTAAAGAGCGGGTCAATTACATCAAGTCTCACTTCACCGCACCTGCCTATGAAATTTCGTCTGCGGATAATTCATCATTAAACCAACAATTAAAAGAAAATGCTGATTTTACCCGCTGGTACCAACACAACACGGCCACCCATAAAATTGACGGATATCGCAACGTTTTTGTCTCGCTAAAGGCGCCAGACTCTCCTCCGGGCGATATTACCGACGTTCAGCTTGATGCGCTGGCTGAATTGGCAGAGACCTACAGCTTTGGCGAAATTAGAAGCACACACCGGCAAAACCTGGTTTTGGCTGATGTAAAACTTGAGGCTGTTTTTGAGCTATGGCAAAAACTGGCAGCTCTAAAACTGGCAACACCTAACATCGGCACAGTAACTGACATGATCTGCTGTCCAGGCCTGGACTTTTGTTCACTGGCCAATGCCGGCTCAATAGGCGTTGCCAAAGAAATTAATGAAAAGCTTGACGACCTTGACTATCTATATGACATAGGTGAAATCAAAATTAATATGTCAGGCTGCATGAACGGATGCGCACATCAAAGCGTGGGTCACATCGGTATCCTTGGCGTAGATAAAAAAGGTGTTGAATGGTACCAAATCACCTTGGGAGGCTCTTCAGAAAATGAAGCTGCCATCGGCGATCGCTTAGGGCCTGCTGTACGGAAAGACCAGATAGCTGACTCCATCTGCGATATACTTGATGTTTATCTACAACAACGCGACAGCAGTGAAGAAGTATTCCTGCAAACGGTTAAGCGTGTTGGCATTGAACCATTTAAAGCAAAAGTCTATGAAAATCATTAAAGACAAGCAATTAATAGAGAACGACTGGACCTTTATCGAAGACGATGAAAGCCCGATTGATGGCAAAGTGTGCGTTTCTTTATCTCGCTGGTTACAAAACAAAGCAGAGATTACAGAAAAGTCCGCTCAAATAGGCGTCCGCCTGGCACCTACAGATGATGTTTCCCAATTGGGCAACGACTTGAGCCAAATCAACCTTATCGAAGTCAGTTTTCCAGCATTTACAGATGGGCGGGGATTTTCACAAACCCGCCTATTGAGAAGACAATATGATTATTCTGGGGAAATTCGCGCAACCGGTAATTTCATGGCTGACCAGGCATTTTATATGAGTCGAGTCGGTATCAATGCATTTGCCATGAATTCTGAAGATGACCTGAAAACGGCGCTGACAACGTTGAATGATTTCAGCCAAGCTTACCAACCGTCAACCAATTAATGATTGACCAAGCCCGGGCGCTTGCCCGGACTTTAAACAGAACTGAACGAGCTCACCGCTGACCAAGAATACTTAAGCCTTTCAGCAAGTTAAGCGCTTCGTGTAACGCGTAATCCTTGATATCCAGCTTATCTTTCTTAGCCATGTCCTTGTCATCACCTTCCGGCTTGCTTTCATGCTCACCATTTCCATTTGACAGATGCTTGGACAAGTCAGCCTCTTTGATAGGTTCAAATGCTGACTTTTCCAGTGACTCAAGCTTTACTCTCGCCAACTCTATATCCGGCTCAATACCTTCAGCTTGAATTGAACGACCGGAAGGCGTGTAATACCTGGCCGTTGTTAGTTTCACTGCCGCTCCATTGCTGGTAGGGAGAATGGTTTGCACAGACCCTTTACCAAAGGATTTTTCACCCATGATGATCGCCCGTTTATGATCCTGCAGTGCACCCGCGACAATTTCAGATGCTGACGCCGAACCCGCATTAATCAATACAACAACAGGCGCCCCTTCCAACACGTCATCAGGCGCTGCATTGAAGCGCATTTCAGAGTTTTTAATTCGCCCTTCGGTATACACAATCAATCCAGATTGCAGAAAAGCATCACTGACTTCTACTGCTGCATTCAGCACACCGCCCGGATTATTACGCAAATCAAGCACCAGGCCATTTAAGTCTTTACCGTTTTCTTTCGTCAGATCGGCCACAGCCTCAAGCAGGTTTTCTCCAGTACGCGACTGGAAGCTGCTGATTCTCAAGTAGCCAAAATCCTCTTCCAAAAGGCGACTTTTAACACTTTTAACCTTAATAATGGCGCGCGTTATCTTGATTTTTAACGGAGCCTCTTCCCCTTCCCTGATCACTGTCAGCAAAATATCGCTACCCGGCTCGCCACGCATAATCTTGACCGCATCCATCAGATTCATTCCTTTTACCGGCTTTTCATCCAGCCTGACGATCAAATCTCCCGCCTTCATTCCTGCCCGTTGCGCAGGGGTATCATCAATTGGTGCAACAACTTTTACAAAGCCATCCTCCATCGACACTTCAATCCCCAAACCTCCAAACTGACCCGTCGTACCTTCTTTCAACTCCTGATATTGCTCAGTTTCAAGATAGGCAGAATGAGGATCAAGCTCAGCTAGCATGCCGCGAATTGCGCCTTCGAGAAGTTTTTTATCACTTACCAACTCGACATAGTCACGTTTGATGCGACCAAAAACCTCTGTAAAAGTACGCAATTCTTCAAAAGGAAGGCTTTGAATGTCCTTTTCTACTTGTGAGTTTTCTTTGTCAGCAAACACACTCCCACCGATACTGATCGAGATGCCTAATAAACACCCAAGCATCAGCACCATTACGTTTTTACTCATCACCATAATTCATTAAACTCCATTAACCTTGCCAGTCATTTCCTGGTTTGAAGAATCGGCAGGTAGTGTTAAGAAATTATTCAACCCTGTTTCTCCTGGTTTTTTTACACCAGCGCACAGGGTTAATAGCCTTGCTTTTTTTACGGATACCAAAGTATAAAGCCGACAGGCTGCGACCGCCACTTTTCCCGACCGTAGCTATCGGATCACCGGCCTCTACTTGATCCCCTTCCTCTTTATACAGGGTCTCACTAAACGCATATAGCGTCAAAAAATTGTTGCCATGATTAATAATAGTCAACAAGCCATAACCACGCAACCAATCAGCATAAACAACCTTGCCGCTGCTAACAGCATGGATATTTGTACCTTCCCTGGCTGCAATCACAACACCGTCCCATTTACTTGCAGCCCGAGCCGAGCCGAACTGATTAATTATTTTTCCTTTAACCGGCCAGGGCAGTTTACCCTTCAGACTGGCAAATGGTCCACGCACCCTACTGAATGCAGAAGGGGTCTCTATCTGTTGAACTCTGGCTATGATCTTTTGTAATTGCTCTTCATCTTTCTGTAATTGAGCATGCTCTTGCTTAACATGATAAAACCGCTTGTCTAACTTAGCGAGCAGGACTTCCCGTTGCTTACTGACCTTCTGCAGCGCCTTTTGTTCATCATCGAGCCGGACAATCGTTTTCTGAAGCTCATTTTCTTCATGAATTTTTTCATTTTTCAGGCTGTTCAGCTGTTGATAGATCTGGTTTGCCTGCTCAATTTTTTGCATCCGTGCTTTATTGAAATAATCATAATATCGAACAATACGACTGGACGAAGCCGTGTCCTGCTGGCTAAAAATCAACCTCAAAAACGCCTGCTCTCCCATGGCATGCGCAGCTTGCAATTGCTTTTCCAGTGCTTTTTTATGTTGAACGAAAATTTTTTCTACTTCTCTCAACTGCTGGCTGATATGCTGGACATGCAGCGTCTTTTCCTTGATAGCACTCTGCACCTCATTCACCTTCCGCCCTAACGCACTTATTTCCAACTCTTTTTGTTTCAATTCCTGCAATAACGCTTGCTTGTCTTTTCTTAGCGTTGACAGAACACGTTCTTTGCTCCTGATTTCCTTTTGCAAATCGCCCAGCTTTTTTTCGTTTTCAAGCAAAGATGTATTTGCTACAGCCACATTAAAGCACGAGACATATCCAAGCAAAGTTAAAACAAGCAATAATTTATGACAAAACATAGATATAGAGCTCAAATCAGCTATTACCGGACTGATATTGACTGATTTAAGTACACATTATGGAAAAGATCAAAGCAGTAATGTATGACCCGTCATTTCTTCAGGCTGCTGCTGACCTAAAATATCCAGCATGGTAGGTGCCAGGTCAGATAACGAGCCGCCTTCCTTCAAGGCATTGTTTCCACCCACATGAACCAAAGGCACCAGGTTAGTGGTATGAGCTGTATGCGGTTGCCCGGATTTCTCATTGACCATGTATTCAATATTGCCATGATCAGCAGTAATCAACATCTGCCCACCGACAGCTTCTAATGCAGCGACAACTTTTTGCAAAGATTGATCAATCGTTCTTACCGCTTTTACAGATGCGTCCAGGTTGCCGGTATGCCCTACCATATCGCAATTGGCGTAATTACAGATGATGACATCATAGGCACCCCCATTAATGGCAGACACCAAATGCTCGGTCACTTCTGGCGCACTCATCTCCGGTTGCATATCGTATGTTTTTACTCTTGGCGACTGCACCAGAATTCTTTCTTCTCCGTCATATGCTTCGTCCCTTCCTCCATTAAGGAAAAAAGTCACATGCGCATACTTTTCAGTTTCTGCCAGACGTAGTTGCTTCAACCCCAAATTTGATAACACCTCACCAATGCCGTTTTTCACTTCAAACGGAGGGAAAGCGACATGGAAATCAAAATCTTGACGGTATTCAGTCAGCGTAACAAAACAGCCTTGCAGAGGAGCCTGCCCACGATTGAAGCCATCAAAATCTTTACCCGCCAAGGCAATGGCAATTTCTCTTGCA
This sequence comes from Methylococcaceae bacterium, assembly GCA_006844705.1. Taxonomy (GTDB): domain Bacteria; phylum Pseudomonadota; class Gammaproteobacteria; order Methylococcales; family Methylomonadaceae; genus Methylomarinum. The sequence goes on along the minus strand of SPJS01000066.1, from coordinate 8,011 downwards.
CGATCAGCACGGAAATTCATGAATACAACTGAATCTTCAGCATCGATACTGATCACGTTGCCCGCATCATCCAAAATTGCCGACGGCATCACGAATTCATCCGTTTCATCTCTTGCATAGGCCGCATCCAACGCTTCCATTGCTGAGGCGTACTTATACTCAGTCTCACCTTTGGCCAGCAGGTTATAAGCAAGCTCAACACGCTCCCAGCGCTTATCCCTGTCCATCGCATAAAAACGGCCCGTAATAGAAGCAATCTGCCCCACACCTAATTCAGCAAATTTTTCATCCGCCAACTTGATTGAGCTCTCTGCACTTTTCGGTGGCACATCACGTCCGTCCAGAAAAGCATGCAAATAGATTTTTTTTGCGCCTCGTTTAGCTGCAAGTTCAAGCATGCCATGAATCTGCTTTTCATGACTATGCACTCCACCCGGAGAAAGCAGACACAGGACATGAACTGCCTTGTCCTTTTCAATGGCAACATCAACCGCCTTGCATAACACATCATTTTCATAAAAGCTGCCATCGACCAATGATTGATTAACCCGTGACAACTCCTGACGCAACAACCGGCCACTGCCAATATGTAGATGCCCGACTTCGGAATTCCCCATTTGCAACTCAGGCAAACCCACCACAGAACCTGAGCAATCAAGCAATGTTGATGGGTATCTCTCAACCAAATCATCCCAGCAAGGCATGTCCGCCATAGCAATCGCATTGTTTTCGGTTTCTTCACGATGCCCGAATCCATCAAGAATACACAGCACCAAAGGTTTGCATTGACCTGTCATAAAAACTCCGTAGTTATATCCGATTAAATAAAGACGCCTGACGTCAACTATTTGTTTATCAACAAAATATGTTAAAAATTAAGACAAATAATTGAACAAATTCGGTGACTCTGTTAAATTTGAACGTTAGATTTTACCAGAGCATCCAAACGCTTGAAGCCAATTATATCTTCTCCACAGATAAAACGCTGTTAATTAGCAGGAAATTATCCAGTATCTTCATATGCAAGGTATAGTCGTTTGGTCTCAGCAACTTTATCCTCCCCATGGAAAAACAAGACGAAGAATTTTTATATAACGACGCCGAAATCAATCGCGCTGCACGTTGCATTAAAGCAATGTCCCATCCTCTACGCCTGAAAATACTCTGCGTTCTGGGCAATAACAAAGTCAGTGTACAAGACATTGTCAACATGGTCGGCACGAGTCAGAGCAATATTTCCCAACATTTAGCCATTCTCAGAGAAAAGGATATTCTCGGCTATGAAAAAGAAGCTAATCGCGTGTACTATTTTATTGACGATGAACGCACTCTTAAACTTATCCGCATGATGCGGGAAGTTTTTTGCGCAAACTGTTAAGCTATATCCCTTTTTTATTCTGGACCCTTCGAAATGGATCAATATATTGAATTTATTTCCAACCATTACTTATTGGCTCTGGCCTGGGTAGCCGTTACTTTTTTATTAATTCAGGACTTAATTGAAAACTCTTTCAGCAAGTTCTCTTCTATTTCTCCCATGCTTGTCGTCACTAAAATGAACAGTGATGATACTCAAATTGTGGATATTAGAGATTATCTTGAATTCAAAAAAGGCCATATAGAGGATGCCATCAACATTCCTTTAACATCTATTGAAGATAAAGTTGCTACACTTGCGCCTTACAAAAACCAATCAGTGATTGTTGTTTGTCAAAATGGCGCTCGATCTGCAGCCGGTTGCAAAGCCCTGATTAAAGCAGGATTTGAAAAAGTTTTTAACATAACCGGCGGCATGCAATCCTGGGAAGACAGCAAACTACCGATTACAAAAGAGAACACTAAATAACTTTTACCTTATTCTGAATCAAACCAACTAATACCATGGCCGAAACTAATGCTCCGGAAGATAAGCAGTTTTCCATCCAGAAAATCTACACTAAAGATATTTCTTTTGAAACACCTAATGCCCCAAAAATATTTACCAATAAGTGGGAACCAAAAGTTGATTTCAACTTAGGCACCAACCTCGATACTCTTGAAGATGGTTTATTTGAAGTCACTCTGACGGTTACTGTTACTGTAACAACGCAGGAGACAACCGCCTATTTGGTAGAAGTTGTCCAGGCCGGCATTTTCTCTCTATCCGGTTTCAGTGACCAGGAAATGGGCCCCATGTTTGGCAGCTTCTGTCCTAATGTACTTTTCCCATATGCGCGTGAGGTTGTTTCAGACCTGGTTTCAAAAGGCGGCTTTCCACAACTAATTCTTGCTCCGGTAAATTTTGACGCAATCTATGCGCAACACCTGCAACAGGCTCAAAAAGACTCGCCCGCCCCTGATAAATTAAATTAATGGATCACATCTGTGTGCTTGGCGCGGGCTCTTGGGGCACCGCGCTAGCTCTACTCGCAGCGCGCAATGGCGTTTCAACCTACTTATGGGGGCACCGCACTCAACACATCGCAGATCTTTTAAAAGACAACTGTAACCATCGCTATTTACCCGGCTTTGCATTCCCTTCAAATTTGACGGTAACAGACAACTTGACTGAAGCCGTACTTTCCAGTGACATTATTCTTCTCGCGGTGCCCAGCCATGTGTTCAAGCAAACCCTTCAACATATCAACCCTGTGTTGCGCAAGGATCAAAAAATTGCATGGGCAACCAAAGGGTTTTGCCCCGACAACGGTCATCTTTTGCACATTATTGCTGAAGATACACTTTCTGCCAAACTGCCAGTCGCCGTCTTGTCCGGCCCCACATTTGCTCAAGAAGTAGCGCAAAACCTGCCGACCGCCATCACTATCGCCAGCCCGTCTCAAGCATTTACCCATCAACTGACTTCAATTTTTCATAACCAGTATTTCAGAACCTATAGCAGTCAGGATATGGTTGGTGTTCAGGTGGGCGGCGCTGTCAAAAATGTACTCGCCATTGCGGCCGGCATCGCCGATGGATTAGGCTTTGGAGCCAACACCCGATCTGCATTGATCACCCGCGGACTAAATGAAATCATCAAGCTCGGCATCCGCTTGGGAGGTCAGGCAGAAACATTTATGGGACTGGCCGGCTTAGGCGACCTGATCCTTACCTGCACTGACGATAAATCTCGAAACCGCCGGTTTGGCCTGGCGTTAGGCAAGGGTCAAAACATTGAACAGGCATTGTCAGATATTGGCCAGGAAGTGGAAGGCTACCCCGCTGCCCGTGAGACCTATCATCTGGCGCAACGAAATGCGATTGAAATGCCTATCACAGAACAAACTTACCAAGTACTATATAATCAGTTGCCTCCAAGACATGCCGTTGAAAACCTGTTAAACAGGGCGCTTAAGGCTGAATCATGAATGATTCATCATTCAAATCAGCCCATTCATATTCTGCAACCCAGTTTCAAGCTTACCAACAAACCATAACGCGACATCAAATCATCCTCAAGCTAGTGCGTTCCGCCGTACCCAAGCAATTTGCAAATAGCATCCATTACTGCCTGCCCAAGTCTGAGCACCTGATCATTTTCACCGATTCAGCTGCCTGGTCTTCTCAATTGCGCTTTTTCGAATCAGCACTCTTACGTATTCTGCATGAATCTGGATACATCAATATTGAAAAAATCAAACTAAAAATTCTGCAGCAGAGATCTCACACACAAAAAACAAGCCAACCATCACTGCCTGATTTAAAATCAGTCTCCATCATTGAAAGCATCGCCCTTAGCCGAAAGCAGGATAGACTCGCTTCAGCGTTATTACGACTGAGTGACACTCTGGAACGAAAACATAAAAATTCAAGCAGGGATACTGATTAATTAACAAGAAAAAGGTGCGATTAAATGTCTATGCATCGCCCAATTATTGATCTTGACCAGAACGGTAACTGTTAAAACTGACCGCATATCCCCAGGAATCCAATCGCTCAGGGATGGCATTAAATGCGATGGTAATTCTCCTTTGTCCCTGGTTTTGTGGAACTTCATGCAATAAATAGCTGGGGAACAAAACCATATCCCCCGGTTTCATTTCCGGAGCAACCCATTTATTACCATTAAAAGCCCCCATTTCGGCATTGGGATTATCATTACTGAAAATGAACTCCCTTCCTCCTATGCTGCGATGGAACACTGTCCGCGATGAAGGGTGGCTCTCGGTGAGATATATTATGCCCGAAATAAAACTATTACTATGATTATGAATCGCCTGATAACCTCCAGGCTCCATCAAATTAGTCCATATTTCTTTGATCGACCAATTAAGCGCCTCCCCGAATAACAATGCGCCAAAATCCATTAGCCGAGGCATGATTATTTCATCGAACTGGCAATAAGGCTGCTGTGAAGAAGGGTCAAAAATTTCTGTATGATGTAATAAAGAAGACTTGAAATTAGCCCCTGTTGTTGCCTCACAAATACTCTCAATACTCGACTGCACCAATGCGGGAGATAACAGCCCTCTCACTATCACAAATGGCATTGGGAACAGTGCCTTGATTTCTATATTACTCATGATGATGGTGATGCTCTTTCGTTGACGACGAATTCTCCCTCGGCCTGGGAGGGGCTAAAGCCTTTAGACCTGCTTCCTGACGTGTCACTTCAAAATCCCCATTGGCATCCAGGGTCAGGATCATCCGTTGTAAATGATCTCTAAATTCACCCGCGCCGATATGTCCGTTGGCATCAGTATCTGCATCCTTGAACAACGCAGTTGCTATCCCTCGCGTTACAGGGGCATGTACCAACTGATATTCTTTACGTGACAGACTCATGGATTGATCCAGATCAGCCGGATGCCAGATCTGGGCAAAATGATCATCGACTTCAGCAGTATCAATAGTCCCTTCCAAATCACAATCAAGCCGGTCAAAAACTATATACAACACGGCTTTGGCATGCTCCGAGCCCACCTTGTTTTCGTCTATATTCTGCGTGTGCGTCATCTGATGATTAGAACATCCAACCAACATCAGAATGCACAAAAACACGCCTGACAGTTTGCAATAAATGGAATCAATATTGATCATAGTTGTTTCCTGTAATATACCGTTGTGCCCTCTGTTTACTATCACAAAAAACCAAGAAAGAATTTAACAAATAAGTCATCCTATAAACAAACAAAAAGGTGCCCCATCTGATGAGACACCTTATGTTTATCAAATACCTGGCAATGACATTGCTATCCCAAAGATGGGCAGGTATTCATTCCCATTACTGGTACAACAGTACCTGTCGATACGTTCAGCGTAACGTTATTACCGCTTTTTATTCCTCTTCGGCTTATAACTGCTGTCAATTTCGATAAAAATAGGATTACTATAGAACCAGATATCCGCCCAGGCCTCCAGGTCATAATCAAGCACTCCATTGACATGTGGTGGACATAAAGGATCTTTACAGGCAATATTATCTTTCAGATTGTCCGCCATTGGATTGCCATCCAAGTCACGTGCATAGGGTGTTCCAGGAGGTATGTTAGACCCTCTGCTACGGATATAGGTGTCTTCATTGGCTTTAAAGAAATAACGCATGGTTTTTACTGGGCGATATCCCCAATCTTCCATTGTCCATTGTTTTGCAACATACGTGGTAGCCGGTGCCAGAGGATTGAAATAATCAGGATTCTTCGGCCCAACCGGTGCGCTCACCTTTCCTTTAATTAACTCTACATGTGCAAGCCTAGGACGGTTAATGGGCTGTTCGATCCCCACTTGACTTAAAATAGGGTTGTCGAAACTATAAGGGCTTTTGTTCTTGCCACGCGGGTCATGAACCCTTAACACTACTTTAATTCTTGCTCCGGGTCGCACTTTCAGGGTTTCACCCATTGTTGCACATTTGTCTCTGTGACAAGCGACAAATTCCATTTTGTCAATCAATTGACCATTGACCGCGAAAGTATTACCACTACGTAGTCCATCAACGATATCCTGAGCCGGATTGTCAGGGTTATTATCAATGATATAAGTATAATTATCCTGATATTCGCCTGGCCAAAAGTCATTGGTAGATTCGAAATCCAGAGGACCGAAAGCGCCCCGGTTATGCCAGTCGGAAGAAGCAAAGAACCAGAACTTTCTACCTTCACTGAGCATTGCATCCCACATCGTTCTTATCCCCGGACGACTTAATACGGTTCTAGGGACATTGCTGCAATTCACTCCTTCAACCTGACACTCAGGGGTGGTAGCTGGATCAATGGGTTTACCATCGAAATCCAATCCTGGTTTGGAAATTTCCGCAGCAGAATAAGCACCGGTACCACCATAGGTCCAGAATCCCGCTGTTGGACGACTTCCGCTATATGAACCACGATTCGATTGTGCCTGATGTCCAGGTTGAGATTCAAAGCCTAGGGCAACTTCCGGCACCAACGTGTTAATATCCCGCATATGCTCAACGTTCCAGCCGCGGTTCTGTCCCGGCAGGAAAGCCCCTTGACGTTCAACGTGGGCTTGTACAAACACCCCTTGATTTGGATATTTCTCCTGCATCCAAAGAATAGCGGCAGCCGCCTTAACATGCTCACCATCGTCATCAGTGTTGATTCCGTCATCACCCAACGTGGAATTGTAATCCGCAGTCCCTTCTTCAGGCCGACCATCGAAAAGCTTAATCAACTTATCGTTATTTTCTTTGGAAATTTCACAGGTCCAACCTTGACCACCGCCCTGGCTGGTATCATCAGAATTACGCGCAAAGCAGTATTCAAATTGTGCGAGCGCATCGGCACGTGGCTGATCTTCAAATTGTCCTTCGATCAGAGTATTTGATGCGTGCTCATGGCCTGGCACCACCCATTCCAAACCTAAGAAAGCAACTTTGTCTTCATTGCCTGGAAATTCACGCTCATTAATAATTCCCTCAAGGTTAAATTCCTGCAATGACTGCCAACGCCACATATCATTAACGGTCTGAGTTGTTTCAGTTCCATCGTAGTTTTTTATTACAAACTCGCGCAGCACTTCATCCCCTTTAATTGCATCTTCAGGTATAGCACCGGTATCCGGGTCGCGTAGAGTATTGTTCCATAACCCAACACGGGCACCGCCGCCAAAGGCATGATAAAGAAAATCATTTACACGGCAATCGCGGGGTCCACGGCCGGAATGGCCTACATGAATAAACCAGTCATGTTCAGTCAATGCCTTGCGCGTGAGCGTTCTGACTGATGTTGAGCCATCAGAACAGGTCGTATGGTTGTGAAAGTCCCCAGCCCGGTATTCTCCCTCTCCCCGATCATAAACAGAGCCTTTTTTAAATTCCGGTTGCTTCGAATCCGCCATTACAGCGTCCGAAACAGATAATGCGGCAAGAATTGCTGTGGAAAGCAGCTTCTTGCTAGGTAACTTGTTCATTATTAATCTCCTAGTATTCTCTACGATTCTATCAATTTGTAAAAGTGATCTTGACGTACTAAATGAGATTTGTAATACACCGAAATTTGTATACATAAGCCCCGTCACCTACCAAACGACTGGCGACTAATTCAAATGGAACACCTCTCCGGCTTCTGAGCTGGACTAAACAGCAGACCAAAAAATACAGACAAAATAGTTTACTCATTCGTCGAGGGCAGAGTATACTCATTTGCCTTGACGGTCAACGCTTAAATATTTGATTTATATAGGTTTATTACAGAAATATGACAACTCTGACAACACAAAAAAACGTCCGGCTTTTGCGCCTTGATGTTACTCGGCTGGAAAATAAATCCTTAACTTTGGCAGACAAGTTTTCATAAAAATGTCACATGCAGGGGGTGAAACAATGGTTAATTTTGAAGCTATTCTGCTCCGCCTGATTCTGTCATTGATTCGTGCCTGGCCATATTTCGGCAGGCGTTTTTTCAACAGTCCATCCATTCCTGGATAAATTTATTCAGCTTTTGATAATTTTCCAAAACTTCATGAAATTTTACATAAAGCTAGCAACGCAACCTTTAATTCAATTTTTACTGCTGGGGACATTTATTTTTGTCATAGACTGGCAACTCACTGGTAACCCGGACAATCCCCG
>SPJS01000149.1 GCA_006844705.1 Methylococcaceae bacterium | reverse complement strand
AGATGCAGAATAAAAGCTGCCCATTTTTTGCCAGACAGAAAGATAGGTATTCTGGGCGGCGAAAAATTCATCCATCCATTCTTTTTAGGCGACCCCAGAAAAGTTGCCCTGCCTTCCTTTATAGCCCCCAGTGAAGCCTACACATCATTGGCTTGTAAACTCCCGCCCAAAACTGCGCATGGCACTTCAAAATTATTTTCTTATCAAATCAGCCAATAGCCGGTAGGTAGCCTGGCCGGGTTCACTAACCTGGCCAGACTTTGTTGTGCGTTACAAATTATACGGCGAGGAAATCCAGTCACGTAGTACGGCTTCATCGCGTTTGGGCAGGTAGGCGAAATCGCCAGTAATATCTTTATAGACGGCTTCTGCATTATGTGGTGACACAAGCTTGCCTTTAACCATGTAGAAAAACCAGGCAAAAGGATAACCAGCCTGTCGGTCAAAACGATTGAGCAGATTGTTCAGGTTGTCTCCGCTTTTATTGACCAGGTCTTCCAGGTGCGGCAGTTGCTTGCCCTGGATATTAATAATTTCTGCCGTGACAATTTGTTCACCGTACCGTCCCGTATGTTGATACGGTCGAACCACCCAATCTTTGCAGAACACATGCTCTGAAGCGTTGCTGCGATTCCAGTCTTCTATAAACCGTTGGACGGGGTGTTCTTCTTTATGGTGCAGATTTAGTGTTTCCAGAAACAGGGTAATGTCTGTTTTTCGACGGTAATGATACCTGGAATGTCCAAAGTTGCTGCTTTGAATACTTGCAGGCTCAAGCGGATCAATGATGTCTTCAATATCCTCTGGTAAAGCCTCTTCATTGATCAACATGCGGTCTGACACTTCATGCGTTTTATCAATCTCTAGTAGTATAAAATCTTCAGCCCGAGTCCCGGTTTCGATGACGTAATACAGAGTATGCCCCACTTGGCGGGTGGCAATAAACTGTTCTTCTATCGCATAATCAATCAAGGTTTGCAGGTTTTGCCCTGACTCTATAAATGTGCGTTCTGCCCATTCAATCACGTCATTGGCTATGCGTGTTCCATCACGGTCAACCACACCACCAATTCGGTACCATTTATCCCCGGTTCGCGCCAGACGCACCGGTGCATCGGGTGCTAACTCCTGAATTTTATTAAGTAATATTTCGTCGTTTTCATCCGGTATTAACTTTTTACACAATGAAGCAATGTGTTGCCCCGACAAACTCATAATTAATCTCCAATCGAATTAGCAAGCCGTTCTTCAACCACGGCTCGCACATCAGGTTCTTCATCACTTTGCATGTCAACCAACGCGCTAAGCGGTGCGCGTTGCACGGCGTGATAGCGTACCAGCCAATCTTCATCCTGCAACATTTCTATCACTTCTTCATCGTCAATGCGCCGTGCAACGATTCTTCTGACTTCTGCGGCAGAGTCATTTTTCATCAACCCTAAACTGACTTCTGGCAAGCGCTCGGCGATGACCTTTCTAATTTGCAGATCTGGATCTTTTATATATCGAAACAAGCGCCCTGGCGGTAAACGCTTAGCCACAGTTAAGCGAACGATGTAATCCGGGTCATCAGCCAATTGTTCAAGTTGGGCAGCATCAATTCTGTCTGCCACCGTCATTCTGACTTCACGATCCGAATCGTTAACAAAAGAGCCCAGCTGGTGCGCGGGTAGTCTAAACGTTACCGCCCTGCGCACGACTTCGTCTTCATCATCAAATAATTCTGACAATTTAGATTGCGGTGCATAGCGCACAGCAATTGCGCGTCGCTCCCAAAAACGGTCATGCAGAAATAACTCGGCATACTGTGGGTTAATACGAAAAAAGCGATCTATCTGACGACCACTTTCTGCCAGCACACATGTATCGCCTGGCATGCAACGCCCCATTAACAACGTTTTTGAGCGAAAACGACACAAACCGCAATCTGCGATAGGGACTTGGTTTTGTTCCGCCATGGCGATGCTATTCTGGATAGATTTCTGCCACCACAACCCCGGTGGCGGTATCAAAATCGTTGGTAAGACACAAGCAGTGTTCTCTACCATCCACCAAGTAAAGGTTAAACCCGTCTTGCTCAAGCACCGGCGAGTTATTTGGAATATCGTCTTCACTACAATAAGTAAAGTGTATTTCAGAATGCTGCTGTCTAAGTTCGGTAATCACAGACTCATCCACACCAGAATGGGTCAGTTGTTGAGCAATCTGACTCAACTGTTGTTGCTTGATCATAACGTTTCTCCAAATAAAGAGGGCTGGATTGGCGGTTGAGATAAACCCATGGTTTTGGCAAGCCAGGGAGGAGGTGAGGTGGATAACACATGCTGTAATTGCTGAATAATTTCGCTGACTAGTGCAGTATGTGTCAATTTTATTGGATGTACACCTAATTTGATTGCTTTGGCTGCGGCCTGACCTCCAATTGAATGGCTGTATAGCACTTTGCAATCCTGTATCAATTCTGCGCGATAATGTTGCTTTTGCACGGCTGACTGCGGCTCCGTAGAATTAGCGGCGCGAATCATAATTAAACGCGCTTCTAAAGCGGATACCTGAAAAATGTAAAATTGCGGACATTGACTGAATTGTCCATCCACATACACGCCCTGCTTACTGGCAACGGCAACTCTAATCGAGTGTGGCATATCCCCATTCTTATAGGCTTGCAATACAGGCGATGAAGGGCTGGACTTACACTTATCTTGAATATTCAAATGTTCAAACGAGGCTTGCACTTGTGCGCTACTAAACGCTGTCTTCAAGTTTCTGTTCAAAGCCTTTTTATATTGCTGCAATCTCAGCTCTCTAAACTTGGTTTCTGTCAACGGAACGCCGACACAATCAATCAACACAACAATTAATTGTTGCACCTCCACTTTTGGAAGCGCACGTGCCGCCAAGCCAATGGCGAGTGCCAGTTCACGTGACAGGGTGGACTGGCTCATGGCTTTAACTCTCTAATGGTAAAATGCAGTTATCAATAGGACATACCCTGACACACTCCGGTTCATCAAAGTCTTCTTGACATTCAGTGCAGGTTTTTTTGTCGATTTCAAAAACAATGACACCTTCGGTAATTGAATTTGTTGGGCATACAGGTTCGCAATCACCGCATGAAATACATTCTGCCTCGTCTATGAATAAAGCCATGATATATCCTCATTGTCTGATAAGTACAGGAAGAGTCATTCCTCTTCCTGCATGATATCTGACTTCAGACTTATGCAAAACCGAAATCGCCACTAATGGATTCCAACCATTGATCGATTCGCTCTTCGTGCAAGTCACTCTGGTTTTCCTGATCGAGCACCAGACCGACAAATTCATCATCGACTACAGCCTGTGAGCTGGTAAACTCATACCCTTCTGTAGGCCAGCTGCCGACAAATGTTGCACCGCTTGTAGATAACTCATCATAAATAATACCCAGGGCATCGACAAAGTTATCTGGATAGCCTTCTTGGTCACCTAAGCCGTACATGGCAATCGTTTTCCCGCTTAGATCCGCCTCTACCAAATCAGGCAGTGATTCTTCCCAGCTTTCATTTTCTGCACCAGCGGTTAAACCAGGCAATTCGCCGTCACCTAACGTAGGTGATCCCAAGATCAAGTAATCATATTCAAGAATTTGATCAACACTGGCTCGGTTTATGTTTAACGGTTTGGCCGCATCTTCGCCAATTTTTTTAGCCATCATCTTGGCTACCTTGCGTGTATTTCCAGTATCTGTACCGAAGAAAATTCCAATTTTTGCCATCATTAACTCCTGCGGTCTATGAAGTAAAGTCTTGTTTATTTCAGCAAATGCTCTTCAGACTTATATTTTAATCAGCCGATTCCAAACGCTTGGCACGTAAGGTAATCGGTATATTTGGAGGTGTATCCATAGGTTCAAAATAATATTTTGAACCATCACCCAATATGACTTCGCCACCCCATTTATCCGGGCTGTCGAATTCTAAAGACTCAACGGTTTCTTCCAAATCCTTTTTCGCAACATAAAAAAGAAGCTTTCCATCTTCTCTGGTTCTCAGCATCACACTGGGCATAGGCAATTCCTCTCAATAAGAAAATGGCTGACACACCCTTGATAGGTGGCCAGCCATATATATACGATTAACGAACTAGATCGTAGTTGTAGTCAGTTGTACCCATACCTCTGGTGTCATCATCCAGTTGTTCAAGTACCGCATTTACGATGGTTGTTAACATATACATACCACCTTCGTAGCCCAAGGTGGTCATACGATGCAAGTGGTGACGATCAAAGATTGGAAAACCAATTCTGATCAATGGAACTTCATGCTCATCACCTTTATATTTGGTATCTCTCTGGATAAATTTACCGTAAGAGTTACCAATCATGAAATCAGGCTTGTTGGTGAATAACAGTGAACGGAAATGCCACAAGTCTTTACCCACATGGACAGTTGTATTTTGACCATAAGGAGAATCAGCCAGCATTTTCTCAACCGCTTTTTTCCAACGTTTATTGGCATGGTTACATAAAACATCAGTCGGCTCTGCACCCAGTTCCAACAAGAACTTGGTCATACCTAATACGAAATCAGCATCACCGTATAATGCGAATTTTTTACCGTGTAACCAGGCGTGCGAGTCGG
>SPJS01000148.1 GCA_006844705.1 Methylococcaceae bacterium | reverse complement strand
GGTATCTGTATTACCTCGGGTATTAATCTGTAATGGCGTATCGCAATTAAAAAAATCGCCTGCACTGGTGGCAATCTGGGCATGGCACAAGCCGGGGAATAGAATGATTAGATAAATCGATTTCATGGTAATTCTCCAGAGTGTTAAATTTCGTTGTCATGGGAAGCTCAGGGTTTTATCTGCATTCCCTCGTAGCATTGAGGGAACCAGAAAATAGAGTATCTACCTGACTGAGAGTGAGTTATTGCTGGGGTACTGTGGCGCAGCAGGCAACGCGAAGTGTAGACTCACATGATGCTTTTGTAAAACGGCCATTGTCAACAACCGCAATTCCTGTACCTCCAAAGCGAGTATAGCCTTCACAATTCAAGCTGGTCTGCCGGTTCACATTAAAAAAACCGCTTCCTGCATCAAATTGAACTGGGCGAGGTGGAGAAATGGCATTTAAAAAGAGCGAAACCGGTTTTAGCACCGGTCGAACCCAGGCCGTTGTAGTTTCAAAGTCTACAACCGAGTCCAAAATTTCAACGCTTGTACACATCCGACTGCCCTGAAACTCAGCATTACAGGCATTGTTTAATGCGATGATTCCCTCTGACATCGCTTTTCGTTCAGTAGTTATACCAACCATTTGCCGAGATACCGTTTGGTTGGGCGTATTTTGCACAGTAACCGGAGTAGACCGTGCCATCGCTGTTGAAGTAGTGATTAACAGTAAGGAGACTAGCCCGGCTATAGAAATTAAAGGTTGTTGTTGATTTTTCATAATAATTCTCCAAAAATTGAAATGGGGTTGTTGTGGTTCGCATAAGTTGCTGTGAGAACCTTGGTGTCTTGCCTGAATTCCCACGCGGGGGCGTGGGAATCAGAAAAAGAACAGGAAATGCATTATTGATTAGTGACTGGGCCGCAGCAGGAAACGGGGCGAGCCACATTGCAATCCAGGCTTCTAACAAAGGCTCCATCATCTGTGATCCCAATGCCTGTAGTAGCCGTGCCGTGATTAGAAAATCCTCGGCAACTGATGCTGCCGACGAAATTACCGTTGACGTGGGCGACTGTGCCTAAAACCTTTTCGGACAGAATTGTTTTTAATGTTCCATCCGGCATGACCACTACCTGGGGTGTTTCCGGAACAGGATTGACCCAGGCTATAGAACGTCTTGGCAGTTGCCCATCTGAGTGCATGATTTCGACAGTGGTACACATGCGGCTACCCGGAAATTCGGCGCTACAGGCAGTGTTTAGCTCAAGTACACCCTCATTCCCTTTTACCTCTGCGGAACTTATCCCCACTGCACGGAAACCGGTTTGGTCTGAATTACTTTCACTGACTACTTCCACCGGCACTGGGTTGTTGGCGTCATTGACTACAGTGACAGGGGTCGAACGAGCCATGACATTTGATGAGGTTAATAATGCAAGTGTAATGAATGTGATTGTATGTTGATTTTTCATGATTTTTCTCCAGTAAAAAAAGCTTTTGCTTGACTAAACAGCAGGTTGAAATTGCAAACGTCCAGGTTTTTGTTTTGACGATTCCTGTTTGAACAGTAAGCAAAACAGATAGCTGCAAAAGCCTGTCAACATCAGCACGAAGGCAGAAGGGGCAGGCACGGGCACGGTGCTGATCGGATTAAACTGAACATCGTCGATATTGAATGCCACCAGACTGCCAGCGGCGGCGCTCAGACTGACCTGGGAAAAGGCTGAACCACCACTCAGACCAAAGGTAAACACTTCGTCCAGTCCCAGAAAATCGGTGGGTTGCGCATTAAATACCGAATCAATGCCATTGGATATTTCCAGCACATTAGCCGCTGTATTGCTGCCGGTAATAAAGCTGACGAAGAACTCGTCAATCGGCTGGCTAAATTGCAGATCAATACGGTCCCCCCCCAAAAACAGCTCGCTGCTGTTGTCATTGACGCCCAAGTACTGGGAACCGGATGTGGTGGCATTGCCGGTTAAGGCACTGTTGGAGGTGATTAAATCCAGCCCAAACGTTGTTACATTGGAGCTGAAACTGACTTCCACACCGCCAGATAATATACGGGTAATCGGGTCTCCGGGCGTTTGATTTTCAAAATCTATAAATGCGGCGTGAGCCGAGCCAATACCGGACAGGGCGAGTACGCCAGTGCACAGCGTGGAAAATAATATATTTCGATAGGTCATAGTGTTCTCCTGATTTATTGAGTTTCATTTTTTTGTGATTACGGTTTATTACTTCGGGATAGAAATCAGGTGAGTTGAAAAAAAATTTAATTTTTTTTTATTAGCCCCATAAATCTGGTTTGTCTGTTTATGTCAAATCTTGATTACGGAACCCACGTAGGTTGGATGAGCGGCAGCGAATCCCGACATTTGTCACCGAAGCAGGGTTTGTCCTGGCCCATGGTGGAAGGTGTTGTCGCTTTTTCGCCCTACCTATGAATAAACAAAGGAAAGACGATATGCTGGTTTTTGGTTTTTGGTTTTTGGTTTTGGGAAGGCATGTTCACATTTCTATATGGGCTGGTGTAAAGTAGAGCATTGTTCTGGCTGATCGGGTGGTGCGTATGCCGAGAATATTGGAACTTTTGATAATAAACCGGTCTTAAACCGAATGCATTTTTTCCAAAGAGGGTTATGAATTTGTTGTCCTTACCACGCAGCGCTCAGTGGATTGTAATGGCAGGATGCTGTTTACTGGTGAATGCTCAGGCCGAAATCACCACCGATGGTACAGTTGGCCCTGCGCAGACATTGAACGGCCCGGCGTTTGTGATCACTGAAAATCTTGGCAGCAGGATGGGGGATAATCTGTTTCATAGTTTTGCGCGTTTTGATATCAATACCGGTGAGCAGGCGACGTTTACCGGATCTTCCACAATAAAAAATGTGATCAGCCGGGTGACTGGCGGTCAGGCCTCGCAGATTGACGGTGTGTTGCAATCAAGCATCGGTCAGGCAGATGTTTATTTTTTGAATCCTGCCGGTGTGATGTTTGGTGCCAATGCCCAAATTGATGTGCCGGGCGGGTTTTATGTGAGTACGGCAGATCAGCTGAAATTTGCCGATGGTGCGGTGTTCAATGCGAGCGATGTGACGGCCAGCAGTTTGTCTTTTGCTCAGCCGGAGTCATTCGGTTTTCTGGGCGATCAAACGGCAAAAATAGAACTGACAGGCAGTACTCTGACGTTGCAGCCAGCGACACTATTGGCGGTAAGTGCGGCTGACATCGAGATGGATCAGTCGATATTAACGGTGCAGCAAGGCGATATACAACTGCTGGCTGTAGGCAGCGAGCATATCAATGCAGCGCTGGATGGCGAACTGGATACAAAGGCGACAGGAAACTTGAATGTGATGCAATCACGGGTCAATGTTTCTGAAAATGGAGCAGGACGGATCTATATTCGTGCAGGCAATGTGACTGCCGAGGGTAGTCGTTTTTTTGCTGATAACCTCGGCACGCTAATGCCTGCCGCCGGATTCGGCATCGATGTGGTGGCTGAATCGATGTTTTTGGATAATGGCTGGATGACGGCTGATGTCTTTTCTTCAGGGCTGCAGGGCGCCGATGTGAATATTAGTATCTCCGGGGATATGAAACTGGTTAACGGCAGTTTGATCAGCAGTACGACGTTTACTGACGGCAATGCAGGCAATGTGAATGTGCAAGCGCGTAATTTGACCATTGATGAGCAAGGCAGTGGGCGCTTGACCGCGATTGTTGATGATGTGGAGAAAAATGCGCGCGGGAATGCGGGAACAGTCACGGTCAATGTTGAAGAAGCCCTTTCCCTGCTGGGTGGCGGGACGATTCGCAGTAATACCTTTCATGAAGGGGACGCCGGTAATGTTGTCGTGACCACAGGAAGCCTGCTCATTGATGGGGATAATCAGTTTTTTCCATCGACTATTTCGAGTGACAGTTTCCGCGCAAGCGGTGATGCCGGCAGGGTTAAGGTAACAGTACGGAATGATGCTGTACTGATCGAGAATGGTGAGATCAGCAGTTTCACCGGGGTAGGGGGCGGTGATGCAGGAGATGTTGAGGTCAGTATCGGAGGCACGTTAACCTTAGATGATAACTCCCGCATTTTTACCGACTCATTTGATTCGGGGGATGCCGGTAATGTTGATGTGACAGCGCAAAAAATTATTATTGATGATCAAACTAACCGCTTTTTTACTGGTATTTCAAGTGCATCGCGAGCCGCAAATGCTTCATCAAGTCATTCAAGTGGTCAAACCGGCTCGGTAACGATTAATACAAGCGAGCTGTTTCTATTTAATCACTCAGTGATTAGTATCACGTCTACTTCGACTTTGGATGCAGTGGCGCTGGCTGCATTGACGCCGACCAGTATAACCATCAATGCGCATAATATTACGCTGGTGGATTCTTCCATTTCGTCGCAGAGTTTTGGCAATATTCCAGCAGGGAATATCAATCTTAACGTGACTGGTCATTTAAGTCTGGATCCTTCATTCATCACCACGGCAGCGCATAATGCAGACGGAGGCTCCATCTCAATTCATGCGGCGACAATAGATTTACAGGACAGCCAGATGACCACCTCGGTTAGCGGACTTGGCAATGGCGGCGATATTGATCTGCATGCGGATGTGCTGGTACTGGACAGCGGATTCATTCAGGCCAATACAGCCGGGCTGAATGTGTCCGGTGGTGATATTACGATAGATGCAGGTGCCCTGATCTCCAGTGGTAATGTGTTGCTGACAGGGGGAGACACACCGATTGATTTTCAATTTGGCCGCAATGTGATCCAGGCCGCTGCGCCTGATGGAGTGAGTGGTTCAGTCAGTATTGCTTCACCACAACTGGATATCAGCGGTGATTTATCCGGTATTGAAGGGG
>SPJS01000150.1 GCA_006844705.1 Methylococcaceae bacterium | reverse complement strand
AAATTGAACCCGCCATTGCAAACAGGGACGCGACTCTTAAGCTGATCATTTCGATCAATTCATCGGTGGTTAAATGTTTGATATCTTTCCAGGCTGCTCTGCCAACCAGCGGCACCATATCCAATAATTTTTTGGTTTTTTTACGCACTAAAACCAGGGTATAAATTGATGTAGCAACCAAAGCCACAGGGATCAGGCCTAAAAAGAAGAAATCTATAAAGCCAGTTTCTTCGGTAAATAGTTTATTCAACATCATGATCATGGAAATAAACAGCAAGCCTATAAAAACAATACTTAATTTGGCTAATGTTTCTAAAGATAGGCCTTTTTTATTATTCACCTCAATTTTTGGGAAGGGGAATAGATTATCAGACTTCTGGTCCACATCAGAAATAATAAACATATCCAGATCATTAGCACTGCGCTCATCAGCTAATAACAGACTTTGCAAGCCCTGATTATCATACACGCCACCATCCATCAGAGCTAACGGACCGTCTGAAAACTGTGCCTGTAACGATTCGGGAATGGTTTTATCCGGCCAAACAAAATCATTGGGGAATGCAAAAGGTTCAAAGCCACCGGGAAAACAGGATGAGGCTGCCACAATATCGGCCATCCGGACGTTTTCAGCATCTTCTTTACTAATATGTATACGTTGATTACCGATATAGGCTTTTGGGTTTTCACTACGCTGAAAACGAAACGCCAGTCCGTGTTTAAATTCCGTTGCATTAAATGAAATTTCACGTAAGTTCATCTCGGCATTTAATATTTCGCCAAAACGATACGGTTCGCCATTTTTTTTGGATAAAAAGCTATCGGCATAGACCTGGGCCATCGACACAATCATATCCTGGCGCTGTGAAGCCGCCTGGTTTTCTCCTTCCGACAGCTGATCCAGCCCCAGTGACAGTAAATCGGTAGTCGCCAGAAAATGATAAAAATCATCATAAAAACTACTGTAACTTTTATTTTCTGCCTGGGCCAAAGCCCACTTGGCACCTGTAAAAGTTCCCCCGGATACAGTCGATAACATCTTGACCTGATCCAGCATATCTAGTTGCTGTAAATAATCAATCGTTCCCAGATGAAAGGCAGCAGCCCGATAGCCGCCCCCAGATAACGTTAATCCTATGTCACCTTTTAAGTTAACTTTATTATTTTCTGCCATCTTTTCACCCTCTATAATTATTGTTATCTCAACCTGCCATGAATTTCACAGGTTTGGCCTCACTGCATAAAACGCCCCACATTTGAAACTTGCCTACCCCTTTTATGGTGTATCTCGGTTGTTCATGTTGATAATCAACCTGTACTTAAGTTTAGAATATTACATAAAAAAAACAGTATTCTTTGCCAATTGACTTAAACAAACCTTATTAGCCATTAATTGCAACTATTTTAAAACTTTAACTCAACTGTTTCATCATCTGGAAAGGGATCTGGCTTGCTCTATATGGATTAAGCTGATACTTAATCAGCTTAATCCATGTTAATCTTACTTATTAGCAATACCAAAAGGTATATGTACCATAGGAATATCACCCGCCTGAGATTGCAGATGCGATCGCTGGTCATCAAAAAACATATGTGGCTTAAGAATTTTTAAAATCCGATCTTTTTTCATGCCGCCCAGAAAAAAAGTTTCATTGGCACTCACACCCCATTGTTCCAGTGTGGTCACCATTCGTTCATGTGCGGGTGCATTACGAGCTGTGACAATGGCGGTTCGTAAAATACGTTGGTAATCAGGATTGTTTTCTTCCGCCCGTTCTTCCAGTTTCTGAATTAATGCTAATTTTTTAAAAAAATCGGCCAAGGGTCCTGGATTATGCGGTATATCTGAGTTTACCCGTTCATGTCGGTAAAAATCTGTTAATTCACCTTCACGAAATACGGTTTCAGATTCATCGTCAGCGATAACCCCATCAAAGTCGAATGCAATTCTTAATTCTCCATCCTGGTTATCATCATGTACGCGGGTAGGCAAAACAGTCCCGGCGGGATAACCATAATCTATGGCTTTATTAACATCCTCTTCATTCGCGGATAAAAATAATGAGGCATTAAAGGCGGGAATATAAGGATAAGGGGATTTACCCTGCATAAAAGCGGCCCGGGAGATATTGAGTTGATAATGCTTGATAGAACGTAGCACCCGTTTACCGGTAATCGCAGAATTTCTAGACAACAAAACCACTTCCACCGGTTGCTGTTCATTGAAATGTTCATTAATACTCAGAAAACGCCGGATAAATGGAAAAGCCACCCCTTTTTTCAGCACGACATTTAAATGGCGCTGCTGATAATCTTTATAGGCTTTTGCCCCCTGCTGCCTGAACACCTGATCAGATTCAGACAAATCAAACATGGCACTGGAAGATACCGCAATGACCAGTTTTCTTTCAATCGGAAAAGGCATACCCTATCCAGTTTGATAAAACTTGATTATAGGTCAGTTTAACTAGAACAACAGAAAACCGCCTTCTTACATAGTCAAACTCGACGATATGACACTGAGATCATGAAATTTGTCAGAACTGCCAAAGCCAACTGACAAGAATGTCAGTCAGACAAATAGTCTGATCAGATAAATTCTGATATCGACTAAAATAAGTGATGGATAAAAACCTTTTTTTGTTAACTCAAAAGTACAACAGTAATATATTCATTCTACCCCTCTGCAGGCCTCTCCACATAAGAGATAAACAAGCTTGCTGTGCTACAGACAATATTGTTTATGAAAAGCATAATTTATCCTGAATACCCACAAGCTTCCGCCAAATGGCGGAATTAGTTTAGCCATGTTATTCAATCTCTTAGTCCTCCCTTGCTGGGGAGGGCTTTAATAAACTGTCTTTACCCCAATACAGTGATTGAAACTCTTGAATAAAGAGATATTGTCAAATCTGGTGTTTAACGAAGTCATTTTCAGGCAGCACTCCTGTCGTTTTCCTCAACCTGTTTTACACCATCAATAAATTTTGTACCGATAATGACATCTGCCATTAAGTCAGAACCATGTAAACGCTGCCATCGTTTTTCAGCACTTTCTACCAGCTTAAACACCATTGCAAATATACTATCCCGACTGACACAATTTCGTGTTTTGCTCGTTCGTAAACGAACGGTTGCAAACGTTGATTCTATCGGGTTCGTCGTGCGAATATGTCGCCAGTGCTCTGCCGGAAAATCATAAAATGCTAGCATTGCATCCTTATCTTTCAGTAGACACTTCATCGCATTCGGGTACTTGGCTTCATACAATTTAACAGTGTCATCAAATGCTTTATAAGCGGTTTCTCGATCTTCTGCCAGCATAATATTATGCAACGATTCTTTCACTTTGGGTTGCATCGATTTGGGTAGTTTAGCCAATACATTGGCGATCTTATGGACCCAACAACGCTGGCCTCGACTTTCCGGAAAGACTTTTGGCAGGGCTTTCCAGAACCCCAGTGCGCCATCACCTATCACAAGTTTTGGCGCTGATTTCAGGTTCCGGTTGCGCAGATCCTGTAGCACCTCATACCAGCAGCTTTCACTCTCTCTGTATCCGTCATTAATTGCGACAAGCTCCTTCTTGCCTTTGTCTGTTGCACCGATAATAACAAGAATGCAAGACTTATCATTATCGCCACGGACATTAAAATGAATGCCATCCGCCCATAGATAGGCGTAGTTTTTCAGTGATAAATCTCGCCGACTCCAGACTTTGTGCTCAACAACCCAATCAGCCTTTAAACGGCTAATCGTATTCGCTGATAAGCCTTTCGCATCTTCGCCCAGCAATACTTTCAGGGCTTCGCTAAAATCACCGGTTGAAATGCCTTTAAGATAAAGAAAAGGCAAAAACGCTTCAACCCGTTTGGCTCGCTTTAAGTACGGTGGGATCAGTTTAGAATTAAACTTGATGCCTTGACCGCTGCGATCTCTAACCTTGGGGATTTTAACCTCTACGGCTCCCATACCGGTCTGTATCGTGCGTTCCGGCAAATAACCATTCCTGATCACCGTCTGTTTGCCATTTACTGTCAAATCACTGTAATGGGCCAGTAACTCTTGTAATTCAGCCTCTACTGCTTTGCTGATCAGCTCTTTTGCTCCACTTCTCAGAAGTTCCGTGAGTGGATCAACAATTTCACCTGGTTGTTGCAGTTCGATTACGTTACTATTCTTCATAGCGTATCCTTTTGTTAGTTAATTTTTCTGCCAAGAAAATTCTAACAGGGTACGCTGCCTTTAAATTACATCAAACACCAGAAATCACTATATCTCAGCTTAAATCCACTGCAGGTTCTTTCTGAAAATAACTAAAAACCAGCTCAGTGATGCTAGCCAGCATACGGCTAAGGAGAAAATGTCATGACTTAAAAAATGTGCTCCGCGCATTTGTTGTGAAATGCCATAAACAAGACCCAGTAGTAAACCTGAATAGAGTCCCCAGTTTTTATATTGCGGTTTAACAATCATCAGAAAAAAATACAGACTGATAAAAGTAAACCCACCCCCAGCGTGACCAGCTGGAAAACAATGTCCGACTTTAACTCCTGCTGGCGCATAATCAAAAAGACGAATGTAAGGTTGCTCGCCGCCGAATAATTTTAAATCCCAGGGACAATAAATGAAGGTATGACTTTTTAACAGTGCAATAATGATAGGGCCGGTAATAAAGGAAATGAACAAAAAGGATAACGGCTTACGATAGCGGTGAAGAGTCGAGTTTACTGGTAGAGAAAATATTAAGATGAGAAAAACAAGGCCACCCATTAGTTTGGAAAAAGACTGACCGCCTTTATGGATAATAGATTCAGTTAACCAGCCTTGTTTATAGGGCCACTGATGAAGGGCAGTGTTAAAAAAGTGTTCACTAATTTGAAAATCCAGAGAGGTGAATTCAAGGCCAAAA
>SPJS01000151.1 GCA_006844705.1 Methylococcaceae bacterium | reverse complement strand
GTGATCGGGTCTGCCGGGCATGTCGCATTTATGGGTTCGGCAGATACCAGTACTCAATCAACAGTTAATAATACGCCGGCCATCTGGACAGGTTTGGGGAGTGATATTTCTCTGATCATTAAAGAGGGCGATAATATCAGTGGCTTGCCGGCGAATGTGTTGTTTAATGAAGCGGCTGGCGTGTCAAATTTAGGCGGCAGTTTAAATGTGACTACATCAGGGCATGTGGGATATATTGCCCGATTAAAAGGAGCTGTGGCATTCAATCAGTCAGATAATGCCGTTGTAGCATATGTGAACGGTGAAAATAAAGCCATTATGCGGGCGGGTGATCAGGCGCCGGGGTTTCCGGCAGGCATATTATTTTCAGGCATCAATACAAGTATCGCATTCAGTGATGCAGGGATGTTGATTACCGGGCTGACCAGTCAGTTTCGTCAGGCTGTTTGGTTTTGGGACTTCAATACGGTCAAGCTGATCGCCAGTTCATTGGAACCAGCTGACCCTCAAACACCAAACTGTACCTATTTGCAATTGATTCCAGTAGGCATTAATGATGCCGGGAAAATTGTAATTCAAGCAACGTTTAGTGGTACGGGTTGCTCTAGTTTTGGGGCATTTTTAGAATGGAATAACGGTAATCTGAATAATATTGTTGACATTAAGCAAGCCGTCCCTGGTATGAGTGGGTATGAATTTTCCTCGTTAAATTTTGCAAAAATTAATAACGCAGGCGATGTGACATTTCTTGCGAATGTTAGACATGCAGCAACCTTTACCACAAGGTCAAGTGTGTGGGTTGCAAAAGCAAACGGTAGCCTGCAACTGGTTTCTATCGCAGATGAGACGTTACCCGGACATCCCAGTCAGTTTATGCTGAACGGTTTTTTTACAGAGCAGGCGTTGTCTGCTGATCAGGCTACAACCACTTTTATTGCGCGAACAACATCAACATTTTCCATCTTGGCGGGTTTACCGCGCGCATCACAGCCGTATTCAAGTTTGCCGGTTTCCGGCGTATCGCAATTAAGCGTACTGGCACAAATTAATCAGCATCCTCCAGGCTTCCCGGCCAGTTATTTTTTTGAAACGCTGGGTAGGCCTTCAATTGCGGGTAATGGCATTGTAGGTTTTTATGCCAGTGTAGCCGATGCCAATAATGTTTTTGCTACGCGTAAAAATACGCTATGGCGCGGAAATAGTGAAGAAGGTGTAAAGTTGCTGGTCGAGCCGGGGATGTCGGTCGACGTCAATGGCGTCACCGAAACCCTTAATTATGTGTTTGGAATGAATATATCGCTAGGTGGAAAGGGTGAAACGTCTCAATCCGGATTCGCCAGCCAAATGAGCGAAACGGGGCAGGTTATTTTTCAGGGCTCTACATTGGGTGATTTTCGTAATGGCATATTCTTAACCGATGCGCTTGATGGTGGAAACAGTAATGGCACAGGTAGCGAACAAATTCCTGTGCCTTGGGGAGCTTTAATGACCTTAGCGGTTGCGCTGGTTCTGATCAGCTTTCGTTATCAATTTCGCTAATCTTATGTCGGTCGGGTGATGGGGTTTGTAGCGAGGTGAGTGGACAATCCGCTTGATTTCCCACTCGCCGCAGTAGAATTGTCCATAATCCGACAGCCTCCCAGGTTAAGTAAATATCAATTCTTCTGTAAGCCATTTACCACATTTTTGTAGATTTCAAACACAGCCTTTTTTCACTGGGCAGCCAGTGCCACGCGTAATAAGCCCGTCAATTCCGGCCCTGCCTGTTGCTGAACATAATTCAACACAACTGGTGTAAATTGTGAAACCATCCCTTCAGACAAGTTTAATTGCTTAAAAGCAGACACCAATGACAGCGCGCTGGACACGGTGCTCCCACCGCCCATCATGGAAGACAAACCGCTAGCCAAGCCTAGTGCACCACCTGCCTGCTGTTTGGGGACAGCCGCCAACAAGCCATCCATGCCCGGTACCGCATCACTTAGTTGATTGAATGCTTCTGCTTTCATACGACTTTTGGCCATTTGAAATAACGCGCCCGCACCGCCCGTTGCCTGGGTTTGAGATACGCCCAGTTGTTTTACCAGCAGATCGGACAAACCGGCTTTCGGCGCAGTGACCGCTTGCGACACACTACCCATGGCTTGCGATGTACTGTCTACCGTCTGCTGGGTTTTATTGACTGATTCCACCATATCGTAAATATCGGCCTGGGAAGTTGCTGACAGTAACAGCATGACACTGCCGGAAACAGCTGTTTTAATTGGATTCATATTATGCCTCTTTAAGTTTAGGAACCGCAGCAATGAGTGTCTGCGTATACTCGTGGCGGGGTTGGGTCAACACTTGCTCAACGCCGCCCTGCTCTACAATTTTGCCTTGATACATTACCGCCACGTCATCGGCCAATTCACCGACCACCGCTAAATCATGAGTGATAAACAAATAACTCAAGCCCTGTTGTTGCTGAATTTTTTTCAACAATCGAATGATTTGCGCTTGAACCGAAACATCCAGCGCACTGGTCGGCTCATCACAGATCAACAGTTTCGGCTCGACTGCTAATGCACGCGCAATGCAGATGCGTTGTCGCTGACCGCCAGAAAATTCATGCGGATAACGCAGCACTGAGGATTCGGGCAAATCAACCTGCTGCAACAAGCTAACAACACGTTGCTGACGCTCGGCTGAACTCAATTCAGGGCGCAACGATTGCATGCCTTCCTCAATAATATCGCCGACCAGCATACGCGGATTCATCGCCGCGTACGGGTCTTGAAAGACAATTTGCATCTGCGCACGAAAATCTTTGCTCGCCACCATCTGTTGCGCTTCAAACTCAGCCCCATCAAAGATAATACGACCGGCTGAAGCCGGACTTAAATTCAACAATCCTTTGCCTAACGTGGTCTTGCCGCAACCGGATTCCCCTACCAACGCCAGTGTCTTACCTTTGGCGATACTAAAGCTGACGCCGTCTACGGCTCTGACATGATCAACCACGCGCTTAAATATGCCTTTGCGGATCGGATAATAGACTTTGAAGTCATCCACCTTCAACAAACTTTCTGTCGCCTGCGCCTGATTTTTTCTACAGCTCTCCATGTCGGGCAATGCTGCCAGTAATTGCTGGCTATAGGGATGCTGGGCATGCTGAAAAAAAGTGTGGGTCACGGCAGTCTCCACAATCTTGCCTTTTTGCATGACGGCAATACGATCCGCCATATTGGATACCAGCGCCAGGTCATGACTGATCAACCACAAGGCCATACCGGTTTGCTGTTGAATGGATTTCAATAATTCCAGAATTTGCGCCTGTATCGTCACATCCAGCGCCGTTGTCGGTTCATCGGCAATCAACAAATCCGGCTCACCCGCCAATGCGATAGCAATCATCACCCGTTGCCTCTGTCCGCCGGATAGCTGGTGAGGATATTCGTTTATGCGTCGTTCCGGCTGCGGCATTTCCACCTGCTTCAACAGATGTAGTACCCGATCGCGGCGTTGCTGTTTAGTCAACGAAAAATGCAGCTGGATGACTTCGCCAATCTGCTCGCCGATGCTCATGACCGGATTTAATGACGACATCGGGTCCTGAAAAATCAGGCCGATTTTTTTGCCACGCACCTGGCAATAGTCAACTTCGCTTTTTTCATGTAATGATTCACCGGCCAAACTGATATCGCTAGCCTGCATACGTGCCGAAGAGGGCAACAAGCGCAACACCGACATTGCGGTAATCGACTTGCCTGAGCCCGACTCCCCTACCAGCGCAAATGTCTCGCCGCACTTGATATCAAAACTGATGTCATCGACGACTTTGTCCTGCTTAAAAGCAACCTGTAGGCCTTCTACTTTTAGTAAAACCTCAGTCATGATCTGCCCTCCGTGGATCAAATGCATTCCTCACCGTATCGGCAAACAAATTGGCGGCCAGCACCAGTGTGAACATGAATACGAACGAGGCCGTCAGCGACCACCAGACTATCGGGTCGCGTGCCATTTCCAGCCGCGCACCGTTAATCATATTGCCCCAACTGTAGGTGGTGGGGTCAACGCCGATATTGATATACGACAACACGGCCTCTGCCAACACCAGCGAACTGAAATCCAGCACCACCGAGATCAACACGATATGCATCACATTGGGCAAAATATGCCGCCACAAAATCGTACTACGGCTGACACCCAACGCTGTCGCTGCCTGCACATATTCCATTTCACGTAATTTTAACGTTTCTGCACGCAACAATCGGCACAACCCCGTCCAGCTGGTTACGCCTAAAATCAGGCATAAAAACAACAAGCGCATATCAGAACGCACCAGTAAACTGTTAAAGTCTTCAGCGTGATTGGCCATATACACCTGCACCATTAAAATGGAAGCGGCAATCAGCAATACCCCCGGAATCGAATTCAACGTGGTGTAAATAAACTGGATCGCATCATCCACCCAGCCACGAAAAAAACCGGCCAGGATGCCAAACAGAATCGCCAAAGGCAACATGATCAAGGTGGTTAACGAGCCAATCACCAGCCCGGTGCGAATGCTTTTAATCGCCTGATAAAACACATCCTCGCCGACTTTATCCGTACCTAACACATGATAAAAAGTGGACAAATAACCAAGCGTATAAAACACCGTAAACAACACGGCACATGTAAGTAACGCCATATTTATCGAGGGCACTTGCAAGTATTTAATACTTTGCCGCCGAAAAACCCACACAACCAACAAAAATGCCAGCAATAACACACCACAACTGCGCAATAAGGCGGTTAACACTTTGAGCGCAATATCCCTCGCCTTTTGCTGTTCAGGATTATCAAGATGGGCGCCGCCATGCTGCAAGCGTGGATACCCCCACTCACTGCGTCCATCCGCATGCGTGATATTTTCCTTGCTGTATTGATACGCCGAAAATGGCGCAGAATAGGTTTTTTCTGAACGATTAATCAGTGGTTTGGCAAAATAATCCAACAGGCTGATGACATCCTGGGTCTGGCTCTCGGTATCTTTAAAGTGAATGGAGTCAGTGACACCGATCACCACAAAAAACACTAACACCACCAACGAGCTCAGTCCAACCCGGCTATGCGCAATTTTGCGCAACGGGCGTTGCATATGCGGCTTGCGAAGCATAAAACCAAGCAAAATCGACATGGCTATCAACAAGAAAAAAATCAGGGCGTCTGTCCAGAGAATGATCACGTTAGTAAATATTGAAATCAATATAAATGCGAATCATATCCTACCAACTGAGAAAATCGCAAAAATGATCAAAGATTAAAAAAAATTTTTTTGCATCCAAATTCGCCCTGGCTCCGTATTCAACTACAAAGGCACTATTTTTGGAGTGGATATGCAATTCATTGGCAATGCGAATATAAAAAAACTGGGACTGATCTGCCTGTTAACAGGTACAAGTGCCTGCAACCTGATCTCACAAGATAAACAAAAACTGGCTGTCAATCAGGATAGCTCCCCTGCCGCCTGTCTGATCGCGCTGGCGGAACATGACGGCAGCACACCTTACGATCTAAAAATTCAAAGACTATAGCAACAGCTTTCCCAAAAACCCGACCATTTTG
>SPJS01000152.1 GCA_006844705.1 Methylococcaceae bacterium | reverse complement strand
CAGAAGTCTTGAGTATATTCCCTCGTCTGAGGCATTGGCCAACCGACCTCACAACATGGGGCTTTACCGACCTGAAATAGCGGTATTGCTGGCCTATTGCAAACAGATGTACAAACAGGCGCTGCTTAAAGATTTTACCGGACTGGATGGACAACTGTTTCAACATACACTGCACCATTATTTTCCTCACCAGTTAATCGAGAAATATCCCCAGTTTATCAAGCAGCATTATCTTGCCAAAGACATTACGGCCAACAGTCTGATCAACAAAATGATCAACAGAATGGGCATGACTTTTCCCTATCGGATATTAGCGGAAAATGAACATAGCATCAGTACATTGGTTGAAGTATATGGGTGTGTCACTGAAATTTTTTCAATTGACGAATTATGGCAAAACGCTGTCAGCAATCAATTAACCATCCGGCATGATGCCTTGCTGAATGTATTGGCTAATCTTCAGCGTCTGACTGATCGGGCTGTACACTGGTTTCTTCATCTGGAACAACAAGAGTTATCTGAACAAGATGTCGATTTCTACACACAGGGCATCAAGCAATTAACCCGGCACATGCCTTCATTGATTTCAGACGTGACCAAACAGCAGCATGTTGTTCAGGTGGAAAAATACAGACATCAGGGAGTGCCTGCTCAACTTGCTATGGACATTGCGAATACAGACATCTTGTTTTTGTTTTTAGATGTCATGTGGTTACATAAACACTCGAAATATCCTCTGCTTGATTGCGCCAACATTTTATTTTCCGTGTTTGAGAAGCTCGATATGCTGTGGTTGCGAGAACAAATCAACACCTTGCCCAAAACCGGTTTATGGCAATCTCTGGCCAGGCGGTCATACAGAAAATCATTTAACGGCGCATCTCAATCGTTAGGGCTTTCGGTCATCGAAGCTGATGGCACTTCGAATGACAGCAAGTTGAAAGCATGGAACAAGCGTCATGAATCAGAAATTGACCGGTACAAGCTGTTGCTTGACCGGGTTAAAGAAGAACCCGTGATTGATATTGAAAAAATCACGGTATTATTACGTGCGTTGCAGGAAATCACAGAATGCAAACATGAAACAGGTATGCATTAAAATGTGAAATTTTCACCTTGACCATCACCTGCTACAAATTCTAGCATCAGCATAACATTCCATTTTCTCGGAGCTGATGATGAATCTTGCATGGTTGAAAGCTACAGCTGTTGCTTTATCTATTTTAATTTCACCCCAGGTGCAAGCGGTAAGTATCCTGGAAAGGGCAGGGAATAATTTTCGGACTGCCGCCAATAACCAGGAGTATGTATTAAACAAATCCAATGTTAATGCTTCTCAGTTTGGTCTGTTAAGAACCTATAATTTCAACGCCAAGGTAGAAACGCAACCGTTAATTGTGGAAAAAGGGGCGGGTGATGATGACCTGGTCATTATCACGACGATGAAAAATGAAGTCATTGGTATCAATGCACGCACCAATGCGACGGTTTACTCTGAGAAACTGGGCCCGGAAGCCAGTTCGGCAGATATGGATTTATGGAAACATACGCCGACCTGGGGAATATCCGCCACGCCGATTATTGATCCCAATACAGATACCTTATATGTGGCTGCCTGGATGTTAAAACATGCCAACAATAATCATTTTCGTGATTACTGGGTGTTTGCACTGAATCCACGCACTGGCAAGCGAAAAGCGGATCCGGTCAGAATCTGGGGACAATCACAGGAAGGTCATGGGTGCTGGTTTAATGATGCCGATGCCGTTTATGTAGAGAATAACCAGACAAAACAATACGTTTATCCAAAATTACGCGCAGGTTTGGCGTTAACCGCGAATCATGGTCTGGTGCTAGCCTTTTCGTCCAACGCAGAAAAACTGCTGGGTGGGCGTAAAAACCCGCATGGTATGGTTGTCGCCTATGATACGCGCGGTTTATTGGGGCAAAGTGGCTTTTCGAATCGTCCAGGTATTTTTTGCGCGACATCCTTTAATGGTTGGGGGGCGGGAATATGGCATGCAGGCGGTGCCCCGGTGACTGAAGGCAATAAAATCTATGTGGCCACATCCAATGGAACGTCAAATAATGGTGATCTCGATTTATCCGAAAGCATGATCAAGCTGCGTTTTACGCCCAGTGTCAATGGCAATCGACCTGTGTTACAGAAAATGGATTTTTACAAAGCTTTCATGGATGAACGCACCTCGGGGAGTGGCTGCTTGTGGCCGGATAATTCATCTGAAGTATCTTGTGGCCGGGCAGCGGTGAATAAAGCGGGGGCAGACTGGGATTTTGGCGCGGCCGGCCCCATGTTGATACCCGGATCTAATTTGCTACTACAAGGTACCAAAGACGGCTTATTGTATTCCTTGGATAAGAATAATCTTGGCAAGCATGAGCGGTTTAAACATTTACTTCATCAACCGCCGCTGGTGGCTTCGTATTATGGCGGTAACAAGGCGGAAAACTGGCGGCGCGCGCAATACTTAAATCTTAGCCTGCCGTGTCCGCCCCCCGGGCATCCTGAACATGACTGGTTTCAGCCCTGTGGCAATCCGCAGAACAATAAGATGCATCATATCCATGCACTGGCATTTGCTCAGCGCGATGCATTGGGCGGCATTGTTTACGTATGGGGTGAAAATGCAAACCTTAAAACATACAACTATGCCAGCCGTGACAGTACCTACCCCAGTTTTCGTGCAGAAGGGCTGGACGTCGCATCCGGCAACATGGCCTCGCCGGGCGGTATGCCTGGAGGATTAATGATGATTTCGTCTAAACCGTCCAGCAAAAACAATTTCCCGTATTCAGTGGATTTTAATTCAGCTATTTTATGGGCAATTTATCCGCGTGCAGGCGATGTCAACAAAGGCTTTGCCGAAGGGCAGCTGGTTGCTTACGATGCTACGACTATTTTACCCAACAATAAAATGCGCCGTTTGTTTCGTACCGGGAGTGACCATCACGGGGGCTTAGGCACCATGTCAAAAATGATCCCTCCGGTGGTGGCTAACGGGCGTGTATATGTGATGATTTACCGTGTAGGTAACGTCGATCACTGCAGCGTACCTGGAAACCAATTAAAAGTCTGCAGTCAGTTGAAAATATATGGCTTGAAATAACATGTGAAATCAATCTGAAGCAGGATTTAATC
The DNA here is from genome assembly GCA_006844705.1 of Methylococcaceae bacterium. GTDB lineage: Bacteria > Pseudomonadota > Gammaproteobacteria > Methylococcales > Methylomonadaceae > Methylomarinum. Next base: position 2,743 of record SPJS01000152.1, on the reverse strand, counting down.
TCTGGCAATCACATATCGTTTGTCGAGAGCCTTCATAAATGGGGTGGTCAATTCGGCATTGAATGGTTACCCCCTGAATATTCCATGTCCATAATTGCTGGGGAATGAATGGCCAGTTTCCCGGCCATAAATTCCACCAACTGTTTTCTTTGGATTCAGGTTCACCCCAGGCTTTCAGAAAGGGGTCTATGCGTGCCATCCCCATTTCCTCACTTTGAGCACCGGTTTTGAACACCCGCTTCATGTCCGGATATTTTTTGATTAATTCAGCTAATGTTAGTGACAATTCATGGGGTGGAGGCACTTGCTCTACGTCGAACGAACAACCGCCTAAAACAAATACAAAGAGGAATAAAGCGGATTTCCTGGTCATTGGCATCACTCCGGAATCATGGAAGACATGATCAGAGTATCCGATGAGGCCCTCAAATACGAATGATTCTATTCGCAGAGTGTTGAAAAACGTTATGAGCACAATCAAGACAAGGCAATAACGCCAACTGAGAAATTTGCATGTCTATTCATGCATGATTAATTTTGATAGTCTTTAATGAATAAATTTTGGGAGGAGTTATGGATAATTTATTAGCGTTAGCCAAGCAGTTTATAGAAGATGTAGATAAAGATGGTGAAATTGAAATTCCTGAAGTGGTTGCTGCGCTTACCGGGTTGATGAGTAATTCTGGTTCTCAACTGGATGTTGCGGGCTTACTTGGAAATATTCAGCAAATGGGACTGGGTGATGTTCTGGGAAGCTGGTTGGGTGATGGTGAGAATGCAGACATCTCGGCTGACCAGGTCACAGCATTATTTGGTGAAGAAAAAATCCAGGCATTTTGTGAGCAATTGAATATTGACAGCGGGCTGGCGCAAACGGCTTTGAGCAAGCTTATTCCAATGTTCATAGATCAGCAATCTTCAGGTGGTGGGCTATCCGGACTACTGGGAGATTCAGCCGACATGGGCGACGTCGGAAACGTATTGGGTGGTTTTTTAAAATAAACTTTTCACATCGCAGACTGATTCTGCTTCAGTCTGCGAGATTGTGTTTCCGCAATTTAAACTGATTTATGATACTGTTGTCAGAGAGCTTGTCTCACATCAGCACAGACTCTCAATTGTTAATTACGGATGCACAACAGTACACATCTTATTCTGGTTTCTGACCAGACTATTCCAAACATCAGTCCTATTCTTGATCAACGCTTTCGCCCGAAAAAAGTGGTGTTGATGTTTGCGCCAGACAAGCAGGAAGTATGTCATCGGTTGCAAGGTTTGTATCGTACTTATGGGGTTGAGACCCTGCTATGGCCGATTAATAATGCCTGGGATATCTACAGTATTCAAGACAGGGTGTTGGAGTTGCTGGTTACCCACGAGCATGATGAAATCATCCTGAATACGACAGGGGGCAGTAAACCGATGAGTATTGCTGCTTATGAAGTGTTCCGCTCCAACAATAAAAAAATCTTTTATGTGCATCCGGAAAAAGATCTGCTGATCTGGATGTACCCCCATGATCCTACGCCTATCGATCTGGAAGACCGAATCAAGATACCTAATTACCTTAAAGCCTTTGGTGCCGAGGAGGTGAGTTACAGTCCTTTTGGAGTTAAACCAGAATTGCGCCAGTTAAATCAGGCACTGGTGACGCATATTGAACAATTCTCCGGTGCATTGAGCATACTGAATTATTATGCGTCTACCGCAGAGCATCATCAGTTAACCAGCGAGCCGATTGACCATGTCTCCAATAAAAATCACGATTTTCAGAAATTGCTGGATTTGTTCAAACAGGCGCAATTATTAAACATAAAGCAAAATAAATTGCATTTTACTGACGAAGCCGCGCGTTTTATCTGTAATGGCGGCTGGCTGGAATACTATACCCACAGTTGTTGCCTGAATATCAAAGACAAACTTATCCTGCAGGATGTTAAACGCAATGTGGTCGTCAAGCGCAGGGCAGGGCAGGAAACCGTAAAAAACGAATTAGATGTGGTGCTACTCAAGGACAACAAGGCATATATCATCGAGTGTAAAACACGTATGTTTAAAAAGCGCAGCCCGGATATGGAAAATACCCTATACAAACTGGACAGTATCAGCGATACGCTGGGCGGGGTGCAGTGTCGCTCTATGCTGGTAAGTTATCACCCCATGCATGAGCACGCCAGGCAACGCGCGCATGAATTACACATCGAATATTGCAGTCACAGCGAATTAAAACAACTGGAACAAAAACTGATGGAGTGGATCCCAGCCAGTTACTGAATCACAGACTGTCTTAGCACCAAATCAGATAAAAAACGTTCAACATCATTAGCAGACAAATCTTTGGGATGCGTACTGGTTCCGTAAAACCGAATATAACGAAGTATCCACTGGCAATAGGATTGCTCGGTACGATAAGCATAATGATGATAGCGTAAAACCTCTCGAACCTGATCCATTAGCTTTAACTCAGGATTGGGTTTGAATTGAATATTATCATGCTCTTTATTTTTCCACTTTTTCATTTTAATACCTCAATAAGTGGAATTTTATTGGATTTATCTGTTATTGAAAAGTTTTAATTTACCTTTCGACACGTTGACACTGTCAGCTTTCTTTACACATCCAGTTGAGCTAAAAATAGATATTTTATTTGTCTTATTAATATCAATAGCTTGAATGGCCTGGTGTGATATTTGCCTTATTTAATGTGTATTAAACAAGTTTAAGTGATTTCCATGTTTATCCT
>SPJS01000153.1 GCA_006844705.1 Methylococcaceae bacterium | reverse complement strand
TAAATTCCAAGTTGTTTATTAAGGTATTTCTGGTTAAGCCTTGTTAAAAAAACATTTGATTCGTGCTTCCTTAAACAATAAGCAATATTTTAATTTTATTTTATTTTGTAGGTGATTTTTATGAAAACATTCAATGCAGTATCAGGTTTGGTTTTATCATTTTTTATGACATCAGCTTCTGCAGAAGTTGAGTTATCTAGCTTGATTCAATGGGAAGAATCACAAACAGCTCAGGTTGCAAAGGCACCTGTTACTTACACTGAATTAATGGACAGAATCAATGAACTAGAAGCGACAGCAGCAGGACAAAATCAAATGTCAAGCTTGATTCAATGGGAGGAATCACAATATGCAGTTCCTTATGGTTTAAGTCCTCATTCTAATGAAAGTGCTATCGCAGAAATTAATGCAATGGATGCAACAGCTGCTGGTACTCAGTCTGAGATGTCTAGTTTGATACAGTGGGAAGAATCGTTCTAAACCACTCTCGACCTGGATGTTTTTTTGTGAATCTCTGATCAAATTCATTGGTTTTTTGGGAAATAGGGGACGGACGGAAATAGGGGACAGACTACGATTAAGGAACAAGAAACCAATGGTTTCGGTCCCCCGTTTCACCCGCGGTAGATTGGGTTAGGCTTGCCGTAACCCGATAAACGTCGATTAAGTTTACGTAACCCGACCTACTCTATATATTGCGTTGCGTTGAACTGGGCTGGCCAGTCTTTGTAATTGAATACCTGGCCATTTTCCCGAACCCGCGCCATTTTTTCCAGATCAATTTCTGCATACAGCCAGGAGGGTTTATTAAATTCACCAAGAGCTAAAACCCCATTATCAGGGAAGCCTTTATCCACCGGCGTATAAACAGCAGATGCACCGCAATTGACATCCACTGCTTGTGACCAGTCTGCATTGCCAACCAGTGATGACTGCACCACATAGCATTGATTTTCCAGCGCACGCGCCTGGCAACCGATACGCACGCGATGATAGCCAGCCGTGGTATCGGTACAGCTGGGCACTAAAATCAATGCTGCGCCCTGCTCTACCATGTACCGAGCATACCTGGGGAATTCGCTGTCATAGCAGATTGTGATACCGAAGCGTCCAAACGGGCTGTCGAAGACTTTAATCTTGTTGCCTGCGCTGATCAGCCAGTGTTCATTTTCAAAGCGTGTCATCATCAGTTTTTCCTGAAAATCCACGCGTCCATTCGGCAAGAACACATAACTGCGATTGCGATAGTCTTTCTCCGCCACCGCCACAGGAAAACTGCCCGCTACAATAACAATTTGATGCTGCTTCGCCAGTTGTTGATGCAACACCAGATAACGCGGCAGCAAGGTCTGCATTGCCTCCAGTTGACCGGACAAGGAAGAATAAATGTCTTTAGAAAACAAGGAGGCCAGTTCCATACTGGCATATTCCGGAAATAACAACAGTGTCGCCTGCTCAGTCACCGCCTGCTCTACCCAACGGCTGAGTTTGGCCTGATAGCTATCCCAATCGGCAAGAAAACCGACATCATACTGTGCTGTCGCGATTTTAATCACTCGTCGACCTCCAGCAACTTGTTGAAAACGGTATGAGTCATTTTTAAACGCCGGATTGGCAAGCGCGATAGTTTTTCAACAGTGGCTACTCTTCCTTCAACCAGAAGGTCATCCGCTTGGCCGACTCTCCAGCTTCATTCAGGTCTTTCCAGGTGTAAGTAGTGGTCAATTCCGGATGCTTGACGTAGCCCCGTTTGTTCCAGAATTTATCCAGAGGTACGTAATCCGCCGGACGCAGGGGATGATCCGCAGGACGCTCCACACAGCAAAAACAGATATGCTCAAAACCACCCAAAGCTTCGGCATGCGCCTCCCTTTCCTCAAAAAAACGCACACCCAGTCCGCGTCCACGATACCTCTTGTTCAACACCGATTCGCCACAGTAAAAAATCGCATCTGCTTCATAGCCCTGCTCAACAAATGGCTTTTTGACTTCATCCGTTTCATATTTCATCGGAATCGCAGTCGATGCACCCATAATTTTATCGCCATCAAAAGCCAGCACGATCACGCTATCCTGACAATCAATATACGTTTGTAGATATTTTTTCTCGTAATCGGTATCGCCATCGTACAAATACGGAAAATCTCGAAACACCTCAATACGCAATCGCGCCAATTCCGGAATGTACGCGACCAAAGCATCACCGCTAAGGCGTTTGATATGTAGGTTTTCTGCCATATTTCTTAACTCAAAATAAAAACTCGCAGCATATTATCAATGAAAATATGAATGGCAAGTACATTTATACATCCGCTAAATTTCCTTTCTCTTCCAGCCAGCTTTTGCGGTCTGCCGAGCGTTTTTTGGCGAGTAACATATCCATTTGTTCAGTGGTGTCATCTTCGCTATCGATGGTCAGTTGTACCAGACGCCGGGTATCCGGATTCATAGTGGTTTCACGTAATTGTGAGGGATTCATTTCGCCCAGCCCTTTAAAACGTTGCACATTGATTTTACCTTTTATTTTTTCCGCTTCAATGCGATCAAGTACACCCTGGCGTTCGGAGTCATCCAGCGCATAAAATACCTGCTTACCCACATCAATGCGATACAGCGGCGGCATGGCGACAAACACGTGACCAGCTTGGACTAACGCCTCAAAATGGCGGTAAAACAAGGCGCAAATCAGGGTGGCGATATGGTTTCCATCAGAATCGGCATCAGCCAGAATGCAGATTTTGCCATAGCGCAGGTTGTCCAGGTTGTTTGAATCCGGTTCTATTCCCAGCGCCACGGCGATATCGTGCACTTCCTGCGACGCCATCACCTGAGCGGAATCCACTTCCCAGGTATTTAGTATTTTTCCGCGCAACGGCATGATGGCCTGAAATTCCCGTTCCCGCGCCTGCTTGGCCGAGCCGCCGGCAGAATCCCCTTCCACCAGAAACAATTCGGTGCGGGATAAATCCTGCGCGGAACAATCCGCCAATTTACCCGGTAAAGCCGGGCCACTGGTGATTTTTTTACGCACCACCTTTTTGCTGGATTTCAGCCGCTTTTGCGCACTGGCCAGGATGATCTCGGCAATTTTCTCACCCTCTTGCGGGTGTTGGTTCAACCATAAGCTGAAGCTGTCTTTGGCCACGCCAGAGACAAACGCCACGCATTCACGCGAACTCAGGCGTTCTTTGGTTTGCCCAGAAAACTGCGGATCCTCCAGTTTGACGGACAACACATAATGGCATTGCTCCCATACATCTTCCGGCGCAATTTTAACGCCGCGCGGCAACAGGTTATGGATATCGCAAAATTCGCGCATGGCTTCGGTCAGTCCGGCACGCAAGCCGTTGACATGGGTACCGCCCTGCGCTGTCGGCACCAGATTGACATAACTTTCGGTAATGCTTTCCGGCAATGAGTCCACTGTCCAAACCATCCCCCACTCCACCGCTTCATTTTTGGATGACATTTGCGCCATAAACGGTTGCTGCGGATGGATTTCAATATCCCCCACCCTATCCAGTAAATATTCCTGCAATCCATTTTCATAATGCCATTGCCAATGTTCATCGCTGGCTTCATCCAGCAGACTGATGGCCAATCCAGGACACAATACGGCCTTGGCGCGCAACACATGTTTTAATTTGGCGACAGAGACCTTATTGGAATCAAAATATTTACTGTCCGGCCAGAAATGTATGCTGGTGCCAGTATTGGCTTTACCAACCGTTCCAATTTCCTGCAAATCCGAGGTTTTATCACCGTTGGCAAAATGCATTTGATACACCTTTCCAGCCCTTTTGACATCAACCTCCAATCTTAACGACAAGGCATTCACCACCGAAACCCCTACGCCATGCAAGCCGCCTGAAAACTGGTAGTTCTTGTTGGAGAATTTCCCTCCGGCATGCAGCTGGGTAAGGATCACTTCCACGCCGGGAATACCCTGTTCCGGATGCAAGTCCACCGGCATGCCACGCCCATCATCCTGCACTTCTACAGAGCCGTCTTTGTATAACACAACCTCTATGCTTTTGGCGTGTCCGGCCAGTGCTTCATCAACACTGTTGTCAACCACTTCCTGAACCAGATGATTGGGACGCGTGGTATCGGTATACATGCCCGGACGCTTGCGCACCGGATCAAGACCACTGAGCACTTCAATCGACGCGGAGTTATATTCGTTGGCCATACTTCCTGCTTGCTGACAAAAAAATTCATATATAATAGCCGATTATTTTGATTTAGCGCAGACTGTATCAACGCCTGCATTTAGTGTTCTATGCCCAGAAAAAAAAACACCACCCAGTTTGAAGATGCCATGACCGAGCTGGAACAGCTTGTCGAACAGATGGAGCAAGGCGATATCAGCCTAGAAGAATCATTACAAGCATTCGAGCGCGGGATTAAACTGACCCGCACCTGCCAGAAGGCGCTGAATGATGCCGAACAGAAAGTACAGATTTTAATGGAAAAAAACGGCCAACAAACGCTGGAGCCCTTTGATAATGAATAATGCTTTAAAAGATTACCTGGTAAACTGTCAAAACCGTGTGGAGCGTGCGCTGGACGCCCGCCTGCCAGGTGAAAATATCCTGCCGCAAAAACTGCATGAAGCGATGCGCTATACCACGCTGGATGGCGGTAAACGCATGCGTCCTATGTTGACTTATGCCACCGGCAAGGCTTTGGGCATTGCCGAACAACATCTGGATGGCCTGGCCTGTGCCGTAGAATTTATTCATGTGTATTCATTAATCCATGACGATCTGCCTGCTATGGATGATGATGACCTACGCCGTGGTAAACCCACCTGCCATGTTGCTTACGACGAAGCCACCGCCATTTTAACTGGCGATGCTTTGCAGGCTTTGGCATTTGAAACACTGGCTAAAGACCCTTCCATTCAGGCTTCAGCTGAAGCCCGGTTGAAAATGATCACTACCCTGGGCAGAGCCAGCGGTTCTCAGGGCATGGTTGGTGGTCAGGCGATTGATCTCGCGTCTGTCGGTACCCAGTTAAATCTGCCGGAACTGGAAAACATGCATATCCATAAAACCGGTGCGTTAATCCGCGCCAGTGTCACTCTGGCCGCCTTGTGCAAAGCTGATCTTGATGACAGCATTTATAAAAAGCTGGATCACTACGCCAAATGCATTGGCTTATCTTTTCAGGTCAAGGACGATATTCTGGATGAAGAGAGTGATACCGCAACCCTGGGTAAAACCCAAGGCAAAGATAAAGATAACGACAAGCCGACCTATCCCGCGCTGCTGGGCATGGCAGGTGCCAAGCAAAAAGCACAGGAGTTGCATGAGCAGGCGATTGATAGCCTGAACAGCTTTGGTAATGAAGCTGATCTGCTACGTGACTTGTCTCTTTATATTATTGAGCGTGATCACTAACAAGCTATTGTCTCAGCCTTTTTTTACCGTACAATAACAGACTGAATTAGTTGGTTTTTACGATTCAGTCTATCCCTGATTTATGGAATCTTCGTTTTTATGAGCCTTTCTGGAAATTTCCCGCTCCTTGATACCATCGACTCGCCTGCCGATGTACGCAAATTAAATCCTGATTTGTTGACTACCCTGAGTAAAGAACTGCGCGACTACCTGACCCACACCGTGAGTCTATCGGGTGGCCATTTCTCGGCAGGGTTGGGCACGGTGGAACTGACCGTGGCGTTGCACTATGTCTTCAATACACCGCAAGATCAGCTGGTGTGGGATGTCGGCCATCAGGCGTATCCGCATAAGATTCTCACCGGGCGTAAGGCGCAGATGATCACCATTCGGACTTTCGGCGGGGTGTCGGCGTTTCCTAAACGTGGGGAAAGTGAATACGATGCGTTTGGTGTCGGCCATTCCAGTACCTCGATCAGTGCCGCATTGGGGATGGCGATTGCGTCGCAGTTACACGGCGAAGACAAGAAGATGGTGGCGATTATCGGTGATGGCAGTATTACCGGTGGCATGGCCTATGAGGCGATGAATCATGCCGGGGATGTCGGCGCGGATGTGCTGGTCATCCTGAATGATAATGATATGTCGATCTCGCCCAATGTCGGCGCGATGAATAATTATCTGACCAAGGTGTTGTCCAGTAAGTTGTATTCTACGGTGCGTGAGGAAAGTAAAAAAGTGCTCGGCAATATGCCCTCGATGTGGGAGCTGG
>SPJS01000063.1 GCA_006844705.1 Methylococcaceae bacterium | reverse complement strand
GATTTACGTATCGCCGTTCAAGATGTCATTAAAAGCGATTTCAGGTTATTGGCACATGTCTTATTGGCAACGATTGGTTTATTACTAATTGAACAACTGTATAGAAATGCAACGCTTGAACAACGCTGGAATATTAAATTTTTGTGTATTGGATTAGGAGGGATATTTACTTTTGATTTTATTATCTATAGTAAATCTTTATTATTTTCGAGCCTTGACGATGAATTATGGAATATCCGCGGTTACATTAATTCAATTTTAGTGCCATTGTTGTTGTTGTCTGTTTTTCGGTTGGACTCAAAAACATATTCCGTCAGAGTTTCCAGACAGGTAATATTTCATAGTACCGCATTATTCGGTGTCGGCATTTATTTATTGATCATGTCGGTGGCGGGATATTGGATACGTGATTATGGTGGGAGTTGGGGGAGTGCTGCGCAATTCGGATTTATGTTTCTTGCAGTTGTATTGTTATTGCTATTTTTCTTATCAGGACAGGCGAGAGCATTAGCCAAGGTCTATTTATCCAAACATTTTATTCAGCATCGCTATGATTATAGAGAGGAATGGCTAAAATTAAGTAAAACTCTGGCAGAACTGGAGTCAATTAATGCAATTACGGGCTACATTGTTACAACCATTGCCAAGTTAGTAGACAGTTCCGGTGGAGGAATATGGATTAAAAACGAGCAGGGGGATTTTCATTTAATTGATGAATATAATTTGGGGTTTGAAGGAATGGAATCCATTCCAGCCAATAACCTGACGATAGCGTTCATAATAAAAAAACAATGGGTGATTGACTTTGTTGAAAATGATAATACTCCTGAAATATATGCCGGTGCAGAATTACAACAATGGGATAGCTCGAATAACAATATATGGTTGATAGTGCCCCTGTTTTTTCGAAATGAACTGGAAGCATTTGTTATCTTGACCAAACCCAGGGTGCCCAGGCAAATAGACTGGCAAGATCACGACTTGTTAAAAACGGCTGGAATGCAATTGGCAAATGCGCTGGTGTTGTGTAAAGCAAGTGAAGACTTAAGCAGATCCAGGCAATTTGAAGCATATAATCGGTTGTCAGCTTTTCTGGTTCACGATTTAAAAAACCTGGTTGCGCAAATTAATATGATTGTAAAAAACTCGGAAAAACATAAGCATAACCCTGAATTTATTGACGACTCAATAGAGACGCTGGAAAATGTGGCATCTAAAATGAGCAGGATTCTTTCTCAATTAAAGCAGGGGAAAGTTGAATCTACCCAAACGCATAATATTGACCTGGTCAGCTTGATTAATGATCTAAAAATACAGCAACATTCACAAAAGCCTGAGCTGCAAACCGTGATAGCAGGGGAAGAGCATTATATTAAAGGAGACCAGGAAAAAATTATCAGTGCGATCAGTCATTTGGTTCAAAATGCTCAAGATGCAACGCCTGATGATGGTTGGGTAAAGTTAACCTTGAAATCTATTGATTCTAAAGTCATCTTAACAGTTGAAGATAATGGTTGTGGCATGAGCGAAGCATTTATAAAGCAACGTTTATTCAAACCTTTTGATACGACAAAAGGAAATGCCGGGATGGGGATTGGTGTTTATGAGGCAAAAGAATATATTATGCATCATAAAGGGAGTATTGATGTTGAAAGCAAGGAAGGAGAAGGAACCGTTTTTACACTAAAATTTCCTTTACTTGAGCTATAAAATTAACCTGAATCCGTGGCTTCAAATGCGTCCTGTGCCGTAGTGAAGTCACGGATTCAGCATGAGTTAAAGAATAAAACATGTGCGCCTTAAATTTGAGAATTGTATTTAATGGATGGTAAAAAGGTACTCCTAGTTGTAGAAGATGATAAAGGTCTACAAAAACAATTTAAATGGGGCTTTGAGAATTATCAGGTGGTCATTGCGGGGGATCGTGAGGAAGCCATAGCTGCATTAAGAAAACATATGCCTTCTGTTGTTACATTGGATTTGGGGTTGCCTCCTGACCCGGCCAATGCAAGTGAAGGCCTTAAAACGTTAGAAGAAATACTTAAACTGTCCCCTGCGACTAAAGTCATTGTCGTCACCGGGAATGATGATAGGGATAATGCTGTGAAAGCCGTTGCAACGGGGGCCTATGACTTTTACCAAAAACCGGTTGATCTTGAAGTACTGAATTTAATCATTGCCAGAGCATTTGCACTGGATCAGCTGGAAAAGGAAAAGGATAAGTTACAAGCAAAAGAAAATGAGCCGTTAAAAGGCATCATAGCGGTAAGTCCACCCATGCAGAAATTGACGCGCATGGTTGAGAAAATTGCACCCACCACAGTGACCGCACTTTTATTAGGAGAAAGTGGAACAGGCAAAGAAGTTTTTGCCCGAGCGATTCATCAATTTAGTGACAGGAAAAAAAAGCCATTTGTTGCTGTGAATTGTGCGGCAATTCCTGAAAACCTGTTGGAGAGTGAACTTTTTGGCTATGAAAAAGGGGCATTTACGGGCGCTTCCAAACAAACAAAGGGGAAAATTGAATATGCTGATGGCGGCACCTTCTTTTTAGACGAAATTGGAGATTTACCCTATCCACTGCAGGCAAAGCTATTACGGTTTATTCAGGAGAGAAAAATTGAACGCTTGGGAGGGCGGGCAGAAATCCCTGTTGATGTCAGAATTATTTGTGCAACCCATCAACACCTTGAAACATTGATTGAAAATGGAGAATTTAGAGAAGATCTTTTTTACCGAGTAGGTGAATTAGTCATAGATATTCCTCCCTTGCGCGAAAGACAGGGCGATGCAATTGTGCTTGCTCAATATTTATTAAAAAAATACGTTCAAGAAAATAGAAAAAATATTAAAGGGTTTACAGAGGAAGCAGAAAAAGCAATAAACGCGTTTGCCTGGCCTGGAAACGTTCGTCAATTGGAAAATAAAATAAAGCGGGCTGTCATTATGTGTGATGGTAATCAAGTAACTCTGGAAGATATAGATATTGCCCCCCCTGAAAACAATAGCAAAGATGAATTGCCTTTTAATTTGAAACAGGTCAGAGAAAATGCAGAAACAGCGGCAATAAAGAGAGCAATATTATATTGCGACTATAATATGTCTCATACAGCAAAACTACTTGGAATTACCCGGCCGACACTTTATGCTTTATTTGAAAAATACGGAATTCAAGATAAATCTCAAAAATAATGTGCATAATATTTTAATTACGGGGTTAGCATGAAAGCAATATTGAATAATATTTTTTCGTATCAGCAATTTTCGGAAGAATATGCCTGGAAAAAGCGAAAATTACCCCCAAACACCGTTGTTGTTAAAAAGGGAGAGCAGGCAAGAACCTTTTTTTATGTTGAAAAAGGCAAGTTGCGGGTCTCCGGTATTGTCGCGCTTGATAATGACAAGCAAGTCCAGCCCGGGGTATGTGATCTGGAGCAAGGAGCTGTCTTCGGTGAATTATGCCTTCATTTTCCGCATATAAGAAATGCCACAGTAACAACTTTAGATGACGTGGACTTACTGGAAATTGATGGTGAAATCCTCAGCATTTTTTTGGATGATCATCCTGTTCTTGGATATTTGTTTTACAAAGAGCTGTTTAAAATTACTGCTGAACGCTTGAGCCTTGCAAATGATCGTGTAGAAAACCTGATGGCATGGGGGCTGAAAGTACACGACTTTGAAAGAGTTCTCTAAATTAATATAGCCATTGTGATTTTGAAATGAAAAGCGATGTTATCGAGGGTTTTAAAAATGTTTTCTCAGTTGAATTGGCAGTAACGCCTGAACAGAAAAGCAAAGTTTATGGGGTGCGTTATCGGGTCTATTGTGATGAGTTTGGCTACGAACCCTTAGACAGGTTTAGCAAACAGGAAGAAACCGATGAATATGATGCTTATTCACTTCATTGCTTAATTACGCACAAAAAAAGTACAATTCCAGCCGCCTGTTTTAGATTAATTCCTAATATAAATGAAATTGATAGGCTACCCATTGAAATTCACTGCAAAGATAGTTTGGATTATCAACTCATAGAGAGTCTGGGAATTGATAAAAAAGAAACGTATGAAGTTTCCCGAATAGCAGTTGATCGATTCTTCAGAAGAAGAACGGGGGAGAATTTGACGCGATTCGGTGCTGTTTCTGGCGTGGAAACGAGCAGCGAAGAAGAAAGAACATTTCCATTAATTTCACTGGCGCTTTTTTTAGCCTGTATCGCGTGTACTGACATGACGGACAAAAAGGGAGCATATGCTTTAATGGAGCCTTTCTTACCTAGACTATTAAGGCGATCAGGATTAAAGTTTAAGAAAATTGGAGATGAAGTTAATTATCGTGGCATAAGGGCGCCATATTATCTTTCATTAGAGTTAGCGCTGTCAGGCATGAATGAATCTGTCTTGGATTTTTATGAATGGATTTATTTACAATTAAATAAAGCGCCTTAAGCCCTATTGGGCACCTCTAAAAATGTGTTTTTTCCGCAATAGCTATGTTGACAGCGCACTCAAATCCTCATGTAGATCTTATAACACGGCGGTTTTCCGTATATTGCCGCCTTATTCCAACAAAAAACGACTATTTTTAGAAATCCCCAATGAACACTATTGATCTTGATTAGTATCGATAGATAGCAAATTGAAATGCATTAAGAAGGTGACATAGATGGAAAACAAAATAATTCAACAAATCTTGCAAGCTGCGGTTCAAGCACCTTCTGGAGATAATGTTCAACCGTGGAAAATTGAAGTGTCAGAAAATTTGACACAATTGAAATTGATAAATCTTCCAGAAAAAGACAATTCGATTTATAACTATGAACAAATGGCGTCCTATATTGCTCATGGAGCCGCTATAGAAAATATTGTCATTGCATCAGGGCAACTGGGTTATAAAGCTGATTTAGAATTATTTCCGGATGACAACAACCCGAATGTAGTCGCCAAAATTTCTTTGCTACATGGGGTGAAAAATGAAGAGCCACTTTTTCCGGCAATATTCGAAAGACATACTAATCGGTTTTTTTATAAAAAAGTTAAAATTTCAGAGGATACAAAGCAATCACTAACAGCGGAAATCGAGAAAATCCGTGGGGCATCACTACTCTTGGTTGATCAACCATCGAAAATAGATCAATTGGCGAAATGCCTAATGGTTAATGATCGCTTGGTATTTGAAAACAAACAGATTCACCAGTTTTTATTCAATATGATTCGTTGGAGCAAACAACAGGTTGAAGACACCTTGGACGGAATGCCCGTGGATGTGATGGGCGTTAATGTAATGGAAAAAATGGTCTTTCCGTTTTTTCGTTTTTGGAGCTTTGTTAAGTTTAATAATTATCTCGGACTTTCAAGATTTATTGGATTAAAAAGTTGGTGGAACATGAAAAACTCACCATTAATTGGTGTGGTAAGTGTTGAAGGTAAAGATAAGGTCGCCTTTGTACAAGGGGGGCGGGCTGCCCAGCGTTGTTGGCTTCAAATAACAAAAGAAGGTTTAGCATTTCAACCGATAATCGGGTTGCCTTTGTTGATTAACAGGTTAAGATTCAATAATTTAGATTTATTATCACATGATCAGCAACGCCATGTTGAACGGGCTGCAACGACATTGATTCAGACGTTAAACCTGTCCTCAGATGCGAATACCATGATTATGGGGTTTAGGGCGGGTTTATGTGCCAAACCTAAGGTGAGAACCAAAAGAAAAAGTGTAGATTCATTTATAAGTGGAAACATCCACACTCAATAAAGGAAAAATTATGCCAAGTTTAGCTGTTTTACGTACATTGATTAGAGAAATAGCAACTCAAGAAAGGAGTCCTAGAGTAAATGAACCAGATTTAGTTATGGATGACCCAGAGAAAGTGGCGGCTTATACCCGAGCAGGAAGAGAGGATGGGGTGATGGCGCCTGTCTATTTATACCACTGCGCTCAAGTGTGTGATGTCATCAAGCCTGGGGATACCGTTTTAGATTTGGCTTGTGGTCCCGCAACACAGTTAGGCTTAATTGCCAGGGTCAATCCAGATGTGAATTTCATCGGGGTGGATTTGTCTCCAGAAATGCTGGAACGAGCAAAAACGTATGTTGACGAACAAAATTTGAAGAATGTACAGCTGAAAGAAGGGGCTATCACCAATTTAAATATGTTTGATGAGAATTCAATAGATGTTGTTATTTCAACGGTTGCACTTCATCATTTGCCGGATAGGGACGCACTTGAACAAACGTTCTCTGAGATTAATCGGGTGTTAAAGCCTGATGGAGGGCTTTATTTAGTTGATTTTGGTCATTTAAAATCAGAAAAGTCGATTAATACATTTGCTTATCAATATGAAGATAGACAGGCAGAGTTATTTACACTGGATTACTTGTATTCGCTTCGCGCCGCATTTTCTTTTACAGAATTTGAGCAATTAACTAAAAAGTATTTAACAAAAGCAAAAATATTTTCAACTTTTGTTATTCCTTATATGGTGGCGATAAAAAGTGAGGCCAGGGCGACAGAGGTCGACAAAGAAAAACAACAAAAATTACTCAACATCAAGCAAAGCTTACCTGACTACCATAAGGTAGATCTGGCCGATTTAATGGTCTTTTTCAGGTTGGGAGGGCTAAAAAACAAGTACTTAAAATCGTAAAGCGGTCATTCTGACTTATAGCGTCATCAACAGCTTTTTTGCTTGTTCTAACTCCTTAAATTCCTTCTGGGAAGAGATTAGTTTTTGTAAAATCTGTTTTGCTTGCTGGGGCTGGGTTTTGCCTAAGGCCCTGGCAAGATTAAATGTAATTAACGTGCTGTCCGGGGCGATAGTGTTGGCTTTTTTTAAAGCCTTGATGGCCTCCTCATACATCCCTTTTTCATAATACACTTGCCCTAAGGTATCTAAAATATGAGGGGAATCAGGTTTTAATTCGAGAGCCTTTTGTGCATGTTTCAATGCCTGTCCCAGCTGACCTTTTTTTAAATATAACCAGGATAAATTGTTTTCTGCCTGGCTGTCATTTGGATTGATCTCAATACACTTTGTATAGGCAACAATGGCGTCATCATAGCGTTTCTGTTGAAGCAACATATCAGCTAAAAATTTGGACACTGAGAACTCATCCGGGTGAAGGTTCAACCAGTCTCTTAAGGTTTTAAATCCCTCCTTTTCAGCATTTGAATTGAATTGAATGGTGGCCAACTGGACCGCTAGAAAAGGGTTGTCTGGGTTTTTGGACAGGGCGGTTTGTAAATAACCAATCGCTTCAGGGATTTGGTCTCTGGATAATGCAATATTTGCTCTAAGTTCTGGAATCGATGCGTTGTCCGGGTTTATTTTTTCGATGTCGTTTAAGAGGGCTAAAGCTTGAGAGGGATTGTTGTTTAAAAAACTGAGTCGAGCAAGCACAAATTTCGAGTTTGTGTGGTCGGGAGCAAGTGCCAAAGATTTATCAATTTCTTTTAGCGCCAGGTCTATTTTTTTTAACTTTTCGTAGGATAAGGCTAAATTGTAACGAATAATGTAATTATTCGGCTGAATACTTTTTGCTGTTTCTAGCAAATCAGCGGCTTTACTATAATTCCCAAGCTTAGTGTGGATAACGCCAGCAAGCTGAAGTATGTCGGGCTGTTTAGCAAAATATTGAAGTGCAATATTAATTATTTTTAATGCTGCTTGTGTATCGTTGAGTCTTAAATGCATTCTAGAGAGAAGAGCATATAATTCAGCGCTGTAAGGGTTTTTTATTATTTGATCTTCTAAAAACGTCACTGTGGTTTCAGGCGTTTCGGTAAAAAACTTTGCTTTTGCTAATTTTGCGACCAGATCAATGCGCAAAGGATGCTGTTTTAAGGCTTCGGATAAAAGCGCAAGGGCGTCATCGTTCTTGTTTTCAGACAATAAGATTGTCGCATAATTTATGCTGGCATCAGGATTACCTGGGTTAAGTGTAAGGGCTTGTTTAAACGCATTTTTTACCTCTTCCTTGTGGCCTAATTTGGCGTGTGCAATCCCTGCAAGGGTGTAGCCTTCAGCTTCCAGGGGAGAGTATTTTTGTAACTGGCTTGCCGTTTCTAAAGCTTTCGTATAGTCATTTATTTTTAGATATAAATTGGCAAGAACAACCCCGGGCACAGGGAAATAATTATCCATATCCCACGCTTTATTCAAAGTATCAATAGCGGCACTGTGTTTACCCAGGCTAATGTCATACATGGCTTGATCAACCAGCGATTTTATTTTTTCTCGTTGAAGATCGATAAATTCAAAATTTAAATCAGTTTCTGGTTCATAAAATGTATCCGCAGAAAACGACGGCGCATTTTTTAGGTGGTTTAAATCAAATTCAAATTCGTTTGAGGGTAATGTTGCCGAGAAGGAAAATTGAGGGATGATAAAAAAACTAAACAGGAGAGGCTTAAGGGTATAGTGCAGCAGGTGAGATACTATGTTTTTTGAGTAAGAGGTGTGCAAAATAATAGATAAAGACATAGATATTCTCAGCCCATAATAAAGATGTAGCCATTCTACCGACTAAAAAAAAAATCTACAAACAACATCGTTTTCAAAACCAGGCAAAAAAGGGCAGGCATAAAAAAACCTGCATGCTTTTAAACATGCAGGTTTTCAATCAAACTAAACCAATCGTTGATTAATTAAGCATTTTTTCTTTTGGCAACTGTACCCAGACCGATCAAACCCATGCTCAGTAAAACCAGCATTTGTGGCTCAGGAACACCAATCAGCTCAACGTTCGCATCAGTATCGATGGTCGCAGTCAATGTATAAGATGTGTTGGCATCAAGTACAAGCGTGTTAAATGTTACAGATGAAGTGATTAGAGAGAAGTCACCATTTAAGCCATTGTTTCCGAAGCTAGACTCTTTTACCACGCCATCACCAGGTGCATTGGATGAAATGTTATCGCCAAGGTTTATAGGACCTGTTCCCAAAATACCTAAATCAATTTGGTGAGCCTGGTTGGCATCATCACGTAACGTGAAAACAACACTCCAGCTGGATTTGGCAACAAATGAGTCTCCGCTAGACAAAAATGTAGAGATGTAAGTACCTAAATCAAAGTCGAACGTTAATACGCCACTGAAGCCTGTAACAAATGTAACACCAGCGGTTAATCCACTGTTACTTTGTGTGCCGGCAGTACCGTCAGAGGTTAACGATGCATAAGAACCATTGTACAATGTTGCATCTGACGCTGAAGCGTTACCAAAATTATCAATGGGGCTGCCAAAGTCGTTAGCACCTGAAGCTGCAAAGTTACCGCCCATAGGGAAGGTGTCTGCAGCAGTAAATTCAGATTGAGTTATAGTATTGTTGGCGGCAAATTGTGCTGCAATGTTTGCTGGAGCAATAGCGCCTACAACAGCACTTTGTGCCAGGTTGTCAGCGTCAGTGGTAGAAGCTTGAGGTGGCGCAACAGATGTTGCATCAACTGATGCTGAAACTTTGGTTGATGCAGTAGCGGAAATTAATGCAAAATCACTGACATCCAATTGTGAGCCGCCGCTCGAGATTGTAAAATTTTCAAAAGCAACCACTGCTTGAGCAGAAGCTTCCGGTGCTGCTTGTGCGGTGCCAGCAAACGTAGCGCCGATTAATAAGGAGCCGATGACGGCTGATAGTTTATTGTTTTGCATAATGTCTCTCCAGACAGATGAGTTAAAGTACCAACACTAAAGCATGTATGATGCCATATAAAAAAAATAGCGTATTTACAATGGGTTATGATTTTGTTGGGGGCGGGTTAGATTTTTATGTTGTAAAGTTGTAAAAAAAGCTGACACAAAAACGCTAAAGATAAGGCCGGTTTAACAGGGGCAACATCAGAGTAGTAACGGCACTGACGTAGCAGAGGGAGATGATCTTTTTTTCATTAAAAGATTCTGGTGAATCTGCTACACTCGAAGTGATACTAATATATAACGCTTTAGTTACTATGAGGATGATATGATGGATAAAACAAGCCCCCCTAAATTTGCCACTCAAGCCTATCGCGATTATTTTAGAACTGATTTTATCGAAAAGGATGGTGCCAGCCGTTTTATGGGCATAAAGAATGGAACGACGTATATGATCATTGTGTTCAGCATGCTGACGGTTATCCCGCTCGCTCTAGTGCTATTGATTTCCCGGTTTTATTGGTATTTTATTCTCCTGTGTCCTGTATATTTCTTGATTTGTAATGCATTTGAGTATGTTTTACATCGCTATCCAATGCATGAAAAGATGAAGGGGTTGGGTTTTTTGTACGAGCACTTAACGGTACACCATAGCTTTTTTTATAACGATACCTATTATTATGAACAGCCGAGAGATTACATGGCTGTTTTTTTACCGTTATTGTATTTTTCTTTCATCACGCTGGTGTTTTCAATGGCTTCATTGACTGTGTATGCTGTCGCCGGACTGGATAATGCGCTGTTTTTTGCTGTAGTGGCTTATACCTATTACCTGATGTATGAGGTTATGCATTTTTCATATCATGCGAAAACAGGTGGTTTTTTTAAATCAATTCCTTGGGTAGAAAAATCCGCACGTTTGCATTTGTACCATCATCGAATCGATTTAATGAATAAATATAATTTTAATATTACGTTTCCTATTTTTGACCGACTTTTTAATACTATATATAAAGGTGATTAATGCGTGTGCACGCCAGATGATTCAGATTGAAGTGTAAAAAATCCTGACACTTGTTAAGCGGCCATGCTTTCAGAGTGAATCCCGTGTTTTTAAGTATTAATCTATGATGGTGGTAATTGTATTGCTATGAGATATTTTCGATTGCTTTTTTTAGGCGGCCTGTCTTTTTTGGGCGCAGACCTCGTGTGGGCTGCAGATCAATTTGCCCACGTTGAATCAATAGGCAGGCGTATAACCGTCTCAGGGTATACCCGTGCTTATTCTACAATGCCGTTGGTCACCGAGGTGGAAGGAAAAATCAGGATGGTCTCGGCAGATGTGGGAGACGCTATCCCAAAAGATAATCTGTTTGCGTGTATTGATGAAACATTTGTCAAACTGGATATAAAGTCTGCACAAAATGAGATGAAGCAACATACTATTGATATCGACTTTTTTGCCAAAGAAGTGGATAGACATCAAAAATTAGTCAAAAAGAATACTGTTGCAATCAGTGCCCTAGATAAACATAAAAAAGACTTAGGTAACTCCAGGCAATTATTTCAAGCCGCTTATATAAATAAATTAAGATTTGAGGAGTCATTAAGAAGGCATTGTATTGAGGCACCTGCCGGCTGGCGGGTTGTATCCCGGGATGTGGAGCCAGGCCAATGGGTCAATGCTGGTGAAAAGCTTGGTGAGGTTGGAAATTACACAAAGTTACTTATCCCGTTCTCACTTTCAGCCCAGGAACTGGATGCTTTGACTCATGCTAAAGACCAGCTTGAAGTCAAGTTAACGGGGTACGCATCCCCAATTCCAGTGGCGATTGATAAAATATATCCTTCATTTGATGAGCAGTCGCGCAAGACTCAAGTGGATTTAGTTGTGCTGGAAAAATTAACAAAATCACGAGGGGGTATCCGGGCTGAACTTGGCATTAATGTTGCCGAGTCAGGCCATGTCTTTTCAATTTCAAAGAATGCCGTTGAAGAGCGATATGAAGAACACTGGCTACAACGAGAGGATGGTGCCCGGTTTAAAGTCAGGTTTTTAGGTCATTATCAGGATGGAAAGGTTAAAGTGTCGTCAACTGAAATCAAATTGGGTGACCGATTTAAACTCTTTCACTGATACCCGATATGCAATCAATTATTCGCTTTTCATTAAAGCAAAGGATTTTTTTTAATCTTGTTTTTATATTGTTGACGGTGTCTGGTTTTTTTGCAGTTTTCACGTTGCCTGCAGAACGCTTTCCTGATTTTAATCTGGCTGTTGTCAGTATCACGACGGACTTCCCTGGCGCATCACCTGCTGAGGTAGAGTCTCTCGTGACGCGAAAAATTGAAGAAGCCATTGAGGATATTGAAGATATTGATTGGGTGTCTGCCTCTTCTCAGGCCGAGCGATCATTAATTCGTCTGAAGTTTGTTGATAATAGTGATTATCTCTATTTATATAATGAAATCAGATTGAAGATACAAAATATTATTGAGGAATTACCTGAACGGGCTGACCCGCCTATCATTGATAATATTACCGTAGGCGATTTATTGCCGGCGATTGTTGTCAACGTGACAGGAGAGCATGGCAATCGAGCGCTTTCCTTGATAGCTGAACAGATCAAAGCTCAATTGCTAAATGTGTCCGGGGTAAAAAATGTCATTATCTCTGGCGACTTTACGCGTGAATTTCATATTTTTCTTGATCCTCAGAAACTTAAGTACTTCGGCATCAGTTTTAATGAGGTGGTGGGTGCCTTGAATGATGCAAATGTGTCAGTCGCTGCGGGTCATTTTAAGGATAAATTAAGTGAATACCTGGTTAAGGTGGATGAACGATTTGATTCTAGAGATAAGGTGGTCAAAACGATCCTTAGGCGAGACGGAGATGGCGGGTATATTCGGCTTGAGGACTTAATCGTTGAGGCGGAAATTGGTTATAGAAAACCTATTGTGTTATCTAGTGTCAATGGAAACCCTGCCGTTTCATTGAGAGTCATCAAGCATTCAACGGGGAATGCTTTAAAAATAAAAAAAGAAGTGACGGGTCTGTTAGACCGGTTGAAGCCTCTGGCAAAAAAAGAGAATGTAAAACTCGTATTAACGCAAGATTCTACCGTCAAGATTAAAGAGGGGTTGACCACATTAGGGTGGAATCTGTTTGTGGGTATGCTGTTGGTTTCAACCATTACCTGGTATTTTATGGGCATAAGAAATGCCGGGTTGGTCACTATAGGCATCCCGTTTTCCTTCCTGGTCACGATGTTAACCATGATGTTGACGGGGTATAGCTTTAATGAGTTAACATTATTTGCATTTGTACTGGTGACAGGCATTATTGTTGATGATGCTATCGTTGCCACTGAAAATATTCATCGATATATTCAGGCAGGAAGCCAGGTGCATCAAGCGATTGTTGATGGATTGTCAGAGGTGGCATTGCCCATTATCTCGTCAACATTTACCACCATCGCTGCATTTTTGCCCCTGTTGATAATGACAGGAACAGCGGGAGAGTTTTTTGCGCAAATTCCTGTCGTTGTCAGTTTTGCCTTGTTTGCATCATTAATTGAGAGCGTGTTCATTTTGCCTATTCATTACCTGGATTTTGGCCCTACCAGGACAAAAGTTGTTTCTCGACGCTTGGCAGAAGATAATTTTATTGTTTCGTTTTTCAGAGGGCTAACAGAAAAAACGTTGAAGTGGACTT
This sequence comes from Methylococcaceae bacterium, assembly GCA_006844705.1. Classification (GTDB taxonomy): domain Bacteria; phylum Pseudomonadota; class Gammaproteobacteria; order Methylococcales; family Methylomonadaceae; genus Methylomarinum. Next base: position 98,837 of record SPJS01000063.1, on the reverse strand, counting down.
TAAAATACAGAGTTCTGAGTATTTTTTCTGTCATTGTATTATTTTTTGTTTCAATTTTTATTCTCGTGGTCTCGCTTTCGGGGGTAATTCCCCTGGTAAGAACGCAGTTTTTCCCCGACGATTATGCGATTTATTTTGTGGATATAAAAGGGTCTCCAAATACATCTATTGAACAAGTTGATGCTTTAGCGAAAGAGATATCGCAATTTATTATCGAAGAAGAGCCGGGCATGGCTGATTCAGCGACAGGAGCCGCAGGAACCTATTTTACCGATGATCATGAATATGTTTTTTCCAAAAACTTTGGAATGGTTATGGTTTCTTTGCCCGAAAAAGACAAGCAATCTGTGCCTGATCCTATGGAACATCTTGCAACGATGAGAAAACGCATCAAGGAAAACTTTGAAAAAGATGGGTTTACTTTGCGCGTTCACCCAATGAAAGAAGGGCCTCCGACAGGAAAAGCTATCAACATCAAGGTGTTAGGGAGTAATATCGATATGGTGAAAGGATTGGCCGATGAGATTACAGATGTTTTGTTGAGCAGAAAAGATATTGCGCCCTATATTGTTGAGTTGGAAGATAATAAAGGCGTGGTGGAAAAGGCGTTACATTTTAAGATCAGGCATAGCAAAGTAAAAGAATACAATTTAAGCAGTTCTGATGTTGCTTCATTAGCCGGAAGCGTGCTTGATGGTCAATATATAGGCAAATACAGGGCGTCTGATGAGGAAATCGATCTAAAACTGTTTATTGAACAATCAATGTTGAATCAGCCTTCAGATGTTTTAGATATTCCGGTTGTAGAAGACAGTATGTCACCGGTATTACTGGGTGATGTCACTCAATTGCAATTAATAGAAGAACCAAGTGAGTTGTATAGATATCAAGGACAGAGAGCGGTAAGTATCAAGTCGGATATTAAAACGGGGGCGCCAATATCTTCAGCGTATGTTGTCAATGAAATCAATCAATACTTTGAGGGCATTCAGCATAAGTACCCAGGAACAACCTTATTGTTTAGCGGGGAGCATGATAATACCAAGCGGTCCTATAAATCACTGGTGTTTGCTTTTGTTATCGCGGTCATGATTATTTATACTATTCTGGCCGCGCAGTTTCAGTCTTACATCCAGCCCGTCATCATATTATTTGCGGTGTTGTTCGCGATTATCGGGATTGTGTTTGGAAAATTTATCACTCAATCATTGTTTACGGTCAACAGCTTCATTGCTGTCATCGGCGTGATAGGTGTGGTGGTCAATGACGCATTGGTATTAATTGATTTCTTAAATAAGGCCTACCGTTCCGGAATGACGCGGTTGCAATCGATTAACAAGGCCGTCAGTCTGCGTTTACGCCCAATCATATTGACAACCTTAACCACAATTTTAGGGTTGTTCCCTATGGCTGTAGGTATTCCCAGCTACTCTGTTGTGTGGGGGCCGATGGCTTCAACATTTGTGACAGGATTAGGCGTGGCGTCATTTTTAACGTTATGCGTCGTGCCTGTCGTCTGGGATTTGATCCAGGAAAGACAAGAAAAGCATTGATCGATGATTCTTGATTTTAACGCGGCTAATTATTTTGCATATGTCTTTGATAACAATAGACACATTGGGCATATCGATTTTTCAATGGATGAAAAAGAGCTTCTTGTCTATCTGTTAAAAAAATTAATTGATGGATCGTTTTTATTCTCGACGGAGTCAATGGATAATCAGGGACAAAGAACAGGATTTGAAAATTTACTTGGCCAGCTTGAATCTTTTGATGGTTCAGTAATTCCTGAGTTCTTTTATGAAGAATTAAGAGGATGTTTAGGATCAAGGCAGTGGATGGCGTTAATTATCCCATCGGGAAACAACAAGGAAACTGACCGAATTTTATGTGACCCTAAGTTGCTCGATTTGGTGGTAAAAAACATGTCGTATAACCAGGGGATGGTATTACAGCTTGACGAGGCTCCGGAGAACATTTTCAGCTGCCATCATGTATATCCCGCCTTCGAAACAGCCTTGAATGACGTTATCCATTGGCCGGGTATGCTGATTTGGGTGTCTGGAGGAGATTCAATTTTTCTACCTGTTTCCAGGGAAGGAGACAATGAAATTGAAATTGAGATGCGGGTACAATGGATATTCAGTCAATTATCAGACTGCCGATCTTTCAACCCTGGGCTTCTTAAATTAACGTATCAAACTGAATTTCCAGAGCTATTTGAGTTTCATAAACATCAATTACATATTCTTCAATTGAATGATGTGTTTCTTGGGGATCAGATCGTCAAGCGGCGTATCAACTGCGTAAAAGAATTGATAAACGATGGTGTGCAAAGTTTGGAGGAGAGCTCCAGAGTCGCACCATTGATATCGGGAAATCTTCTGCAAAATCCAAAAGAGTCTAATTTACCGGCCATGCTTGATTTCTGGCAATACTTGGAAGGACTCGGTATTGAACAGCCTATTTGGACGCTGGGTGTTACAGATGTCAGGCGGGATGGGCAATTGAATGATTGTTTTAAAACGCCTGTCAACCTGACGGCAGACCAGGTGTTTTGGTTTGACAATGAAAAAGTGGCGATCATTAACCTGGATACTGTTGGCCAGGGAAATCAGGAATTAGGCAGTATTTCTTCTGAGCAGTTAGAAGAAATTCAATATGAAATTGAAAGAAAACCTGGGTATGAAGAATTTTTGTTCGTTGCTGTAATGCATCACGCGTTGCTGGCTGAGTCGATCGACTCAAAAGTTCACTCTGAAATTAAAGCAACGATTGGAGACATAAATACATCCGGGGCAGCCATTGCGGGCGCGGAAAACGTCATTCAATTTTTTCAACAATACGGCGTACAACTTGTGTTGCAGGGGAAAGGGAGTGTGCTGCCAGGGATGCTCAAAGAACACATCCCGGTTGCGGGGTGCGGTAGTTTGACAGGCCTTCATTCGAAGGAAAACGGTGAGGTCTTTTTTTGCATTAATCAAGTAACTGTTAATTCAAAAATGGAGCGCTTGGCATGCAGAACGATCTTGTGTCGCATGCCTCAGCAAGGATTAACTCAACACGTCCGACATGAGTTTGTAAGTATCAATTGATACTTGTCATGATGCAAAGTGAATAGCGATTTGGGCTGTCAAACCTGGTGCGGTAACGCCACCTCAGTAATGATGCCCGCATCAGGGTCGTTGAAAACGGTATCATCAATTTCATTTTCGCCACGTGCCACGATGCTGGTGACGGTGGCATCGCCGGTAATATTGACGACAGTACGCAGCATATCCAGTAACCGGTCAACGCCTAATATTAGTCCAATGCCTTCCACAGGCAGGCCAACCTGATTGAAGACCATGGCCAGCATGATCAGGCCTACGCCGGGAACGCCGGCGGTTCCGATGGAGGCCAAAATCGACATGCCGACAACGGTGACATAATCAATAAGTCCCAGATCAATGCCATACACGTTGGCGATGAATACAGTGGCGACCCCTTGCATAATGGCGGTTCCGTCCATATTTATGGTGGCGCCCAGGGGGACGGTGAAAGAGGCTGTGATGTTGTTTACCCCCAAGCGCTGTTCGACAACTTGCAGCGTCACTGGGATGGTTGCATTGGAGCTTGCGGTGCTGAAGGCAAAAATTTGTGCGGGGCGCATTTTTTTGAAAAACACCCATGGATTTAGCCGGGCCAGGAATATCAGCAATACACTGAATGTGCCTACGGCATGTAAAACCAGACAGGCAATGACCACAGAAAAGTAACCTATCATCGGTAATATCAAGCTGATGCCTTGCTCGGAAAAGGTTTTTGCCATCAGAAAAAATACACCGATGGGGGCGAAGTCCATGACCACGGTCACGACTTTCATCATGACTTCGTTCATGTGTTCTGCGCCGATGGCGAGCTGTTTGCCAGCATCTCCAGCCATTAACATGGCAATCCCGAACAGGATGACAAAGAAAATAATTTGCAACATATTGCCTTCAGCAAACGCGTTGACCGGGTTGCCGGGGACAATATTAATGAAGACTTCGGTTAACGGTGGCGCAGCGGGCGGAGCAAAGTCAGCAGCTGCTTTCGCCTGCTCAAAGTTTTCACCCGGGGCGGCGATGATGGCAATGGTTAAAGCCAGCGTAATGGCCAGGCCTGTGGTTAACAGGTAAAGGGCAAAGGCTTTGATGCCGATTCTGCCCAGTACTCCCACATCACCAATGCCGCACACGCCACAGATCAGCGAAAAAGTGACCAGTGGTACCACCAGCATTTTCAATGCATTGATGAAAGCCTTGCCGATGACATGAAACAACCCGTTGACAACATAATCCTGAATCCAGCTGACATCCTGTAAAAAGGCATTGATCAGGCTTCCGGTAATGAGCCCCACACACATGGCAATTAATATTTTGGTGGTGACTGGCGTTTTGTCTTGCATGGGATTAATGGGCCTTATGGGTTGAGCAATCAGAAAATGACAGCTGTTGCTGCATCATTTGAATGATATGTTGGGTCAGCTTTGGAGATAATTGGCGGGCGCGTAAATGCCGCTCACACAAAGCAGAACGAAAGCCGAGATAATCCGGCGAAAGTGAGAGTAATGGAGAAATATCATCTGTCGTCAATGACCCGGCCAGACCGGTTAATAACTGAAGATGACGTGCTTCATTCATGAATTGGTTGAGTCGGGAATGACTCAGCATGGCCGTCAATCCCCCCTGGTTTTTGTTGATGGTGTCCAGCATCACGCCTTTAAACCCAGCCAGTTTAAGTCGTTTGGTTAAACTCAAATCCAGTGGAAAGTCAGCAAAACATACGGCGATTAAATTGATTTGCGACGTCAGGCTGGATAACGCATCAATGCATGAGTGCAGGTGGGTATCCGGGGTCAGTCCAATTTTCACATAATCAACACCTGTGGCAGACATGGCGATAACAGCTTCAGATAACAAGCCTGCCTGCATTGGCAAATCACCTATCGTGGCACTGAGACACTGGTTGGTGTCACAGGCATCTACAATGCTTTTGACTTCTTCTCGCGGTAGTGCACCCAGGGCACCGGTAGAAGGGTCTTTGCAATCAATAATAGCTATATCCAGATGCTGAATCAGTTCAAGTTCCTGGCGACTCTGGATGCTGGCCAACATGCCTGTCATGCCTGGATTACCTCATGTTTATAATCTTCAATCACTGCCATTAACCAGCGCCAGGCCTCTTTTTCATTTTCTCCGGCTGTTTTTTCCAGACCAATATGCAAGTATTCCAGTTCAGCCTCTATCTTTTCCCAGGGCAACATGTGCAAGCGGCTGACCAGGATTGCCGCTTCAATCACGGCGAACTGGGCTCGGTTAAAGCCTTTAAAAGGGCGGTGGTTGACCGTATGCCGTGCTTTGCAAAAAATCATCGGCCTGACTTCATCGTCTTCAATGCGTTCGATGTCCAGTTCGCAATGCGACAGAGCGGCTTCCAGATAATGACAATTAACGTGGTCGGCTTTTTGCAGTGGCCAGTCATAGCGGCCCGTTAAACAACCGGCAAATACACGCACATCATCGCAGTAATTGATCACGGCAGTGCGCGTTTCCATAATATTGTTTAGCGTGGTGCAGGGTTTGAAGGGCAGGATGACGAACTTATCTTCCTTGACGTGTATCCCCATCGGAGCGATGTGTGGATCGCCCGTGCTATTTACGGTGGTTACAATGGCTTCTTGTATCATTTTTTATTCAGCGTGGTGCCCGCAGGTTTAAAGGTATGCAGATCAATGGTGGTCTCATTATGTGCCGAAGCGCAGCCCCAGTCCAGTGCTTCGTCCTGGGTAAAGCGTTTGCCCAGTTGCCAGGCGATTTCTGCTCGTGCCAGCTCGACACCCAGATAAAAGGCATGGCCGCCATCTTGTTCCACGCCCAGTGCCGGATAAAGCTCAAACGGGTCTTGTGCACTGTGGAAGCCATCCCGGTTGAAAATATGTATACCGTCAGCAGAGGTCTGGATGCGGTAACTCGGGTCTTTGATCGCGCGTGCCAGTTCCTTTATTTCATCAGTTTGATAGGGGAATGGACGGGTGTCATGCACCGTCATTAACTGATCGTCGACATGCTTGGGCAGTGCATTGGCAGACTTTGCTGCATGCATAATGCGCCGGGCTCCATCGGCTTCACGCACCGCGCGACAGGCATGCTGACTGACTTCGGTAGCCAAAATGTGGTTAATATTCAGTTCCGAGCAAACGCCCATCAACAGCGCATTCATGCCAACGGTATCCGCATGGGTCAATTCAGTCAGGTTGCCCACCCCCAGCATCATTTCAACTTCCGGGTATTGTTGACGGAATTGATAGTTGCGTACCAGTGATTCAGTAAAGCCAAAATGAATCGGGTCGAGGATGGGGTCAACAATAAACGCACGCTTTTTCTGCAGCATGATGTCAACAGCGTGGGTCAGCGAGCTTAAATCACCATGAACTTCCGGGATAAGGATGGGTGTGGACTCGACGTCATCAGCAATCCACAATGTGCTGGATGTCAGGCTTAATAAATAGTCCGCACCCGCTTTGCCGCCGCGTAACAAATCCATGTCATTCAGAGAATCCACACTGACGTTAAAGCCTTCCTGTTTTAATGCGCGGATGGCTTCAACCATATGCGGGAAATCAACATCGGGAATGCAACCCACATCAATCACATCGGCACCGTTATTGTGGTAATAATGCGCGCGTTCAATAATTTGGGCAACTGTTAAATGCGGGGCATCGGTGATTTCAGCAAAGATTTTTACGCTGTATTGTGACAAGTCTGTCTGCAGTGCCGCCTTGCCAAAATAGCGGGGCAAATCCTTGATTTCTTCAGGCCCGCGGGCGACGGGTAATTCAAAATGTTGTTGCAGGGCGTGCAGGTCGCCACGGCAGCGCCCGGGCAGAATCATGCGGTCAGCATTAAAGGTGTCTTTCAAGCGACGTATCACCATGTCGGTGGTCATCAGGGCGGCGACTTTCAGCCCCAATTGATGAACGGTATAAGTAAACTCCGGCTGCATTGTCTCCAGCACTTGATGCACCTGCTTTTCTGCCAGCGAGCCGGTGATGAATAAGATATGTTCGCTCACAGTGAGGCAAGCCGCTGGTTTACGGAGGTGATTAATTCATCCACACTTTCTACCACATCGGTATATTCAAACTGGCGGATTTTGTCTGTGCCTTTCAGGTCAATCTTGCGCGGGTAGACCATGACTTTTTTGTTTTTGGGCGCCGTGGTTTCCATCTCCGGCGCGATATCGCAGGGGTAGACAATGCTGGGGACACGGCATTTGCCGGCTTGTGAATAAAGATTGGTTACCAGCGAATCGGCAATACCCAGGACACATTTTGCTATGGTGTTGGATGTCGTCGGCGCCATCACAAAAGTATGATAGTGCCCGGTATAAAACAGTCCGACCGGTGGGGCAGAGGCGGCCTTATCCCGATACACCGGCATTTTTTGCTTCAACATGTTTAAATCGATGGCATACATTTTCAAAACTTCTTCTCCAGCCTGACTCAAGTATAAATCCACCTGGTCCAGCGTTAACAGAAATTCGATGCATTCTTCAATATAATGACCAGAGCCGGTCACTGCCCAGGCAAGTCGAGGTTGTTTCATTTACTGCTTTCTTGATGTAATCAGGGCATTATACTGGAAACTTGGCATGCGGTTGGCAACGGCTTTCAGCGGCCTTGTGCAGCCAGTGGATGTGCAACATGAGCTTTTATATTGGAAGATATTTCAAATGGTCTTTGATTTTACACAGATAAATAAACCCGTGTTGATGGGCATTTTGAATGCGACACCCGACAGTTTTTCTGATGGTGGGCAGTTTAATGATGTCAATGCGGCGGTCAAACATTGTCAGCAAATGATTGAAGAAGGAGCTGATATTATCGATATTGGCGGTGAGTCAAGCCGTCCAGGCTCAGATTCTGTGGCGATTGAAGAGCAGATCAAACGCGTGGTGCCCATCATCACGCGCATTCGCAATGAGGTGTCAGATGATGTCTTGATCAGCATCGATACAACCTGGTCTGATGTTGCAGAGGCTGCATGGCATGCGGGTGCAAACATCATCAATGATATTTCGGCCGGACAGGGTGACAGCAACATGTTGTCTTTTGCTGCGCAAAAACAGGTGCCGGTTATCCTGATGCACATGGCAGGTATTCCAAAAACCATGCAGGACAATCCGCATTACGATGCTGTGGTCAAAGAGGTGCTGGAGCATCTGCACGCCAGAGCGGAAGCAGCCTTGGCTGCCGGGATTGCACGCCAACATATTGCGATTGACCCGGGTATCGGCTTTGGTAAACGCAAACAGGATAATCTGGATTTGATGGCGCATCTTGATCGTTTTGCTCAATCAGGGTGGCCAGTGTTACTGGGAGCCAGTCGAAAACGATTCATGGGCAGTATTTGTCAGGTGGCGTCACCTGCTGAACTGGTCTCGGCCACCGTTGTCACAACGGCCATTGGCGTATTGGCCGGAGTAAAAATGTTTCGTGTTCATGATGTTAAAGAAAACCGCCATGCATTGGACCTCAGCTGGGAAATCATGCAAGCAAAACAGCATGAAACTTGACGCATTAGAGACAATTTTAAATGAACCTCCATGCCAGCAGTTAAGCCACCCGGTATTTGAAGAACAAGGTATTGAATGTTGGATAAAACGCGATGATTTGATTCATCCTGTGATTTCCGGCAATAAATGGCGAAAATTAAAATATATTCTGCAGGATGTGAAGGCGAAAAGCTGTAAACGCATCGTCAGCATGGGCGGCGCATATTCCAACCATTTACATGCACTGGCTTATGTGGGGAAGGAGCTTGGCATCCGAACGGCAGCTTATGTACGGGGAGAGAGGCCGGTACACCTTAATCCAACCCTAACCGACCTGGTCAGATGGGATATGGATATAATATTTATCAGTCGTTCTGAATATAGGGCGTTACGTCAATTCAAGCAGTTTGATGCTTTTCCAGGTCTATGTTCAGAAGATTATTGGCTGCCTGAAGGCGGTGCTTCCCCGCTGGCATTGCAGGGCGTACAGGACATCCTGCAAGAACTTCCTTTCACACCCGATTACCTTATTGTGCCTGCCGGAACAGGAACAACAGCGGCAGGGTTGATAGGCGCAAGCAGCAATCAGACACATGTCATCGTCATCGCTGCACTTAAAGGGGCTGAATTTTTGCGGGAAGAAATCTATGGGATGTTAAATGATCCTGTAACACATTGGTCCCTGGAATTAGGCTATCATTTCGGGGGATTTGCCAAAACGAAACCCGCGTTGGACGCATTTATTATCCGGTTTGAACAGGCCCATGGTATTGAGCTCGAACCGGTGTATTCAGGAAAAATGTTTTATGCACTTTATGATCTGGTTCAATCAGACCGGTTTGAACGCGGTGCACGGATTGTGGCATTGCATACGGGCGGATTGCAAGGGCGTCGTCAGCACAACATTGTGAACAGTAAAAATTAACAACAGGCTAAAGGAAAACAACATCATGACAAATGGTAATACCCCTCCAACGGATGAACAAAGTATCGATTTGACTCTGCCAGAATACTATCTCAACCGGGAGTTGAGCCTGTTGGAATTCAATATCCGGGTGCTGGCACAGGCTAAAAATGAATCATTACCCTTGTTGGAGCGGCTTAATTATCTGTGTATTTCCTGTTCAAACCTGGATGAGTTTTTTGAAGTTCGGGTGGCCAGTGTGTTGCAAATGGCAGAAATGGATCCCGATGTTGCTGCCGCAGATGGATTGACGCCGCAAGAGCAGTTGGATCGCATTGCATCAAAGACACACACGCTGGTGGATGAGCAGTACCGCATGTTGAATGAAGTGTTATTGCCTCAGCTTGAGCAGGAAAATATTCGCTTTATTCGCCGTAGCGACTGGAATGAACAACAAAGACAATGGCTGGAGGCTTATTTTAATAATGAGTTGTTGCCGATTCTGACCCCGGTTGGCCTGGATTCGGCACACCCTTTTCCCAGAATTCTGAATAAAAGTTTAAATTTTATCGTGTCGCTGACCGGGAAAGACGCATTTGGCCGTAACAGCGCGCGAGCAATCATTCAGGCGCCACGCGCCCTGCCCAGGATTGTAAAATTGCCGACAGAGGAGACAAGCAGCGGCTCGTATGACTTTGTCTTTCTTTCTTCGATTATTCATGATTTTGTTGCTCTGCTGTTTAATGGTATGAAAGTGAAAGGCTGTCATCAATTCAGAGTCACGCGTAACAGCGACTTCTTCGTAGATGATGATGCAATTGACGATTTATTGCATGCGGTGGAAGGTGAGCTGGCTATGCGCAACTATGGCGATGAAGTGCGTCTGGAAATTGATGCCAATTGCCCCTCTGAAACCATCCATTTTCTGCAATCGCGCTTTGGGTTGCCTGATAACCATGTGTTTCTGGCCAATGGCCCGGTTAATGTCAGTCGCTTGCAGGCAATATACAGCGCAGTCGATCGTCCTGATTTGAAATTTGTTCCCTTCAAGCCTTTCGTTCCTAAATTGCTGGGGCGCAAAAGAGATATTTTTGCCGCGATACGAGAGCAGGATGTTTTATTGCACCATCCTTTCGAATCATTTATGCCTGTTGTAGAGTTTTTACGGCAGGCAGCGATGGACCCCAATGTTATCGGCATCAAGCAAACCCTGTATCGTACCGGTGATGATTCGCCGATAGTAAATGCATTAATCAAGGCGGCTCGTGCGGGGAAAGAAGTCACTGTCGTGATCGAATTGAGAGCGCGATTTGATGAGAAGGAAAACATCGGGTTGGCGGCAAAGCTACAGGAAGCTGCGGTGCATGTGGTGTATGGCGTTGTGGGCTATAAAACGCACGCAAAAATGTGTCTGGTATTGCGCAAGGAAAACGATGTGTTACGCAATTATGTGCACCTGGGGACTGGAAATTATCACCCCAAGACGGCCCGGCTTTATACTGATTACGGTTTGTTTTCCTGTCAGAAAGAACTGGGAGAGGATGTGCGGCGCATTTTTGTCCAGCTGACCAGCCTCGGTAAGGTCACCAAGCTCAACAAACTGTTACAGTCCCCTTTTACTTTGCATTCCGGCTTGATCAAAATGATTGATCGCGAACGGGATAACGCACTGAAGGGCAAGCCAGCGAAAATTATCATCAAGGTGAATGCCGTTGTAGAAGAGCAGGCAATCCAGGCCTTGTATCGTGCGTCTCAGGCCGGGGTGGACATCAAACTTATTGTCAGAGGTATCTGTTGCCTGCGTCCCGGTGTACCGGGCGTGTCTGAAAATATTGAAGTGCGCTCAATTATCGGGCGTTTTCTTGAACATACCCGTGTCTATGCCTTTTCCAATAATGGCAACTGGCAGTTATTTTGTGCCAGCGCGGATTTAATGAACCGAAATATGTTTCGCCGCGTGGAAACCTGTTTTCCAATTGAAGATAAAAAATTGCATGAAAGAATCATGAATGATCTGGATTATTATTTGAATGATAATTCTCAGGCCTGGTTGTTACAGGAGGATGGACAATATATGCAAATGCAACCAAAGGAAAACGAAGAAAGCTATCAGGTTCAGTCTGAGCTGTTAAATATAGCCATTCAATAATTTTACAGAACACAGTTTTTTTGAATCAATGGAAAGGCGGAGCCTGGCAGGCGGTTGACAACTAGTGCACGTGCCAATGCGGCGTTAAATAATGACCCAAAATGCGCCTTTTCTTCAAGTAAGCTGCGGCATAACGTTATTCAATAGTCTCCTGGGGGTCGGGTAGTCGGCTTTTTTGGTATAAGTTATCGGTTTTTGAGTTAAGCGTAATTTAATAATTGTTAGCGGCGTCATAAAACTGTCATATACTTGGGGTAGTTTCAGATCGTAGCTTACTTTAATCATTTTTCTCTATGGAAAAAATGCTGACGGATTTTGCTCAGAATATCCTGGGTGATGAGCATGAAGAAGATTATCAGTCACTGGCTGAATCCCCTACGGTTAAAGAACTGCTCAATTACCAGGAACCTATCCTGCATGATGACCTGTCAGTTGAGGTCTTAAACCGCTTTGTAAGAGATTCCAGCTTATTCTCGCTGGCCATTGTTGACAAACTTAATCGTCCGGTTGGGTTGATTGACAGGGGTACGATTACTGAAATTTTCGTCAAGCCCTATGCCAGGGATTTGCACTATCGACAGTTAATTACTGAGATCATGATCGATAACCCGGTCATTGTTGATATTCACACCACGATTGATGACCTGGCCAAAATTATCATTGATTCCGGCATGCGTCATATGTCTCATGGGTTCATTATCGTGCAGAATGAAGTGTATGTCGGGTTGTCGACCGGGCATGCGTTATTGGAAGAAATTACCCGCAGAAAACAACGCGATCTATATTATCTGGCGCATTATGACCAGTTAACAGGCGTGCCAAACCGGCTGTTATTTAAAGACCGACTGGTTAAATCCTGTCAAAACGCACATCGCTCTGAAATGCAAACAGCGGTGATGTTTATTGATCTGGATCGCTTCAAATTTTATAACGATACGCTGGGGCATTCTTTTGGCGATTTGATTTTAATCAATGTTGCCAAACGCTTGAGTGAGTGCATAAGAAAGTCCGATACGGTTGCCCGGCTGGGTGGTGATGAATTTGTCATTATTTTGCAAAATATCATCAATGTTGAAGATTGCGAGAATGTGGCTGAAAAAATCGTTGAGTCAGTTCGGCAACCTATGACAATTTACGAGCGTGATGTCAATATCACTGCCAGTCTGGGGGTGGCTCTTTTTCCTCTGCATGCCAATTCAGTAGATGAGGTGATTGCCAAGGCTGATGCAGCCATGTATGAAATCAAGCAGCAGGGGCGTAATAATTTTCTTATTTACAGTCCCGACTTTGATTTGGGGCTGATTGAGAGAAACTCTCTGGAAATCAATTTAAAAGAAGCGCTTGAGAATGGACAGTTTACTTTGGTTTACCAACCACAAGTTAACTTGCTGGATAATAGTGTGATTGGCGTTGAAGCGTTACTTCGTTGGCATAGCCCGACACTTGGTTTTGTCCCCCCCAATAAGTTCATTCCGGTTGCCGAAGATTGCGGTGTGATTCATGAATTGGGTTTGTGGGTACTGGATCAGGCCTGTTTACAACACAAGAAGTGGCTTGAGAAAGGTCTGCCTTCGATTAAAGTCGCGGTAAATGTTTCTGCGATACAGCTGGATCATGAAGATTTTCTGGAAAACTTCAAAGCGGTCATTGACGCCCATCAGATTGACCCGGCCGCCATTGAGCTGGAATTAACCGAAGGTATTATGTTGAAACAAATGGAGACAACTTTAAAAACACTGAATGCCTTGAAAGATTTTGGTGTCAGAATTTCTATAGATGATTTCGGTACGGGGTATTCAAGTCTTAGTTATCTAAGAAAATTGCCGCTGGATAAAATCAAGATTGATCGTTCTTTTATCACTAATATTCATACCACTTCGGCAAATGAAGCTATCTTCACGGCGATTATGGCGTTAGCAAAAAACCTTTCGCTCGAGGTGATAGCGGAAGGCGTAGAGACCCGTGATGAATTAAAGTGTGTTTTAGGACACCAATGTATCGAAGCGCAAGGGTATTTTTTTTCTAAACCTCTTCCTGCAGATGATCTGGTTAGCTGGTTGGGCGAGCATAACGACGTTGTCTCTTCAACCTGAATTCGTTCCAGGTTCAAAGTAACTTTTCTTCAGCGTGTCGTTTGTGGCTTTACTCTGAAATTAAATAGGACTAAAATAGTCCAAAATAGAAAAACGCATTATGTTGAAGTTAAGCAAACTGACTGATTACGGCACAGTTATATTAAGTGTGATGGCCAGGCAAGAAGGCCGTTTATATTCTGCACAGGAAATTTGTGACAGTACCGGTATCGCTCTGCCGACCGTCAGCAAGATTTTAAAAAATCTGCAAAAAGCGGGGGTGTTAACCTCGGTACGAGGAGCAAAAGGTGGTTATTCCCTGGCGCGTGCAGCCAGTAAAATTTCTGTTGCGGCCATTATTTTTGCTCTGGAAGGGCCCATCGCACTGACCGAATGCAGCGATTCCCATCAAAGTTGTGAACAAGCCGCTGGCTGTAATATTCAAGGGAACTGGCATGTGCTCAACCAAAAGATTCATCATGCGCTGGAGTCCGTCACGCTGGCGGATATGATTGTACCCGCTACGCGACCGGATGAAGTGATGATTCCGGTCGCAAGTTTATATAAGTAGAAGCCTATGTCATCAAGTACACAAGAAATCGAACAACTCATCGGTCAGGAATACAAACAGGGATTTGTGACCGATCTTGAGGTGGATACTTTTCCGCCCGGTCTGGATGAGGATGTCATTCGTCGTCTGTCCAAAGTCAAGAATGAACCGGAATTCATGCTGGAATACCGGCTGCAAGCATTCAGACACTGGCAGGAAATGGATTCTCCCGACTGGGCGCAATTGAATATTGATCCGATTGATTACCAGGCGATCAGCTATTATTCAGCGCCGAAGAAAAAGGAAGATGGCCCGAAAAGCCTGGATGAAGTCGATCCGGAATTGCTGGAGACCTACAAAAAACTTGGGATTCCACTGGATGAGCAAGAGCGCCTGGCTGGCGTAGCCGTTGATGCGGTGTTCGACAGTGTATCGGTCGCTACGACATTCAAAGGCAAACTGAAAGATGCCGGAGTGATTTTTTGCCCGATTTCAGAAGCCTTGCAGGATCACCCTGACCTGGTCAAGCAGTATCTAGGCAGTGTGGTTCCCACCGGTGATAATTTCTTTGCCGCCTTGAATGCCGCGGTGTTTACCGATGGCTCTTTCGTTTATATTCCCAAAGGCGTGCGCTGCCCGATGGAGTTGTCCACGTATTTCCGTATTAATGCCGCCAACACCGGCCAGTTTGAACGCACCCTGATTATTGCCGATGAAGACAGTCATGTCAGTTATCTGGAAGGGTGTACAGCACCTATGCGTGATGAAAACCAGTTACATGCGGCAGTGGTAGAGCTGGTGGCGCTGGACAATGCCGAGATTAAATATTCAACCGTACAAAACTGGTACCCTGGTGATAAGGACGGCAAGGGCGGGATATACAATTTTGTCACCAAGCGTGCCGAATGTCGCGGGGCGAATTCCAAAGTGTCGTGGACACAGGTAGAAACCGGCTCGGCCATCACCTGGAAATACCCCAGCTGTGTATTGTTAGGTGATAATTCAGTCGGTGAATTCTATTCGGTGGCATTGACCAATAATTATCAGCAGGCCGATACCGGCACCAAGATGATTCATGTCGGCAAAAACACTTCCAGCACCATTATTTCCAAAGGCATTTCTGCCGGTAAAGCGCAGAACACCTATCGCGGTTTGGTCAAGGTGGCCAAGTCTGCCGCTCAGGCGCGTAATTATACCCAGTGTGATTCCTTGTTAGTCGGCGATAGATGTGGCGCGCATACCTTTCCGTATGTGGAAGTCAAACAACCTTCGGCACAAGTGGAGCATGAAGCCACCACCTCCAAAATCAGTGAAGACCAATTGTTCTTCTGCCAGCAGCGCGGCTTGTCAGCTGAAGATGCGGTGTCGATGATTGTGAACGGATTCTGCAAGGAAGTGTTCAAAGAGCTGCCGATGGAGTTTGCAGTGGAAGCGCAGGCTTTGTTGGGTATCAGTCTGGAAGGCTCTGTAGGGTAAACCATTTGAACCCGTTTTGTTGCGCAGTGATCAAGCAGCATTCGGGGGTCTTTTCTTTACACAAGCAAAGAAAAGAAGCTCGCCTGCCGGTGCGAGAACCGGCTTTGAAACATCGCTTTGGCGACTTTAGTTTTTTTAAGTGTTGAAATAACAAGCACTTTTGAATTTAGGTAATAAAATGCTAACAATTGAAAACCTCCATGCCAATGTCGGCGAAAAACCCATTTTAAAGGGCTTGAACCTGCACATTAATCCCGGTGAAGTTCATGCGGTGATGGGGCCGAATGGCGCGGGTAAAAGTACGTTATCGCATGTGTTGTCAGGCAAGTCTGGTTATGATGTCACCGAGGGTTCGGTGATTTATCAAGGTAACAACCTGCTGGAACTTGAACCGGAAATGCGTGCGCGTGAAGGGGTGTTTCTGGCCTTTCAATATCCGGTGGAAATCCCTGGGGTCAGCAATATTTATCTGTTGAAAGCCGCGTTAAATGCTATGCGCAAGCATCAAGGGCTGGGTGAAGTGGATGCCATGGACTTTCTGATGCTGGTCAAAGACAAAATCAAATTACTGCAGATGGATGAGAAATTTCTATATCGTGCGGTCAATGAAGGTTTTTCAGGTGGTGAGAAGAAACGCAACGAAATTCTACAGGCGGCAGTGCTTGAGCCTAAATTATGTATTCTGGATGAAACTGATTCCGGACTGGATATTGATGCCTTGAAAATTGTGGCGGATGGGGTTAATTCGCTGCGTTCAGCAGAGCGTTCATTTTTAATGATTACCCATTACCAACGTCTGCTGGATTATATCAAGCCGGATTTCGTGCATGTACTGGCACACGGCAAAATCGTTAAATCCGGCGGGCCGGAACTGGCGCTGGAGCTGGAAGAGAAAGGTTATAGCTGGGTAGAAGAGCAGGCGGCATAATGAGTAACGATCAAGCAGTCAGCCAGTATCTGGCTGAATATCCGGCCTCTTCCGCGAGCCTGCCGGGGCAGACATTGCCCTGGTTGCAACAGTTTAGAAAGCAGGCGTTGGCGTGTTTTTCCACCCACGGCTTTCCTGATATTCGTCAGGAAGAATGGCGTTATACCAATGTCTCGGCGATAGAGAAAAAACGTTTCAAGCCATTCACATCGACGGCCCAGGGACTAACCAACATTGACAGCCATGTGCTGGATGAGCTGGTGCTGCAGGACATGTGGACAGTGGTGCTGGTGAATGGTCAGTTTGTTGCCGAACATTCCCGGCTTGAAGGTGTGCCGCCTGGTGTCATTATTTGCAGTATGTCGCAAGCCCTGGAGGATAACCCGGAACAGGTGCAGGCGCAATTGGGGCAGGCTGTCAGCGATGATGAGCATGGCTTTATCGCCTTCAACAGTGCCTGGTTTAGCGAAGGGCTTTATGTCCATGTGCCTGCCAACACTGTGCTGGAAAAGCCGTTGCAGGTGGTGCATTATTTTGATGACGCGGATGCGTTGCTGGCATTGCGCAACGTTTATCATGTCGATGAATCTGCCGAAGCCAGTATCGTAGAGACTTTTGCCGGCGCAGCGCAGGCTTATTTTTCTGTCAATGTGACAGAAGCCGTGCTGGCAGAGAATGCATCTTTAAGCGTGACTCAAATACAGACGGCGTCAGATAAGGCCTACCATTTTGCCGGATGTTATGCCAAACAGGCGGCCAACAGCCGCTTTAGACATGATAATTTTGCTTTTGGCGGATTGCTGGCGCGGAATGAAATTCATACGCAATTATTCAAGGCCGCAGAATGCGAGCTAAATGGATTGTACCTTGGCAACAAGCGCCAACATATTGATAATCACACGCGTATCAATCACCTAGAAGCTCACGCCATCAGCCGCGAATTGTATAAAGGTGTACTGGCGCAACGCGCACGCGGGGTTTTTCAGGGACGGGTGATTGTCGCCGAAGATGCGCAAAAAACCGATTCGGAAATGAACAATCGTAACCTGTTGCTATCGGAGGATGCCGAGGCAGATACCAAGCCGCAGCTGGAAATTTATGCCGATGACGTGAAATGCGCGCATGGTGTCACCGTGGGGCAACTGGATGAAAAATCCGTGTTTTATTTGCAGTCACGCTGCATGAGCGAGGAACAGGCGCGCAATATGCTGACGTTTGCCTTTGCTAATGAAATGGTCAACAAGATCAAGCATAAAAGTCTGCATGATTTTGTGCTCAAGCAATTGCTACAGCGTTTTCCGCAACAAGGTGTTGAGGCGGCGTGGTTATAGGATATCGCTGAGCGCAAGTGTGATGTTTTGCAGCTGGCTGGGAGACACGCTATCGCCCCGCCGTAGCGTGGTTTTTTCCTCGTAATTATCGCCATGCGGTTTGCGGAAAACCTGTAAGCACTGATCGTTCAGGTTTAACACCCAGTATTCAGGAATATTATGTCGCGCGTAGAGTTGCAGTTTGAATCCTTGGTCATACTCCAGCGAGTTGTCAGCGACTTCGATGAGCAATAGTACGTCGGCTGCTTGCGGGTGTTGATCTGCGTAGAAATCTTCACGGGGGAGTAATAGCATTAAGTCCGGCTCGGGCTCTGAAAAGTTACTCAGCTGTAGAGGGTTTTGAGCGCTGAACATTGCTTGCCCTGGAATGAGAGATGCAAACACTTGACTTAGTCGATTGATATGACCGGCATGATTAGAACCAATGAGTGACATTTCAATAATTTCTCCATTAATGAGTTCAACTCGTGAGTCAGGTGGGAAAATGCCGGCTTCACCCAGTCTGCGCCATTCTGAAATATCCGTTAGATGTTTTTTGATATGTGCTGAAGATGTTGACATCATGTTGGCCAGGAACGCTTACAAAAATTACTTAAAATATAACAAATCATAACAGAGGTCAGTTAAAAATAAACCTATGACAGATTTCCCGATTGAAAAAATTCGCGCAGACTTTCCGATACTGCAACAGACCATTCGTAACAAACCGCTGGTGTACCTGGACAACGCTGCCACCTGCCAGAAGCCGGAGTGCGTGATTGACAGCATGTCCGAGCTGTACCGGACAAACTACGCCAATGTGCATCGCGGCGTGCATACCTTGAGTGTACGCTCGAC
This sequence comes from Methylococcaceae bacterium, assembly GCA_006844705.1. Taxonomy (GTDB): domain Bacteria; phylum Pseudomonadota; class Gammaproteobacteria; order Methylococcales; family Methylomonadaceae; genus Methylomarinum. Next base: position 80,013 of record SPJS01000063.1, on the reverse strand, counting down.
GGATTTATATGAAGGCGCGCGGGACAAGGTCAAGCAGTTTATTAATGCGTCCAGCACTAAGGAAATTATCTTTACCAAAGGCACGACGGAGGCTATTAACCTGGTTGCCCAAACCTTCGGCAAAGCTAATCTGGCTGAAGGCGACGAAGTCTTGATTACCGCTATGGAACATCATTCCAATATCGTACCCTGGCAAATGCTGGCGGAGCAGACCGGCGCGGTGTTAAGAGTCGCGCCTATCAATCAGCAGGGCGAATTGATGTTCAGTGAATTCGAGCAACTGATTTCCGATAAAACCCGGCTGGTATCCGTGGTTCACATGTCCAATGCGCTGGGTAGCGTCAATCCGGTGCAGAAAATCATCGATCTGGCACATGCCAAAGATATACCTGTATTACTGGATGGTGCCCAGGCAATCCCGCACATGTCGGTCGACGTGCAGGCCCTGGATTGTGATTTCTATGCGTTTTCCGGGCATAAACTTTATGGCCCCAGCGGCATTGGCGTGTTATACGGCAAACAGGATATTCTGAATGCCATGCCGCCGTATCAGGGTGGGGGGGATATGATCCGCAAGGTGACATTTGAAGAAACCGAATACAACACCCTGCCATACAAATTTGAAGCAGGTACGCCGCCAATCGCCGAAGTGGTTGGGCTGGGTGCAGCGATTGATTATGTATCCGCCATCGGGATGGACAAAATTGCTGCATATGAAGCCGAATTATTAGCCTATGCCACGCAGCAGGCGGCACATATTGATGGTTTGCAAATCATTGGCCAGGCCTCGGAAAAAGGTGCCATTCTCTCCTTCGTGCTGGACAAGATTCATCCGCATGACATCGGCACCATGCTGGACAGTCTGGGGATTGCGATCAGGGCAGGGCATCATTGTGCCATGCCAGTCATGGACTTTTTTGAAGTGCCTGCAACCGCAAGAGCGTCCTTCGCCATGTACAACAGCAAAGAGGAAATTGATGTGTTGATGGAAGGCATTAAATCGTTGATTGAGGTGTTTGGTTAATACTGTATATTCTGCAATGCGGTTTTTAATAGGCTGTGTTGCAGATAATATATTGCCCGATGAGTTACTAATAGAGACATTCAATGTTTGAAGATTTAAGAGATTTATATCAGGAAGTCATTTTTGATCATAATCGCAACCCGCGGAATTTTCGGGTGATAGAAAATGCAGACCGTGAAGTGGAAGGCTTTAACCCGTTATGCGGCGACCGCCTGACCTTATATTTGAAAATGGATGGCAATAAAATCACTGATGCCAGCTTTCAAGGTTCCGGCTGTGCTATTTCTACAGCCTCTGTTTCGCTGATGACCGAGATCGTTAAAGGCTTGACAGAAGACGAAGCGGAAACCCTGTTTCAGAAGTTTCATGATATGACCACCGGCAAGAATGAAGAGGTGAGTATAGACGCTCTGGGCAAGCTGGCAGTATTAGCCGGCGTGCGCGAATATCCGGCGCGGGTAAAATGTGCCACGCTGGCCTGGCATACGCTGGATGCCGCCATCAAAAACGAGCAATCTTCGGTGTCTACGGAATAAATGCGGGCTGAGTTAGCGGTGCTTGCTGAAGACGACAATTATCTTCAGCAAAGTCGGCACTTGGCTGATAAATTAGAGCGTCCACTATTAGCCGTTGCAGATGCAAAACAACAGGATATTCCGTTCTTTCTGGTCTACCGTGACCATTGCCTGAAACTGCTGGACAAAGCGTTGTTAAAAAAAGGCGGACTCACCGTCAACATCGATCCGCGCCCGGGCGAACAATCTTCTTATCCGGCCTCCAAAAAAGGCGCACTGGCTCAAGCCGTTGGACGCAAAACGCAAACTATTCTGGATGCAACAACCGGTTGGGCACAGGACAGTCTGGCCTTATTCCGCATGGGTTATCACATGACCTGTCTGGAGCGCTCCCCCGTCATGGTGGCGTTGATTGAAGACGGTTTTTCGCGTCTGGCACAAAAAGACTGGGTCATTCGAAGACAATTGCAGGTGCCAGAATTAATCAGCGGCAATAGTATAGACAGACTGCAAAATCTTGCTAGCCAACCGGATTGTATCTATCTTGATCCGATGTTCCCTCCCAAAAGAAAAAAATCTGCCCTGGCCAAAAAAGGCATGAACGTGCTGCGCGATATTCTGGGCGATGATACCGATAAACAGCAATTGTTTATGACAGCCATGCAACATGCAGGCAAACGGGTTGTAGTAAAATCCCCAGATGATGCTGAACCCCTGGGCGGTCAACCGTCCATGAGTTATGCCAGCAAATTGGTAAGATATGATGTGTATTTGATCGGAGAAAATCAGAATGTCTGAATGGGTTGATGTGATTAAAGCCGAGGCAATGGCCGATGGCGAGCATGTCGTTGTCGATGTCGACGGCACCGACGTCGCGGTGTTTAAATTAGAGGGCGAATTTTACGCCGTTGAAGACGTGTGTAACCATGATGGCGCGGAAATCGCCAGTGGTGAGATAGAAGGGGATGACATCGTTTGCCCCCGTCATGGTGCGCGTTTTTGCATTAAAACCGGCGAAGTCAAAGGCCCGCCAGCGTATGAGAATCTAGACATCTTTCCCATACAAATTGTCGACGGGCAGGTGCAAGTCAGAGATGATCGCTGGGATTAAGATATTAAGTTACCCTGCATCCCTTCCTCACAGAAATAACAATAAAGTAGTTTTTACAGATCATTATGCAATATTTAGTCTGGGATACAGATCCCATCCTTCTTAATCTCGGCGCCGTACAGATTCGCTGGTACGGGTTGATGTTTGCCAGCGCGTTTATGAGCAGTTATTACTTCATGAGCTGGATTTATAAACGCGAAGGCAAAAATGTCGACGAACTGGATCGCATGTTGTGGTATCTGGCCATTGGTACCGTACTCGGCGCGCGCATTGTACACTGCCTGTTTTACGATCCGGAGTATTACCTCGCCAACCCGATAAGAATCCTGGCAATCTGGGAAGGCGGGCTGGCCAGTCATGGCGCATTATTAGGTATTGTGGTCAGCCTCTATTTGTATCGTATTAAAACCAGGGATAATTTCTTATGCTTGGCTGACCGTATTGCATTGTCCTGTATTTTAGGCGCCAGCATGATTCGTATCGGCAATTTTTTCAATTCCGAAATTCTCGGACATGTCACCGATGTGCCCTGGGCGATTATTTTTTCCCGTGTTGACAGCCTGCCACGTCACCCGGTGCAGCTTTACGAGGCCTTCAGTTACTCGATGATATTTATAGTCTTGATATTGGTTTATCGAAAAACCTGGAACAAACCAATCAAAGGGCTGATATTAGGTGTGGATATGAGTCTGATTTTCTTTGTGCGCTTCTGTCTGGAATTCTTTAAAACCCGGCAGGCGTCCTATACGCTGGACTTGCCTCTGAATACAGGTCAATTGTTGAGTATTCCATTCTTTTTGCTGGGTGTGATACTGGTTGCTTATTCCTTGCGCAAATCTGATGCTTGAAAAGGTAAGGTAAAAAAAGTGTCTTCAAAAAAATGATTTCACGCTATAATTTTGTTATGTTGTAACGTCTATTTGTATTCAAAATGAAATATATCCCCTTTTTATTGCTGTCCTTTTCTGTGGCTGCTGAATCTACCCACGTACATGAACTGGACAATATTTTAATCAGTGCACCCAATCAGTCGGTATCAAATACTGCTTTGCCTGTATCCATTCTGACGGGAGAGGAGTTGCGCACTAAAATGGGCGGAAATATAGGCGAAACCCTGGCCCGGGAGCCCGGCGTTTTTAACCAGTCGTTTGGGCCCGGCGTGGGGCAGCCGGTAATTCGCGGACAGTCCGGTTCACGGGTAAAAGTATTGCAAAACAGCCTGGGCAGTCTAGATGTGGCATCCATCAGCCCGGATCATGCCAATACTGCAGAACCGCTGCTGGCAGACCGCGTCGAGGTGTTACGCGGGCCAGCCAGTCTGCTGTATGGCAGTGGAGCGATAGGCGGTGTGGTCAATATTATTGATAACCGTATCCCGGACAAATTATTTGATCGACCTGTTCAAGGCGCGGTTGAACAACGCTACAACACGGTCAACGAAGGCAAATCCACTGTATTCAAACTGGAAGGCAGTCAGGATATGTTTGCCTGGCATGTCGACGGGTTTTACCGCGATAGTATTGATCAACAAATCCCGACCACTTCGTTTGCCGATGGCGGCGGTAGCACCGGTCGTCTGCTGAATTCCGATACCCGGGCATACAGCGGCAGTGCAGGGGCATCCGTGATCGGTGAGGCCGGATTCCTGGGCATTGCGATCAATCATCTGGAAAACAATTATGGCATTCCGATAGGTGAAGAGGGTGAACCGGTCACGATTGATGTGTTACAAACCCGCTATGATTTCAAAGCCGGTCTGAACCAGCCCTTTACCGGCTTAGAAAAAATCAATTTCAAGCTGGCCTACAATGATTACAAGCATACCGAGCTGGAAGACGGGGTGGCAGGCACCACGTTTACCAATGAAGGGTATGAAAGCAGAGTAGAAGCCATACAGACCCCGTGGTGGATATTTGATCATGGTGTGGTTGGCTTTCAATCCAATCACAGCGTGTTTGCCGCCTTGGGTGAAGAAGCCATTGTGCCACGCTCAGATATTGATTCATTGGCCTTTTTTACTATCCAGGATATTCATACAGAGCATCTGGTTTATGAATTTGGCCTGCGTGTGGAACAGCAATGGATTGATGCCGAGACGGGGCAGCAGTTGTCTCATACACCGGTGAGTTTTTCATTGTCCGCACTGTGGGAAATCAACCCGCATGATTCATTGAAACTGACCTTCTCCCGTTCACAGCGTGCGCCGGAAATTCAGGAATTGCTGTCCAATGGGCCGCACCATGCCACCGAAACCTTCGATGTTGGCAATGATCAATTGACCGAAGAGACAAGCTACAATGTCGAGTTGGGATTTCATTTTGACCGCTCATGGTTATCTGCAGACATCAATCTGTTCTACAACCGGGTGGATGACTATATTGCCCAGATAAACAGTGGTCTGGTGTTTGATGAGGCGACCGAAACGATTCTCGCCGTGTGTCCCGGGGAGTGTATGGATGTGTTTAATACGCGCCAGATGACCGCGGAATTCAAAGGATTTGAAGCGCAAATCCAGATTCCACTGATGCAAACTGCGTGGGGAGCATTGCACAGTGAATGGTTTGCAGATTATGTCCATGGTGAATTTGATACCGGTGAAGCGATTCCCCGCTTGCCACCACTACGTTATGGCAGTGAATTGTCCTGGCAGGGCGGACACTGGCAAACAGCGTTCAGAGTGACTCGTGCGGAAGCACAGGAGCGTCCGGGAATAAATGAAAATGCAACGGCCGGATACTGGAAACTGGATGCATCGGCCTCCTACAATCTGGCGTTGGGAGAACAGCAAAAAGCGTTGTTGTTTGCCAAAGCGCAAAACCTGCTGGATGAAGAGATCAGGCAATCCGTTTCGTTTTTACGCGAAGTTTCGCCGGAAGCGGGATTTGGTGTGGAATTTGGTGTTAGACTACAGTTTTAATACGACAGACATCGTTTTTTAACTGAGAAGGTAGTTTAGTGCAGCAAGAGCAAGTGCAACGTATTATTAATAAAGCCCGTCAGGAATGCGGCTCGCATGGCATGCGTTTAACCGATAAGCGCGGCAAAGTGCTGGAAGTGTTGTTGCAGAGTGATGCACCGTTATCAGCTTATGATGTTATCGACGAATATAAACAAAAGTTTACCGAGTCGTTATCGGCCATGTCGGTGTATCGCATGCTGGATTTTCTGTTGCAGAATAATCTGGTGCATAAACTGGAAACCACCAATCAATACCTGGCGTGCTCGCATATTACCTGCGAGCATGAGCATGAAATTCCTCAGTTTTTAATTTGCGATCAGTGCCATACGGTCAAGGAACTGGGTCTACGTAAGTCGCTGATAAAAGAATTGAAAACCAGTATCGAAAAAACCGGTTTTGCATTGTCAGGCCAACAACTGGAATTGCGCGGCCTGTGCCAGCAGTGTCAGGGCGGGGTTAAAAATTAACGGGTTTGATGTCGAGCAGGCTGAATTATGCTGCGGGACGAAAGAACCGCACCCAATGTCTGCATTTAAACGATCAAAAATCGTATAGCACCGTTGGTTGATTTCTGCGTTGTGCAGGTTGCTGCTCTTTTTTCATATTTGTTCTATCCTCGGAAAATTGAGTCACCATATCTTCCCAACTGGCAAATTTCTGATATTCTTCCTGCCCGTCCTGTTTACGAGTGTTAAACAGCTCGCGCCCCATGTCAATGATTTCCAGATGCGTTTTGCCGTCTATGGCCTGTAAAAAGGCCTGTTGATCCTTGTGTTCGTCCAGTAAGGTCCAGAACGAAAATTCAAACTCGATGCGTTGTGCTAACGGCAGGCGGTTTTTGATATAGCTGGCAGAACGGTTAGCGGATTTCATGCTGCTGCCATTCATTTCATTGCCTTTGGTACAGGCGAAGAAAGACAGGCTCAGCAGAACAATCAACAGTCGTGTAAACAGATTCATGTGCAGTTCTCTCGGATATTATTAGTGTTGCCTTTATTATTTCGGCTTAAATAGCACTGATGTGGAAAAATTAAGCAAATTAGCGATTTTCTTGAACAGTGATCTATGCCAGACTATTACGTTGTTTAGCAGACCGCCGATTATACTCCCAAGCCATTACTTATGCTGGAATTTATCCAAATACTCAAACAGCGTTATCAGGCTATTCTTCCATTTCTGGATCCCCTGGATCCAACGATTAGTGAATACAATTTACGTATAGAACAATTGTTGCTGGCGGAAGCGTTTTTACGCAAAGGTGAAATGCTGGAAGCTAAGAGAAAGCAGCCTTTGCACATTGCTGTCATCGGGCCTACTCAGGCCGGAAAAAGTACGCTGGTCAATCTGTTGCTTGATGCTGACCTGGCAGGAGTCAGCCCGCTAGCCGGGTATACCGTTCATCCGCAAGGTTTTGTCAATCGTCTGGCGAATGATGACTGGGCTGCGGTACAGCATTATTTTGGCCGATTCCAGCAACGTGCTCAGGATCAATTAAATGCATCGCGTTATGATTGTTATTCGGTAAATCCGCAGGTGGTCGATTCGGCCAGACTGCCGGATTGCGTGCTGTGGGATACGCCGGATTTCGATTCGATAGATGCCGAAGATTATCAGGAAGGGGTGATCAGAACCATCGCCCTGGCTGACATGCTGGTACTGGTATTAAGCAAGGAAAAATACGCCGATCAATCGGTATGGGATATGCTGAAAAAAGTGGCGGCGTTTCATCAGCCGCTGCTGATATGCGTAAACAAACTGACGGAAGGCAGTGAACAGATCATTACGTCTTCCCTGCAGGAAAAATGGCAGCAATGTAGAGATGACAGTTTTCCTCCGGTTATTCCGTTGTTTTATGACAAACAGGCAGGACATCCTCAGCTGCCAGCCGATTTTGATCGAACAGTATCCAAAATCAACGGGCAAATTAAACATAATAAACACGCGCAATATCGTCAGCAAATGATGCAGCAGCACTGGCGAAACTGGCTGCAGCCGGTAGAGGAAGAGCTGGAGGCAGAAGCTGAATGGCAACAGATGATAGAAGCGGCACTGGAACAGGCCGCGCAGGATTACCAGCGAGACTATCTGAATCATCCGCATCATTACCAGACGTTTCAGGATGCACTGGTCGAACTGTTGAATCTGTTGGAATTGCCGGGCATAGCCAAAGTGCTGGGCAAGACCCGACGCGTGATGACCTGGCCCGTCAGAAAAGTGTTTCAACTGGGGAAAAAGTACAAGTCTGGTGATACACAGGAAAATGTTTTGCTCAAGCAGATTGGTGAGCATGTACTGATTCAGCTTGCCGATACTGTGTGGGAAAAAAGCGAACAGGACAGTTCCGGCAACGACTGGTGGAAAGATGCCAGAATGGTGTTGCGCCAGCTGCGACAACCTTTATTGGAAGACTATGAGCAGGGGGTTGAAGCCTATCATGCCGAATTCAGACAGGATGTTGAAAAAACAGCGCATCGCTTGTATTACCAATTGCAGGAACAGCCGTTGATATTGAATACCTTGCGGGCCACGCGAGCCACCACCGATGCAACTGCACTTGCCTTGGCGATAAATACGGGAGGCATAGGCTTGCACGATCTGGTGATTACCCCGGCCATGTTATCGGTGACTTCATTACTGGCAGAAAGTGCGGCTGGCAGCTATATGAAAAAACTGGAAGCAGAACTCAAACAACATCAGTTGAATACGGTGAAGCAATTATTTGCCGAGACATTAGCCAATGGTTTAAACGGAATGACAGGCAGAATGCCGCATGGACGGCGCTTTAGCATTACCCGCCAGCAACTGGATGAAGCAGAACAGGCATTAAAAGAAAAACGTCATGGATTACGAATTCTCTGATTTGATCTCGCAACTCAAGCAATGGGCAGGAGAGGCTGCTGTGCGTCAGCAATTGACACGTCGTCATCTGCAATTGATTGACCAACTGGACGCCCGTTCCCCCGACAGTTTATTTGCGCAGAGTGATGAGCGACCCTTGATCGTAGCTTTTATGGGCGGCACCGGGGTTGGTAAAAGCAGTCTGATTAATCGCCTGGCTGAGCAACAAATTGCCCGCACCGGAGTGGAACGGCCGACCTCAAGAGAAGTCACGTTGTATCACCATGAAGATGTTGCCATCAATCGCCTGCCGGATGCGTTACCGCTGGATAAAATTCGTATCAGCCGACACCACCAGGTACAAAATCAGCATCTCATCTGGGTAGATATGCCGGACGTTGACAGTATTGATGCTGACAACCGTGCGCTGGTGCTGGAATGGCTGCCACATATTGATGTGCTGCTGTATGTTGTGAGCCCGGACCGTTACCGAGACAACAAGGCATGGCAGTTGCTGCTTGCCGAAGGTGCCAGGCATGCCTGGGTGTTTGTGATGAATCACTGGGACCGCGGTTTGCCAGAGCAAAAAACGGATTTTATGCGGCAACTGGCCAAAGCGGGGTTTGATGATCCAATGGTGTTTTGTACCGATTGCCTGACCCAGCAAAATGATGAATTCGATCAATTGCTGGCGCAATTGCAGACATTATCCTCTCGCCAGACAGCACAGCAACTTGAGCAGCATAATCGACGCATACGCATGCAGCAGATTGACAAGGTAATACAACATATCAACGATGACCTTCAGCAACGTGACTATGCCTTATTAAATAAAGTATTGGAACAGCAATGGCAACGTACCGAAACCATGTTGCGGGAAGGGATGGAATGGTCCATTAAACAATTTGCCCGTCAGCAGGTGGATAAATCCGGTGTGGATGTGGGTAAGCTGTGGGATGACTGGGCGCAAAGCCGGCTGCAGGATTTAATCAACACATTGCAGTTACAGGCAGACCAAATGCAAATCCCTGCCAACGCCTTGTGCACAGCGAATGATGCTCTGCTGGCCGCGACAGAGAATAATGTGACCTGTCAGGCGCACCTGGAATGCAGAAAAGCCTTGCTGAACCCCGGCAATAAAGCGCAACGTATTTTTTTGAAAACGCTGAAAGTGCTGGAGTTTCTGTTGCCCGTTCTGGCGATGTCATTTGTCAGTTATGAATTAATTACTGAATTCTACGAAAATGCACAAAACCGCGAAGAATACCTGGGGGTGGACTTTGCCATCCACAGTGTATTGTTGATTGTGGTGACCTGGTTGTTTCCGTATTTTCTGCATAAAAAACTACAGCCGTCATTAGAAAAGGCAGCCTTGCAAGGTGCCGAAAAAGGCGTTGAATCAGCGCTGGTGAACATCAGACTGGAGCTTGTGCAAAGCCTGGCATCCTTGCAACAGGAACATCAGACCTGCTTTGACCGGCTTCAGTTTTTTCAGCAGCAGACCCGTCAGCATATGCAGGAAGTCAAATCTGGTGCGGATAACAACGAGTTGAATCGACTGGTCATCGAGCATGAGAACCGGCTATAGCCAACTGCCACTGCACGGCGGCAAGGCACCGCGCTGGTTGTTTCAACGCATGACCCGGCTGGCCAGGGAAATCATCTGCCATCTGGTCGCTGAATATGGTGCTGAAGGTGCATTGCAGCATCTCTCCGACCCTTTCTGGTTTCAGTCGTTCGGATGCGTGCTGGGATTTGACTGGCATTCCAGTGGCGTGACAACCACTACCTGCGGAGCAGTCAAGGAAGGTATCAAGGGGATGGAGCACGAGCTTGGCTTTTACGCCGCAGGTGGCAAAGGGAAGGTGTCTCGGCAAACACCACAGGAAATCGAATGCAGTTGCGACAAAATCGGCTATGATGCCAACAACCTGGTCACTGCCAGTCGCTTATCGGCCAAGGTGGACAGCTCCGCCGTGCAGGATGGGTATCAGATCTACCATCATGCCTTTTTCTTTACCGGCAACGGGCGCTGGTGCGTGGTGCAGCAGGGCATGAATGAAGCTAACGGTATGGCCCGTCGCTATCACTGGCTGGGGAATGAGAACACCGATTTCGTCAATGAACCGCATTCAGCCGTATGTTGTGATCATCGCGGCAAGGCACTGAATTTTGTCGCCAGAGAAAGCCGTATTTCCCGTGAACGGGTCACCCAACTGGCTGCCTGCCCCGACACTGAAGCCGAACAGGTATTGCTAAAGCGCCCTGAGCTGTTAATGCCGCGTCGCCACTGGGTACGCAGCGAAGATATCAATCCAAAATACCTGCATAAAATCCTGTTGAAAACTTATGACCAGGCACCGGAGAACTTTACCCAGTTGCTCGGCATTCAGGGCGTAGGAGCCAAAACCCTGCGCGCCCTGGCGTTAACCGCAGAACTGATCTACGGTACCAAAACCAGCGTGCGAGATCCCGCCCGTTTTTCCTTTGCCCACGGCGGAAAAGACGGCACACCCTATCCGGTAGACAGAGAAAATTATGACAACAGCATAGAGGTGCTGCATACGGCCTTAAAACGCGCCAAACTGGAGCGCAGTGAAAAACTGGATGCGTTGAAGCGGTTGGGGCGGTTTCAGGGTTCTGTTTAGTTGTATAGAATCAGAATCTGTCTGGTAAACGGCTCTGCCATCCAGCACCCGTCTTAAGCATTGATGTGTTAACGACACCCGGATTCAGGGTAAGCTTTTTGGGGGTGGCTTATATAACCTGGTGTGTTGACGAACCTCTTCCCTTGCTTGGATTAACAATGAGAACGGTTTCGGTCTTCGTTTCACTGCTTTGGGTTCGACCCGTCCCGGTCTTTTGTCGACGTGGCAATGAAAGTGAAATGGTCTGGTTTTTTGTCATTCTACTGTCATTTTAGTTGGTTAGAATCAATTTATTGATTAAAGTTTTAAAATCAATGTGTTATGTCAGGCAGGTGGTCTCAATGCGAGTATCGACTACATAAGCCTGACTGTCAATTTTGGGGGTTTTAACATTGCGGTATCCTGGTTCAGAAAACAGGGGAGTCAAAATTATTCAACTGCAACAATGCCCCTAAACAATAAACTAAAGCTAAGTGAGATGAACTATGTTGGAAAATTCAATTAAAAAAGTGCTGGCTGTATCGTTGATCAGCTTGCCTTTGACAGCAGCAGCCGATACAAAACTTATGTTTACTGAAAGCTGGCGTAACTGGCATTCCGGTACGGTGGAAACTGAACTGGATGGCGGTGCAGAAATTGTTGCTTATGACAAAATGAGCCAGAAAGTGTTTGTCACAAATTCAGAAAATAACACCATTGATGTGTTGAATTCTGTCACCGGATCAGCGCTTTCTTCAATTAATCTGGCGTCATACTGGGGAGCACCTAACAGTGTGGCTGCATATAATGGCATGGTGGCGGTTGCTTTTGAAGACAATACCAAAACCAATCCGGGGCGTGTCATGTTCTTTGATGCAGATTCAGGCGATTTCAAACAGCAGGTGACTGTTGGTGCATTGCCGGACATGCTGACGTTTACTGCAGATGGCTCGAAAGTTGTTGTTGCTAATGAAGGTGAAGCAAATAATGGTATTGATCCTGAAGGATCTGTTTCAATTATTGATTTGTCTAAGGGCGTAATGTCTGCTTCTGTAGAGACAGCGGATTTTTCATCATTTAATGCTAACAGAGCGGCTTTGAAAGCAAGTGGTGTTAGAATTTTTGATAGCGCGGCTTCTGTCGCACAGGATTTAGAGCCTGAGTATGTTGCAATTTCTGGGGGTAAAGCCTATGTAACACTACAGGAAAACAATGCTTTGGCTATTGTTGATCTGGCGACAAGCACGGTGACAGATGTGGTTGCTTTAGGTACTAAAGATCACAGTTTAGCTGGTAATGGTCTGGATGCTTCTGATAAAAAAGATGAAGGCAATATCCAGAATTATAAACTGCAAGGTATGTACCAACCGGATGCGATCTCTGCTTATGAGGTGGGCGGCAAGACTTTTGTGATCACAGCAAACGAGGGTGATTCACGAGACGAAGATGTGCGCATGAAAGATGCTAATCTGGATCCTTCTGTGGCATTGGTTGAAGATGGTCGTATCGAAATATCAGCTATTGACGGTGATACCGATGGTGACGGTGACATAGATGTTCCACATAGCTATGGTGGTCGCTCGTTTTCAATCTGGGATGCTGAAGGTGGTCTGGTTTTTGACAGTGGCGATGCACTGGAGCAGCTGACTATCGATTTTGGTACGTTTGTTGAGAATCGTAGTGATAACAAAGGTCCTGAGCCTGAGGGTGTTGTTATCGGTGAATTCAACGACATGATACTTGCGTTTATCGGTCTGGAAAGAGCGGGTGGTATTGCGGTTTATAATGTTACGGATCCGAATGCGCCTGCGTTAATGGATTACATCGTTAGCGAACTGGATATTTCTCCGGAAGGACTTGAATTTGTCAGTGCGGCAGACAGTGCAGATGGTAAGGCATTCCTGCTGATTGCTTCTGAAGTCTCTGGTACAACTGTTCGTTATGACGTAACAGCGGTTCCATTGCCTGCAAGTATCTGGTTTATGATTTCAGCGGTTGCTGGTTTGGCTTTGAAAAGAAAAAGAAGCTAAAACCACGCTGTAAAGAAAAAAAGCCCGGCTTAGTTCGGGCTTTTTTTATGCTTGAAATTAAGCCAGGCGCTCAATCATGCTGGCGGCCTGTTTGGTAAATTTTTTAAGATCGCCTGAAATCAACTGATTTTTGGGGATCACAATGGCGGCATCGATATCAACAAAAATATGAACATAGTCAGCCAGCTCATCGATTCTGAGCATTTCTGACCACGGGGTGTTGCTTTTGCCACCTGGTGATTGCTCGAGTAAAGATTCCGGTTCTATCACCAGTTTATGATTGCCGATTATGGCATCCTGCTCTTCTTGGGAATAGCTATTACGCAATTGTCGCCGCATGTCCATTTTTAAAAAATACGGAGAGACAATACCCCAGACCAATGCCAGAAGGGTGATATAGGCCGTGGTTATGGTATCTGCATAAGCAAGATAATAAAATAACCCAAAAAATAACATTACGCCGGGAACCAGCAAGCGTTTGGAGCGTAAATCTTTTTGTACATTAGGGTCATTTTTTAATCTTAATTCATTAAAATGAATCAAGTCTTCTATTTTTAATTCGTATTCAATTTCAAACATTGTTATAGAGTTATATTTGTTGGTTTTTAAAACAATTGCTGCTGGCTAGAGAAATTGAGAACAGACAATAAATCAGGTGTGACGTTTTGTTTCCGAACCCATCAAAACTTTCTGGCCAAAATCGAACCTATTATAACGAATCAGACATAATGTCTTACTAAATAATACGTAAAATATGATGATTTGGCACGCGCCAGTTTATAAATTATTAGCTGATGGTAAGTTAGGTGTAGAATATAAAAAAGTCATTAAATTTCTTTTCAGATTATGTGGAAAATAGTTTTTGTTCTGATGTGTCCAGGCGTTGCGTTTGCAGAGTCTTTACCAGAGCTGTCACCCGTACCAGAGCCACCGGAGCTGCCTATGCCGGTTCAGGATGGGGAAGTGCTGGAACCCGACATTACCATTATTCGCAAGGGGAATAAAACGATACAGGAATTCAGAAAAAACGGCCAGTTATATATGGTTAAAGTAAAGCCGGATATCGGCCCGGCCTACTACCTAATTGACAATGATGGTGATGGAAACATTGATGTCAAGCAGAGTGAGATTGAAAAGGATTTAAAAATTCATCAATGGAAATTGTTTGAATGGGATTGATTTTTCGCTAAAAAGTTGTCCTTCGACTATCTTTTGATAAAGTTATTTTCAATATTCACAGATTTAATTCGGCTGGAGCACTTACATCATGGGTAGAACGTCTTCTTTTGAAGATCTGCTGGAAATTACCTCGCTAAAACAACTACAGGAAAAAACGGGAAATTGGTTCCAGTCGTTGACCTTATTAGAAGCGCAAAAACTCCAACGTCATATCAACGGGCTTGGAGCGTCAACTCACAACGTCAAGCTAGGCTTTATTCATACTTACACGAGTGACTTGTTAAATCCGTGGCTGGAATTTCACGCATCGATTCATGATATCGATCTTGATATTTATCATGCACCTTATGGCATGAACGTTTTTGAAGCACAAGCGGGTTCAGGTCTGGTTCAACATAATCCGGATTTAACCGTATTCATGTTGCAAAGAGAAGATCTTCATCCACTTATTAAACAACCTGTTACTGGTTTGTCGGTAGAGCAACAACGTTCGCTGAAAGATGATGCGGTAGCTAATGTAATTAAAATTCTTAAAGCATTTAGACATGCGTTGCATGGCAGAATGGTGGTAACCATTTTGCCCTCCCGGTTTTCTGCTGAGACGGGTATGTATGATTTGCAAAGCGAATTTTCAGAAGTTGACTGGTGGTCGAATGTAAAAAAAGAGATCAGCAGGCAAATTGATGAAACTCTGGATTCAACCGCATATATGGATCTTGATAGTTTGCTGGCGTCTGTAGGACGACAGCAATTTTTTGATTTGCGATATTGGTATACCACCCGCTATCCGTTTGCTGCCCAGGCCGCCAACCTGTTTGCTCGTCAACTCGTATCTGTGGTTGAAGTCATTTGCAAACCAAAGGCCAAGGTCATCATCTTGGACGCAGATAATACGATGTGGGGGGGCGTGATTGGAGAAGACGGCATAAATGGCATTGCTTTGGGGCCGGATTATCCGGGCAATGCTTTCATTGATTTCCAGCGAAGAATTCTCGACTTTAAGGAACGCGGATTTATTCTGGCAATTTGTAGCAAGAATAATCATCAGGATGTGATCGAAGTATTGCAAAATCATCCTCATCAGGTTTTGCGTGAAGATATGTTTTCTGCATTAAAAATTAATTGGGAACCCAAACATATTAATATTCAGGCCATTGCGAAAGAATTAAATCTGGGGCTTGATTCTTTTATCTTTGTCGATGATAGCGATTATGAATGTGGCGTGGTACGCAAGGAATTGCCGCAAGTGCATGTCGTGCAAACCCCTAAAAAGGCCGTGGATATTCCATATTGCCTTGATAATATCAGTCGTCTGGAAATATTGAGTCTGACCCAGGAGGATAAGAATAAGACACAGTTGTATGCTCAGGAACGCCAGCGCAAGGCGCTGCAATCCAAAGTAAGTGATGGAGGTGGAGATATTGAAGAATATTTACACTCTCTGCAAATGGAAATGAGTATTGAGCTTAATGCTGAACACTGGGTTGAGCGGTTGGCACAGCTTACACAAAAAACCAATCAATTTAATTTGACTACCCGGCGTTATAGCGAACAGCAGGTTCAAGAATATATTTCATCAAATAATTGGCTGGTGGCGTCGTTCTCATTAGCAGACGCGTTTGGAGATAGTGGTGTGGTCGGTTTGCTGCTGATTGAATTACAGGGTCCTGATGCCGCAAGAATCGATACGTTGTTAATGTCATGTCGAGTCATTGGTCGTAAAGCGGAGAGCGCGTTTCTGGAAACAGTGTTGACCAGCTTGCAGCAACAGGGGATAAGCCTGGTCAGGGCGGAATATATTCCTACCATGAAGAATAAACTGGTGCAGGACTTTTATTCAAATCATCAATTTTCAACCTCAGACAACTTTGCTTTTGAACGCTCATTAATTGAACAAAAACCTTTAAGGGCTGATGATTTTCCAATGAAAATATCATTAGCCAGTTAATAACGATTCATTTTCTAAATTACAGTTAAAAAATCATGGATACTCAAGAACATGTTATTCAAATAGTGGCTGAGACATTGAATCTCTCTACAAGTGAAATTAACGAAAGTAGTGCTATGGAAAATCTCGAACTATGGGATTCCATGGCGCAGGTCAATTTAATGATGTCGATTGAACAGACCTTTGATTTGGAGCTGGATCCGGAAGATTTTATGAAGCTTAATTCTGTCAGCAACATTGTTGAATACGTAGACAATCAATAAAGTAAATGAATATTGTTGAAAAATTATCCGATCTAGCCCTGAATAGTTTATCTCAGGACAGCTTTGATAAATTACGCGCACACTATTTAATTACCAAAGGTAAATGTGCTCCGATTTTCAAAATGGTGTATGGCACGTATTCCACGGAAGATTTGAGGCAGCATCTGGAGCAGAAAATTGGATCAGATTTTGACATTTTGATGGTGCATAGTTCTATCAACTATATGCAACCTATGTACAGCGGTTCTCCCCTGGAACTGCTTAACATGTTGATGGAATATTGCGGTTCGCATAAAACGCTTGCCATGCCTGCATTTTTTTTCGGGGATCCAAAAATTGGAAGTGTAAGTAAAACTTTCCGTGAAAATCCTGTGTTTGATTTACGAAGGACACCATCGCAAATGGGGTTGATGACAGAGTTATTTCGCCGGACTAAAGGCGCCGTACAAAGTCGACATCCTGTATACCGGATGACTGCATTGGGACCATTAGCAAAGGAAATGGTGTCTGGGCATGAAAGCTCTGATGCACCGGCGGGCTTAGGCTCACCCTTTGAATTTATGGTCAAGAATAATACTACGGTGCTGGGAATTGGTAAATCTTATCATGTGTTAACGCAAGTTCACCATGTCGACGCATTGATGGGGGATGACATGCCTGTTGAGTTAAAGCCAAAAGAAAAAAGGGATGAAATTCACCTGAAGGTTAAGGACGGCGATGAACTGATTCCTGTGACGTTAAGAGATAATGGTATCAAGTGGACATGCAACATGGATAGATTGCCAGGGTTGCTTAATCCAGGAGATCTGAGCACCTGGAAATTCCACAATACGCCTTTATTTAGCGGCAATATCAAAACCATTACGGAAAGCCTCCACGCATCGGCAAAAAAAGGAAAAACAATCTATCAGCCGTGAAGTTCTGCAGAAATACCAAATTCAACTTGTTGTCAATATATAAATGGTTATTTCAATTGATTAGTCATTGACATTATCAAGCTTGAAAGTAAAATGGGCGGTCAACTTTTCTGCCGGCAATTTCGCATTGCAAGAAAGGTGTCGCGTACATCCAAGAAGATTTCAATGTATTTAATCTTTTTTCAGCATAAGGCCAGGCTTTCCTGGATAAATTGGTAGGATACTTAATGAGCCACACACTCTTTGAAGCTAATGCGCAGCGGGTGCAACGTTGTGAATTGGCAGTGCCGGGGTCAAGTCCGGGCATGTTTGAAAAAGCGCTAAACAGCGGTGCAGATTTTGTTTTTCTTGATCTGGAAGACGCTGTTGCCCCGGACGATAAGCTTCAGGCAAGAAAAAATGTTATCGAAGCGATCAATGATCTCGACTGGGAAGGTCATGGTATTACCATTTCGGTACGTATCAATGGTTTGGATACGCAATATATGGTGCGTGATGTTGTTGATCTTCTTGAACAATGTGGTGAGAAGCTAAGAACCATTCTGATACCCAAAGTTGGCGTCTACGGTGATGTTTATATGGTAGAAGCGATGGTTAATCAACTGGAAATGCAGGAAGGATTAAAAAATCGTGTTGGCATTGAATGTTTGATTGAAACTGCCTTGGGCATGGCTAATGTAGAAGATATTGCCAAAGAAGGTGCTTTGGGGGGGCGACTGGAAGCCTTGCACTTTGGGGTGGCAGATTTTGCTGCCAGTGTCAGAGCAAGAACAGTAAATATTGGCGGTTTAAATCCGGATTATCCTGGAGACCAATGGCATGCCGCCATTGCCAGAATGACGACTGCTTGCCGGGCTTTTGGTTTGCGCGCAGTTGATGGCCCTTTTGGAGACATTAAAGATCCGGACGGGTTTAAACTGGCAGCCAAAAGAGCGGCCGCGTTGGGTTGTGAAGGCAAGTGGGCAATCCACCCGTCACAAATTGAATTGGCAAACGAAGTATTTACGCCACCTGAAGAAGAAGTCAATAAAGCCAGACGTATTCTTGAAGCATTGAAAGAGGCGGCGGCTCAAGGCAAAGGTGCAGCAGCACTGGATGGACGTCTGATTGATGCTGCTTCAGAGCGAATGGCTAATAATATTGTGCGAATGGCAGAAGCTATTGCCACAAAACAATAAAAATCAGATGAGTAGAAGGCCGTTTTTACGGCCTTTTGTACGTCTGGAAAATTAAAAACATACATACAAAAGTAAGACTCAGAGGATGCTATGGATATTCATGAATATCAGGCAAAACATCTATTATCAAAATACGATATAAAAATAGCGGACGGGGGGTTAGCATATAGCCCGGAGGATGCCGTTCAAAGAGCAAGAGAAATCGGTGGAGAAGTCTGGGCTGTTAAGGCTCAGATTCATTCAGGCGCGCGTGGTAAAGCGGGTGGCATAAAAATCTGTAAAACCCATGATGAAGTGAGTGCTGCGGCAGATGAATTATTAGGCAAGCGACTTCGTACTCATCAGACAGGTCCGGCTGGAAAAGTCTGTTTACGTTTATATGTTGAAGCCGGAACCAGTATCGCCAAAGAACTCTATTTCAGCTTTCTTGTAGACCGTGCGCATGAGCGAATCGTCATGGTCGGTTCTGCTGAAGGTGGTATGGAAATTGAAGAGCTTGCAGAATCCAAGCCGGAAGCAATTAAAAAGATACATATTGAACCAGCCGTTGGTTTGTGTGACTTTCAGGCACGGGAAATGGCTTTTGCGCTGGGGCTTGACGCAACCCAAATCAGTCAGGCAGTCAAATTGATTAAAGGCTGTTATCGCGCCATGCGTGACCGGGATGCCAATATGCTGGAGATCAACCCGCTGGTGGTAACAACCAGTGGTGAGCTGGTAGTGCTGGATGCAAAAATGGGTTTTGATGATAATGCCTTGTTCCGTCAGCAAAAAATTTCCGAACTCAGGGATAAAACCCAGGAAGATCCACGTGAAACTGCGGCTGCAGACAGAGGTTTGAGCTATGTCGGCTTAGATGGTGATATCGGATGTATGATCAATGGTGCGGGTTTGGCGATGGCGACCATGGATATGATTAAGCTGGCTGGTGGCGAACCGGCCAACTTTTTGGACGTAGGTGGTGGTGCTTCACCCGAGCGCACAGAAAAAGCATTCCGTATGGTGTTGGCTGACGATAACGTGAAAGCCATGCTGGTCAACATTTTTGCCGGTATTAACCGCTGCGACTGGATTGCTGAAGGTGTGGTGCAGGCAGTTAAGAAAATCGATATGAAAGTGCCATTGATTGTCAGGCTTTCCGGAACCAATGTGGAAGAAGGGCAGCGAATTATCAAGGAAAGCGGGTTGCCCATCATTACTGCCAGCACTTTGGCGGAAGCGGCAGAAAAAGCGGTAGAGGCTCGCAACGACGTTGTCGCCAGAGAAGCATCAGTGGCATAAGGAGAAGACATGGCGATTTTGATTGACGAAAATACACGTATGATTGTGCAGGGCTTCACGGGGAAGATTGGAAGCTTTCACGCTCGGGATATGCTTAACTACGGGTCTAATGTCGTGGGTGGCGTAACGCCAGGAAAAGGCGGACAAACACATTTGGATAGACCGGTTTTTAATACAGTGAAAGAAGCTGTAGACCAAGTTGGTGCAGAGGCCAGCATCATTTTCGTACCTCCGGCATTTGCTGCAGATTCGATCATGGAAGCGGCTGAGGCAGGTATTAAATATTGTGTTTCTATTACTGATGGCATTCCTACCCAGGACATGATGGTGGTCAAAAACTTTTTGCGTAAGTTCCCTGAAGATGAGCGCATGATGCTGACCGGCCCTAATTGTGCTGGAACAATCAGTCCAGGGAAATCCATGTTAGGCATTATGCCGGGACATATTTATATGCCCGGGAATGTCGGTATCGTAGGACGTTCGGGTACGCTGGGATATGAAGCGGCTGATCAGATGAAGGCATTGGGGATCGGAATTTCAACCTCAGTGGGTATTGGTGGTGATCCGATTAACGGCAGTTCGCATCGTGACATTTTTGAGAAATTTGAAGAAGACCCGGATACAAAAGTGGTGGTGATGATCGGTGAAATTGGTGGTCCACAGGAAGTGGAAGCCGGCCAGTTTGCTAAACACCATATGTCTAAACCCGTCGTGGCCTATATAGCAGGTTTGACAGCACCTAAAGGCAGACGCATGGGGCACGCGGGAGCGATTATTTCATCTGCAGGTGAGTCGGCTGCGGAAAAAGTGGAAATGTTGCAGGATTTGGGCGTGACTATTTCGCCTACACCGTCTGCAATGGGTGAGACTGTAGCTAAAATTTTGCAAAAAATATAAGTGATTTCATAGCCTTATCTTGTGTAAGCAGGAAATTCAAATAGAATAGCTTGTCAGGCTGCTATAAAAAGCCGTATTCTTAATATGGGAATTCGGCTTTTTGTTGCCTATGAAACGACTATTTTTTGCATTAATACCTAATGATAGAATTAGAAAGACATTATCTCAACTGTGTTCATCTTTCACAGCAGAGAACACGTTATGGTGGGTTGAAAATCACAATTTGCATATCACGCTATGCTTTTTAGGAAATGTGTCTGAACAAACCCAACGGGCTATTATCAGTCAGGTGGAAAACACCTCATTTTCAGCATTTTCAATTTCATTTGGACAAATAGAATATTGGCGACAATCCAGTGTGTGTTGTTTAACGCCACTCTATCCCGAAGTAAATTTACTGGTTCTTGCCGATGGTTTGAAAGCATTTGCCAGCACTTCGGGCATAGATACCGATCAACGTCTCTATGAGCCGCATGTTACCCTGGCGAGAGGTCAGGTGACCGTGACCGCAGCTGATATCAAATCTTTCGATTGGCACGTCACGTCATTTTGTTTAATGGAATCCAATCAGGGGCAATATACAATCATTAAAGAATGGTCATTAACATAAGGGCATAGCGATGTACGCATATTCATTCCCGATATTTTTTCGGCATGCCAATGTCTTGCTACCCATAGAATTTGCCATATTATTGCTTATTCTGACGGGGGGGCTTTGGTTCTTTACCCCGTCTCCGCAATCGGAGGAAGGCCTGCAACGAATTGAAAACTCATTTCTGAAAGCGGCTTGGTGCGGAATGAAACCGCTATGGTTGATATTCTGGCCCTTTTATCTATTTTTACATGGCATTTTATTTTACCTGGATGGTGTGGTAAAAAGCGGACAATTTACCGTCTCCAGCTGGGACATGGCACACTTTATGTTGTTTACACCCATTGCAATATGGGCCATATGTGTCTGGCGCTGCTCAGTCAACTGCAGTGACAAAATCTGGGGGGTACTGGCAAGGCTTGGTGTTGCAAGTGTATTTCTGGAATATTTAATCAAATTATATTTGCGGATTGATTTACCCCGCATCTACTTTCAATGCGAAGAAGCGATGTTGAATTATTCATCCTGCTTTTGATCTTGCCATTATTTGTTGTTGCGAGCATCCAGTCTGGGAATATCCTCAGCAATAAACAGGGCCGGGTCGACCGGTGTTTTGTTCAAATACACAATCCAGTGTAGATGTGGGCCAGTGACTCTGCCGGTTGTCCCCACCGTTCCCAACGGCTCTCCTTGCTTGATCTGTTGGCCGGTTTTGACATGGATAGCATCCATATGCAGGTACGCACTTAGCAAGCCCTGACCGTGATCCAGAAAAACGGTGTTGCCATTGAAGTAATAGCTGCCGGTATTAATGACCTTGCCTGAAGCCGGGGCGACGATAGGTGTGCCGGTAGGCGCGGCGATATCAAGTCCGTTATGGGGTCGCTTGGGAATGTCATTAAAAAAACGTTTCAGTCCAAACAGACTGCTGAGTCGCCCTTCGACCGGCGCGATAAAGTCAGCATCAATACTGCCTTCTGTCCAGACCGCCTTGGCTTTACCCATAGAGACTTTGTCTGCCTTGATCTTTTTTAAATCTTGTTCAGTAAATCCAGTCACCATCCGTTTCTTTTTAATGGTGATATGTTGTGCAGGATAGTCCTTGTTGTCTACATTGAATGCTTGAGAGGATATTTTCCCATGGTGAGAAATGTTTATTTTGTGTTGACCGTTCTCGGCAGATAACGGGATGCCAACCAGTGCAACCCATTGGTCATTCTGTTGAGTGACCAGCACACGTTTCCCATAAAAAGAAACATCTGGGGCGGGTTGGGCACTTTGACCGACGGGAATTTTGGCGATGCCGCCAGGGACAGCCAGTTGCTTAGGCAAAGGCGATGCGAGAACAACTGAGGGTATTAAACAAAGCAGAAGTCTAGTTTTCATCTTTTATTTCCTTGATCTGGCTGATGACAGAGCCATTGCCAAAACGCGTTTCAGTAAGGTCATCTACGGCAAGTTCAGAGGATGACTTGATGATGGTATCACTTTGCAGTGGACAGACAATGGCGTAACCGCGCTTTAGTGTAGCCAGAGGACTGACGGCATGTAAAGTCTGCATAATGGCGTGCTGTTTGCGGTTTAATATTTTCAGTTTATTGCGCAGGGCCTGCAGGATTCTTTGTTCCAGGAAAGCCAGTGATTGCTGTTGTTGTTTAAGACGTGTTACCGGTGTCAGCAGCATCAATTGACTGTGCGACTGCTGCAAGCGTGCAGTATCGCGTAGAAACCGGTGTTTCCAGTGACCTGTCAACCGGTTTTCCAATTCATCAAGACGTTGTGCATTGCGCTGTAATTGCTGCCCCGGGTGATTTTGTTTTAAGCGGTGCTGTAGCCAGTCAAGGCTCTTTTTACCCAGTTCAAAACGCTTTAACATCAATTGATGCAGAAACTGCTCACGTTGCATAAAGTGCTGCAACCAATCATGTTGTAGTGGAACCGCGTGTTCTGCGGCGGCTGAAGGCGTAGGGGCGCGGAGATCAGCGACAAAATCTGCAATGGTAAAATCTACCTCATGACCTATGCCGCTGATGATGGGCAATTCACTGGAAAAAATAGCTCGGGCGACACGTTCTTCATTAAAACACCATAAATCTTCCAGCGATCCACCGCCTCTGGCAAGTATCAGAACATCGACTTCGTTACGGTCATTGGCCATTTGAATCGCATGGATTATTTCCTGAGTTGCTTTTTCACCCTGTACCTGGGTTGGATAAACGATGACAGGAATGGCTGGAAAGCGGCGTTGCAATACCGTTCGGATATCATGCAATGCAGCACCCGTTGATGAGGTAATGATGCCTATTTGTGTGGGTAACACAGGGGGCGGGTACTTATGCTGATCATCAAACAGGCCTTCCTTATGCAGTTTTTGTTTTAATTGATCAAACGCTTTTTGCAGCGCACCATCACCACTTTCCTGGATATTATCAACAATCAGTTGGTAATCACCGCGAGGTTCATACAGGCTGACCTGAGCTGAAACGATCACTTGTAAACCATCACTGACCGCAAACTTCAACTTGCGTCGCTGACCTTTAAACATGGCACAACGTACCTGTGCGCGGCTATCTTTCAGCGAAAAATAGATATGGCCGGACGCAGGTTGGCTAAGGTTGGAAAGTTCACCTTCCACACGAAGGTGCATGAAATGCTCATTCAATAATTGCTTTGCCGAGCGGTTGAGCTGACTGACAGTGAGCGGTTGGTCGCCGGAGGTAGAAAGAGCGTTCTCCACTAGCGGCCTGAGTTAATTTTTTTGAAGAATAATGGTTGGCTCATAAATCCAGTATAAATAGACAGGATTACAAAGATTGCATCCAAATTTCCTGTACCCAAACCGGCGATGGCAGGGCCAGGGCAATAACCACTCATTCCCCAGCCGATGCCAAAGAGTGCTGCACCGGCAACCAACGGCGCATCAATATTAGTTTTAGCGGACAAGCAGAAGTCACTGGCCATTAATGGTTGATGACGTTGACGGATAAAATAAAACCCGGGGATAGCAACAACTAAAGCACCTGCCATGACTAGAGCCAGGCCAGGATCCCATTGTCCGGTGATATCCAGAAATGCAATGACGTTTTCAGGGTGAATCATGCCGGAAAACGCCAGCCCAAATCCAAAAAGAGTGCCGCATAAAAGTGCGATAAATGATTGTTTCATAATTCAGGAAAAAGGTGTTTAATCAGAAAAACAGTAAGCAGGCCACAACTCATGAAGGTCAATGTGGCAATAATGGATCGGGGTGAAAAATTGGCAATACCGCAAATGCCATGACCGCTTGTGCAGCCATTACCTAGACGACTCCCCAGGCCAACCAGAAACCCGCCGCTGATTAACAAACCCAAGGGAGTATTGTCATCTTGCGAATAGATAAATGCCGGGTTGGCCAGGGTATATAAAAAAGCACCTGCAACAAGCCCCAGCAAAAATGCCGGTCGCCACGCTGTTTTGTTCAGTAGGCATTGTTTGAAGCCGGCCATAATCCCACTGATTCCAGCGATTCGACCAGTGAAAAGAAATAATGTGATGGCGCTAAGCCCGATGAGAGCCCCGCCAAAAAAAGTATTCAGGGTAGTCATTATTTCCATACTTGTTCCAACGCACTGACATTTCTGTCAAATTATTAAATTAGGCCATGACATTAATGGCATGAATGATAGCGCAGCTCAGGCGCGATTCAGTAAATTAATATTGTGGCTTGTATAAGTGTTTGATAGTTATTGATTATAAGCGTTTTGTAATGAACTTCAAAGCTTGGCCTCAAATTTGCTGAAATACAGGCAACAACTTTTACTTTTAACAGGTGAGTGATGAAACACACTAAGATCTTGACGATATTGGCCGCCCTATTATTTTCTGCTAATTCGCAGGCGGGTGTTGTAACTTTTAATAGCCAAAACAACCATTACTATGAATTGATTAGTTTTACTGAGCTGGGTGAGCGCCTGGCCTGGGATGAGGCAAATGCGTATGCGCAATCTTTGGTCCATGCTGGATTACAGGGACATTTGGCAACCATCACCAGTGTAGAGGAAGATGATTTTGTCTGGGGATTGGGTGCCCAAGGCCATTATCTGGGGGGATTTGATAACAGCGTTCAGGATCAACAGGGGGGTTGGCAACATCAATCATGGCAGTGGGTGACTGGTGAAAGCTTCAATTATGACAACTGGTTGCCGGGTGAGCCGAATCATTGGCAAGATGGTGATAACAGTACGCCAAACAATGAAGATTATTTGCTTTACTGGTGGCATGAAGGCGCACAGGGCGGTCGCTGGAATGATACCAATATAGATTCTTCTTATTTTAACGGAAGCTATATTGATTATACCGCTGCAGGATTTGTCGTTGAGTACTCGGTCGCTGCTGTACCGGTACCTGGGGCAATCTGGTTATTTGCTACTGCATTATTGGCGATGATCCCAAGAAAGGCAGTAAAACAGTAAGTAGAAAATGGTGAATATCAATCGTCCGAAGTCTTCAATTGATTTTCTGCTGTTTGACAAGGCGCAATCTTACTGATTGCGCCATGATCATCAAAGCTGACCGATAGTCGTTGTTGATGCTGAAATTCGGACAACAGGTGTTCGTTCGTATTCAGGTAGTCAGCTTGTTGTTGTGTTGAAACCTGCATGGGTGTAGACCTTTTGTCCTTGCCTTTAAAGCGAATGTAGTTATAGCCTGCCCAGGATGCCAAGGCCCCACCCAGTAAAAATACCACCAGCAAAAAATTTAAGAAGCTGCGGATTACCGCCTGGTAGCCAGACATTTCGAACATTTCCAAATACATGATTTCGAAACCGAAATACCAGGCCAGTGCAGTAATTACCGGCATCCACAAAAAAAACCACAGCACCCAGAAAATAAACGTCAGGAGTGCTGATGAATATTTTTGCCACAGCGTTTGCATGCTGGGCACATCAAGAATCAGTTCTCTTTGCTTCATCTCACGCCTCTGTCTGGGCTTTCCCAAACGGCATTTCTACCTTTTTTCTTTAGCATTGCTTTAATGAAGCCTGCCACACTGGTTGCTACACTGATAATCCAATACAGCAAGGGGTACCAGATTAACCAGAAATAAATTTTTCCGATGCCTTTTTCATAACGGCTGTCGATAAACAGACTGATGGCAAATTGCAGTAAGCAGGTTATGCCAAGTAAAACACCGCCCCAACTGGGTAGCAGGGTGGGGACAATAAATTCATCAGGGAGTACAAAGAAAAAACTGGTGATCCAGATGAGAAACGTGAAGACAATGCTGTAAGCCCAGAAGATACTGACAATATGCTCAAAAAACACGATCCACATGCGGTGAGAATGCCAGGCGCTCATGTTTTTAAAGTAGCGGAATAGCACTTCAACACCGCCTTGCGCCCAGCGCAGGCGTTGTTTCCATAAACCTTTCAGGGTTTCCGGCATTAAAATCCAGCACAAGGCATTTGGTTCGTACCGAATATCCCAGTGATCCAGTTGCAGTTTCCAGCTGATGTCGATATCTTCTGTAATCATATCGGTATGCCAATAGCCGACACGATGAAGCGCAGATTTCCTGAATGCGGCGATGACGCCAGAAACGGTAAAAATGCGTCCATATACCCTTTGCGCGCGCTTGATCATGCCAATAATGGCAGAAAATTCACCGACCTGAATTTTGCCCAACAATGTGGTTCGAGTGCGAATGCGGGGGTTGCCAGTGACAGCAGCGACTCGCGGGCCATTTAAAAAATGACGCATCATCCAGGCGACTGCGTTCTTACCGAGCAGGGCGTCGCCGTCAATACATACCAGAAATTCGTGGCGGCTTAACAGGCTGGCAGTATTTAGTGCGGCTGCTTTGCCCTGGTTGGTTTCATGGTTGACGACTCTGACCTGTGAATAATCCTCAGCCAGGGCATTCAATTCATCGAGCGTGTTATCGGTGCTGCCATCGTTTACCGCAATGATTTCAAATTCCGGGTAATCCTGTAACAGAAGATATTCAAGGGTTTCGCGGATATCAGCGCCTTCGTTATAACAAGGGACGACGATGGACACAGGTGGATGTTCACTGAGTTTAGGCTGGTGCTTCGGGTCATTGTCACTTCTGTTTTCCCAGCGGAAAAAATAAATCAAGGCACCAATCATCCACAGATAGGCCATGAACAACGGATAATAAAAGGTAAATTCCAGCAGAGAATCAAGCAGATTAAACCATAGCCAATGTTTCACAGCTGTATATGCGTTAACACAAACATCTGTCAGCCAAATACCGTTGGCATGTAGAAACAATAGAATGTTATCTATATGTTGTTGTAGGGTCTGGCTATCCATAAGTTACGTCGTTATTAACAGGTTGAAATTTAAATGCCATAAGGAAAGGTTTCCAGTGTCATCATTTCTTTCAACATGCTTAATGAAGGGCTGTCGATATGAAAATCATCCGGGTAGTAGCCATAATTCATGACGTTATGACGTTGTAATATCTGCAAATGAGTGCGTAACGTGTCATTCGGTATTTTTTGCTGGGTACGCCAATCAACGGTTTGCAGCTCGAATACAGTTTTTTGCAAGGCATCAGGGTGCGCAGCGACTTTGGCAATCAGTTCTTTCAGCCAGCTTTCCGGGTGCTCAGCATTTTCTATATACGGCATCGCCATGAGGGCGACATAGTCGTAATTGTCCAGAAAGTTTTGCAAGGTCTGGGCAAACCACTCACTGCTGACCGGTTGCATCACCACATTGGCGTACATATTGCGCGCAGTTTTTATTTCCGGACGATAAAAGCGAACCTGTTCAGCAAGATAGTGGGTGAAGTCGCTTAATGCCGTGATTTTTTTATCCAGTTGTTGTGCGGGGGGCAAGCTTTTTAATTGGGTGACGGCATAAGGACTGAAATCTTCAAAATCAGTCAGGAAGGCGTCGTCATGAAACAGAATGCCGGAAAAATGACTGGTTTTCGCCAGATCTTGATAGATTTCACCCACCCAGCGGCGGGCATCGGGGTGAAATGGCGACAGGCGCTGATAATTGTTTGTGCTTTTGATGATATTGCCGTTTTTGTTTTCATACACCCACCAGTCTTCCGGCACGTCTGACTGAAAAGATAAAACAGGTAACCAGGCATACACATTGACCTGTGCACGAGTCTTTAATTGCCAGGCGATGCGATTAAACAAATCCGCCTTGACCGGCATGTGACGATTTGGGAAATACAAGGCATCAGTATTGCCATCGCCATCGGGGTCTGAAAATGCCTGCAGATAAACTGTATTGATACGCATTTGTTTAATACGATCCAGCAATTTGCTTAAGTTGGCATTAATTTGCTCTGGATTCGGGTCGTAAATGTAATCAAGATCAACGTGTGCGACGCGGATAGGTTGCTGATCTTCAAGGTGATGCATGCTGTAGATATAGTGATTGATATCTGGGTTGTCGATGACCAAATGACGGGTAATTACATCAACGGCTTCAACAGCATTAATTTTGCTGTCCAGAGCAAGGGAAAGAGTCATTCCCTGCTGGCGGGCAATGGCCTGGGTTTCTCGGCTATATGCACCATACGGCCAGACCATAACTCGCGGACGTTTGCCGGTATATTGCTGCAAAATATCCGCACTGCGTTTCAGATCATCCCTTACCCGTTGCAGATAGTGGAAATCATTTTCATACAGCCCGGTTGCTGGAAAATACTGGCGGGTAATCGCGGCAGGCTGGCTGTTGCCTTGCGGGTTTCCTTGCAGGCCGCGGTGCAAATCATGACTGTGCGAGGCAATTTCAATCAGTCCCGAATTCATCATCTCGCGTATCTGCGCCCAGCTTAAAAAGTCTTCCCGCGCTTTTTGTTGGTCGCCATATTGCACTGATTCGCCTTCGGCGACCTGCAGCCAGGACGTAACCACGCCAAACACGGCCGGGTAATTAAACAGCTTCAGTGCAGGATAGATTTTGTGGTAAAAGTTTTTATAGCCATCATCAAAGCTGAGCAATACGGCTTTTTCCGGTAATCTGAACTTGCCCGCTTTGGCATCCAGAATATCCTGCACGCTCACTGGGTGATAACCATGTTCTTTTAACCAGGAAAAATGACTAATGAGATTTTCAGTGGTGACCGTCATCGGGTCATCATCCCATTCATCTTTGACATCGTGATAGCACAGGCTGATAAATCGGTTGTCTGCCAGTCCCGGCTGGCAGAAGAACAGAGTGACAAGAAGCAGGGTTAAACGGAGCATAATTAAAATCGGATATTCAAATTCAGGTGGAATTGCCAGGTGGTTTCGCGGATACCGTCATAAACAGGATAGCCGTGAGTTGCTCCATAGACCAGTTGATAACGGTCATGTGCCTGCCAGCGATGTTCATACAGAATCTGGCCGACTATATCTGTGCCCTGGTGGTCCTGCCAGTAGGGACCAATTGTCAGTGCGATGCGTTGATTAAAGGCGAGATCATAATGACGATAAGTGAGGATGTCGTTATCCAGCGTGATTGAGGCGGACATATCATTGGCCGGGCTGTAATAAAACACATCACTGTTACTGTTATGCGAATAACCCATATTCAAACGCGTGGAAAATTTGTAAATGGGGCCGCTGATCCAGCGCTCGAAGTAATCAAAATAAGCCGCATAGCGATTATTGTTGTCACTGTAGTTAAAGTAGTGCTGACGCAGTTCAAACTGGCGCGATTCATGTGTGCGATATCGCACCACAAACTGTTGGCCATAAGCGGTCACACCACTTCTAAAGCCACGTAAGGAAATCTGGTCGCTATGCGAATCAAAATGTAGTGAAGCTGACCAGTGGTCATCAAAGCCATGGGTGACGTCAAAACGTGCACCCAGCGCCGAGCCGTCAAAGGTATCATAGTGAATTTCGGCATTGGCCAGCCAGTCGGGGATGGCATATTCCAGCCCCACGCCATAGCGTTCAAAATAGCCGCGGCCTTCCTGAAATTTGCCGGTTTGCCAGCGAAAACGGGTAAATGCCCGCCACTGATAATCAAGCGGACGGGAATATAAATAAGCATCGACACTGACAGATTCACTGCCCAGTGCCGAGCCGGAGCTGAAACCGCCCTGGGTGAACACTTTAAATTCACGCATATTGTGAATATCCCATAAGCGTTTCAGTTTCTGGACACCATTATTCTCGGAATAATGGTCATACAACGCCAGGGTGTTTTGCTCTTCCAGCTGATATTCACGTAAATCATGATAGGCTGAACTCAGGCCGGACTGTAACCCCAGATGATCTGCATCAATATTTAATGCCGTCAGGAATTGTTCTTTTGCTGCGCGCGGCCAGCCACGATAAAGCGCGATATGTGAGCGGGTACTGCGGAGGTTGGTGTTGTAAGAAGCATTCGAGTAAAGAAATTCACTGCGATCAAATGCGTGGGCCAGACGATCAGCATAAGCGGTGAATTTAGTACTGGCCAGTTCCGTTTCGGTTTTTTTCGGGTTGCCCCGCGAATATAAAATTTCGCCGCCTTTCGGACTTTTGTACCACAGTTTTTTGGGTTGCAACGCCGCCATTTGTTCAGCTTGTTCGATAGCGTCTTCAATGTCTTCTGTTTCAATTAATGCGGTAGCCAGTGAGATACCGGCATTGTAGCTTTGTGGAAATTCGGTCAGGACGTCCTGGTATAAATCGCGTGCCGTTTCTGGTTGTTGGAGAAACAGAAAAGCATCGGCGGCGGCAATTTTGGCATAGGCAGGTAGTGAAATCTGTTGTTGCTGTAATTGGTCATAAATTTTGACCACATCACGCATTAGTTTACGGTCACGCAGTGCCACCATCAGATCAAACTGCGCACGGGCCCACCATATTTTCTGATTGGGTGGTTGCAGTTTTTCCAATAACTCAAGATTGTCTTCAATCAGCGCGATTGCATAGCCAGTTTCGGCGTAGCGATCCAGTGGGTTCTTGACCGGCGCTTCTCCCCAGCGAATAAATGTTGCTGCTCGATCCCAATTCAGTTTGATCCATTCCTCATCACTAAAAAATGAGCGGTGCTTTTTAGCCATGTCATAGGCGAGAATATGTGATTTAAGCTGATTGACGGCAAACACATAACCTCGAACAGCATCGCGGTGTGCCCGAGTTTGATCCAATACGCGCTTATAACAGACCGAGGCTTCCAGATAATCCTGACGGGACTCCATCAAATAAGCTTTTACGAGCAAGGCATTGCTATTCAGAGGTTTTGCAGTCAATGCCTGTTGAATCAGGATGTCTGCTTCTGGCAGTTTTTGCTGATCGATCAGTACACTGGCGAGACCAAGGATTGAATCAAAATGCGTTTCATCAAAGCGTAGAATTTTCCGGTAAAGTAATTCAGCTTTGGCAAAGTGTTGCAGATTGCGATACGCGCGCGCCATGCTGTTCAGCACATACACGGGTAACTCATCAATAGAGAATGTTTGACTCATGTCGATGACTTTGCTGTCATTTCCCGCCCATCCCAACACCTGGATCAGGTCATATTGATAACGGACTTCGCTGGGAAATTGCGCAGTAAGTTCTTCCAGAAAAATAATTGCCTGCTGGGTTTTGCCGGTTTGCGCTAATTCAAGAGCTTTACGATAACGCGGGTCATCCTGTGTTGAGGGCATGGCTGCGACCTGAACGGACCACAGAAAAAATAGACTTCTAATAAAAAGACGCATCATGGAAGAGGCAGACATAATCAATGCTTTAAAAAACTGAAATGGCCTGATTGTCATTCAAATATGAAAACAAGCAAACCAGCAGTTTGTATGAATATTAACCCAACAACAGACTATTAAACAAAGGTCTATAAAACCTGATAAATCAATTGTTTCAGTTTGTTTTCTAAAGTAATTCTATATCTTTGCGAGAGAAAAGAAAAATGCAAGCGTCTAGCGGGCTATTTTTTAAGACGGGATCTGTATATGGAATGAAATTACGCCAGTGTCTGTTCACGCCAATAGGTCAACATGGACGCAACCAGGCGACGTGATATCCAGGCTTCTCCCGCCTGTACAACTGAAACCAGCTTTGAAATATACCGATCAAGTGTATGGTTGTCCTGGAAGCCAATAGCGCCAGCCAGAAAACACAGGATAACATCGTTATCTGGTAAATCACGGCCAATGACAATTATTTTAAGCGTTGAATTGTTTTGTGTTAACACTTCAATAAATTCAGCAGTTTCATCAGTTTTTACGGCGTAATTTAATAACACCACGGCCTCAGTGACATTCTCCAGCGTATTCATTGCTTCGGTTGCATTGTCAAAACGAAGATATTCCTGTTTCAGACTGTGGCAGACATCAGAAATATGCGTGTGTTTATCAATGATATAAATGTCAGGCATGGGGTGTAATTATTAAATGGGTAACAAAAGTCTGGTAATTATAAACCGTAGGATCAATTTAGTCAGTGTACATAGGTACTAACGCCTTGTATCAAAGCAATTTTCATAAATATAGCGTTTAATTATTTAATTGCCATGTTGCTTTAGGTTCGCCAAGAGAATTGTTTTAAATCGTGTAGTGTGGGCTTGCAAATATGCTGACTTCATATATTTTTTTATACATTACTTCATCATTTCGGACATCACATTGGCCAACATTTTGATAATTTGTTCAGATCAAGCGCAGATAGACATCTGCTGTTTTGCGTTGGCAAATCATCATGAAATTAGTGCTCAAGATCATTTACTTAATACAGAGCATGCCCATTTGATCATACTGCATGCAGCATTGATTGAGGTTGATCAACAATTGATGATGAAGTTTATTGAAGATACACAATGCAATGTATTGATCATTGGACAGCAATGGCCCGAAGATAAACAAGTGGATGCTGTGTTGCGTTCTGCTTCAGGCTATTTTGATATGTCAGAGTCAGCGGTCTTATTGCAAAAGGCGGTTGAAAGAATTTTGGTGGGGGATATCTGGTTGCAACGTGCACTCATTCCTCAGGTGATTAAATCGGTCTCCAGACATAAACCACAACACACCAATGAAGAACAACACCAAGCCCAGGCATTACTTGATACCCTGTCAAAGCGTGAAAAAGATGTGGCCGCGATGATAGCGTCTGGCAAGAGTAACAAACGCATAGCCAACCAGCTGAATATTTCCGAACGTACCGTCAAAGCTCACTTAACCTCCATTTTTCGTAAATTAAATGTTGCGGATCGATTACATTTGGCCGTATTTATTAAAGAATGTTCTTAAGGAACCTCTGATTAAGTTGGTTAGAATTTAGCAAGCTAAAAATAATTGGACTTGATCAGAGGTTCCTTATTGTTATCGTTACATTTTGCAAGTCGTGACCCGGTTTCCGGCAATACTATCTAGTCAAACATCAGCCATGCTATGATGCCCGCTTTTTTAATTGCAGGCCGCTCAGATGGATGTCATTCAAGCCATATCTCAACAACTTTCCGTATCCCCTTCGCAAGTTGAAGCTGCCGTTCAGTTGCTGGATGAAGGCGCAACGGTTCCTTTCATTGCGCGATACCGTAAAGAAGTGACCAAAGGTTTGGATGACAGCCAGTTAAGAACTCTGGAAGAACGCCTACTGTACCTGCGCGAATTGAATGCACGCCGGGATACCATTCTGGAAAGCATTAAAAAGCAAGGCAAACTGACTTCGGAACTGGAAAAACAAATCAGGAAAGCTGACAGTAAAACCCTGTTGGAAGATTTATATCTGCCCTATAAACCGAAACGCAGAACCAAGGCTCAACAGGCGCGTGAAGCCGGGCTGGAGCCATTGGCAGATGCGCTGCTGGATGATCGCTCGCTGCTGCCTGAGCAAGCAGCCGAAGCCTATGTTGATGCAGAAAAAGGCGTAACAGATGTGGCTGCCGCACTGGAAGGTGCAAAGCAGATTATCATGGAGCGATTGGCTGAAGACGCTGAATTGATTCAGGAATTGCGTGAGCAGGTCTGGAAACAGGGAATTCTGTGCGCCCGTGTCGTTAAGGACAAAGAAAAAGAAGGCGCCAAGTTCAAGGATTATTTTGATTATCAGGAAGCGATCAGCAAAATTCCATCGCATCGGGCGTTGGCGTTGCTGCGCGGACGTAATGAAGACATTTTAACCCTGACCTTGCAACCGGCCGAAGATGATAGCGAGGCGCATCTCCAATGTACCCGGCGCGTAGCCAGACAGCTGAATGTAACCGAAAGCGGCCTGGCCGCAGACAAATGGCTGGCCGAAGCCAGTCGTCTGGGATGGAAAATCAAACTGTTTACGCGTATCGACATAGATTTAAAAATGCGCTTGCGCGAACAGGCCGAACAGGAGGCCATCAATGTGTTTGCACGCAATCTGCGGGACCTGTTACTGGCGGCGCCGGCGGGCGCGAGTGCCACGATGGGACTGGATCCGGGTATTCGTACCGGAGTGAAGGTGGCGGTCGTGGATGCGACAGGCAAGTTACTGGCGACAGAAACGATTTATCCGCATGCACCAAGAAATCAATGGGATAAATCGATAGCCACATTAGCCCGCTTGATTGAAAAGCATCACGTTGATTTGGTCAGCATAGGTAATGGCACGGCATCAAGAGAAACCGACCAACTGGTTGCTGATTTGATGAAACAACACAGCGAGCTGAAGCTTCAGAAAATCATGATTTCAGAGGCTGGCGCGTCAGTGTATTCCGCTTCAGAACTGGCGAGTAAAGAATTTCCCGAGCTGGATGTCTCTTTGCGCGGGGCAGTCTCCATTGCCCGTCGATTGCAAGACCCGCTGGCCGAACTGGTTAAAATCGAGCCTAAATCCATTGGCGTCGGGCAATATCAACATGATGTGAATCAGGTGCAATTGTCGCGTAGTCTGGATGGCGTGGTGGAAGACTGTGTGAATGCAGTGGGCGTGGATGTAAACACCGCCTCGGCAGAATTGCTCAAACAGGTTTCCGGGTTGAATGCTGGGGTGAGCGAAAATATTGTTAAATTTCGTGACGAAAATGGTTCATTCAAAAATCGAAAACAATTGAAAAAAGTCCCGCGCCTGGGTGATAAAGCCTTTGAACAAGCTGCCGGGTTCTTGCGAATCAGCGAGGGCGACAATCCGCTGGATGCCTCGGCTGTGCATCCGGAAGCGTATCCGGTAGTCAATGCAATTCTGGAAGATACCGGTAAAACGCTGACTGAACTGATGGGGCAGAGTTCCTTTTTGAAAAGCCTGCACGCTCAAAAATATACCAGTGAGCAGTTTGGTCTGCCCACTGTGACGGATATTTTGCAGGAACTGGATAAACCCGGTCGTGACCCGCGCCCAGAATTTAAAAGCGTGGAATATAAAAAAGGCATTGAAACTATCAATGACCTGGAACAGGGCATGACGCTGAATGGCGTGATCACCAATGTGGCTAACTTTGGTGCCTTTGTCGACATCGGCGTGCATCAGGATGGCCTGGTACATATTTCCCATCTTGCCGATACGTTTGTAAAAGATCCGCATACCGTGGTCAAAACGGGGGATTTGGTCAATGTGACGGTGCTGGACGTGGATGAACAGCGTAAGCGCATTTCCTTGTCCATGAAACAGGCAGCAGAACAGCCTGATCGTTCAAAACCCAGATCTGAGAAAAAACGTGGTGAGAAAAAACCAACTCCGCAAGGTGCAATGGCGCAGGCGTTGGGAAAAGCATTGCAAAACAGATAAACAGGTATGTTACAACATGTGACGTAGATAACTTTTTTCTCGGTGTTAGGAGATAAAGCTCACAAATAAACCGTATTGATTCCCCTAAATTTACATCAACGGAAAATCCAAGATGGAAATTTTTTTACCAGGAATTAATCATGAAAAAAACGATCACCTTATCCAGTCTGCTGTTTTTGGCAACTGGATATACCTCCGCGTCTCAACCAATAGATTTCAGCAATATCAATGAACACTTCAAACGTTACCCAACAGCAGCCGGAGCAGCACATGGTGTCCACTGGGTGGAAGGCCAGATTATTGTAAAGCCTAAAGCGGGGGTGTCAAAAGAGAAGTTGGAGAGAATTCTGCAGCGCAGTAATGGCCGTTCAAAAGCACGCATGCAAAAGATCGGTGTGCATGTGGTTGAAGTACCTGAGCAGGCAGAAGATGCAGTGATTAAAGCATTACGCAATAATCCCAATATTGAATATGCAGAACGAGATCAACTGGTTGCCCTGAGCGCTTCAGCGCCAAATGATGCTTATTATTACCTGCAATGGCATTTGCCTAAAATAGGCGCGTTGACTGCGTGGGATGATACTGCAGGTGCAGGCGTTACAGTAGCAATTCTGGATACCGGGGTAGAAAGTGATCATCCTGATCTTGCCGCGAATATGGTGCCAGGCTGGAATTCAGCCAGTAATAATTCTGATACCAGCCCGGTACATTGGCACGGAACCGGGGTTGCTGGCACAGTCGCGGCAATCAGTAACAATGGGATGGGGATGTCATCGGTTGCCTGGGACGCCAATATTATGCCTATCAGAGTGACGGATCGTAGTGATGGCGTTGCAACGTCCAGTGCAATTGCAAATGGAATTATCTGGGCGGCAGACAATGGTGCAGATGTCATTAACATGAGCTACGACATAAACATCAGCGTGGATAATGTCGTTAAAGATGCGGCACAGTATTTAAGAGGTTTAGGCGGTGTTGCAGTGGCTGCAGCGGGTAATTCTTCGATGGATTATGGGTATGCGGATAACCCGTATATCATTAATGTTTCAGCGACAACCAGCAGTGATGTAAAAGCTGGTTTTTCCAATTATGGCTCAATAGTAGATGTTGCCGCACCAGGAGAAGATATTTATACCCTGCAAACAAACGGTGGGTATGCGGTTGCGTTAGGAACATCTTTTGCCAGCCCCGCTACGGCGGGCGTGGTCGCATTGATAATGTCGGCTAACCCTTATCTGACACCAGAAGAAGTTGAAGATGTATTGGAGCAGTCTGCTGATGATCTGGTAGCAGGTTCTAATGTTCACCCTTATTATGGACATGGTCGCGTGAATGCCGCTGCCGCAGTTGCATTAGCAAAAAGTTATTCCAGTGTCGACAGCCAAGCTCCCGTTGTGTCTATCTTGAGTCCTCAGCATAATGCTACCACCAGTGGAGACGTATTGATCGAGATATCAGCAACAGATAATGTTGGGGTAAGTCAGGTCGACCTGTTTATTGATAGCGAACTTATTGGTAGTGATTTAACTGCGCCATATCTGTTTAGCTGGGATTCCACTCAAACGATGGATGGTTCAGTCAGTGTAGTAGCCAAAGCACAAGATACAGCAGGTAATGAGGGTAGCTCCAGTGCCTTCAGTCTGATTGTGGATAATGTACCGGAAGAGGAAGATACTACACCTCCCTCTGTCAATATTTTTAACCCGGCTGGAGGAAGTACAGTGAGTCGTACCGTCAATATCAGTGTAACCGCACAGGATAATGTCGGAATTGCGCACATGAATCTATTAGTAGATGACGCAACCTTGTGCAGTAATGTCGGTGTAGAGACGTTGAGTTGTAGCTGGAATACGCGCAAAGCATCGAGCGGTTCGCATCAAATTACCGCAATTGTAGAAGATACGGCAGGGAATGTGGTTAATCAGGTTGTTACTGTTTATGTTGCTACTTCCGATACAACCACTAAAGGAAGAGGGAAAAAGAAATAGTATTCTCATTGTTTTCGGTTGAGAGAAACGCCAGCACTCGCTGGCGTTTTTTTTTGCCGCAAGAAATAAGGTGTAGACCATCAATGATAGGGATATTTAAGAATGTTGTAAGAATTTATACATACAATCCCCAGTAATTTTATCAGTAATCCCTTACAAGACGTTTGACTGATAAAGGAACCTATGATCAAGTCCAATTATTTTTAGCTTGCTAAAACTGTCGCTATTTTCCACGAAGATCGGCGCAATAGAATGACTATTACTGCTCACTTCGCGAAAAATAGCGACAGTTTTTTCTGCGCTAAATTCTAACCAACTTAATCAGAGGTTCCTAAATTGTCATCAAAAGATCAGCATTTTTTCAAGTCACAGGGGGAAAGTATCAATGGGTAATAGAGTAATGCGCTGCTGTTTAATCTCACTTGTCATTTTATGTTTTTCGCATCAGACGACAGCTGCGCCGGGCGTTGATTGGGTCGAAGGCCAGATTATTGTCAAACCTCGTGCAGGGTTGTCTGAAGATAAATTGGAGAGAATTCTACAACGCAGTAATGGCAGATCAAAGATCAGACTTCAGCAGATTGGTGTACATGTGATTAAAGTTCCTGCTCAGGCTGAAGAAGCTGTAATTAAAGCCTTACGTAATAACCCTAATATTGAGTATGCGGAAAAAGATAAATTGATCCCGCTGAGTGCATCTGAACCAAATGATACACATTTCAATCTTCAATGGCATTTACCCAGGATAGAAGCCTTAACCGCCTGGGACGATAGTGCTGGAGAAAACATAACTGTCGCAATCTTGGATACAGGCGTAGAAAGCAGTCATCCTGATTTGGCGGCGAATATCGTTCAGGGCTGGAATTCTGCCAGTGAGAATACAGATACCAGTCCGTTAGGCTGGCATGGCACCGGAGTTGCCGGCACGGTAGCAGCAATAAGTAACAATAGTATTGGGATGTCATCGGTTGCCTGGTCGGCAAACATTATGCCGGTACGGGTTACTAATCGAAGTGATGGTGTTGCAACATCGAGCGACCTTGCCGCAGGAATACTGTGGGCGGTTGAGCATGGTGCCAATATTGTGAACCTTAGCTATGACATTGAGATCAGCGTTGACAATATAGTAAAAGACGCAGCTCAATATATGCGCTCACAAGGTGGAGTGGTCATCGCCTCTGTTGGCAATGCTAACAAGGACTTTGGTTATGCGGATAACCCCTACATCATCAACGTATCAGCGACCAATGAAAATGATGTGAAAGCCAGTTTTTCCAATTATGGTGCAATTGTTGATATTTCAGCACCGGGAAAAAACATCTATACCCTGCAAAATAATGGCGGATATGCCGTTGCTGAAGGGACGTCTTTTGCCAGTCCGGTGGTGGCAGGCGTAGCAGCTTTAGTTATGTCAGTTAATCCGTATTTGACTCCGGAAGAAGTTGAGCAGGTGTTGGAGCAATCTGCTGATGATATAGCCAATGGCTCTGGGATGCATCCGTATTATGGCCATGGTCGTGTGAATGCGGCGGCTGCAGTCGCATTGGCCAAAAATTATAATAATACTGATACTCAAGCGCCACAAGTCTCTATCTTATCACCAGGGCATCATGCGACAGTAAGCGGAGATGTTCAGATTGAAGTCACCGCTTCAGATAATAGTGGTGTAAGTAACGTGGATCTTTATATTGGCGGAGTTTTGCTAGGCCATGATTTGACAGTACCTTATTTATTCACCTGGGATTCAACCCAAGTGGCGGACGGCATAGTCGAGATTGTGGCTAAAGCCCAGGATGCTGCTGGAAATGAAGGCGTTTCAACGGCGCTTAATCTGAATGTAAAAAATGAGTCTGATGAAAATGATGTTGAAGCACCTGTCATAACATTTTTAAGTCCCGAAGATGGAAGTTCTGTAAACAGGACAGTCAATATCAATGTAACAGTCCAGGATAATCGTGGTGTGACACAAGTGACTATCCAGGTAAATGGTGCACTTTTATGCGCAACGTCTGGAAGTGAGAATATTGGGTGTGGCTGGAATACTCGCAAGGTTGAGGATGGTTTTCATCAAATTACTGCTATCGCGAAAGACGAGTCCGGGAATGAGCAAACCAAAACAATTACTGTGATTAAAGGTGGATCTTCATCTGGTTCGTCCGCTAATAAAGGCCGTGGTGGAAAAAAGTAGGACATCCTGGGGATTATGCAATTCTAGATGATTTGCATAATCCCGAATCAGAAAATGCCAGGGACAAAACGGTCTTTCACTTTCTTGCAATAATCAGCATATTCATGATCTACCGATTTTAAGTGATCTTCTTCAGTTAAAGCTCTTAATGTGTAGATAAATGTCCAGCCTGCGATGGACGCGAGAGCAAGTAATAAATGCCACCAGTCTGCAGTATTAACACATTCAATCAGTGCGGGTAATGCGGCGAGCCACCACGAGATATTTTTGCAAGCATAGGCCGGGTGACGAATGTAGCGATAAGGGCCTGAGCAAATTATTCCCCGATGCGTCAGGTTGCTGGCTTTGAAATTTAATGCGACGGATGCCCAGGAATATATCGCCATGAGGCCAAGCAACATAAAATTCACAGTTAAATGAAATTGCACATCATCAAATTGCGGAAACTGAACAGCTTCCCAGCCCAGGATGTTGGATGTAATGATATTAAAAGGCGGGTAACACGCTAATGCTGCACACCAGCCCAGCAAAGTCGGGTCAACTGAGCGTATACGGTTTTTCAGCATGGGGAGTTCAATCAGATATCCCAAAGTAAAAAACAACACATCAAAAAACAGGATGATTTGTAATAAAAACCAAAATCCGTGGGAGTTAAACAGCCTTAAAAAGTCTTCAGTGATAAGTGATGAATGTGTCGCTATGTAGAATCCATTTTGTAACAGGGTAAAAGCGTGATCGGTTGTCCACACAATCATCAGAGGAGCAAAAAACGCTTTTAACAAAAAACTTAACACGCCCAACCTTTCTTCTCGGCTTAAATTTTTTGCGGAATTTATCGGGTTGCCCGAGACGAGTTTGAATATAGCGTGCAGACAATAAACGCTTTTTGATTTTTGGGGTGTTTTTGCAAATAAATAATAAATGAAAAGTATGCATGTGTAGGTGGAAAATGCATAAGCTAACAGAGTCCACTTTTCAATTGCGAAGGAAAAAAAACGTATCTGTCCAGCGTGGTATTGCTGATAATAGGGGATGGAATAATAGAAGAAAAAGGTAAAGCAGATAAGAAGAGATGAACAAAGGCAATTTATCAGCTTTTGTGTCATAAAAGTGTAAAAAAACTTGACAGGTAAAAAAAAGCCCCGGTTGGGGGCTTTTATAATTTATGTACAGATATTAAACTTTTTGTTGGCGTCTGCGGTGAACAAAACCAAATGCAACGGCTGCCAGACCCAACAACGAATATGTGCTGGGTTCTGGAACACCAAAGCCGCTGGTGCTAGAGGCTGTGCCACTGCTAGATGACGTTGACCCAGAACCATTGAAGCGGGTTACGTGACTGATTTCATAACTACTAGTGTCAGGCAAATTCATAGCAGATGACAAAGATGTGGTATTAAAAACTCCCCAATCCAAGTCGGCAAGATTTTGAAATAAGGCCATTCTCTGTGCGTTTTTAATTAAAAAATAATCTGATGCTGGTGTTGCATCGAATGCGAAAACATCACTCATATCGGTACCGTAATAAACAACATCTTCTGTTTTTACTGTAAATGAGAAGGTTGTACTAAGACCCAATGAGTTAATAAAGGCCTGTTCCTGTGTAGGGCTGCCTGCTTTATCATACTCACCGATGAAAGTATCAACGAATCCAACGTCAGTGCCATCGTATATACCTCCAACAATTGTTGCTGCTTGACTGTGACTGACCGCGGCAAATGTAAGGCTCATTGCTAAGCCAATATTTAATAAGAATTTCATTTTTGTCTCCTAATTTCCTGTGAATAATTAAAAGCAAAAGATATGCCGTATTTGTAAGCAATTGATAATTATGTTTTTTTTTTTTGCAGAGAGTAAATGAAATCATATGTGTAAAGAATATTGACAGTCGGGGGGAGGGAAAATGATAGGGTGCTTTTCGGTTTTGAAAAAAAAGTGCAACTCGCGGCCTTTTTTTAATTGGACATGTTATTTGTCGTCTAATACTTTGCTTTGCTTTCGCCACAGCAATCGTTTCCTACGCTCACGGTGAATGTGGAAGTCTGGCTGCACTGTTTGGTCATTGTAATTTGATTCATTTATGGCAAGGTTAAATACGGGGGTTGAATTGGAATCACGTTTTCAGGGTTACTCATCTGGTAAAACTCATGACATAGTCACGTTTTTGTAGATTCTGATTTGAACAATTTTTGCTTTGCTATACTTTGGTTAATGTTTGTTTTTAGTTGGTTTTAATTATGGCGGGTCAATTTATGGGTACGGCAATTAAATATGTGTTTTCTTCAATGGTCAGTGGATTGTTATTGACGGTTACTTTTTCAGTTTCTGCACAGGAGATGGAATCACCCACCTATGGCGAAAAAGTAAAAGCCAAAGCGGGGAGTGGGGTTGTCAATGTGGTGTCTGCCCCGTTGGAAATTCCTAAAAGTATTGTCAATATAACCAATGACAGTAACTTCATCTTTGGAATTGTAGGCGGCGGGATAGAAGGGTTGCTGAATACAGCTGGCCGGATTGCCAATGGGGTCAGTGATCTTGTCACCGCTCCCGTGCCGACCAAACCGGTGGTGTATCCGGAGCGGGTGTGGGAAGACATGAACGCGGAAACGACTTACGGCGATATTTACGTTTCTGACAACTAACAACGTGTTGAGCGTAGTCAAGACAAGGCCATAGTGATGAGATAGCAGTTTACATGGCGTAAATGAGCATTTTGAGTCATTTTTTAACGCCGGATTGGCACGCGCAATAGTTTTTCAATATCCTGTAATGTCTTGGCAAAGACTGACCTTCTATGCAAAACACCAGGAGGGTCAGCTGACCGCCAGTTTCAATGCACTGTAGCCATCCGGCTGTTTGATCATTTCAATTTGCGTTTTGATGCGTTTTTGTACCGCTTCAATGTGGGAGATAATGCCTACGGTTTTACCCTGGGTTTTTAAGCCTTCCAGCGTATTCATCACCAGGTAGAGGGATTCTGCATCCAGGTTGCCGAATCCTTCATCAATAAATAACGAATCCACGGCATGACCGTTGCCGGTGGTTTCTGACAGGGCCAATGCCAGTGCCAGGCTGACCACAAAGCTTTCCCCGCCCGATAATGTTTTTGGTAAACGGCGCTGGTTATTTTGCAGGCTGTCTTCAATGCACAAGGAGAAGCCTTGTTGGTGATCTTCATGGCGCACATAAAAACGACCGCTGATCTTTTCCAGGATGCTGTTGGTTTGCGACATCAATTTGTCGATCATTTCCAGTTGGACTTTGCGGCGGAATGCGGATGCATTCTCGTCATTGATCAGTTTGATATCCTGCGCGCATTGAGTTAATTGTGCCTGTTTCTGGTTTAGACTTTGTTGTAATGCTTCAGCTTTTTTGTTGTTTACAGATTGGGTGTCCAGTTTCTTTTGCAGCGAGGACATTTCCATCGAAGCAATCGACAGTTTTTCTCTGCCGGATTTCAGCTCAGCTTGCAGTTCTTCAATAGGACGAGTCCGGGTTACCTGTTGCTGGGTGGACGTCAGTTTTTCCTGCGTAGCAGAAATTTCAGTTTCAAGTGTCGTCAATTGCTGATCAAGTGTTTGTTGCTCCTGTTGCAATGCCGGTTGGCGCGCAATCAGGGCTAACTTCTGCTTGGTTTCTTCAATGGAGTTGAAAGGTGAAGATTTCAATTTGTCTTCCAGTTGCTGCTTTGCCTGCTGCAACAGTTGTTGTTCCTGCTGTTGTTGCTGTTCTTTCTGGCTGATCAGTTGTTGCTTCTCTACCAGCGCCAGATGCAGCCCGGCTTGTTCCTCCTGGTGTAACGACTCGGAAACCTGCTGAATTTTCTGGTTGAGCTCGTCCACGTCTTCCTGACATAGAGAGACCTTGTCTTGCAGGCTGACAATTTCTTCTTCCAGCAAAGTGATGCGGGTCTGGTAGGTTTGGTACTCACGGCGTCGATGATTCAGCCGTTCAAACACGTCATCTTCCTGACCGGCGACAGGTAATGCTTCTCCGTATTGGGTCAGCTGTTCGGCGACATCTTTGCTTAATTGCTTTTCGTCAGATATGTTCTGATCCAGGTTTTTTTCCAGTTCGACCAGTTCGCGAGGACGGTTATTCCACTCCTGGTTCAACGTCTCCAGTTCGTTTTGCTGGCTTACTTGCAGAGCGTCCTGTTGTTGGATGTTCGTGCGCGTTTTTTCGATATTCTGTTGTAGACGGCTACATTTTTTTAACAACGCATTTACTTCTTCCAGTTGCTTTTTTTCATGGGCCAGCAGTTTTTTCATGAGCGGCAGATTATCCAGTTCCAGCCGTTCATCAGCCACATTCAAGCGGTTGCTTAATACCACCCATTGCGATCGGATATGTTTGAGTTTATTGTCCTTGTCTGATTCATCCTCTTCCTGCTGTCTGATTTCCCGAATCTGAATCGACAAGCTGTCTGCATGCGAGCGCAGGGCTTGTAGCTTGCCACGTTGATCCGCCAGCGCCTTGCGCGAATCAATGGTGGGTGGAGACGAGTGAACATAAGGGTGTTTGCTTGCCCCACACAACGGGCAAGGCAGACCATCAATCAG
This sequence comes from Methylococcaceae bacterium, assembly GCA_006844705.1. GTDB lineage: Bacteria > Pseudomonadota > Gammaproteobacteria > Methylococcales > Methylomonadaceae > Methylomarinum. The sequence continues at coordinate 35,274 of SPJS01000063.1, read as the reverse complement.
TTTTTCCCTGTCTTTGACGAGTTTACGCACCAGGCCTTCCTGCACGACGGCCTGTTCCAATGTGCGACGGATGTTTTCTTCGCGGGCAATTTCCAACTGCAGGGTACTTTGTTCTGAGACTAATTCATGTTCTTCCTTGGCCATGTCAAACGTGTTGCGTTTGAATCGTGCAAAAAAACCTTTCTTGCCCACTTTGGCGTTAACATCGGCCAGATCATACAATTCCTGAAAATTTTGTACACGCTCCTGTTGTTCGCGTTGGAGTTCACTGAGTTCTGCAAAGCTTTTGCCTTGCGTCCAGTCAAAAATGGATTGCTCGTCTTTGGCTAGTTGAGCATTCAGTTCCTTGATGTTTTTTGCAATGGACTTGATTGATGATTGCGTTTTATTAATGGACTGGGTGGTGGTTTTGCTCCACTGGCCATGGTGTTTTTGCTTGTCTGACAGTTCCAGCACCGATGTTCTGAGGCGTTTTAATTTCTCCACATCAGGAAATTTGTCCACTAGCGACTTATCCAGATCATGTTCGGCCAGCCAGTCCTGACTGTATTGCAGCGAGGCTTGCTTTTCTGTTAATTGCTGTTGAGTAGACTGGAGCAGTGCATTTTCCTGCGGCAGCTCGGCTTGATGATCGGCGATTTGTTGTTGCAAATCGTTGATGATGTCCCGTTGCTCAGCAACGCTGCGTTGTGGTGCACTATCATCGGACTGAGCCTGCACCTGGCGCTGCAGTTGTTCGGCCTCCCGGGTTAATTGAGACAACGCATTTTCACGTCCTGTGATCAGATTACGATGCCGCTCAAGATCAGCAATGTCGTCTTTCAGTAGCAGCGCTGGCTGGGCCTGTTCTATTTCCTGCAGTGTAGCAGTGGTCTGTTGCTGCTGCTGTTGTAACGATTGCTGACGACTGTCCTGCTCAGCCAACGTGTTTTGTAACGATTTAAGCTGCTGCGCCTGTTGCAGTTGTTGTTCCAGGTCTGAAGTCGCTTGCGTGTATTCGGCGACCTGCTCCTGAAAATCGGCAAGATCATGCTGGTTGGCTTCAACGGTTTCAGCCGGAGTCAGTGGTGTTTCTTGCAGCGATTGCTGAAGAGCTTCAACATCCTGTTTCAGTTGTTCATGAGTGTGTTCGGTTTGCTGACGATAACGCTGGTATATGGTTTCACCGGTAATTTTTTCCAGCACAGACATGCGCTCGTTATCCAGTGCATTTAAAAATGCACTGAACTGACCCTGTGACAGCACCATGGACTGACTGAATTTGTGGAAGTCCATGCCGGTGATTTCGGCAATGTACTGGCGAACGCCGTCTGGTGTGTCTGCAATAATTTGGTTTTCTTCATCCGGCAGCGACAGCGACATGGTGGGGGTTTGCACATCACCCTCCGGTGCATTATTTTCGCGACTGACCTGCCAGCGGCAGCGGTATTTTTTATCGCTCAACTTAAATTCAATCTGCGCAAAGCTGTCGCCGGTCTGTTTGCTCATGACATGTTCGGCGGGTTTGTTAAAACGGTAGGTTTCACCGTACAACGCCAGCATAATGGCATCCAGTATGGATGATTTGCCGGAACCGTTGGGGCCGGTAATAGCGAAAATGCCGGCGTCGGAAATAGGGGATTGATCAAAATCAATGCGGCTTTCCCCGCGCAGGGAATTAATGTTTTTAAAGTACAGATTCAGAATTTTCATGAGCAATGCAAGCGTCGACCTTTGGCCGGATAACCGTCTGCATTATCGCATTGGCTCAAATTCTGAACAAGTGAGGATGTGCAGGATATAGCTAGATAGAGTGAGGTCGGGTGACGAGGGGAATCTGCTGCCGACTGAGTATTTGAATGACGACTCCGGCAGCAGATGGTTGAGATTTACAAGGGCATTACTTGCCGTTGTTGATGTCCAACCCCATTTGATCGGCAATATCACCCCAACGGATGTATTTGAAATTGGCGTTGTCGATAGCTTCGCCGTCTTCAGCAAACAGGGAAGGTGTGTTTTCACCATCCTGAACAACCAGCAGGCCGGTTTTGAATTCACCGCCCAGATTCAGGTGAGTCACCGCGGCACCATCACTTTCCTGCACGCTGTCCACGTCTCCATCTTCATTGGCAGTGATCGAAAAATTGCCTATGTAATCATTGGATTTACGATCATAAACAACAAACTGGTTACTGCCCTGACTGGAGGCAATCAGATAGCCTTCGCCATGGCCCGCATCATACATAGCCAGGCCTTCAACATCTTCAGACAGATAATCCGAGCCATAGTCTTTATCCTGATCCCATAGAATTTCAATATCGTATTCCTCTTCTTCTTCGTTCCAGGTACGCAGATAAGGGACACCGAATTCGTTGACTTTGTCGAATAACACCAGGCTTTTAAACGTGCGTTTAATGGGGCCTTTCCAGATGCCGACCTGTTCCTGACCGAAATACACCATGCCATTTTTATCATCAACAACAATGCCTTCTACATGCGACTTTTCATTATCGTCATCTTGTGCGGCATCCCAGATAGAGCCATCTGGCAATTTAAAAAATTCGGGTAAATCATGTTTGGCGATCATCTTATAGCCGATACGTCCACCTTGCATGATCTTTAATGCCAGTTTTGCAAGACGATTTGTATCGTTTTGACTGACATAGGCGAAGACTTTGCCTCGTCTGCCCTTAGGTTGGCTTACGCCCAGACCGTAGGTGGTGAAATCCCCTTCAGCGACTTGTTCAGGGTTGTTATTAAATATCGTCGGTTGAGACCTGGCGGTGATTTCATACAAAGGATCTTTGCCCTGGCGTAACCTTTTTTTGGAGATGGCAAAAAAGCGGATCATATCGTTATAGCGATCAGAAACCACGGCAACATCTTGAAAACGATGATGAAGACGCATGCCAAACACAATATCGACATTGTTGAAACGCGCCGGGTTTTTTGCAATTCCCGGGACGGGTTTAGGCGTGATGTGCTGAATCAGTTGACCTTGCAAATCATACACATCCATCCCGCCTTCTTTTAACGTGGTGATGATCAGGCTTTTTTTGCGGTTATGCGGGTGAATCCAGATCGCCGGATCATCCGGATCATTATCCTGGCCTTCAATATCGCCCAGTCGGGCAGGGGTTTGTAATACCGGTTTGATTTGCGCTTCCGCATTTGCCTGTGAAGAACATAGCAGGTAAGCGGTTAGTACAGGTAGTAAAGCTCGAATTAACATGGAGACTCCTCAGTTGTGCAGCAAGAAAGGTGTAACGCAGGGTTACAGGGCTGGATTATAAGGAGTGATCATGACGGCAAAGTTACGCTGAAATTGTGTATAGATTGATGTCAGGACGGTGAATAATCTCAGGCATACTCCCAGGAAAACTCGTAATAGGTGCCGATTTTAGGAAAGGTTTCAATGTATTCGGCACGTCTGCTTTCGCCGTCGCTGTTTTGCTGATGAATGTCGATGGTTTGTTCAGAGACCAAACGCAATAGCTCGATGGTGTCATCATATTTATATTTACGAATGGTAATCGGGGACAGGTATAACACCGCTGCATAGGCTTCCCATTTCATATGAATCAGTTTGGTGGGGCGGGTAATGCTGAGCCGGGCTTGAGTCAGTTTTTCATTGCCTTCAATGTTAATCCTGCTGCTGATAGTTTCATCATTCGCAAAACTGCCATGACTGGGTTTGATCACTTGCAGGTAGGTGTGCCACTCATCACCCAGTCTGATGGATTCAGCACCTTCTGAAATCACTGCACGTTGCCTGTTTTCAGGGTGCAGCATGTTGATGAATTCAGGCAGTAATGAGTTGCCATACACTTCCAGACCATCTTCCTTGATTTGAGCAATGCCGTTGGATGTAAAGCCGGTGACCCGTTGATAATGTAACTGCCAGCTTTCTGCGGACTCCAGCTGCCAGTGATATTCCTGCAACAGCGTTTGATAGCCGTTATCCCGGGCAATGTTTTCAAATTCTTCCCGCTGGGATGTGGCGATCGGCGCGCCGGGTTTTAAATGGGTGATCAGCCAGCTGCCGGGGCGGGCAAAGCCAAATGATTCAAACAGAAAACACAACTGAACAACGGCTTTCATGCCGAACACGTCAAGCATCGCCTGCGGATTTTTATTGGCATAAAACTGCGGCGCCAGCTGGCCAAACCACAAGGTGACAAAGGCACCGAGAAAGCCAAGCTTAAGCAATGCCAGATCAAGTAATGGCACAGCATTGATAATCGTTGCCGCGGATTCAGGCATGAAATCCGCCGCATTGGGAAAGCTGGTGGATTGGGCAATCAAAAACACCACAAAAATGACAAAGAACTGGCGTCCGGCCAGGTATTTTTGCGATTCCGAGGTTTTCTTGGTCAGCTGTTGAATGTCTGCACAGCGTGGCAATGCCCTGGCAATGCCGGAAAGATCTTTGGTGCGCAATGAGACAATCGATATCTGGCTGCCTTCCAGCGCCGCCAGGAGTACCATCAAAGCAAGGCAGATCGCAAGCACAGCCAGTGCGGGCACACCATACGTGATGGAGAGATTGGATGCCCCGGCCAGGATTAAATAAAGTAATCCACCGATGGCAATAGGTGCAAGTATGATAGCCAGCAGCGAGGATAATCCAAATAGTATCAGTGAGAATAAACTGGCTCCCTGACCGGGAGGCAGCTCAAACCCCAGGCAGTGATGAGCCTGTTCAGCGATAAATCTCAGTTCCTTATTAAAACGACTGATCGATTCCGGCTTTTGATACAGGCGGTTTAACAGGGGTTTGTATTTGTCCTGTTTGTGGTGTGCGGCGGGTGAAGCTAATAAAGTAAATGCCAGCTCCTGGGAAATTTCATGGTGCAGCAGAAATTTCCTGAGTTGACAGGCCAACGAGTTTTCCATTGCGTCCAGTTGCAGAGTTAGTCAATGATCAGTGTGCTGTTTTGTTCGGGAACGTCTGTGCCGTCTTCCCATTCGATTTCCAGCTTCAGTTTTAATTCACCGCGCGGTAATCGTTCGTAACGCACGATAAACAGCGGTTGTGACTGCGGCGCAATATTCACGTCATTTATGGTCAATTCACCGTTCTCTTTCAGCGCCTGACCAATTTTAATCAGTTGTTCGGCGATATCTGCAAGCTCATTGGTTTGTTCGCTATTGACCATCCATTTATGGCGTAGCGCAAGATGCGGGTGATGGGGCTGGATCATGTTGTTTGCTCCTGATTTATCATTTTAATTATGTCGTCGACTGAGCTATGGTATTCAGGCTCAGAAGCTAAGTCATGCTGGGTGAGACAGGTCAGCTGATGATGAATAAAAGATGGAAGGCTAAGATGTGTCGTCCATGATTAGTTATGATGTCCTGCTGTAGTATTTAATGAACTGAACAAATAAACAAATTTTATGCCAGCTAAAATAAATGTAGATTATTATTTAATTTCAAATGGTTATGAAATGTCTGGAATGCATGCTTTAAGTTTGTCTTTAAAAGTGAGGTATCTGGCGCGCTGCAGGTGTGTCAAATCACATAGTTGAAATACTGCGTTTAAAGAATGATTCTTGAAAACAAGAGCATGCTTGATTAACTTATCATTATAAAACGATGTCGATTTGTGTTCGTGTACTTTTTGCGGATCAATAAACGCATCAATTTTCTTCCACGCCAGTCAATAACAAGTGAATGAGTAATCAAAACGAACAATTGGATGTTTATTATCAACAGGTGAAAGACATCATTCTTGCCCGTCAGGACTGGGTGACCGGGCTGCTACCGGCAAGTACCGCGATTAATACCCATGGCAATTATACCGATGCCTGGGTGCGCGATAATGTGTACAGCATACTTGCCGCATGGGGGCTGGCGCTGGCCTATCGGCGCAGCGGGGAACATAAGGAGCGTGTGTATGAGCTGGAGCAAAGCACAGTCAAACTGATGCGCGGGTTGCTGACGGCGATGATGCGTCAGGCCGATAAGGTGGAGCGTTTCAAACATACCCAGAATCCGCTGGATGCACTGCATGCAAAATACGATACCCAAACTGGTGTGGCCGTAGTGGGTGATCATGAGTGGGGGCATCTGCAACTGGATGCAACCTCATTGTTTTTGTTGATGCTGGCGCAGATGACGGCATCAGGCTTGCGCATTGTGTTTACCCTGGCTGAAGTCAATTTTGTGCAGAATCTGGTGCATTACATCAGCCGGACCTATCGCACGCCGGATTACGGTATCTGGGAACGGGGACATAAAATCAATTCAGGTGAGGCCGAGCTGAATGCGAGCTCTATCGGCATGGCTAAAGCTGCACTCGAAGCATTATCCGATTTTAATTTATTTGGCGAGCTGGGCGGACAGGCTTCGGTGATTCATGTCAATCACGATGATATTGCACATACCCGCATCACGCTGGAGTCATTGCTGCCGCGTGAATCCATTTCCAAGGAAGTGGATGCGGCGGTACTCAGTGTGATCGGATTTCCGGCCTTTGCGGTGGATAATGATCAATTACGCCAGCAAACCCTGGATGAAATCTGTGAAAAACTGGAAGGCGATTATGGCTGCAAACGCTTTTTGCGTGATGGCCACCAGACAGCAATCGAGGATCACAATCGGCTGCATTATGAAGCGCACGAACTCAAGCAATTTGCAGACATTGAATGTGAATGGCCACTGTTTTTTACCTATCTGCTGCTGAATCATTTATTTACGGGGAATGAGCAGAAAATACAACATTATCTTGAACGCCTGGATGCAGTATCGGTGGAAAAAAATGGCTATGGGCTGCTGCCTGAAGTCTACTGGGTAGCTGAAGAACATATCGATGCAGAACGGGAGAACCCCGGCAGCCAGCCTCGTTTGCCTAATGACAATGTGCCACTGGTCTGGGCGCAAAGCCTGTTTATTCTGGGCAGTCTGGTACAGGATGGCCTGTTGCACGTTGAGGACCTGGACCCATTGGCGCGACACAAAGCGTCCGCTAAAGATAATTCCGGTTCAGTTCAGGTCTTGTTGCTGGCAGAGGATGATCAGGTACAGCAGCAATTAGCGCAACAAGATTTGTATGCGATTACGATGAGTGACATAGCGCCTATTCAGATCAGAGAGGCTGAGGAATTATCAGAAGCATTAACCCAGTTAGGGCGAAATGATCGCATCGGGTTAAGTGGCCGCCCGTTGCGCCAGTTGCGTTCACTGGCAACATCCTGTGTTTATCAGCTGGCGGGTGAACTGATGATCTTTTTGCCCCAGTGTCTGAATCAGAAAGGCTTTTACCTTGCGATGGATAACCGTTTTTTGATTCAACGTCTCAGCCTGGAACTGAGTTATGTTTACCATCACTGGGATGTTCCGGATCAGCCACTGATGACTGTTCCCATTAAACAGAATATGCTTGAAGGCAGTAATCAGCACATATTGTTCGATTTTCTGCAAGACTTGAAACAAGGTGAGATTAACCGGGTTCCCGTGCAATTGGTCACGTTGAATCAGGCAATAAAAAATACACGCAGGGAAGTGATCGATTATCTGCATGGGTTTAATTTTGCGGATGCCAGTTGGGATCAGTTTGAACAACCCTTGCCGCGGGTACTGGTAGAGCCGGCTGAAAACCATCAGCCGTTGCCGGCACATGCTCTGTCACAGTGGGAAAATGAAGAAGATGAGGTATTAGTTGAAAGGCTGCTGACAGAAAATAACCTTTATGCCCAACTGGAACTGGTCGCATTACTGATTTCGCGGCACGGAATGGGTTTTGGGCTTCAGTGGTCAGGCGATGATGAAGAAAGCATTCGCCTGGATCAATTGCTGGAAGATATTTATGACCAGGCCGGAGATCGTCATTTATGGTATGTGGTACGTCGTGCTGCCGGGGTGCTCGGCAAATACGACATCAATCTGGCCCAGGCTGCCAATGAAATACTTTTGCGTCAGCATGGGTTGACGCTGGGGCGATCCTACAGCGGCAAGGCAACCCTAAAAAAGCCGGCGGATTCATCAGAAATTCTTTCCATTATCAATCAATTCAATACGGACCCCAGCGAACGCGCGATTATTCAGGAGTTGATATTGTGCCTGGGGCTGTTGATGAAGTCGGATGCCGACATATTCACCGATATGCATACCGTCCGGGTGGGGCATATATTGCATCTGCTCTGTGTGTGGCATAAACGAGAGTCAGGATGTGAAAGTCTCGACCAGGCTTTTGATCAAACATTGGCAATGTCGCCGTATCAGTTGGCTACAAAAGTGCGCGAGATGCTGGCGGATTTCAGCAATATCAAAGTGCAGTTGAAGCGGGATGAAGCATTGCATTATCAGAAATCATCCAGCCGTCTGGCTGTTGGTGAAATCAAAGTAGAAACGATGGCTGCGCAGGAAGACGATGGCAATTGGTATGAATGGCGCGAACAACAGGGCAGCTTTGGGCGTGATGTACCAGAGTTTTTTGAAAACGTATGGCTTGTTTTGCATCACTGCCGCGGGGTGGTGATCGGCGATAAACTGAACAGTAAAAACCGGCTGGACAGTGACAATATCCTGTCGGAGATGACGGCGGAAGAGCAGAGCTTCAAGCTGTATGTCAGCCATTTGCTGAATAAAATTCAAGCCCCCATGTATCGGCAGCTAACGGTAGAAGCCCTGAATGCGGCAGCCATGTTGATGCGCACCAATGAAAATCTACAGATTGAGGACGTGCTGGTGGTTGATGTGCTGATTGGCCATGCTGTCCGGTTAAAATGGCTGCACACCCATCCAGAAGAGCAGGATTATGAACAGCATGTTGCCATGGCCTGGCAAAGCTTTTACCAACAGCCACCTGATCAGATCAAGCTGGCCATCAAGGATTCGCTGGATTATTTGTTGTGTGAGTGATGGGCTAAGGCGGGACGCCCAGGAGATGAGTCAAGAGGCAGTTGCCTGAATAGCAACTGCCTTACTGATCGAAACGGATTAAGCTGTCGTACGATAATATTCAATCGCGGCAGCGACGCCGCTACCCGCCTGAATATCAAAACCGTTATCCAGCAATGCCATTTCCACACCGGCAATCGCGCCCAGCATGGAGACATCGTTCATATCGCCGATATGGCCGATACGGAAGACTTTTCCAGCCACTTCAGTTAATCCGGCACCCAGTGAAATATTGTATTTATGGAAAGCCGTGCTGATGACATCGCGTGCATCTTTGTCTTCAGGAACCACAATGGCAGACACTGTATCAGACTCAAAACCCGGTTGAGCACACAATTTTAAACCCCACGCCGCGATGGCTCTGCGTGTGCCTTCGGCAAGCCGGGTATGACGTGCATAGACATTGTCCATGCCTTCTTCCAGCAATAAATCCAAAGCCTTACGTAAGCCGTGGATCATGGGTGTCGCCGGTGTGTAAGGCGTATAGCCGTCTTTATTGGTGTTGATCTGATCTTTTAAATCGAGAAAACAGCGCGGGAAGCTTGCCGTTTCAGATGCTGTCAACGCTTTTTGGCTGAATGCCAGAATGGCCAGGCCCGCCGGTAACATAAAACCTTTTTGCGAGCCACTGATCGCCCCGTCCACACCCCAGTCATCCATGCGGAATTCGATGCTGGCGATTGAACTCACGCCGTCCACAAATAACAAAGCCGGGTGGCTGGCCGCATCCAGTGCTTTACGTACTCCGCCGATATCACTGGTGACACCGGTGGCAGTTTCATTATGCGTGGCCAGAACGGCTTTGATCTCATGGCTGCTGTCTTCTTTCAAACGCGCTTCCAAATCATCCAGGGGAATTCCTTTGCCCCATTCCACTTCATGAAATTCAACATCCAGACCCAGGCGTTGTGCCATATCCATCCACAAGTGACTGAACTGACCAAAACGGTAAATCAATACTTTATCGCCAGGGTTTAACGTGTTGGTTAATGCCACTTCCCAGCCTGCGGTACCGGAGGCTGGAAAAATAAAGGCCTGGCCGGTTTCAGTGCGGAAGACTTTTTTCAAATCTTCCAACACAGGTTTTAATAAGTCTGGAAAGATCGGAGAACGGTGATCTTCCATAGGAACATGCATGGCACTTAAAACTTCATGCGGTGTATTGGTAGGACCGGGAATAAATAAGTGGTTTCGACCAGCCATTAAATTGCCTCTTGTGGTTAAAAATCAGTGGAATGACTTTATCAGGATAAAGTCGCCAAAAAATTTCGGAAGAATGCCATGTTCAGCTATATTTTTCAAGCTGATTAAGAATGTGGTGTAGACGGGAGGGAAGCTGTGTTTTGCAAACCTTGGCTTTAGCAGGCTGTTGAACCACTATTGCGCTTGCCAATTCGGCGTTAAAAAAGGGCTTAAAATGCTCATTTACCTGATATAAACTGACTTTTTTCATCATTTGCGCCTTATCTGTTTTCATAGCGTTTTTCAATAACCTGCTATGAGTCTGTCGGGTTATGGGGGCGTCGCAGTAGAATTATCCATAATCCGACAGTCTCCTAGAGTTTGGCATTGAGAACTTTAACGACGGCTGCGGTACGTGTGGGTACGCCCAGTTTTTCAAACACATGCTCCAGATGTTTATTGATTGTGCGCGGGCTGCTTTGCAGAATCTGACCGATTTCCTTGTTGGTTTTTCCGCGCGATATCCACATTAAAATTTCAGCTTCGCGAGCTGTCAGTCCAAAGGATTGTTTGAGCGTTTCCTGATCCCATTGCATGGCATTTTTTTGGATCAGCATCAAGGTTTCCGAACCATTCAGACAGGGGATGAGAATGCCACTGAAGTGCTCGCCAATTTTAATATCTGCATTGAATGAATCCCTGGTCATTATAAAAGCCTGGGCCTGGTGCAGTAATTCTTCTGGCAAAAAGTCACCACACTGTAAATCGTCAGTATGTGCAGTTTGGATGCAATCATGCATAATTTTAACCGCCGTGGTTGTCATCCAGGTAACCATCCCGGTATTATCAAAAGCAAGTGCAGCAAAATTGACATGGTCCAATGTTTTCTCGGCACGTTGCAACTTTTTTACCTGGTTTAATTGCGCTTGAATTCTCGCCAGTACTTCTGCGGGCTTGATGGGTTTGACGATATAATCAACCGCGCCTTCATTAAACCCTTTCAACAGATCATCCAGTTCACTCAAACCGGTCATGAAAATAATCGGGATGTGGCGTGTATCCTGTGTTGCTTTAAGTCGACGACAAGTTTCAAACCCATCAATCCCAGGCATCATGACATCCAGTAAAATAACATCAGGAGTTAAATAGGAAATTTGTTCAAGTGCGGACATTCCATCCGTGGCAACCAGCACCCGAAATTCTGCTTCGCTGAGCATGTCAGACAGAACGGCGAGATTACCTGGCGTATCATCTACAATTAACACGGTGCCGTTATGATTATTTTGCATCGTTGTTCAGTCTTTTCGATGTTTTACATTAATAATGTGCTTGATTTCTCCCAGTTTGAATTGTGCCGCTAATGTTTTTAAGCGTTGTCCAAAGTTGGTATATTCAGGATTTTGGGACATTAAGTCATCAAGCTGTTGACGTAATGTGACAAGGTCACCAATTCTCACTGACTGTTGCAGAGGAATTAAAATGTCCTGAGGAGGCGTCGCGTCGATGTGAGAAGGCGGTGGCATTATTTTAGTTGTCGTTGGGGCAGGTTTGCCTGTATTTGTCCATTCCAGTGCCATATGTAGTTTCAATTTAGCCATCAGATCTTTGACTCTTAGCGGTTTGGACAGAAAATCGTTACATCCTGCGTTAATGGCTGCTTTTCTATCCGCAGGGTAGGCATTGGCACTTAACACAATAATGGGCATGTTAAAGTGCCTTGCGCGAAGTTCTTTGGCGCAATCAATACCTCCTATTTGATCCATGGAAAGATCAAGCAAGATAAGATCTGGATTGATGTATTCCATGCGCGCTAAACAATCGCGGCCTGAGTCTGCTTGCATAACAGTAAAACCAAGTGGGGCCAGCAAGGTCACAATCAGGTTTCTTTGTTCAGCGTAGTCATCGACTACCAGGATAGTTTTGCGTTGTCCCTGATAGCCAATGATGGTGTTGGTATCCAGTACTTCGCTGGTGCTTTTCAAATCAGGTAGCATCATGCGCATAGTGAATGTTGTACCTTGTCCAAGCTCACTGTTAACGGAGAGTTCTCCGCCCATCAGTTCCACCAAAATTTTACTGAGGGTTAAGCCGAGCCCACTGCCTTCTTCTGCATTTCCGGTTGAGCGGTTTACCCGGATAAAGGGCTGGAATATTTTTTCCATGTCTTCTTCGGCGATACCTTGACCGGTATCAATAATTTTGAAACTGGCGACATCCCCGCGATAACTCAGGCGCAGGATAATTTCTCCTTCACTGGTAAATTTAACGGCGTTATTCAGCAAATTAATGAGCACCTGGCGAATCCGTTTTTCATCTCCGCGTATATTGACAGGCAATGGATCAAGGATCTGGCACTGAAAACGCAGTCCCTTGGTTTCGGCGATGGGTTTAAACAAGGCCACGATATGGTCAAGAAAATGATGGAAGTTGATGGATTCGTAGCGCAGTTCAAATTTTCGGGCTTCAATGCCGGCAATATCAAGAATATCTTCGACCAGCGAAGCTAAATGATCGCCACTGCGTTTTAGAATGCCGACAGCATCACGTCGTCTCTTGGGTATGGCCGGGTCGTTTTCCAGAATATGCGAATAACCGACGATACAGTTTAACGGGGTACGAATTTCGTGGCTCATATTGCTGAGGAAACGGCTTTTGGCCATATTGGCATTATCTGCTGCGTGCATTGCCTGTTGTAGTTTGGCATCCGTTTTTTTATGTTCCTCGATTTCCGTCAGCAGGCGCTGGGTTTGCTTGCCCGTCTCTTCATGCGCGACGCGTTTGCTTTCATCATTCAGAATCAGCCACCAGGTACAAAGGCCAATGAATACCAGAATGGAAAAATAGATTTTGAAAAAATTGTTAAACAGAAGGTCATAGGCCTTGCCATTTTCTCCTGCAAACATCAGGTCCTGGTAATAAATTATGCCGATAAAAATACCGGACAATGCTCCCATGAACACAAACAGCATTGTAAAACGCAGTAACAGCATTTTTGTATCCAGCGTCATGTCGCCCGGAATAAAATGGCGCGAGAAGCTGGCCAGGTAATCATCCAGCCGTGCGCCGGGTTTGCACGCGTCAAAACAACGCGCATCCAGCGAGCAGCACAGTGAACAGATACTGCCCTGATAGGCAGGGCAATAGGCAACATCTTCCTGCTCGAATTCATTTTCGCAAATAGAGCATTTCAACGGGTGTTTAACATGCTTGTAAAAGCGCGAACGGGCCAGATAATGCCGGTAACGGGTAAAATAGGCAATGCTGGGTACCATGACAAAGGTAACGGCCAGCGCCAGAAAGCCGGAAAACGCCTGCGCGTATTCACCGAACAGCCCGGAATAGGCCAGAATCGAGATGACCGAGGCACACACCGTCGAGACGATGCCGACTGGATTCAAATCCGGTAAATAGGCGCGCTTAAATTCGACAATTTTGGGGCTCAGCCCCAGGGGTTTGTTAATTAACAGTTCGGCGGCAACTGCGCTGATCCAGGCAATCGACATATGGGAGAAAAGTCCCAGCACTTTTTCCAGAGCGCCAAACACGCCGAATTCCATTAATAACAGGGCGATGGAGACATTAAACCAGAGCCAGATAACACGGCCTGGGTGACTGTGGGTCAGACGGGAAAAAAAGTTGGACCAGGCCAGCGATCCGGCATAGGCATTGGTGACGTTAATTTTAACCTGCGAAATGATGACAAAAAGGGTGGTGACCAGCAAAGCGGTATCGGCGTTTTCAATAATATGGCTGTAGGCCGCTTGATACATGCGTACCGGTTCGTGCGCCTGGGACGGGTCTATGCCTTGTTGAATAGCAAGATGCGCCAGAAATGCACCCCCCAGTTGGCGAGCCATGCCAAAAAAAATCCACCCCGGGCCGGCAATAATGGTAGCTGTCCACCACCGAATGCGGTTGGATTTTTTCTTCTCGGGCATAAAACGTAGAAAGTCGACTTGCTCTCCAATCTGCGCAATCATGGAAAAGGCGATTGTTGCCGCACTGCCAAAAAGTAACCAGTCAAATCCCTGACCGCTGCTGGCAATGCCAAAATAGGCATTGAGTGTGAGCAGGGCTTCCGGTTCTTTGGTGAAGACGGCGTAATAGGGGAGGAACAACAGAATCAGCCAGACCGGTTGCGTCCATAATTGCATGCGGCTGATGGTGGTAATGCCATGCGTGACCAAAGGAATCACCACTAACGCGCTGATCACGTGCGCATAGCCAATAGGGATATTGAAATACATCTCGATCGCCTGCGACATGATGGCTGCTTCCAGCGCAAACAGAGTGAAGGTAAACGAGGCGTAGATCAGCGAGGTAATGGTGGAACCGAAGTAACCAAACCCGGCGCTGCGCGTCAGCAGGTCAATATCGATATTATGGCGGGCGGCATAATAGGTGATGGGAAAGCCGGTAATAAAAATAATCAGGCCAACGATGATGATGGCCCAGAAGGCATTGGTGAAGCCATAATTGATGGTTAAAAAGCCGCCAATGGCTTCCAGTACCAGAAATGATGTTGAGCCAAACGCGGTATTGCCTACCTGAAACTCTGACCACTTGCGAAATGTCCTGGGCGCAAAACGCAACGCATAATCTTCCAGCGTTTCATTGGCCACCCAGGAATTATAATCGCGGCGGATTTTGGAGATACTCTGCGGTAATGCATAGCGCATGGCAAAAAAATCCGGTTATTTACGTTCGTGACCAAACTGAAAGATGACCGGGTTGCCTTGGTTATGAATAATGATGCGTTTATTGCCCCAGCCCGTTTTTTTAGGCGACTTTTTGGTCTCAATCTTGATTGGGCTGCTTGTGTCTGTCTTTTCAGCCGGCGATATGGTCGTCTGGCTGTCGGGCTGATCCGCTATATCGCCCGATGTCACGGGCGCAGCTTGTTCAGTAACTTCAGGTGTATCGGGGATTTCTTCCACCTCAATTCTGATTTCGGGTATCCAGCTACTTCTTTTACTGCTGCCCGCTTCATCAGCCGGGAGCTCTGCCGTTTTGACGCGCAAACGGCTTAACAAATTAAAACATGCGGTGCTGATATCGTTAGTGAGTTCTGAGCTCAGTTTGCTTTTGTCAGAATCCTTGCTGTAGTCAATATAGTCTTCTGCCATGACTTCCAGTGTTAGTGCCGCCTGGTCTGTTGGGTTTTCTTTGGGGGCCAAGGAACAACCAATGGGCAGAATGTCCAGGGTTTGAAAATCAGGCGAGCGCGGGTTGCTGTTCCCTATGGCATATGAAAAACCAACCGGGGCATTGCCTCTTTTTATCCGTCCGATTTTTGCGTGTAAATAATGTGTGTATGGCCTGTCAGGGCTTGCGAAAATATATCCCCAGTCATTCAGATTATCTATCACCTGGGTGTCAATCTCAGAGACCGGCAGGTTAACACCTACTGCCGTGGTGTTTTGTAGAGAAAATTTAAGGGACTCAACCTGTCGGGGGTCAAATGTATGGGGTTTGCTGTCCGGTACGGTTGAACAGCCCAGGCTTCCCAGTACCACTGAAATAGTGAAAATGCCATGTAACAAAAAATTAGAGGTGCTGATGTTCATAAGAGTCCTGACAACGCATTTGTAATTGAAGGTATTGAAACACGATGCAAGGCAAGCGGCAAAATCTAAATTTAATGTCGAAATAAACGCTGAGGAAAAAGGTGTTGCAACCCTTCAGTAAAATAAGGAAAACCGCTTTTTCAGAATATCTAAAGCTTACCAGGGATGTTATACGTCATTTAACTGATGCGTCATTTAACGCATTGTGTGAATCGGGCTCAGGAAAAATAATGGCTCTCAGCCAATCTATGGTCTTCGCCGTAAACACGGCATTGTTAAGGTGTTTAAAATATGATGGGAGTTTCTATGATAAGTTCAATAAAAAATACCGCTGCAAAGGGGTATTTAAAGGCGTTTTCTGCCGCCGCGCTGAGCACGGTGATAGCCGGGTATTCTCCGCTGTCCACCGCTGGGGCAACATTCAAAATTGATGATACAAAATGGTTAAGCATTGGTGCCGGTTTCAGAACCAGCTTTACCGCTATGGAAAGTGGAGCGCCAAATGGCGATGACTGGTCAAACAGTTTTGCCCTGAACAATATGCGTTTGTATTTAAACGCTCAATTACATGAATACATCAAGTTGACATTTAATACCGAGATTTCAAATAACGATGAAATCAGAGTATTGGATGCCATTGGCCAATTTGAAATCATGCCTGAATTTAATGTCTGGGTGGGACGTATGCTGGTCCCTGCAGAACGTCGTGAATTGAACGGACCTTTTTATAGTGCTGTATGGCCAATTTTTTCTGCGGGCACACCGTTTGAACCTTCTGATTTTGGTACCTCGATTGGCTCAGGCACTGCTGGTGCCGTAGGGCGTGACGATGGTGCTACTGTCTGGGGATCCTTTATGGAAGGACGCCTTCAGTATGCAGTGGGTTTTTTCAGAGGCTTAAGAGCATCTGCAAATCAGGAAGACAATATTTTATTCGCGCAACGCATCGCATATAACTTCCTGGATGTAGAAAAAAACCCAGGGTATTACACGTCTGGCACCTATTACGGTGGCGGTGGTGATATTTTTACTATCGGTTTATCCCACCAATATCAGGAAGACGGTGCAGGTACCGCTGCTGATGCAGGTGATTTTCAGGGATTCACCGTTGATGTATTGTACGAAACAGTGCTTGGTAATGAAGGTGTCGTGACCATTAACGGTGAATACAAAAACTACGAGATTTCCAATGGTTATAGCACGGCAACCAGGGATTCTTTAATGCCTGGCTTTAACATGTTTGAGGGCGATGCTTATGATGTCAGTGGCATGTACTTGATTCCGGGCAAGGTATTAATTGGTCAATTCCAGCCCTATCTGCGCTATGTAAATGTAATGCCGGATACCAGCGCTGATCGAGATGTGTATGAGGCCGGCGTTAATTACATTATTGACGGACATAACGCACGCATATCCCTGGCATGGCAATACGGTGACCTGATGACGAAAGGTCTGGATTATTCATCTGATGCGACAGGGGATGATGTACACGCGATTACCTTGGGATTACAGCTACAAATCTAGGGTATCGTTAAAAATGCACTTTTTCGCGATAGCGGCGTTGGCAGCGTACTGGAATCCTCATGTATGCCTTATACACTGCGGCTCTCCGTGCGTTGCAGCCTTGCTCTCACGAAAAAATAACTATATATAGAGCTACTCTCTAATCATTAAACTGGAGAAAATAAGAATGGTAAACTTCATGAAAAAAGCCGGTGTTTCTTGTCTTATGTCTATGTCAATGTTATTGGCAGGGCAACAATCCGCACAGGCGGAAGAGACGATTAAGGTCGGTATTCTGCATTCATTATCAGGCACTATGGCGATCAGTGAAACTACACTGAAAGACACCATGCTGATGCTGATTGAAGAGCAAAACAAAAAAGGCGGTCTGTTAGGTAAAAAACTGGAACCCGTAGTGGTTGACCCGGCCTCCAACTGGCCGTTGTTTGCTGAAAAAACCCGCGAACTGCTGACCAAGGACAAAGTATCGGCAATATTCGGTTGCTGGACATCGGTTTCTCGTAAATCTGTATTGCCAGTGATTGAAGAGCTTAACGGCATATTGTTCTACCCGGTTCAATACGAGGGCGAAGAGTCATCCAAAAACGTTTTCTACACCGGTGCCGCGCCTAACCAGCAAGCGATTCCAGCCGTTGATTACCTGATGAATGACATTGGCGCAACACGTTGGGTGTTGGCCGGTACTGACTATGTTTATCCGCGTACCACCAATAAAATTCTGGAAGCTTATCTGAAAGCTAAAGGTGTAGCCGCAGAAGATATTATGATCAACTACACGCCGTTTGGTCATTCTGACTGGCAAAGCATTGTCGCTGACATCAAAAAATTTGGTTCAGCAGGCAAGAAAACAGCGGTCGTTTCAACGATTAATGGCGATGCCAACATTCCTTTCTACAAAGAACTGGGTAACCAGGGTGTTTCTGCAGAAGACATTCCCGTGGTTGCGTTCTCGGTCGGTGAAGAGGAGTTGTCGGGAATGGACACCAAGCCCCTGGTCGGTCACTTGGCGGCATGGAACTACTTCATGAGTGAAGATACCACTAAAAATGCAGCATTCATCGAAAAATGGCATGCCTTTATCAAAGATAAAAAGCGTGTAACGAATGATCCGATGGAAGCGCATTACATCGGTTTCAACATGTGGGTGAAAGCGGTAGAAAAAGCGGGAACCACAGATTCTGATGCAGTACAAAAAGCCATGATCGGGATTAAATTTCCTAACCTGACCGGTGGTCTGGCGCAAATGCTGCCTAATCATCACTTGAGCAAGCCGGTACTTATCGGTGAGATTCAGGAAGACGGTCAGTTCTTTACTGTCTGGCAAACCAACACGTTAGTGAAAGGCGATGCCTGGTCTGACTTCCTGCCGGAAAGCAAACCTATCATCGCGGACTGGACGGCGCCAATCAGTTGCGGTAACTACAATACTGAAACCAAAGCCTGTTCAGGTCAAAATTACTAAGCATCCAGGTTAGAATGTCCGGTTTTTTTACCGGACATTCTTCTTAAATTAATGACCTGAATGACCAAATATTCACTGTCAAAGGGTTGGCCAAAAAAGGGGTTCTATTTTTTGTTGGCCTAATGTGTTGTTGAGGTGTACGGCCAATATTTTGACGGTGAATTCTAAACATTAAATATACAATTGAAAGCACAAAACTCTCGATTTTCTCAGTTTCTCCCGCTTATTACCTTTACGCTTACCCCCATAAGCGTTTTGCATAGAGGGTTTTGTGCTTTCAATTGTTTATTTTAAGAAAAAAAATGATTCGATTTAATACCTTGTTATTAATTCCCAGAGTGCCTCCGGTGCCCCGTTTATGCTGTTGGGTGCTCTGTTGTTTTAATTTATCGATTTCACTGGTATTGGCCGAGTTTGTAGAACAGCCAACCAGCCCGGCTTCTGAAATGGTGAGAGTGGAAGACGTGGCTACACTCTCGTTTTATGAGCTTGTCGATGCGGTAAAAATTCGTTCGTTATCAAAACGCGGAAAAGCGATGGATACGTTGGCGGGCACTGACCATCCGCGTACCTTAACTGTGTTACAGGCGTTACTGGATAACCGCTTGCTGGAGTTACGAGAATCCGGCCTTGTTGTGATTCTTGAGAAAGCATCTGCAGACAACTACCAGATAGTTGAAGCGCATAGTGGAGATGCTCAGCCGGATATATCGCGTTCCGAGGCAAAGAATATCAAGCTTAATAACAGACTGCGTTCCCAGTTGAGAGTGATGATCGGGCGTTTGCAGCTGGCATCTGATGATGTAACAATCCGGCTGGAAGCGATCAAAGCGATGACCAAAAAGCCGGATGCGCACACTCTGGAAACCCTGCGAGCACACGCTGAAATTGAACCGGATATGCGCATTCAGGATGAACTGAAACTGGTGTTTGCCTTGCAAGATATGGATAGTAAGGATCAGGCTGCGCGTCTTGCCGCATTGGATGTTTTGGCGGCACAAGACAGTCAGGAAGCTCTCAATAAACTGCAGGCCATCAGCAAGCAGGACAGTGAAGGAAATTTTCTGGAAAGCGATGAACAGGTCAGGCAAAAGGCACGTAAGGCGCAGTTGCAGATGGAAGCACGCGTTGAGGTCTATGCCATGGTGGAAACCGTATTCTTCGGTTTAAGTCTGGGCGCGGTGCTGGTGCTGGCGGCCATCGGGCTGGCGATTACCTTTGGCGTAATGGGGGTGATCAATATGGCGCATGGTGAGTTGATGATGCTGGGCGCCTATACCACGTATGTCATGCAGCAGATTTTACCGGAGCATACCGGCCTGGCTGTGCTGTTGGCAATTCCGGCGGCATTCATGATTTCCGGCGCGGTGGGTATTGGCATAGAGCGCGGCATTATTCGCTTTCTCTACGGACGCCCCCTGGAAACCTTATTGGCAACCTTTGGTGTTAGCCTGTTTCTGCAACAAACCGTCCGATCAATTTTTTCTCCGCTTAACCGCAGTGTTTCGACCCCGGACTGGATGAGTGGCTCGTATGCGGTAAATGATTTTCTCAGCTTTACCTGGAACCGATTTTATATCCTGGTGTTTGCCTTGCTGGTGTTTGCGATGTTATTGCAAATCCTTAAACGCACCCGGTTGGGACTTGAAGTACGTTCAGTCGCGCAAAACCGAATCATGGCCAAAGCCATGGGCATACCCACCGAGCGGGTCGATGCGATGACGTTCGGACTGGGTTCTGGTATTGCCGGGGTTGCCGGCGTTGCCTTGAGCCAAATAACCAATGTCGGCCCAAATCTTGGGCAGGCCTATATTGTTGATTCCTTTATGGTGGTGGTATTTGGCGGCGTGGGCAATTTATGGGGTACGCTGCTGGCCGGTTTTTCACTGGGCATTGCCAACAAGGTGCTTGAGCCTTTTGCCGGTGCTGTGCTGGCAAAAATCCTGGTGCTCATTTTCATTATTCTGTTCATACAGAAGCGGCCGCGAGGCTTGTTTCCGCAAAAAGGCCGCGCAGCGGAGGCATAAATGATTCTGAACTATTTCAAAAAGGACATGGAAAATCGCATTGTTCTAAGTGTGTTATTGGCAATCACACTGCTTATTCCTTTGTGTAACCTGATATTCCCGCCGGATTCACCCTTGTATTTTTCGGCCTATAGCGTGTCGTTGATCGGCAAGTATTTGTGTTTTGCACTGCTTGCCTTATCCCTGGATCTGGTGTGGGGCTATTGCGGCATTCTGGCCTTGGGGCAGGGCGCATTTTTCGCCTTGGGGGGGTATGCCATGGGGATGTATTTAATGCGTCAGATTGGCAGTCGCGGTGTCTATGGAGATCCACTGTTGCCAGACTTTATGGTATTTCTTAACTGGAAGGAACTGCCCTGGTTCTGGCAAGGTTTCGATTCGTTTCCGTTCGCCATGGTGATGGTGCTGTTGGCACCGGGGATACTGGCACTGGTGTTTGGCTGGCTGGCCTTTCGTTCGCGTGTGACCGGTGTGTATTTGTCGATTATCACCCAGGCGTTGACCTATGCCTTGATGCTGGCATTCTTCCGCAACGAGATGGGCTTTGGCGGTAATAACGGATTAACTGATTTTAAGGATATTCTGGGTTTTAATTTACAGACCGATGCGGTGAGAACCGTCTTGTTAATGTGTTCCGGGCTGGCGTTGCTGGGAGCGTTGCTCGGCTGCCAATGGATTGCACGAACCCGTCTGGGGCGAGTAGTCAGTGCATTGCGTGATCAGGAGTCGCGGGTACGTTTTATCGGTTATCGCGTGGAAATGTACAAATTATGGATTTTTGTGCTGTCGGCGATGCTGGCCGGGGTCGCCGGTGCCTTGTACGTGCCACAGGTCGGCATCATTAACCCCAGCGAGTTTGCCCCATTGAATTCACTGGAAATTGTCGTCTGGGTAGCCATTGGTGGTCGAGGCACCTTGTTTGGTGCCATCATCGGTGCCGTGCTGGTTAATTACATGAAAACGGTCTTAACCGGTTTGTTGCCGGAAATCTGGTTGTTTACCCTGGGCGCGGTATTCATCCTGGTCACAGTGTTTATGCCGGATGGCCTGGTCGGCTTGTGGCGTAAGCGCCAGGAGTTGCATGCATGAGCGAGCATAATCCGTTACTGCAATTCAAGGAACGAAAGCCGCTGATCGACCGCTATCATACGTTTAATTTTGTAAACCGGCGTGGAGTGGCTCCCGGGCGGGTAGATGTCAGTCATGGCAATATTTTGTATCTTGAAGATGTCAGCGTCAGTTTTGACGGCTTTAAAGCACTGAATGATTTATCGTTGTATTTGAAGGAAGGTGAACTGCGTTGCCTGATAGGGCCGAACGGTGCAGGCAAAACCACGCTCATGGACGTGATTACCGGTAAAACCCGACCGGATACAGGGTCAGTGTATTTTGGTCAGACCATCAATCTACTGGAAATGGACGAACCGGCGATTGCCGAAGCTGGCGTCTGTCGCAAATTTCAAAAGCCTTCCGTATTTGGAAACCTGACCGTGTTTGAAAACCTTGAGTTGGCGATGAAGGCCGATAAACGTGCCTGGAAAACGCTGTTCGCCAAACTTCACAGCGAACAGGAAGAGCACATTGATGAAGTGCTTGAAACCATAGGTCTTACTGAATTACGTGGGCGTCAGGCCGGTATTCTGTCGCATGGACAAAAACAGTGGCTGGAGATTGGCATGTTGTTGATGCAAGAACCCAAAGTCATGCTGGTGGATGAGCCAGTGGCCGGGATGACGCATCAGGAAGTTGATCGCACGGCCGAGTTATTGTTGTCGCTTGAGGGCAAGCATTCGGTGATCGTGGTAGAACACGATATGGAATTTGTCCGCTCAATTGCGAAAACCGTCACTGTGCTGCATGAAGGCTCCGTGCTCACCGAAGGCACCATGGATGACGTACAAAACGACCCGCGCGTAATACAGGTTTATCTGGGGGATTAATGCTGGCAATCAACGAAGTCAATCAATATTATGGCGAAAGTCACACCTTGTGGGATCTGAATTTACAGGTTGAGCAAGGGGAATGCATGTGCCTGATGGGGCGTAACGGTGTGGGCAAGACTACGCTGCTAAAAAGCATCATGGGTTTGATTCCTGTTCGTGATGGATCCATCACCTTTGCCAGTGAAAAAATTTCATCCTTCCGGGCGGAAAAACGCGCGGAACTCGGCATTGGTTATGTGCCGCAGGGGCGCGAGATTTTTCCGTTGATGACGGTAGAGGAAAACCTCAAAATCGGCTTGCGTGCCGCCAAAAAAATGGGTATCAAAAAAATCCCGGATGAAGTGTTTGAAATTTTCCCGGTACTCAAACAAATGATGAGTCGTCGTGGCGGTGATTTATCCGGCGGCCAGCAGCAACAGCTGGCCATTGGCCGGGCGCTGGTGTTAAATCCGAAATTGCTGATTCTGGATGAGCCGACGGAAGGTATTCAGCCCAACATTGTCAGTGAAATCGGTGATGTGATTATTCGTTTGAACCGGGCTAAAGGTATCGACCCACCCCCGGCTGAACAGCGCAAGGCAGGCATTCATGATGCGATTGCACGGATTAATCAGGAACTCGGCGTAACGGTTTTGCTGGTTGAACAAAAGTTGCCATTTGCGCGTAAAGTGGCCAGTAAATTCTGTATTTTGGATCGTGGGCGCAGTGTAGCGACCGGGACAATGCCGGAACTGACTGAAGCGATGGTGAAGCAGTATTTGACGGTTTGATATCAATTCCTGTATATCAGGGACTATGATGATACCTGTTGGTTTGAAAAATCAATGCAAACAGAAATTGATAACTACACCTATCGTGTAATGTGGTCTGAAGACGATCATGACATTGTCGGTTTGTGCGCTGAATTTCCTGGGTTAAGTTGGTTGGCGCCTTCCTCGCAGGAGGCGTTTCAAGGTATATACAATGTGATCGGTGAATGTGTTGAAGATATGATGCAGCAGGGGGAAGACATTCCACAACCTTTAGCAATGCGCCAGTCCAGTGGCAAGTGTATGGTCAGGATACCTCCTGAAGTACACCGGCATCTGGCTATCGACGCGGCAGAATCAGGCGCCAGTCTAATAAACCGGCTGGCCAGTGTTAACCGGGCCCAATAAACAATGTACCTGGATCACAATAATTCCCCAACACCTGCAAGTGATGCAGACACCTCAAACAAGCATTGGCATGCTTGGTTGCAATTGGGTTTTGAGCGGCGTGGTGAAAAAACCATTCTCAATCAGCGCAAGCACCAGGGACCATTGACAGTACAGCGACCTTTTTACCCGGAAGGCGGGGTGTGCCATGTTTATTTATTACATCCACCTGGGGGCGTTGTCGCCAGTGATCGCTTGCATATTGATATTCATGCACATTGCTCGGCACAAGCGTTAATCACCACGCCAGCGGCGGGCAAGTTTTATCGCAGTGCTGGAGCAACAGCACTGCAACGCGTGGATATTCAGGTGGATGACAAGGCGACGGTGGAATGGTTACCGCAGGAAACCATTTTATTTGAAGGCGCCAAACTGCAATCCTCCATTAATATCAATCTGCATCCGACTGCCGGATTTATCGGTTGGGAGTTGCTGGTGTTTGGCCGACCTTCCTGTGGTGAAAGTTTCAACAAGGGCGAAGCGGTTTTGGACTGGCGAATTTTCCGCGATAATCGGCCATTGTTGCTGGAACACATGCTGCTGGATAAACAGGCGTTTCATGCCCGCTGGGGACTGAATGGTCATGCTGTTTGTGCCACGATGGTTGCCCTGTCGGCAGGTGAGCAGGAACGTGAAGCGGTCAGAACACTCATCGGCGATGCACCCAGGCAGGGTGTGACTTTGATAGATGATGTGTTGATCTGCCGTGCACTGAATGATAAAACCGAACCGGTACGGCGTTTTTTTGAAACCGTCCGCCGGACGATTCGCCCCGCACTTTTACAGCGTGACAATTGTACGCCACGCATCTGGGCAACCTGACCAGACAAGGTGAAACATGCAATTATCGCCAAGAGAAAAAGACAAACTGTTGATATTTACCGCTGCGTTACTGGCCGAACGGCGCAAGGCGCGCGGCTTGAAACTGAATTACCCGGAAGCTGTTGCATTGATTTCAGCCGCCATAATGGAAGGCGCGCGCGATGGGCAAACGGTGGCCGAGTTAATGGAATTTGGCCGTACCCTGCTTAACCGCGAAGATGTGATGGATGGCGTGGTGGACATGCTACCGGAAGTACAAGTGGAAGCCACCTTTCCCGATGGCACCAAACTGGTTACGGTACACAACCCGATTGAATAGGAGCTCATATGATACCAGGAGAACTGCTGGTTGAAGCCGGCGAACTGGAACTGAATACCGGACGACCGGTCATCAGCATTGTGGTCGCCAATACCGGTGACCGTCCCATCCAGGTGGGTTCACATTACCATTTTTTTGAAACCAACCCGGCCTTGCAGTTTGAACGCGACAAAACCCGTGGCTATCGACCGGATATTCCGGCTGGCACCGCGATCCGTTTCGAGCCGGGGCAGGAACGTGAAATTACCCTGGTGGCTTTCGCCGGTGATCGAAACGTCTACGGATTCAGGCAGGACATCATGGGCTCACTGGAGACATCATCATGAGTAAAATAACCCGTCAGGCCTATGCCGAAATGTTTGGCCCCACCGTGGGTGACCGCTTGCGCCTGGCCGATACCGAACTTATTTTACAGGTAGAAGAAGACCGCACCGTGTACGGCGACGAAGTCAAATTCGGTGGCGGCAAGGTGATCCGTGATGGCATGGGGCAAAGTCAATGTGATTCATCGACGGCGGTTGATCTGGTGATTACCAATGCCTTGATTATTGATCACTGGGGCATTATCAAAGCCGACGTGGGCGTCAAGGACGGCCGCATTGTCGGTATTGGCAAAGCCGGAAACCCGGATACCCAACACGGCGTCAATATCATTATCGGCCCCGGCACCGAAGCCATTGCCGGCGAAGGCAAGATCCTGACCGCAGGTGGCATTGATGCGCACATCCATTTTATTTGTCCGCAGCAGATTGAAGAAGCCTTGATGTCTGGCGTCACCACCATGATTGGCGGCGGCACCGGCCCTGCCACCGGCACCAATGCCACCACCTGCACGCCAGGGCCGTGGAACATCAGCCGCATGCTGCAATCCTTGGACAGTTTTCCAATGAATTTTGGCTTGCTCGGCAAAGGCAATGCCAGTCTGCCTGGCGCACTGAACGAACAGGTTGAAGCCGGTATCATGGGCTTGAAACTGCATGAAGACTGGGGCACCACACCGGCGGCGATTGATTGCTGTCTGTCGGTGGCGGAACAACATGATATTCAAGTGGCGATTCATACCGACACCCTGAATGAATCCGGCTTTGTTGAAGATACGATTGCCGCCTTCAAAGGCCGTACCATTCACACGTATCATACCGAAGGTGCTGGTGGCGGCCATGCGCCGGACATCATCAAGGCCTGTGGTGAGGCGAATGTCCTGCCATCCTCAACCAATCCAACGCGCCCATATACCATCAACACGGTCGATGAGCATCTTGATATGCTGATGGTGTGCCATCACCTTGACTCGGCCATCGCCGAAGATGTTGCCTTTGCCGAATCGCGTATTCGCCGCGAAACTATTGCCGCCGAAGATATTCTGCATGACCTCGGCGCATTCTCGATGATTGCCTCAGATTCACAGGCAATGGGGCGCGTCGGCGAAGTCATCACGCGCACCTGGCAAACCGCGCACAAAATGAAAGTGCAACGCGGCAGTCTGCCGGACGATTCTGATCAGAATGACAACCTGCGCATCAAGCGTTATATCGCCAAATACACGATCAATCCAGCCATCAGCCACGGCATATCGCATGAAGTCGGCTCGATTGAAACCGGTAAACTGGCTGATCTGGTGTTGTGGGAACCGGCCTTTTTCGGGGTAAAACCCAGCCTGATTTTGAAAAGTGGCATGATTGCAGCCGCCCCAATGGGCGACCCCAATGCCTCGATACCGACACCGCAGCCGGTGCATTATCGCACTATGTTCGGTGCCTATGGCGGTGCCTGCCACGCCACCTCCATGTTGTTTCTCTCCAAAGCGGCGGCAGATGCCGGTGTTGCAAACAAACTGGGATTATCCTCGATGATCGGTTCAGTTTACGGCAACCGCAGCGTCACTAAAAAAGACATGATTCACAACAGTTATCAACCACATATCGACGTCGATTCACAAACCTATCAGGTACGCGCCGATGGCGTATTATTGACCTGTGAACCGGCCACTGTTTTACCGATGGCACAACGTTATTTTTTGTTTTAGCAGAGATGGGTTGCTTTCTTGGTGCTTGATCCACGTTAAAAAACGCCTCATTTGTTGCTTGATGGCTGTGGGCTATGCGTAGCTATAGCAATGATGTAAATCGATCGTTTTGACCTGTTTTTTATCAATGTTGTAAGAGTGTTGCCGGGAGTTGCTATTTTTGCAAAAGCTTGTTTTGGGCATCCCAGCCTAAGCAAGCGGCAACAACTTAACGCGACCGCTTATGCCTCCAACGGCCACGATGCGTCCTGCGTGCCCACCACTTCACTACACCCTCACAAACTCGTTGCAGCTACGTGGTGCTCCTTCAAATGACTTGACTGTTCGTATGGCTGTTTCGCCTCTGGCGCTCACGCACGACGGCTAAACAGTGTGCCCTGATCGCTTCGCTATCGCGGACTAAAAATCTGCTCTTCTCTGACGCGCTGGTGCCAAGATTTTCAGCGAACCAATGGATCGCATTTTTGTAATAGTAGGCTAAGCTAAGTAATGATTGCCGGGACATTGACCCATTCTCCCAATCAGTAGTGCTATTTCAATGTATTTAACGTAACAGGACAATAAATGAACGCGTTTTTTAATAAATTCCCAATTTCAGCAAAAATCTTGAGTCTGGCTGGAATTTTGCTGCTTTTGATGTTGCTCAGTGTTGGTTATGCTTTATTTTCAATGTCAAAAATAGGAGAAGAATTAAAAGGGATTGCAGAAAAAGATATTCCGATGACTAAATTATTGACGTTGATCACTGAACATCAGTTGGAGCAAGCCATTTTGTTTGAACGCGTCGCGCGATACGGTGGCATGCTTGAGATTGACACGGAAGCCAAACAGCATTTTACTCATAATATCCATGAGTTTGAGAAATTGAGCAAGAAGGTCAGTGAAGAAATTCTCAAAGGTGAAGCATTGGCTGCGCAGATTCTGAAAGACAGTCAAGAAGCAATAATGATTGAAGAATTCTCCCATGTGGAGGACGTCCTAAAGCAAATCGAATCTCAGCACCAAACGTATGAGGACCATGCCAAAACAGCGTTCGATATGTTTGCTCAAGGAAAGATTCACAGGGCAATGGATTATGTCGAGAAAATGGAACATGAAGAAGCAGTGCTGGCTGAAAAGTTGATGTCTCTGTTGATGGAAATGGAGACGTTCACTGAAAAAGCCATGCAAACAGCCAAAGATCATGAAGACTCTGCGATTACCGTTTTATCTTTCATGTCATTGATTGCCTTTATTTTGGGCGCAGTGATCAGTATGTCAATTAAAAGTTCGGTCGCAGCGCAACTGCAGTATGTTATCGATAGACTGAAGACGATTGCGTCGGGTGACCTGACCGATACGATTGAGTTGAATGGAAATGAAGTGAATAAACCGATCAAAGAAATGCAACAACAGTTGTCAACGATGATTTTGACCATTCGCAATATTACGCAGCAGCTTGCCGCAGCGGCAGAACAGACATCAGGTATTGTGCAGCAATCGCAGTCAAATATTCAAAGACAGCGAACAGAGACCGATATGGTGGCTACGGCGATGAATGAAATGACCGCAACCGTACAAGAGATTAGTCGGAATATTGCTGATACGGCTCATGCTGCAATTAATGCCAATACAGAAACATCAGCCGGGGATCAGCTGGTCAGTCAGACAGGGCAGGCGATACAAGGGTTGGCCGATGAAATTGTGGTTTCATCAAAGATTATTAATGACGTGGAAAATGAAAGTAAGACGATTGGATCTGTGCTGGATGTTATTAAAGGTATTGCAGAACAGACGAATTTATTAGCACTGAATGCGGCAATTGAAGCGGCCAGGGCAGGCGAGCAGGGAAGAGGGTTTGCTGTGGTGGCTGATGAAGTACGTACGTTGGCCGGACGCACTCAAACGGCCACCGAAGAGATTAATGACATGATTAATAATCTTCAGGAAGGGTCAAGAAAGGCGGTGGAAGCAATGAATAAAAGCTGCTCTCAAGCGCAATCTGCTGTCGAACAAGCAAAACAGGCGGGCCATTCAATTGAAACCATTGCCTCGTCAGTCGATAGAATTAAGTCAATGAGTGAAGATATCGCCAGTGCCACTGAACAGCAAAAAGTGGTGTCAGAAGAAATTAATACAAATATAGTCAGCATTAATGAGACGGCTGTACATTCCGTATCCAGTTCAGACCAAATTGCTCAGGCGAATAGCGACTTAACACGCATGGCGACTGAGCTACACAATATGATCGATAAGTTTAAAGTTGCTTGATCAGTCTGGTTTTGATTTTTAAAGCCGAAAAATGTTTACAATGTTGTAAAAAAACCGTTCAATCAAGCGCAGGTCTTCCGTGATGATTTCTGCGCTTCCGCTCATTTCCTGACTGAATTTCAGCGGTTTTTTGAAGCTGGTGGTCAGGGTGTTGGGCAGTTTAGCCTGTAAGGTGTATTGCTGTTCTCTGGGCACGAGCGAAATGGAATGCACCGTGGTTTCCAGTTGGCCATATTCCTGATAGGGATAGCCCGCCAGTTTTATCAAAACGGTTTGACCGGTTTTGACCTTGCCGGAATTTTCCATGGGCATCTTGATTTTGGCCAGGATGGGCTGATCGGTTTGCGGTACCACAGTGACCACTTCATCACCGGCTTTAACAAACTGGTGTTCACTCCAGTAGTTGACATAGGTCAGGCTGCCATTAATCGGTGATTGCAGCAGATAACGCTGTTCCCAGTTGCTGATTGCCGCGTTAAGGTTTTGACGTGCTTCGCTTAACTGCACCTTATATTGCTGGGCTTTTGTCTGATATTGCGTGGTGTCATCGTTAAGCTGGCTCTGCAGGTTGAGCAGTTCCAGGCGTGATTGGCTGGCGGTGGTTGCAATGCGCTCCTGTTGGCTTCGATTGTTGAGCAGTTCAATATCGACTTCATCCAGCGCGCTTGCAGCCACCAGGCTTTTGCGCTGCAATTTTTCGTTCCTGCGGCGTTTTTTTTCCAGCAGGCGTTGTTGTTGAGTCAACGTCGCCAGTTGTGTGTCGTAGTGTTGCAATAGCGTGTGTAATTGCTGTTTTTGCTGGCGGTTATCGCGCGTTTTTGTTGCCAGATCATTTTGAGCAATAAAAAAATGATATTGGTTCAGCAGCTTTTCAAATTGAGCATAGCTTTGCTGAATATCCCCCAGGGTTAATCCTGCGGGCAATTGTGCGTCTGATTGATTGGAGGGATGCTTAAGCAGCCACTGTTTTAGTTGTTTTACATCGTCGAGCCTGGCCGGGTTGTCGATGACCGCAATGATTTCACCTTGCGCGACGGTGCCTTGCTCGCTGGATTTTAACCAATGCAGCTGGCCGTCCTGTTTGGCGATCAACGCCAGTGCTGGCTCGGAGGTGGTGAGGGTGACTTCGGCCTTGATGACTTCCGGGTATTTGATGACCCAACTCAGTATCAGCATGGTTACCAGTGCGCTGAATATCAGCGTCCCGCCCCAGCGCAGTAGCCAGGCGGGTGGTCTTGCCAGCAAATCCTGGGTATACATACTGTATTCTTCGGGGAAGTGATCGGTGTACATATTATTCTCCCAGCTCCAGCTGGTTTTTCACCAGTTGATAATACGGGCCTTTGGCGATGACCAGTTGCTGGTGATGGCCACTTTCAATAATTCTGCCCTGATCCAGCACCAGTATCTGGTCGGCATTTTTAACCGTGCTCAGACGGTGGGCAATGATGACCGCTGTTTTTCCCTGCATGAACTGGTCAAGCTGCTGTAACACCTGACGTTCGTTTTTGGCATCCAGCGCACTGGTGGCTTCATCAAAAAACAGGTATTGGGGATTCTTGTACACCGCGCGGGCGATGAGTACGCGTTGATTTTGTCCGCCGCTTAATGAAATGCCGTCCGCACCGATAAGGGTATTCATACCATCCGGCAGGGCGCGGATAATATCTTCCAGGTTGGCAATGTCGATGGCGTTTTGTAGACGTTGAGGGTCGATCCGGCCGGAAGGTTCGGATTCGGTGATATTACGCAGCAGGCTATCATTAAAGATAAAGCCGTCCTGCATGACGACACCACATTGCTGACGCCAGGCAGCGGTATCAATGTCTGACAGATTGCTCGAACCAATTTTGATACTGCCCGCACCCGGCGGATAAAAGCCGAGTAACAGTTTCAGCAACGTGGTTTTGCCACTGCCACTGGCGCCGACGATGGCGGTGACTTTTCCTTGTGGAATATCTATATTGATATGATCCAGAATGAGCGGAGAATTATCCCGCCCATAGCGAAAACAGACGTTATCGCGCAGGGCGATATGTTTATTTTGCGGCAGTGTCAACAGCTGTTGCTGAGTGTTCTGCTCTTCTTTATGGCCATGCACTTCTGACAGGCGTTTAAGACTTATTTTGGCATCCTGCATGGATTGCATAAAGCTGACAAACCCAGTCAACGGGACATTCAGCTGACCTATGATGTATTGCACGGATAACATCATGCCCAGTGTCATATTGCCGTCAATGACCGATTTTGCGCAATAAAAGGTAATCAGAATGTTTTTTAATTCATTGATAAAATTGGCGCCGGTTGACTGATATTGAAACAGCGATAGACTTTTCATCGACACTTTAAACAGGCCGATCTGAATACCTTCCCATTCCCAGCGGCGACGGCGTTCAGAATTATTCAGTTTGATTTCCTGCATGCCGTAGATCATCTGCACCAGGCTGCTTTGCGTTTTTGCGGCCTGATCAAAGCGTTTGTAATCCAGTTCTGCACGTTTTTTCATGAACATCAGCACCCAGCTGACGTACAGGCTGGCGCCAAATAAAAAAATAAACAATATCTGCAGGTTATACCAGGCAAGCACCAGGCTGAATACGAAGACATTGACTAATGAAAACAGCGTGGTCAAGGTGGCGGATGAGAGAAACTCCTCGATACGCTGGTGATCATGAATGCGTTGTAGCAGATCGCCAATAGATTTGCTGTCAAAAAATGCAATCGGCAATTTAATCAGCTTAAGCAGAAAGTCAGAAATTATCGCGATATTGATGCGTGCGCCGATATGCAGCAGTATCCAGCTGCGTAATATTTCCACCGAGGTTTGCGACAGAAACAGGGTAAGCTGGGCACCCAGCAGAATATACACAAAATTGAGATTGTTGTAGTTGATGCCGTGATCAACCAATGCCTGGGTCATAAACGGCAGCGACAAGGTCATCAGACTGCCGACCAACAAGCCAAGAAACAGTTGCAGGAACAACGCCCGATAAGGGCGAAAATAAGGTAACAGAAACCCCAGCCCGCTTGCCTGTTGTTGTGCCCAGTCTTCCCCTTGATAGAACTCTGCAGTGGTATCCAGCAGTAGGAGTATCCCCTGGTCGTCCTCTGCAGGATTAATTTGATTCAACCAGCCGGCGACAAATTCCTGTTTACTGTATTTCACTAAGCCGTAGGCCGGGTCAGCAACATACACGTATTTTGCGTCAATCGCATAGACCACGACAAAGTGGCGTTGCCGCCAATGGGCAACGCACGGCAGTATGACGTCCTCTTCAAGCATTTGCAGAGAGGCTTTGATGGCCACTGTTTTAAGCTGGTTTTTTTCAGCGGCATCGGCAATTCCGCCCAGGGTGACGCCGTTGCGGGTCATCGCGCAATCCCTGCGCAATTGCTCAATGGGTAATATACGCCCGTAATGGCGCGCAATCATTTGCAGGCAACTGGGGCCACAATCCATGGCATCCATTTGTTTTTGAAACGGAAATTTCTTCATGTGACGACTCGAATCGGCGCTTACTGTTGCTTAAAACGCAACGGGAATGCTGAAGGTAGTTGCTGGGAAGCCGTAGAAATTATTTCATTCCAGTTGAAGACAAACGGGCTATCATCTTCTATGGCATTGCGATAGACCTGTTCACATAAACGGTAGAAATCCGCTGACTTCTCGCTGCGCCATTCAGATAGCATGGATTTAAAGCTCATGTCATGGATATTTCCCAACGCATAATGGCGCGAAAACCCATACTGAATCGGGACGATGGTGCCGTCCGGTTCGATGGTTAATTCCCCCAACATGCTGGCAAAGGGAGCATTGTCGTCAGGGGGGGAGGGCAACACATAGATTTTTTCAGGGCTGTCTTTGATGATGGCCTTGGTGGCATAATCCAGCTGGATGGCCAGTTGATCTTTATATTGCTGAATCAATTGACCAATGTACATATAGGCATAGGCCGCTTCGGTTCGGTCTGGTTGCTCTTCGGCCAGATGCGTTTGGGCTGCACCATAGTTTTCCAGCGGGTGAATCTGCAGTAAGCGCGCGCCTTGCTCAATGGCAAACGCTATAATCCATGCTAATTCATGCAGATTGTATTGTGTCAGGGTAAAAATAAAGCCAAAAGGGATGCCGCTGTCACGCAGTATTTCAAGTTTGGAAGCCATTTTTTCAAAGGCTTTGGGATAATTGCGCATGGTATTATGCGATTCCGGAACGCCATCCAGACTAATAGCGATTAGATCAGTAACGTCTGATAAATCTTTCAGGTGACGGGTAGAGAACAACATGCCATTGCTTGTGATTGCAGTATTAAATCCGAGTGATTTGCTGGAACCCAGCAAGTGAACCAGCGAAGGGTACATCAAAGGTTCTCCCCCGGAAATACTGACATAGTTATAGCCTTCATCAGCGGCCTCCGACAGGGTGGCGTCTAACAGCGCTGCATCTAATGCCCCGCGCTGTTTAGGAGATGAAGAAGAATAACAATGAAGACAATTCAAATTGCATAATTTACTGGGATGAATTTGAATTGCTCTGATATCACCACAAGGTCCGGCCATGTTGTTCTCTTTCATGACGTGATTACCTTAAAAATTGTTTATGAGCCATTTGACCAAGATTTTTGAAGTCTTGAAACATTTCTAGTCCGGGCATACCAAAGCGCCACCAAACCGGCTCTTTTTGTATAGATAGATACCCACCTGATGCCTGCAATGCTTCTTCGACATTGTCGAATTCAGCCAGCGTGCGCTTGCCGTTTTCTTTACATTCAAACATGACTCGTTCAGAGCCTTTTACTTTGGTTTTCATATTATTCTCCTGTGAAAATTTAACAATAGAACGTGTACGAAGTCAGGAATAACGCCTGCTTTTCGAGTACGTTCGAGACAATAATATGATTTTCAACTACAAATAAATATGAAAAAGCTGAAGGCTTCAGCGAGTAATAATGCACTTTGATGATGTGAGTTTATTACCTGAACTCGTGACTTCAATGCGTCCTGTGCCGTAGTCAAGTCACGGATTCAGGTGTTTCCCTTGCCTATAAAACCGGCTGATTAGCATACATCTCTTACTAATATATCAATGGGGTCATATATGGATGCAATATTTCTTTATGTTACGATCAAACAATACTTGCAATACGGGGCGGACCATATATGACCCCATTGGTTCAATTTTTCCCATCGCCGCAGTAGAATCATCCATAATCCGACAGCCTCCTAGGTTACAAGGACGTATTTACGCCGTACTTTGAGAGACAAAATGGAAGCAACCACTGGTAAGTCATAGCCATGAAATTTATATACAAACCGCAATAAGTTATTATATAATTAAATACTAATATTATTGTGGAGTCGAATATGAATACTGTACAAAAAACTTTGAATATAAGCCTGTCTTTCTTAACACAAATCCTAATAAAACAATTGCCAATCATGGTGCTAGGGTTAGTTAGTTTTAATGTTACCGCAAATGAATTTGATCCTCGACAAGCTGTTCACCTTAATGAACAACTAAAAGCGCAAATTTTTTCAAATATGCGTGGTATGTTAACAGCTACGCAATCGATTATTGGTGCTTTAGCTGTTGATGATATGGAGGCTGTTGCCAACTACGCCAGGTCAGTCGGTTTTAAAGCGAAAAAGAAACAATCTAACGATGAATTGCACTCTGCCCTACCTAAGTCTTTTAAAATTTTAGGGAAAGCTATGCATATGGATTTTGATAAAATTGCTGATGATGCGGTAACACTCAAAGACTCAAAGCACACTTTACAACAATTAGCCGATGTTCTTGGCCATTGTCAGGGATGCCATGAAACATTTCGAATCGACTCCTCTGTAAATGAGGTCTCAAATAGTATGCCTGTAAAATAATCGTATAAAGTGCAAGACTCCTCTAAATAGAGGAGTCTTAAATGGGTGAACGAATAAGGAAAAATAAGGGACAGGAAAAATAAGGGACAGGAAAAATAAGAGGAAAAATAAGAGGAAAAATAAGAGGAAAAATAAGAGGAAAAATAAGAGGAAAAATAAGAGGAAAAATAAGAGGAAAAATAAGAGGAAAAATAAG
>SPJS01000044.1 GCA_006844705.1 Methylococcaceae bacterium | reverse complement strand
GACACAGCCGATTTACCTCCGCCGAAAGAAGAAAACAGCGCTTTGCAGATAGACAGCCCGGCCTTGTAAGCTTCAACGTCTTCGCCTGGATTTGAAAAAGTCTGTTAGTAATCCACTGCAGCTTTGTTCTAAAACCCCGCCCTGCCATTCAATTTTGTGGTTTAAAAAGTCCGCATCTGTTAACTGCAGCACACTACACACTGCGCCCCGTTGCGGATCATAAGCGCCAAACACCAATCGCTCTAAACGCGCATTGACTAATGCGCCCATACACATTACACACGGCTCCAGCGTGACATACAGTGTTGTATGCACTAACCGATAATTCTGCAGAACTTTACCCGCATTACGAATCGTGTTGATTTCGGCATGCGCCGTCGGGTCATGCAAACTGATCGGCGTATTCCAGCCCTCAGCCAGGCACTCACCTTTCCGCACCAACACAGCACCGACCGGCACCTCTCCCTGGGTCTCTGCATTTTGCGCCAAACGAATTGCATGACGCATCCAGCCTTCATCCTCGGCAGTTATTCCCATTCAATTGTCGCGGGCGGTTTTCCTGAAATATCATAGGTCACTCTGGAAATACCATCGACTTCATTAATGATGCGGCGTGAGATCAGATCAAGAAATTCATAGGGCAAATGCGCCCAGCGCGCGGTCATGAAATCAATGGTTTCTACCGCACGAATAGCAATCACATAATCATAGCGACGACCGTCCCCCATGACACCGACTGACTTGATGGGTAAAAAGACGGCAAATGCCTGGCTGACCTTGTCGTACAACGCATGTCGATACAGCTCTTCAATAAAGATGGCATCTGCCTTGCGCAACAAATCTGCATATTCCTTTGTTACCTCTCCCAAAATACGCACCCCCAGCCCCGGTCCGGGAAAAGGGTGACGAAAAATCATTTCAGCCGGCAAGCCCAACTCCAGCCCCAGCTTTCTAACTTCATCCTTAAACAATTCGCGTAATGGCTCGACCAGCTTTAATGTCATATCTTCAGGCAGCCCCCCCACATTGTGATGAGATTTAATCAAATGCGCCTTCCCGCTTTTTGAACCCGCCGATTCAATCACATCCGGGTAGATAGTGCCCTGCGCCAACCACTTTGCATCGCTTAGTTTGGTGGCCTCTTCATCAAATATTTCAACGAATAAATTGCCTATGATTTTGCGTTTTTGCTCAGGGTCAGTCACACCGTTTAATGCCACAAGATAACGCTCTTCAGCATCGACCCGAATCACTTTAACCCCCATGTGCTCTGCAAAAGTTGCCATCACATCATCACCTTCATCCTGTCGCAACAACCCCGTATCAACGAAGACACAGACTAACTGCTCACCTATCGCTCTGTGCAATAAAGCGGCTACGACTGACGAATCAACACCCCCAGACAAACCAAGCACAACGTGCTCATTGCCAACCCGCTGTTTGACCGAGGTAATGCTGTCATCAATAATATTGGTGGACGTCCACAATGCTTCACAGCCACAAATATCTATTACAAAGCGCTGCAGGATTCGCCCTCCCTGCTTGGTATGAGTGACTTCAGGATGAAACTGAACGCCGTAAAAATGCTTGTCTTCATTGGCAATTCCGGCAATCGGCGCGCCATCTGAACTGGCAATCAACACAAATCCTTCAGGTAAGGCTTCCACCCGATCCCCATGGCTCATCCATACATCAAGCAGACCATACCCTTCCGGTGATACATGATCTTCAATATCTTTCAGCAACTGGGAATGTCCTCGCGCCCGTATCTGCGCATAACCAAACTCGCGATGACTGGAGACAGTCACGGTCCCGCCCATTTGCTCAGTCATTGTTTGCATGCCATAACAAATACCTAATACCGGCACCCCCAGCTCAAAAACAATTTGCGGCGCTCTGGGCGTATCATCACTGGTGACCGTCTCCGGACCACCTGACAGAACTATTCCCTGAGGCGCAAACTTGCGAACATCCTCTTCACTGCATTCACATGAATAAATTTCGCAAAACACGCCTATTTCACGAATTCGACGCGCGATCAACTGAGTAAACTGCGATCCAAAATCGAGAATAAGAATCTTGTCTGAATGAATATTGGTTGTCGTTGTCACGTTAGCTCCTTTTTCAGGTCAACAATCAAAAACGGGGCACACTGGCCCCGTTTTTGGCTATTACAATCATGCTTAATCAGCTCAGGCGATAATTTGGCGCTTCCTTGGTAATGGCCACATCATGGACATGACTTTCACGCATGCCTGCACTGGTGACGCGCACAAATTCAGCTTTATCATGCATTTCCTTAATACTTGTGCAGCCAGTATATCCCAAGCTGGCTCTGACACCACCCAATAATTGATGAATGATGGCCAGCATACTTCCTTTGTATGGCACTCTGCCTTCAATACCTTCAGGCACCAGCTTTTCAACATTTTCCGTGTTTTCCTGAAAATATCTGTCACTGGATCCCTGTTGTTGAGACATTGCACCCAGAGACCCCATGCCGCGATAAGATTTATAGGAACGCCCTTGGTACAGCTCCACTTCTCCCGGCGCTTCTTCAGTACCGGCAAACAGACTGCCCAACATTACAGCATGTGCACCCGCAGCAAGCGCTTTGGCAACATCGCCAGAATAACGAACCCCACCATCGGCAATCAGTGGCACCCCTGTGCCTTTTAATGCTTCTGCAACATTACTGACAGCAGTGATTTGTGGCACACCAACACCCGCAACAATACGCGTTGTGCAAATTGAGCCCGGCCCGATGCCCACTTTTACCCCATCAGCTCCCGCCTCAACCAAAGCTTTTGCGCCTTCTGCCGTGGCGATATTTCCACCGATGACCTGAACGCCAGGGTATTGCTCTTTTACCCACCGCACTTTATCCAGAACACCTTGAGAATGACCATGCGCAGTGTCAACAACAATGACATCAACCCCTGCACTGACCAGAGCGTCTACCCGCTCCTCGGTGCCATCCCCTGTTCCCACCGCCGCGCCGACACGCAAACGTTCATGCTCGTCTTTACTGGCTTTTGGATAATCCTGCGCCTTCTGGATATCTTTTACCGTGATCAGCCCGCGCAAGTGAAAATCATCATTAACCACCAGAACCTTTTCAATCCGGTGCTTATGCAGCAAGGCAATGGCTTCAGACTGATCGGCTGACTCATTCACCGTCACCAAGCGATCCTGCGGCGTCATTACAGTTGCTATTTGCTCATCCAGACGTGTTTCGAATCTCAGATCGCGACTGGTGACTATACCCACCAGCTTTTCGCCATCGACCACAGGCACACCGGAGATATTCTTTGAATGGGTTAGCTCAAGCACCTCTCTTACACTGACATCAGGGGTCACAGAGATAGGGTCTCTAATCACCCCACTTTCAAATTTTTTGACCAGACTGACTTCTTTAGCCTGCTGACCAACCGTCATATTCTTATGGATAATTCCAATCCCACCTTCCTGAGCAATCGCAATCGCCAGCCTGGATTCAGTAACGGTATCCATGGCTGCAGAGACCAGAGGAATATTCAAACTGATATTGCGTGTAATACGGGTTGTCGTTTCAACTTCACGGGGCAATACATTTGAATATGCCGGGACTAACAACACATCATCAAATGTAAGCGCTTCCTGAATAACCTTCATGTCATTTCCACAAAGTTAATAAGTAACCGCACATTATCTCTTTTTTCATACTAAATAACAACGCAGCTTTAATCTACCGGCCAACACATTGGCATGCCAGGTTAATTGAACGATTAATCCTGCTTTGCTTTCCACAATTTCCTTCGGCCACTACACATTTAAAGCTCCTTTTTACTGATCAACACATTTCAGCCATTGTTCTAATCCTTGATAATTAATGCGTGCCAATGGGGATTCTGTTTGTACCAATCCTTGACGCTTTAATTCTGCCATCGTTCGGCTAACCGTCTCTTTGGTTATCGCCAAAATTGCCCCCATATCCTCTCCCGAAGGCAAAACAAACTCAGACTTCCCAGCTGTATCCGCTAAATACAACAACAGCCGTACAACGCGTTGTCCAGATGCACCTACCGTCAACTGCCCCAGCCATACATCTGCATCGTTCTGCACCTGCTGCCAAAGCGCAGTGAGTTTCTTGCATAAATGTGGCGTTTGCTCATTGAGCAATTCAACTTCTGTCAGCGATATTTGGCATACCTCAGACTTCTGCATGGCAACCGCATGATTAAGGTACGGCCGAGCATTTAATGCCTCAATTCCAGCCAGATCGCCAGGCCTTAAAAGACGCACTATGCGGTATTCACCATCCGGCAAAAAGTTTACCAGTTTAATCATGCCTGAACGTACAGTATATACATAGCTCGCAGCATCATCTGCATGATACAGGGTTTCTCCTGCACTCAACCCAAGTTCAAGAATGGGCAAATGCAATAAATCAAAATCCTGGCGCGTTAAGTCTCCAAATAAGGCCTGCTTACGTATGTTGCAATTTACGCACCCATCCTCGCCGTTCCATGCTTGATTTATTTTAATTAGCTTCACATCTCCACTCCTGAACCTTCTTTTCCCATTTTATTTACGACCAGATCCACAATGTTGCAACATCTTTCGACCATCGATTATGCCATGAAAAATCATTATTAAACTATGTTAAATACCTCAAAAATAACGCCCTAACCTTTTGATTTATCAAGTTTTTAATAAATTTACGCGCAAAATGATAATTATCAATGACAGTCATGCTCAATCTACTACAGTTTGCCCATCTCTTTTCCACACTCGACTTACAATGAAGCCAAAACAAACGTTTTTTCTTGCCTTTTATTTTTTCTTTCTGACATTTTACCTTCCCCAGGCCATGGCACGTGACCTGAAAGATATGGACAAGCAAATGCTCGCCCCTATGATCGTTGAAGGCGATATTTTAACGCCCGATTTTGTCGGCGTTAAACCGGATATCGGCGCCAATAATGATGCTGCTACACTGCTCCAAAAAGTACCGGGCGCCAATGTAAATTCCAATGGCCCACTGTCAGGCATAGCGCAATATCGCGGGCTGTTTGGCGATCGCATCAACGTCAACTCGGATGGCGCCACCTACAAATCGGCCTGCGCCAACGCCATGGATGCGCCGATGAGCCATGTACCGACATCCTTGACCGAGAGCATCCGCATTTCGCGCGGCATCGCCTCAGTCAGCAGCGGCATAGAAACGCTGGGTGGCAGCATCATACAACAAACCCGACGCGGTGAATTTGCCGACGATGACGCGCTGTTATTCAGCGGCAAAACCATCAACGGCGTCAACTCAGTTAATGATGCGTATTTCACCAGTGTATTTGCCAACATTGCCAACCAGAATCACAAGTTCAGACTCGGCGGCAGCCGCGAGGAAGGCAACGATTACGACTGGGATGGCGGGCTGAATGTAGCCACCAGCCATGAGCGCAACGCGGGTACTGTCGGTTACGGCTATCGTACAGACGACAAGTCACACCAATTTGACCTTGGCTACAACTATAATGACACCCACACCTCGGGCACCCCATCACTGCCAATGGACATCATCTTCTCTCGTGGCGGCGTATCAACCTTCAATTATGAAGGACTGTTGGCGGATAAATATACCGTGAGCACAGAATTTCAGTACCAGGATATTGTACATCGCATGGACAACTTCTCCTTGCGCGGCAATATTGCAAACGACAAACGCCGCCAGTCAGACAACAGCGCTCGCGGCTTTGGTTACAGACTCTCATTGACTTTACCGCTTTTAGACGGTGATTTAAACATCGGTACCGATGGAGATAATATCGAACATGACGCGCTTATTACTAATCCTTTTAAAAGTGCCTTCTCAATCAACAACTTTAATGATGTCTCGCGCGACCGCTACGGTGTATTTGCGGAATGGAACGGCGAACTGCAACAAGATTGGAGCCTGGAAATCGGTACCCGGGTCAACTGGATACGCATGGATGCTGGCAATATCGGCGGTACAGCAGGCCCCTTCGCCAACGCCGCCAGCCCGCACAACACCCTGGCAAACAACTTTAATGCCGCCAAGCGCAACAAGGAAGACTTAAACGTTGACGCGGTATTCATCCTTCGTCATAGCTGGGACGACGACACCGAAATAGAATTGGGTTTTGCCAGAAAAACCCGTTCACCTACCTATCAGGAACGCTATAACTGGCTACCGCTGAATGCTACAGGTGGACTAGCAGACGGGCGTAACTACATCGGCAATATCGAACTTACCCCGGAAACCTCTTATCAAGCAGAACTGGGATTAAACTGGCAAAGCGATGATGCCTATTTTTTACCCAGGGTTTTTTATCGCTATGTGTATGATTATATCCAAGGCATCGCAACCAGCAATACAGCAGCGCTGGCCATCAGTTCAAGTGCACTGGAGTTCGGCAACGTGGATGCCTATTTATATGGTTTTGATGTAGAAGCCGGCATGCGCCTGTCTGATGACTGGAAAGTTGACCTGACCCTCAGCTATGTCCGCGGCAGACGTGATGATGTGACTGATAACCTCTATCGCATTGCCCCGCTTAATGGACGCCTCGGGGTATTTTATGACACCCGCGAATGGCTCGCAGGCAGCGAATTGATTGCTTACGACGACCAGAATGAAACCGCCAACTACAATAGCGAGGTCGTTACCCCG
>SPJS01000043.1 GCA_006844705.1 Methylococcaceae bacterium | reverse complement strand
AGACTTCAAACATTACTTAAAACAGTGTGAGTCTATTGAGTGTCCGTCAGAGTATATCGCCGATGCAAAACTCAAATTAGCGACCGCTGAAAAAATCATTTCTGACAATTTCTAAGCGGACTGACTCAGCATGTTTACATTTCTGCACACCCGCAAACAACAGGGCAAGCTGGCTGGCCGCCGCGTATTGTTAACCGGTGCCAGCGGCAATATTGGCCAGGCGATTGCCCGACGTCTGATTCATGAAGGTGCCACCATTGCCCTGCACTACCACAGTAATGTTGAACCGATAAATCAATTATGCAAACTGGCTGCCCGCCAACAAGTGTTTCCACTACAGGGCAGTCTGCATACCGGGCAACAGGCCAGACAGGTATTTACCCAGGCACAAAAAAAACTGGGTGGGGTCGATGTGCTGATTAACTGCATCGGTACCTCGCGTGACAATTCAGTTTTATTACTGAATGACGAAGATGCGGAAATCACGCTGCAAAGCAACCTCGCGCCGGTGGTGTATTTGAGTGAATACATGCTGGAACAAGGCACAGACATAGAACATGGCCGGATTATCAACATCACCTCCATCACCGGATTGGTCGGGCAACCGATGCGGTCATTATATGGCGCAGCCAAAGGTGCAGTCATTGCCTTTACCAAAAGCATCGCCCGTGATGTCGCCGAGCTGGGCTGGACAGCCAACTGCATCGCCCCCCAGGTGGTAGAAGGCGGACTGGCTGACCAGATGAAATCCCAGATCCAGACCATGTTGGCAAATGTTACCCCGATCAAACGCCCATGTACGCCGGATGATATCACCGGCATGACATCGTATTTATGTACGCAAGAATCCGGTTATATCACCGGCACGGTCTTAAATATTTCCGGAGGTCTGATCACATGGTAAATCAACCTCACATTCTGCTGGTCGGCAAAGAAGACTATTTGCCTTCACTTGCTGAGTTATTAATGCAAGACGGTGCGAAAACCTCGCTATGGCATGCGGCAGATACTCAGCTGCCGACAGGCCATCTGCCCGATAAGCAAATGGAATCAGCAACGCCTGCATCTTCCAGCCTGGAGAAAATTGACGCCGTGGTGTTTTTCGACCGTATTCGCGAGCAACGATCAGCATTTGATTCAGATGCCATCATTGAGCAAACGCTATCCACCGTGACCCAGTTATTAACCACCGTGCGGAATACCGTAACCAAAATGCTGGAAACCAAAACCCCCGGTCAAATCATAGCCGTGTGCGACACCTCGGCCATTGCGGGCAGACGTGACCAGGTCGCCAGTGCAACTGTCGGTGGCGCATTGATTGGCATGTGCAAAAGCCTGGCTAAAGAACTGGGGCGTTATCACATTTCCGTAAACGTCATTTGCCTTGGTCCGTTGAGTGAGATCAATGACAAGCTGAACCTGACACCAACCGAAACCATGATGCTGAAAGCCAGCGGTTTAGGCAAACCGGCCGAACTGACTCATCTGGCTAAAAACATTCAACATCTGGCGCAAAGCGAACATTGGTTAAACGGCCAGGTTTTACACATTAATGATGGGCTGGTGATGTAATCATTGCAGCTCAGACAGCCCCCTTTTTCCCGTATTATCGAGGATAAACAGCATGAGTTTTATACAGGTAAATAATTTATGTAAACGCTATCAACTGGGTGACAACACAGTTGATGCCCTACAAGGCGTATCTCTTTCCGTCGAACAAGGTGAACGGCTATTTCTTGGTGGGCCGTCTGGAAGCGGCAAATCCACCTTGCTTCACATCATCGGTTGTCTGGATAAATATGATAGCGGCCAGGTCACCATCGACGGCAATGACATCACTCATGCCGGGGATAAAGAAATGTCCTTGTTCAGAGCACAAAATATAGGCTTTGTCTTCCAGAACTTTAATTTGATGCCGGTACTGAATGTGTATGAAAACGTACAGTATCCTTTGCAATTGGGCGGCACAATCCCCCCTGCGCATCGCCGCGAAAAAATTGAAGAATTGCTGCTTGCCGTCGGCCTGGAAAAACATGCCAGACACTACCCCAATGAACTGTCAGGTGGACAACGGCAACGGGTGGCTATTGCCAGAGCGCTGGTACATCAACCCAAATTGCTGATTGCCGATGAACCGACCGCCAACCTGGACACCGCCACCGGCGATGCCATTATGTCGCTGATGCTCGACTTGTCCAGAAAGCATGGTTCAACCGTCATCATTTGTACGCATAACCAGGAACTGCTGACTCAGGCCGAACGCTGCATTATGTTGCGTGACGGTTTGATTGATGAAGACAGTACCGCCACCTTCACATCCTCTTTTGCGGAGAAAAAATATGCTTGTATTTAAAATCGCCTGGCGCAACATCCTGCGCTATAAACGCCGTTCGGTTTTTGCAATTTTGACCATTATGGTCGGTGTGGCCGGCATCGTCCTGTTTGGCGGATTTGTAGAAGCCAATTATATCGGGCTGAGAGAATCCATCATCCGCAGCCAATATGGTCACTTGCAAATTCATCAACAAGGCTATGAGATCAACCACCGACGCGACCCGAATGCTTACCGCATGTCTCCCGAAACCACCCGGCAAGCACAAAGCCTGCTGGAAACAGCACCGAATGTCCTGGTCACTTCGCGTCGGCTTGAATTTACCGGACTGATCGGCAACGAACGCAACAGCCGCGCCGCCATTATTCGCGGTGTTGATCCGGATACAGAAGCATTAATCAACTCGGCTTTAACCATTGTTGAAGGCGAGGAACTGGATTCGCTGGACCCTGAAGGTGTCATTCTGGGCGAGGGCCTGGCCCAGGGCATTAATGCCCAGGTCGGCGATGTGCTGACCTTACTGGGTACGACCATCAACGGTGTGATGAATGCAGTCGATGTCCGCGTGGTTGG
This sequence comes from Methylococcaceae bacterium, assembly GCA_006844705.1. Classification (GTDB taxonomy): domain Bacteria; phylum Pseudomonadota; class Gammaproteobacteria; order Methylococcales; family Methylomonadaceae; genus Methylomarinum. The sequence continues at coordinate 3,895 of SPJS01000043.1, read as the reverse complement.
TATTTTTCAAAGTTTCGCCAAAGAATATGATGATTCGGCCATGATGATGGGGCTGGACAAGGCGCAAACCCTGCTCAACACCCAGGCAGTAGATTCTATTGTCGTACTGCTTGACGATACCGATACCCTCCCCGCCGTCGTTGCCGACATTGGCGGCAAAATCAAGCAACAGCAGCTGGCGGTTGAATGGCAGGAATGGTACAAGATGACCAACTATTATCAGAAAGTGGTTGACCTGTATAACGGCTTCTTTTTCTTCATTAACCTGGTGATTTATGTGGTCGTGTTATTTGGTGTCAGCAATACAATGATCGTCACAGTGATGGAGCGAACATCTGAAATCGGTACCCTGCGTTCCATGGGCATGCAACGCAGCGGGATTATTCGTCAGTTTCTGGTCGAAGGCCTGATGCTGGCCTTGTTAGCTGCTTTGCTCGGCGTGGCAACCGGCAACGCCATCACCTGGTTTGTCAACAGCCTTGACATCATGATGCCGGCCCCTCCGGGCTCATCCAAAGGCTATCCGTTGAGCCTGCAATATGTGGAGGACATCTGGTTCAGCACCGTTGCGATTGTCGCCACAATTGCGTTTTTTGCCACTTTTTTCCCCGCGTTACAAGCATCTCGTAAAGCGATTGTTGACGCTTTACGTCACGTTTAATTCGATTAATCACAGGAGTTATCATGTATCCATCTGTCAACGTTTTCGCCGTCATTCTACTTCCATTACTGGTTAGCCCGTCCCTGGCTGCACAAGAGCCAGCACCTGCCCAACCCAACGCATTAGAATTGCTGACCAAAGCCGATGCCTATCGTAATTTTAAAGGAAAGTCTTTCACCTTTGACTTAACCTTAAACAGCATGGAACCGGAAAAAGACGACAAGATCTTCACTTTAAATGTTGAAATCCTAAACCCTCACACGTCACTGGTCATTTACGATCAGCCGACCAGTGAACGCGGTAAGGCTTTGTTAATGTCAGAGAACAATTTATGGTTCCACTCACCGCACAGCCGCAAGCCCATACGCATCACCCCGCAGCAACGCTTGTTGGGCGAGGCATCAAATGGCGATGTGGCAAGTACCGATTTCTCCGGCGATTACATGCCAAGCTACCTGGGCGCAGACGCTATTGACGATGTGGCGTATCACAAATTGGAGCTAGTCGCCAAACCGGACAGTCTGGCCACGTATAGCAAATTGCATTTGTGGATACGCAGCGATAACCACAAACCCTATAAAGCGGATTTTTTCGCCAACACCGGCAAACTGTTAAAAACAGCATTTTACCAACGCTATGAAAAGCTGCCTTATCTGGGTGACAAGGAACAGCTCACCGCGATTTTAATTGTCAATCCATTATCTGAAGGCAAACAAACGCTGATGGAATACGCGGACTTTCAAGTCGCCGAGTTGTCCTCATCGCGCTTTACCACGTCAGGTTTAAGACGTTTACGTTAATTTATTTCAGCGATTGCTATGAAACCAACTTGCGCACTGACCTTGGCTACTCTGCTTTCAATGGCCTTCTACCGTCCTGCGATGGCATTGGAGTGGGAAGGCCTGGAACTACGCGGACGCACCGAACTGGCGTGGCGATACACGCCTTTGCGCGACAATACCACTTTTAACCCTGGACGTAGTATTGTTGACCGGCCGGAACACAGCGGTATTTTGGGTCAACGCCTGAGTCCTTCCTATCATTACGGCCCATTGTCCTTGCGCGGTGACTTCTGGTTGCAAAGCGAAATCAATGAAGACGACCATGATGAAGAGTTTTATATTCAGGAAGGTCAGCTGGACTGGTATGTCAACGATAATCTGATTTTCAGCGGCGGCGTGGGTTTACAACACTGGGGCCCCGGCTATATCTGGAATCCGGCCAACCCTTTTCAGGATCGAGAAATCAATGTGGAAGACCGGGTAATTTCCTATAAACGCAACGGCAACGTATTCGCAGCGCTAGAGTGGATTGATGATAGCGGGTGGAGTGCTACGGCCTATTATGTACGGCATAAATTGCGCGACCCTTTTTATGGAGACAACGTCCCCTATGAAAACACGTTTGCCATAAAATTTAACCAACAATTTAATAACAGCGACCTGACGTTAACCTATGCCCGTCAGGAAAAAATGGATTTTTTCGGTAGCTCGTTCTCTATCACCGTCGGCAATCAACTGGAACTGCATAGCGAACTTAGTGTGCGTAACCGGCGCTTTACCCAGCTTGCCCAACGCGTTGCCGTGTCTCCGGTGGATGATATTTTTGTACTGCAACGCAATGAAACACATGACTGGCACGCCCAGTTTTTAATGGGTGGCCAATACACCACAGAAAGCCAGATCAATTTTATTTTCGAATATTTCTACAATGGTGAAGGCTACAGTAACAGCGAATATGACACCCTGGAACAAGGCGCAAAACATTCCAGCCAACAATTGGCCTCCCCTTTTTCCGCCGCGGCTGCAGGTTTTCTGGGCAATACCAACAGTATGCTGGGGCGCATGAAACAGCATTATCTTTTTGCCCGCATCTCCGACACCCAATTAGCAGACGACATGGAAGGCAAACTGTTTTTCCGTTACGGGCTGCAGGATGCCAGCATCGTTGTCGGCGGTCTATTAAGCTATGACATTGTTGACGGCATCAGCCTTTCCGCCGGCGGCCAATATTTTGGACAGGTCAGTGGTTCGGAAACTGCGGAAATCCCGTTCAGATTCATCCTGAACGCTGGCATCACGATTCTTTTTTAACTCAGGAGACCCTTAATGAAAAGGCTTAGTATTTCTTTAATCATTTGCCTGTTGGCAACCGCCTGCAGCCAGGAATTTGCTGAAATTCCACTTTCACAAGAAAGCATAGACTTTATAGACATGCTGCAGCACGAAACCGATGCCGACAGCCAGCTTGAAATTGCCCGCATCAAATTCACTCACAACTCTATTGATGAAGCCGACGAATTACTCCACGCTCTGGTTAAGGCACATCCTGAACATTGGGAAGCCCAGGCCTGGTACGGCGCAAACAACTGCAAACTGGCCGCCCGCAAAGGCCCCTGGCTCATGGGCTTTGATAAGCTTTATGGCGTATGGAATTGTTTGAATCAGGTCCAAACCGCATATGACCATGCATCGGATAATTTCACCATTCAGATGGTATTGGTAAATACCTTTGCAGAAGTCAACATGTTTGGCTCTCTGGATAAAGCATGGGATGTATTAGGCACCATATTAAGCCAGATCGAAGACCGGCCTGAACACTTCCCGCCCACAGAGCAGGTCGCAGCATTTGAAGCGGCTATCAACGTTGCACAAAACATGCAAAACCCAGCTGACCTGGTGAAAAGCTATCTGGATAAGATCATTCAATTAAACACCTCCAAAGAAAGCGTCGCACGCGCCCAGATTATATTGAATGAACTCACGGTTCAATAAAAAACGATCAGCTTTAAGCAATGCTCCCATCTACAACCCTGGGAGCATTGGAGACGGGGGACAGGCCACGTTTATTGTACTTTAATCGTGGTCTGTCCCTGAGGTATCCCCACAAATAAACATTTTATAACAATAAGTTATGAGATATACTTAATCTAAAACAGCGTGTGCACCGGATTTTTTCCTCCGAATCATCACTTTTCGGGGGATCCGATGCACACAATGTCAATAATATCTAAGTTTTTGCATAATGTCTTACCCTCTATTCACGCTGCTCGCTTCAAAGCACTGATCCTTGCAATCGAGGCATTGGCCTGTGGCGCCCAAGCCTGTGTCACCTCATTAGGGCGCGGTCTTAGCGGATACGCTTATCCTAAACATAAAATAAAACGGATGGATCGCCTGTTATCAAATCCGCATCTATACCAGGAACGATTTTCAATTTATTCGGCCATCACAA
>SPJS01000042.1 GCA_006844705.1 Methylococcaceae bacterium | reverse complement strand
ATTGAATCGCTTTGCCGACCGGGTCTGGCACCAGATGATGATCCAGATCAATGCCGTCATTCAACTGCAGTTTAATGCCTTTGCGCTGAATGATGCGGCCGGGAATGCCAATCACCGTACAGCAGGGAGGCACATCTTTAACCACCACGCTGTTCGCGCCGACGCGTACACTCTCACCCAGTGTGATATTTCCCAGAATCTTGGCACCGGCTCCGATCAATACTTTGTCTTTCAATGTGGGGTGGCGCTTTTCCTTATTCCAGGTTGTACCGCCCAACGTGACGCCATGATACAGCGTGACATCATCACCGATAAGGGTGGTTTCACCGACGACCACACCGGCACCATGATCAATGAACAGTCGGCGGCCTATGGTGGCACCTGGATGTATATCTACATTGCTGACTGTACGGCTGACAAATGCCAGCATGCGTGCCGCGATACGCCAGCCATTACGCCACCACAAATTACAGACCCGGTGAACCAGTAGAGCATGTACACCCGGATAGGTTAATAGAATCTCCATGCTGTTGCGGGCAGCAGGGTCGCGTGCGAAGACGCAATGCACATCTTCGTACCATTGCTGCCATAAGGTTGGGCGATCAGTTTGTGGCTGCATAATGTTGTCCTGTTAAGAAATACGCCAGCCAGTGCCGGGGCGGGGTACGCCGGGGATTTTGAAGAATGAGCCGGGGTAACGGTCATCTTCACTCGGCAGTAGCCGGTCTTCTGGTTCTTTAACGTCAGCCTCGGCAGGCTGTGGGTGTTTTGTTGAATCGTTCATGACAACCCTTATCAAGTGTATGTAAAAACTGTGTTAATTCCTGTTGTTGAGGTGAGCGCTTGTGTTCCGTTACAAACTGACGCACGGTGGGCAGCAGGGCTTTTGCCTGTTGCAGGTCCAGTGTTATCCCCAGCTGGCGATAAGCATGGATGACCCCCTGGCGTCCGGAGTGTTTACCCAGTACCAGCTGATGCTGACGGCCGAGCAGGGCGGGGTCAATGCCCTGGTAATTCAAAGGGTTCTTTAGCAAGCCATCGACATGAATGCCTGCTTCATGACTGAAAACATCGCGGCCAATTAAACTTTTACGACTGCCAATAGTGTCGCCGGAAGCATGGGCGACCATGGCGGATAAATCGCTGAAATGCTGCAGATTAATCCCGGTGTTGATGGCGTATAACTGCTGCAGGCCAATCACCACTTCTTCCAGTGCGGCATTACCGGCCCGTTCGCCCAGGCCATTGACTGTGGTGTTGACGTGGGTGGCGCCACCTATAGCAGCTGCCAGCGTATTTGCAGTCGCCAGTCCCAGGTCATCATGCGCGTGCATTTCAATGTCCAGATCCGTAACACTGCGCAGGCGGCGAATGGCATCTAACACACCAAAAGGTTCCATAATGCCTACGGTATCGGCATAACGGATGCGCTGTGCACCCGCGTTTTGCGCGATGTCTGTCATTTTGGCGAGAAAATCGGGATTGGCGCGCGAGGCGTCTTCCATACCTACCGAGACTTTAAAGCCATAATCTTTTGCCTTGCGTACAAAATAATCTATCGTGGACAGCACCCAGTCATGTGATTTACGCAGCTTGTGCTGAATGTGCTGGTCAGAGGCAGAGATGGAAATATCCACCATATCCACATCAACCTGACGGCACTGTTGCAGATCATGTTCAGTCATGCGTGACCAGACCAGCAGCTGACAGGGCAGATTCAGTGCCGCAATGGCATTGATTTCATCCTGTTCCTGCTGCCCTATTGCCGGAATACCAATTTCCAGTTCGGGAACGCCCATGTCTGCCAGCCCACTGGCAATGGCCAGTTTTTCTTCAATTGAGAACACAACCCCGGCCGACTGCTCGCCGTCTCTCAGGGTGGTGTCATCAATAATCACGGGGCGTGGCTGACTGGTCATGACGATATTATGCGTAAGTGGGGGCAAAAGCCTGTTCCGGATCTTCCACCGGTTTGTCACCATCCCAATAAGGTGATAGTTTTCTTAAGGCCGCCACAATATCCGGAACCACTTTCAATACTTCATCCACTTCGCTCATGCTGTTGTAGCGTGAGAACGAGAAACGAATCGTACCGTGGGCCGCAGTATATGGAATATCCATCGCACGCATCACATGCGAAGGCTCCAGAGAACCCGAAGTACAGGCTGATCCACTGGATGCCGCAATCCCGGCTTTGTTCAGCAACATCAGAATGGCTTCGCCTTCGATATATTCAAAGGCAATGTCTGTTGTGTTAGGCAGTCGGTTTTCGATGTCACCGGTGATGAAACTGTGCGGCACCTGCTCGACAATGCCGCGTTCCAGACGGTCACGCATGGCTTTTACTTCTGTGTTTTCAAACTCGATATGTTCTAACGCCAATTCACAGGCTTTTCCCAATCCAACGATAGAGGCGCTGTTTTCGGTACCGGCGCGACGTCCGCGTTCCTGATGACCGCCACGCAACAATGGTCTGAAACGTGTGCCGCGACGCAGATACAACACACCGATGCCTTTAGGTGCATGCAATTTATGACCGGAAATCGACAACATATCAATCTTGGTGTCTTGCAGATTCATCGGGATTTTGCCTACCGCCTGAACAGCATCGGTATGAAACATAATGCCTTTGGCATTGGCCATTTCTGCCAGTTTTTCTACCGGAAAGAGGGTGCCGGTTTCATTGTTTGCCCACATGATGGATACGATAGCCACGTCATCAGTCAGCAGTTTCGTGTATTCTTCAAGATCGATTTGACCCATCTTGTTTACACCCAGGCGATGAATGGTATAACCGTCTTTTTCAAGATGCTCGCACAAGCTTAAAATAGCAGGGTGCTCAACAACAGTGGTAATGATTTCCTTGCGGTTGGGTTGTGCTTTTAATGCTGACAGAATAGCTGTTGAGTCAGATTCAGTTCCGCAAGAGGTAAAAATGATTTCAGAATCATGCTCTGCACCGATGAGTTCCTGCACCTGCTTGCGTGCTTTTTTCAACCCACGTGCCACGCCATCAGCAAATTTGTGTATGGATGATGGGTTGCCGAACTGCTCGGTAAAATAAGGAATCATTTCATTCACCACCAAAGGATCAACCTTGGTAGTGGCGTTATTATCCAGATAAATATCAGTCATGATTATGCTCCGATGCGGGCCATTTCAGAAGAAGGTACGACTTTGATGTACTCGCCCATCACTTCCATCAAACGCTGTTGAATGCCGCCGATAGTCATGGCCGCCATGCCGCAACCGCTGCAGGCGCCTTTCATGTTGACGTAAGCCGTATTGCCTTCAACTTCAACCAGTTCTACATCACCGCCGTCAGCGATCAATGCAGGGCGCATTTCTTCCAGCACTTGTTCAATTTTCTTGATGCGTTGCAGGTTGGTCATTGCGCCTGGTTTTTCAGGTTCCGGTGTTGCAACAGGTGCCGCTGGTGCAGCTGTTGGATCGAAGTCTTCACCTTGTTCTTTGAGTACGCGTTCCAGAATTTCCTCGATACCTTCATGGCAAGATGCACAACCGCCGCCCGCTTTGGTAAAGTTGGTGACATCTTCAACTGTGCGCAATTTGTTAGCCCAGACCATTTCTTCAATCATCACGGCATCAATGGCAAAACATTTACATACCAGCTCGCCTTCTTCATGATCATCTTTCCACTCTTCACCGCGAAAGTTGGCAACCGCCGCTTGCAGTGCTTCGCGTCCCATGACTGAACAGTGCATTTTTTCCGGTGGCAGGCCGTCCAGTTCGGCAGCGATATCCTGGTTGGAAACATCTAATGCTTCATCAACGGTTTTACCTTTAATAATTTCGGTCAATACTGAAGAGGAGGCAATCGCCGAGCCGCAACCAAAGGTCTGGAAACCGGCATCTTCAATCACTTCACTGTCTTCATCGACACGTAAAGTCAGACGCAGGGCGTCGCCACAACTAATAGAACCGACTTCACCGATAGCATTGGCATCTTCCACGGCTCCGGCATTTTTAGGGTTAAAAAAATGATCTTTAACTTTTTCTGAATAATCCCACATTGCAATATCCTCAAATTTTATGAACAGGTTTTAGAAGGCGTGCCATCGTCAGCCGTATTAAATGATGTGCCACAGGCACAGCTTTTTGCCGCATTTGGATTAGTGAACTTAAAACCGGAGCCATCCAGGCTATCGATAAAATCGACGGTCATGCCGTCCAGCATGGCCATGCTGGCTTCATCGACCAGTACTTTTACCGCACCGAATTCAATCACTGTATCGCTTCCGCTTTTTTCTTCCTCAAGTCGTAACCCATACTGGTAACCGGAACAACCACCGTCTACCACTTCAATGCGTAGATTTGCATCAGGCTTTTCAGACCCTTCAATAAATCTGCCTACTGCAGTGATTGCGTTTTCAGTTAATGTGATCATGATTTATCTCCTAAATATGCTTGGCATTGATCTTGTAATTACCTTGTGCAACCAGCATGCCATGTGGCAATGTTGATTTTAAGTGCTTGTTTTAAAAGACTTGTAATGTTTGTTTTGTAATATTTTTCAGGTGGCTTGATAACAATGCTTATTTTTTTTGTAAGTTTTACGACAAAGGGTGAAAATGATGATAAATGTGGAAGATCTTGAGGTGGGTGATGTGGTTTTTGCAGCGCATGATATTGTGGATGATGGCTCCATGCCGGAAAATCAGTTTGGCGATCTGCTGGCCACTCGCGGTTCGCGCGGGGTGATCGTGATGCGGGGTTATGTTGAAGAAGTTCCAGATAAAAATGTCTTTCTGGTGCGTTTTGAAGATGCGGAGTTAAATTTAGGACGTCCTATAGGTTGCTATACTGATGATCTGGCGGTTAGCCGGGCATGAGTAAATCCGCCGTCCTTGCCTATCATCAGCGTACCAAACATACCTTTAAAGCCTTTGCCAAAGGACCGGAAACCCTGGATTGGGATGATCAACCCGATCCTTTCCGAATATTTGAAGGCTGCCCGATATTTACCCTGCCACCACCGGGACGAGAACCTGAGTTGAGCTGGCAGCAGTTTAAATCGACGACGTGTGCACCCAAGGCGATGACGCGGGATAACCTGGGCTTGATGCTGGAACTGTCATTCGGACTGTCGGCCTGGAAGGAATTCGGGCCAGACCGCTGGGCACTGCGTTGCAATCCGTCCAGTGGCAACCTGCATCCGTCCGAAGCCTATATTATTAGTCAACATGATGAAGTCTTACCTGTCGGCGTTTATCATTATCAGGTCTATGCGCATCATCTGGAACAACGCGCAACCATCGAAACGCCAACTTTGCCGGGTGAAATGTATGTGGCACTGAGCTCGGTGCACTGGCGCGAGGCCTGGAAATATGGCGAACGCGCATTCCGTTATTGTCAGCATGATGCAGGGCATGCACTGGGGGCGTTAAGTTATGCGGCCTCCCTGTTGGGGTGGCAAGTAGAGCTGGTCAATGAGATCAGCGATGTACAACTGGCCAGCATGTTGGGGCTGGACAAGGCTGAGCAGTTTGTTAAACGTGAAGAAGAAACGCCCGACTGGCTATGCAGGATACGGTATCAAACAGATGATGTACTGGCGGGATCCGTCGAACAATTATTCACGGCGCTGGAAAATGCCGTCTGGCAGGGTAAGGCGCAATCGCTCAAGGCCTATCATATGTATCATTGGAAAGTGATAGATGAAATCGCGCAAGTGACCCATAAACCTGCCGGGATTAAATCATCGTACAATAGTCTTGAGGGTGAAGATGCGATTGCATCACACAATGCTAACCAGCAACCGCTGGCGGCATTGATTCGTAACCGGCGCAGTGCTCAGCATTTCAGTCGCGGAGCTGAACCTATGCCCCTGGCCAGGTTCAAGACAATGATAAATGCGACCCGTGAGTATCAACGGGCACCGCTTAACTCATGGCGCTGGCCACCCGCCATTCATTTATTTTTGTTTATACACAAAGTAGAAGGGCTGGCACCGGGGTTGTATTGTTTGCCCCGTTCTCAACACGGACTAGACGTGCTAAAACAGAAGCTGGACAGCGCTTTCCTGTGGCAGGCAGAAGCCGACGTTGATGGGCTGTATGCCCTGCATTTAAACGACCTGCGGAACATTGCCAAATCGCTGTCCTGTTATCAGGCGATTGCCTCGGACAGTGCATTCAGCCTGGGCATGCTGGCAGAATTTGATGCCGCCCTGGATGAAAGCGTCTGGCATTACCGCCGCCTGTTTTGGGAAAGCGGGCTGGTGGGGCAGGTGTTATATCTGGAAGCCGAAGCGGCGGGGTTTCGCGGTACAGGCATTGGTTGCTTCTTTGATGATGAAGTGCATAAGGTGCTGGGCATTCAGGATACCAGCCTGCAAAGCCTGTATCACTTTACCATCGGCCAGCCGCTACAGGATGACCGCGTCCAGAGCCTTCCGGCCTATGCGCATTTAACACAATCGTAGCGTGCCACTGAATAAAGGGTAATCAAGGGCGCGGGCAATAATACCGCTACCAGTGGCAACAAACCTGACAAAATCAGCCTATTGAATACTCGCTCCTTGGCTTTGTCATTAATGGATACCACTTTTGTGGTCTCAACTTAATCACTCTTGGTTGAGCAGCCCTTTTTCGTTGCCCAATTTCTGTAGACTGAATTACTGAGCAGACTCTAATTAAGCAAAAGCAATCGGCATGATATTATTAAAATGAATGGCGGACGATACAAACCTTTTTACAGACAAATGAGGACATGGCTATGCAAGCAATTAAACAAGAAGCTTTAAATACGATCTCTCGAATGTCAGAAGATACTAATATGGAAGAAATTATCTATCGGCTTTATGTATTGGAAAACATTCGTAAAGGACAGGAAGATGCCGCTCAAGGTAAAACTCAAACGACAGAAGAAGTATTGAAAGATATTCAGACATGGTGAAATGGACAAACCATGCCTTGACGCAACTGCGCCATATTCATGATTATATTGCGCAGGATTCACCGCTTTATGCCAGGCGTGTGAGTGATGAAATGGTTCATAAAACAGCTAAACTTGAGCAATTGCGCTATATGGGACACAAGGTGGTAGAGTTAAATGATGACCTTATTCGTGAGATCGCTTTGTATTCCTACCGGATTATTTACGAGATCAAGACTGACGATTTTATAGAGATTTTAGCCGTGATTCATAAACGGCAGGATTTTACAGAGGAAGATTTGCCTTAAAATAGGGATAAAATGTTGGGTTCGTTCCTCTCTCCAACCTACCGTGCTATCGCAGCAGCAAAGAAAATGTCAGATAACGCTTCGCTTATCCAAATTACGGTTCCGTCTTACGGGTTATCAAGTTGGCTGACCCCTTGGTTTTCCCTTGGTTTGTCAAGTTGGCTGACCCCTTGGTTTGACCCCTTGGTTTTGTGGTTTTGTAGTCACAGAATGTCCGTAGTAGAACCTGTGTTTGGCAATGTGACCAGTAATAAAGGATTGAAACGATTTAGCTTAAGAAGCAAGACTAAAGTGAATGCACAATGGAAATTGTTTTGTCTAATCCAGAATATCGAGAAACTAGCTAATTATGGGAAGATAACCGCATAAGAGGAACGGAATCCGGGCTAAGAGCCACAGAAAACAGCATAAAACAGTCTACAGGTCAGATGTATCAACCAAGAAAAGGAAAAGATAGATGTTAGAAGAAAAGTTGGGCATAATGTTGAAAATTAAAAAAATCACTGAGTGGCTTGGTTGAACTTCTATTTATGGGTTTTTCTACAGCCTCGTTAGGCTTACAAGGTGATAAATATAATTCATGTCTGATACACCAAATACCGCATTAGAAATAACGCAGATAATAACTGGGTTTTTATCTGACAATATGTTCAGCCTTTTGTTTTTAGTGCTACTAATAATTTGCAGAGATGCTATCTCTAATTTTATTTCTAGGCTAACTTCTTTTTCTTTCAGAAATGGTGATTCCGAGATTGGGATGAACGCTGCCGTACCAATAAATGGAAGCGACGAGAAAGTAGTTAAGTTATCAAATGCTGATGAAAAGCCGACAGACCAGGATGAAGAGACAGAAAAAGAAGATAAAGCCAAGGAGGAAGGCTGGTTTTCAGAGATGCACACTGCATTTGAAAATGGGGACTTAGACGCTGCCGAAACGGTTTTTAAAAAGTATGCATTGGAAGAGAAAGATGAAGTTAAGTTGGAGGAAAATAAGGCGATCTATCTTTTCTTTAAGTTTGAGAAAGGAAAGAACAACGCGGCAATTGTCGAGCTAGAAGAGTTGGCGCGTACAGCAAAGACAGAGGAATCAAAGTTAAATAGCTTAACATGGCTTTCATTCTGTTTAAGTGACAGAATGCAATACAATAGAGAAGTCCAGATTTGGGAAAGAGCAGTAGTCGAGTTGAAATCAGAGCCTTTGATTACAACAGCTAAAGTAAATTTAGCTCAGGCAATGAATAAAGATAATAATCCAGTTCAAGCACGAGAACTATTAATAGGGTGTTTGTTAAAGGTCGAAGAGGAAGACCAAAAAGCAAATATTTATGAAGCTCTTTCTAAAATTGAAGAGTCTCTAGGCAGCAAAACTATTTCTATCTATTGCAAAGATAAATCTTTGGAATTTGACCCCAATAATCGAGACGAGTTGTTTAATTCTGCTTATGCAGCAAGCAATGAAGATATCGATGACATATCAATAAGTAACTACCTAACGATCATGAAGATGCTTCCATCACCCCGGAAAATGAAAGATACTGAGCGGGAGGCGGCAGGATGAGGTCGATCAATTTTTTAGAGATTCGATCCTGAAACCTAACGTGACCCGCACAAACTGA
>SPJS01000062.1 GCA_006844705.1 Methylococcaceae bacterium | reverse complement strand
ATCTCATCCAATGCGGTGGTCGGCGTATTTTTGCGCGTACTGGAATATTTCAACGGCCTGCTGTTTTTAACCACCAACCGCATTGATGACATAGACGAAGCCATTGTCTCGCGCTGTATTGCCTTGATTCGCTACCATGTGCCGCAACGTGAAGATCGCATTAAAATATGGAAAGTCATGACCGAACAGTTCGGCTTGCAGGTAGATGATGAACTGGTCGTGACGCTGAGTGACATTTTTCCAGAGGCAACCGGTCGCGAAATCAAAGGACTGACCAAACTGGCCGCCAAATACTGTCAACAGAAGGGGTTGTCACCCGATCTTGAAGTGTTTAAACGTTGTTCTATTTTCAGGGGAATGGATGTAGTGGCATCAAACAAGACATAACCTATGTAACCGCCAAGGTCGAGGTTGAAAGACTCTGTACGAGTCCCCCTGGATTAACTGTTGACAACTCAGATACCCTGTCGAGCGCTTGGCTTTATGCCAGAATAGACGTAATGTGACGTGTAAAAAACAGGATTTATTGTGCGGTGATGTTAAATGTTTTTACACCCACTTATATAGAACCAAGTTACAACGCCCGGTTTAGGTTTGATCTGACTCAATCAAAGACGCTCAAAAACAAGTCATTACATGGCTTTATGTTTAACATCAGGCTTGGTACATTGAATATTTTGCTTGTATCAAATCCCTGTGCCTGAAATCACCTCTCTTTGTCAGCATATTTCCCTGCCTGTTCATGCCGAACAGTTGTTGCAGGTGCAGCGTTTGTTTCATGGGCGTGGACGGGCGTATCCGGGCTTGCATCATGTGACGGTGGACTGGTTGCCCCCGGTGCTTTTGATTACCCTGTTTGCGCCGGAGACAGATCAAGCTATACACAAACTGGCCGCACAATTGCACGAGCGGGTACCGCAGTGTGAAACGGTCAAGGTGCAACATCGCTATATTTCCACCGGGCCAATGGAGGTGTTATTTGGTCAGCCGGTGCGCGAGCTGGTGGTGCAGGAAGCGGGATTAAAATATAAATTGCAGCTGGGCAAAAACCGTAATCTGGGCTTGTTTCTGGACATGCGCAATGGCCGTCAATTTGTTCGTAAACATGCGCAAGACAAGCGTGTTTTGAATCTGTTTGCCTATACCTGCGGGTTTTCTGTGGCAGCCATCGCCGGTGGGGCCCAGTCGGTGTTCAATATTGATATGAGTCGCAGTGCGTTGAACAGTGGCCGGGACAATCATCAGCTGAATCAACAATCTCTGGATAAGGTGCGCTTTGATAAGCTCGATATCTTCAAATCATTCAGCCGCATCAAAAAACACGGGCCGTATGACGTCTTGATTTGTGACCCGCCCACCTTGCAAAAAGGCAGTGTGGATATCGCGCGTGATTACCCAAAAATCATCCGTCGTTTAGCTGAATTTATGGCACCTCGGTCATCCTTGCTGCTTTGCCTGAATGCACCTCAACTAAGTGAACAGTTTTTGCTGGATATGGTGGAAGAACATGCACCTGACTACCCGTTTGCCTATGCCATCAAGCCGCCGGAAGTCTTTGTCGATGCGCAGGACAAGGGGCTAAAGACACTGTTTTTCACAAACGATGATTAAATGGCAACGGCTACTTTATTTTTTTGAAAATAATATCCCACACCCCATGCCCAAGACGCAGACCGCGCTTTTCAAATTTGGTGGTGGGACGGTAATCCGGTCTGGGGCAGTAATCACCGCTCGCGCTGGTGTTTTGTAAACCGGGTTCGGCGGCAAGAATGGGAAGCATCCATTTGGCGTAATGTTGCCAGTCGGTGGCGGCATGAAAATAGCCGCTGGATTCAAGTTTTCGGCTTATCAATTTAACAAAGCTGGGGCGCACGATGCGGCGCTTGTGATGTTTTGTTTTGTGCCAGGGGTCGGGGAAGAACAGGTGAATTCCGGCCAGACTGTGATCGGCTATTTTCTGCTCCAGAATGTCTATCGCATCATGATGGTAAATACGCACATTACTGATACCCTGCTGTTCCAGCAAGAGCATTAGATGGCCGACACCGGGGCGGTGTACTTCGATGCCGATGTAATCAATATGCGGATGGCTCGCCGCCATGTGCGCGAGGCTGTCGCCATTGCCAAAACCGATTTCTACGATCAGCGGCGCGTTGCGTCCAAAGACGTGCTGAAAATCATAGTCTGTCGTCGGGTCAAGGCAGTATTTTTCCCAGTAATTATCCAGTGCATGTTGCTGTCCAGCAGTGGCACGGCCCTGGCGGCGGATAAAGCTGCGGATGCGTTCGGGATCAATACGTTGAGACATGGAGGTAGAAACGTTGGTTGGGTTAGCAACGCGTAACCCAACAAATCAGATCATTTTACAAAAATAGTCCATCAATCGGTGATGAGGCAGACGCAAAACGCTTTCTCGGCATGCGTCCGGCAAGGAAGGCTTCACGGCCAGCTTCGATGCCTTTCTTCATTGCCGAGGCCATAAGCACAGGGTTTTGCGCAGCGGCGATGGCCGTGTTCATCAACACCCCATCACAGCCCAGTTCCATGGCGATGGCGGCATCCGAGGCAGTGCCTACACCGGCATCGACAAGAATCGGCACGCTGGCGTTTTCCACTATGGTTAAAATATTGTGTGGATTGCGAATGCCTAGCCCGGAACCAATCGGCGCAGCCAATGGCATGACAGCCACACAGCCGATATCTTCCAGTTTTTTAGCGGCGATGGGATCATCATTGGTGTACACCATCACATCAAAGCCGTCGTTAACCAGCAGTTCGGCGGCGACAAAAGTTTCCGCTACATCCGGAAACAGGGTTTTTTGATCGGCCAGTACTTCCAGCTTGACCAGCTTGTGACCACCCAGCAATTCACGCGCTAAACGGCAGGTTCTGACGGCGTCATCTGCGGTGAAGCATCCGGCTGTATTGGGTAGAATGGTGTACTTGTCAGGCGAGATGACATCCAGCAAATTGGGTTCATCGGCATTCTGACCAATATTGGTCCGGCGAATGGCCACGGTCACGATTTCTGCACCGCTAGCCTCAATGGCCAGGCGGGTTTCTTCCAGATCTTTGTATTTGCCGGTGCCGACCAGTAAACGCGACTGGTAGGCTTTACCTGCGACGCTAAAACTATCGTCCTGTCCGCCACCAATGGCCTGTACGATTTCCAGGCGGTCGTCAGTGGCCAGTGGCTGGCGGGTGTACTGATCAAAAGGAAGAATTTCCCTGTTTAATTCAACGGCGATGCGTTTGCCGGTCAATCCCAGTGATGCGACAACATCGGCCACTTTGCTGTTTTCGGAAAATTCTTTGACTTCTCCGTTTACGGTTATTTTCATATTATTCACTTATTTTTCTACAACACGACGCTTTTGCACGGCCTGGGCCAGTGATTCCAGCAGGGAAACGCTGTCATTCCAGCCGAGGCAGGCATCGGTAATACTTTGTCCATAGGTCAACGGTTGGCCTTCCACAACATCTTGTCGACCGGATTTAAGGTGACTTTCCACCATCGCGCCAATGATGCGGGTATCGCCGCTGGCAATCTGGCCACAGACATCATCAGCGACAATCATTTGTCGTTGAAATTGCTTCAGGCTGTTGGCGTGGCTGAAATCAATCATGATGGTTTGCGGGAGTTTGGCTTTTTTCAAGCCTTCTCCGACTTTTTCCACATTAACCGCATCATAGTTGGGCTCATCATTGCCACCACGTAAAATGATGTGGGCATCTTCATTGCCTTTGGTAGAAAAAATCGCTGAGCGGCCTTCTTTGGTCACCGACAGAAAATGATGCGGGCTCATTGCGGCACGGATCGCATCAATAGCAATTTTGACCGAGCCATCAGTGGCATTTTTAAAACCGACCGGACACGACATACCCGAGGCCAGTTCTCGGTGCACCTGGCTTTCTGTCGTTCGTGCACCAATCGCACCCCATGAAATCAGGTCGGACACATATTGCGGGGTAATTAAATCAAGGTATTCTGTTGCTGCCGGTACGCCCAGGTTATTGATATCCAGCAACAGTTGCCGGGCAATGCGCAACCCTTTATTAATGTTAAAGCTGGCATTTAATTCCGGATCGTTAATCAAGCCTTTCCAGCCAACCGTGGTGCGCGGCTTTTCAAAATACACGCGCATGACGATGAACAGGTCATCCGCCAGTCTGTCTTTAACCTCCTTCAGCTTGCCGGCATATTCAATCGCGGCTTCCGGGTCGTGGATAGAGCAGGGGCCTACCACAACCAGCAGGCGGTCATCTTGACCATAGAGGATGTTATGAATAGCCTGGCGGGAAGCCAGCGCCGTTTCCACAGCCTTGTCGGAAATCGGAATCTCGTCATGAATTTCAACGGGTGCGACCACTTCCTTGGTCTCACAAATCCTCAAGTCGTCAGTAGTATATTGCGTTGACATGGTTGATTAGCGTACGCAGTAAAAATAGAAAACCGAGTATTGTAACTGTTTTATATGACGAATGTTAATAAGGCTGATGAAAGATTGACGATAAAAATGTGAAGAAAATGCTCAAGTATTTCATGCAATTTTCGTATATTCAGGAACTTTACAGTACTGTTATTAAAAGCGATGTTTCCCGAACTCCAGCATTAGCGGGAAACAGGCAGGTTGAGACCCCGTCGATGATTAGCTATTGATGGATGCGGTAGTCATCCAGATGCCATGCAGCGATACCTGGCATGAACACACGCATATCAGGAAAAAGCAGGCAATGAATTGGACAGAGTGCCGAAAGGCAGAGGGCATAAGATAGAAGACATTAAACAGTAAAAGTTATGTTGTAACATAGGCTGTATGTGTTACGATATAACATCTCTTGTTTATGGTTACATTTTGTGTGCTGATGTTTTTTTTAAGGCTGGGGGTGGTTTTTGTTTGTGTTATGGAAAGCATTGCGGCTGAAGAGATCAACAGCCCGGCGGATGTTGAAAACCTGGATGCAATCACTATTGAGAGCGAAGCACTGGATAGTGAAGACATGCATCGAAAGTCGACCTTGACGGGTAGAAAGTTGCGTAATCGTTTGCGCAGTAACCTTGGGGAAACACTGGAAAAAGAAATGGGATTAAGCAATGCCAGTTTTGGACCTTCTGTCGGAGTCCCTGTGATTCGCGGACTTAGCGGCTCCAGAGTGCTGGTTGCCCAGGATGGGTTGGGAAGTCATGATGCGTCCAATATCAGTCCGGATCATGCGAATACGGTCGAGGCATTATTGACGGATGAGATCCGCATTGAAAAAGGCCCGTCGGTGATTCGATACGGCGGTACCGCATTGGGAGGGGTGGTCAATCTGGTCGATTACCGTATTGCCGAATACCTTCCGGAACAGCCTTTAAATTTGAGTTCTGAATATCGTTACAACACGAATTCTGATGAACATACAGGGCTGTTCAAACTGAATAAGGCGTTTGATGACTTTTTTATTGTGCATATGGATGGCCTGATTAGAAGTCGAGAGCAGGTTGAAATCCCAGGGTTCGCCATGGATGAGGAAGCGGTATTTGAACAATTTGGCTTGAATGCCACGGGTAACACAGAGGGTTTTATCGGAAATTCCAATGCGAATACCCGGACCGGCGCGGTCGGTTTTTCATTTGTTGATGAAGTGATGGGTTTTTTTGGCGCATCGGTGAGTGCCTATGAGAGTAATTATGGTATTCCGCCGGGCGGTCATCCCACCCATACCCACAACAATGTGCCTGTGTCTGGAGAGGGAGAGCAGGTGCGCATTGACATGGAAAATATTCGGTATGAGCTGAAAGGGGAATGGTTTACCGATGTGGCTGTGCTGGAAAGCATGCGCCTGCATGCCATTATTGTCGATTATACGCACGACGAGCTGGAAGCAGGCGGCGTAACTACATTTGATAATTTTGCCCGCGAAATACGCTATGAGATGGATCTAAGGCAGACCGATTATCTAAACAGTACCGCCGGGGTTCAATTCAGTTTGCAGGATTTTTCCGCCATCGGCAGTGAAAATTTTATTCCGGAAAGCGAAATCAGTCGTAAAGCAGCGTACTGGATGCAAAAGCTTGTTTGGGGGGATATCGAGTTTGAAGGGGGTGTTCGCTTTGAACAACAACGTATTCAGCCCCAGCAAACCGAACGTGTGATAGGTGGGCTGGTGAGCGCAACTTTGCCGGGCTTGCTTGAGCATGATGCATGGTCGTTTTCGCTGACAGGACTGTATCAGGTGACGGATGCGGCCAGCATTTCTCTGCATTGGCAGTATGCGCAACGGCCTCCAGCCGTACAGGAAGTGTTGTCGCTGGGTCCACATCTGGCAACGCGCTCGTTTGATGTTGGCAATATTGCGCTGGAGATGGAGAACTCCAATGCATTGGAGTTAAGTTTTGATTATCACAGTGATGTGGTCAAAGCGCGGTTAAATGTATTCAAAAATAATATTAACAATTACATCTATCAGGAAAATCAGGGCTTTTTCTTTGATGTGGATGAGCAGTTGTTCCGCATTCAATGCGTGCAGCTTGAGCAATGTGTACCGGTCCTGGGGTATCAGCAACAGGATGTCCGCTTTCTTGGCTATGAGGCTGAGATTGAATTTTCTGCCGATATAGAAGAATACGGACAGTTTATCTTGGGTGTGTTTGGTGATTACACACGCGCTTACTTTCGCACGGAGGGTGCCGGTGATGTGCCGCGTCAGCCACCGCGTCGGGCAGGAGCATTTATATCGGCGCAACAGGATTTCTGGTACGCGGTTGTTCGCTGGACACATGCCTGGGCGCAACACAGGCCGGGCAATAATGAGACGCGTACACCCGGTTACAACCTGCTGGATGCGAGTCTCGAATTACAGGCATCGAAGACTGATTTTGGGAAAGCGAGGTTGTTTGTAAATGCCTCCAATCTGCTCGATGAAGACATCAGGCAGTCGGTGTCATTTTTGCGCAGTTTTGCCCCTCAGATCGGGCGAAATTTTGAGATCGGGATTGCTCTAGATTTTTAATGATTATCACTTTACAACACATTATTTTTTTACAGGAGAAAAAGATGAGGCTAAAAAAGCACGTGATTAAAGGACGCTATTTAGTCCTGTTGTTTTTTGGATTGCTTGTTTCCAAATCCGCTTTTGCGATTCATTTGGATGTCGGTGTGTGGATGGAAAACAATAAACTTCATGGCGGTTTTTGTCCTGACGCATCATTGGGTTGTGATTCGTTGTCTGCGCTAAGCCGTTTGGGTTTGTCGGCAGGTCAATTACCCATTGACGGTAGCAATGGGCAGGAGATATTTCTGTCGGATTTTGGCGATCTGGCCGGTGGTGCTGACAGCACTGATAACCCAGGGTTTCAGGGACTTTCGGGCTGGCTACCAAGTCATACGCTACTAAAATATCGTGCTGTTGATGCGTTACAAACGTGGCGTGCTGATTCGAAAAACTGGCATGTGAGTCCGTCCGGAGGGCCGCAAATCCGATTATTTGGCGGTTTGAGTGCAGAAACTGTGCTTTCTACAGATACCAGCCATTGTGGCGGGTTGCTGATCTGTATCCCTAAGGAAATTAGCGAAACCGTGTATAACGAAGGCAGTACGGTGTTTACCGGGCAAGGCATCTCTGCGGCACCCTCGTTGATTATCGACAATACTTCTGCGGATGGCGCGCTTCACGCCCACCTCGACTGGTATCTTGAAAATGTCGGTCATGTGGGTGATGCAGCCTATTTGCTGGCCTTGCAACTGGTTGCAGAGGGTTATCAGGATTCAGATCCCTTTTATATCTTATTTAACCACGGTTTGTCTGAAGAAAATCTGGCTAAAGCAATTCAAATGCGCATGACTCCGGATGCTTTAACCTCGGTTCCGGTTCCTGCGGCGTTTCCACTTTTTATGATGGCCATTGCAGGTGTTGGTTTTTTTCAACGGCGAAATAAAGGTTAGTTTGGTAATGAGCGACTCAGGGATGTGTCGCTCATTTTTGAGCAGAGTCATGTAAGGATGAATCGATTGTGCTGACGACAGGGATTGTTTTTTACCGCTGAAACAAGGCAAGGGTGCCTGTTCAGTACTTTAAACATGATAGGATTTATGATGAAAAAAAATTTAGCGAGTAACGTTTTAAAAAGTGTATTGCTGTTCGCAGCTTTCAATTCAGGCGCCTGGGCGGCAGAGCAACATCATGAAGATATTCAGCCATGGCTTGCGCAAGGTAAGGTTCAGTTGAATAACACCTTGTTTGAAGCCGATTTTGGTGATCTTGCCGGTGGACTATACAAAACTGATGATCCAGGGTTTGATGTGGATGAAGCCAAGGGGGGATTTACTCCTGGAAACTGGTTACGTTTTGAAGGTATAGGTTCTCTGAAATATTGGGGGGGTAGCAGTTGGAGCAGTTCATTAGTGAATGGTGAAGAAATCCGTATTGAGGATGCTTTAGGAAATATCACTGTTTTTGATGGCGCTGGAGTCACCAACCCGGTTGGCGTGATTAGTGATGTTGATTCAAATGGAGATGTCCATACTCATATTGATATGTCAATCTGGGATAACACAGGCAATCTGGGGGGTACCGTTGGTGCTTACTGGGTTTCACTGAAGTTGTTTGACACCCTGCCCAATGACGCAACCCCGGTTTCTGAAGCATCAGATGTAATAAATTTGATTTTTAACCGAGGCCTGGATCATGAAGACTATGAAGCGGCCGTGGCTGCTGTGCCGGTACCAGCAGCAGTATATCTGTTCATTTCAGCATTGTTTGGTCTGCAATTGACTAAAGCGGGTAAACAAAAGCGTTAAGTTCACAGTGTTTTCAGGATTGATAAACGGTTTGAGGGTGTTTCTCAAACCGTTTTTTTTGAGTTGATGTATGGGGGGTTAACTGTCTGGTTGATCGCTTGTTTTTTGTTTTCTTCTGCAACCGAATAATTTACCTTGCCAACCGAAAATTATGATAAATGCCAGACTGAAAAGCCAGGTGAGGGGTAATATTTCAGATATTGTATTCTGAAAAGAGCTGCAGGCGTCGAATAAGATGCAATCATCAGTGATCAATGCCGCGAATAAAATGAAATAAATGAAGAGCGAAATAACAGAATATATCAGGACGAAACATATTCTTAACCATGGAGAAGGGTAATGGTAGTGTGTAGATGAAGCAGCTCTTTCGGTCAACATATCTTTTGTTGGCAGGGTGTCAACTGACGTGTTGACGACAACAGATATAGAAAGAAGGTCATGCAAAGTCTGGTATTTTCTAGTGGTGAAAAAGAAAATTAACGAGAGCCAGCCGAACAGGGTTTTGACGATGAACCGGATCAGGGCAAGCACGATATTCAGGTTCTTATCTGAACGACTCGATTTTACTCTAAGTTTCAGCAAATGATGCCCGATAGTGCCTCCCGTAAATGCCACCATTCCCGGTTCAAGAATGAAAATTGGCATGATCAGGGCTGTAATTTTTACATACTCATTTTCAATGTGCATAAGCCCAATCATGTATAGCACCGAGAAAAAAGCAACCGGTATGAGAATGGAATCAATTAAGATCGCTTGAATTCTCCTGATGAGCCGGGGATAGGTGTCCATGATGCCGGTTTGGGTTTACTGAAACTTCTCCGCTCGCTTGATTAACTTGTCCAGATTCGGTTCATCAGGGTTCCACGGTGTGCCTGGGTGGATGATGACAGCGGTGCATTTTTCTGCAGCGCGCACGATGTCTTCAAATGTGCCTGCCGTAGGGTCGATGACTACCGCTTTTTTATCATCGTTGTATTCAAAGATTTTCGGGTTTATATCGACACATTCATCGCAGGTGGTGCAGTCCGGGGTGTCTATCCACACCGCATCATGGCCGCCCGTTGCCTGGCTTGCTGGAGCGGCTACTGAGGTTGTGGCGGCTAAAGCTGGAGGTGTTGCAGCTGGAGGCGCTGCCGGTGCAGCAACATTGACGCTGGCTTGCGCGCTGGTTAGCGCGGTTAACAAGTCATCGGCATTGCCTTCTGCAACCAGATTCATCAGACCGGATACCAGGCTTTGCGCGGCTTCTGCCTTGGCCTTATTGGCAATGGCCTGAGTATCAATCTTGACTTCATCTTTGCCGGTCAGGTTTTTCAACATGCGCCAGTAGTCGCGGCGTTCGCGGGTAAATGCAGCCAGGGTTTTGTCAACCTGGACTTTCACGCACTGCTGGCTGTTGCTGTCAAGCGCCCAGATGAAGGCTTCACTGTCAGCCTGGTCTTGCGGATCAAGGTCGATAAATTCATGCAATGCGACCAGGTTGTCAGCAGCTTGGTTGTCATTTAGACGGGTGAAAAACGGGCTGAAGCGGGCTTCGGTCAATGCCCAGTCGGCAAATGTGAAAGGCAGGGACATGCTTTCGGCATTGCCGTATTCATCCAGGTAGTTCAATGTATAACTGTTCCAGTCGCTGTCAAATTCAGGGTTGCCGGAAAGTGACAGGCGTTGTTTCCAATTGATGCCTTTCTGCGGATCAAAAGTCAGCAGTGGAAATGCACGTGACTCTACCGCCATTTTACTCTGGCGGGTTGCCATGTCATCGGCAATGCCGTGTTGAGGCTGGCTGGCGGTATAGACATTCCACAGTGCCGGGCCACGGTAATTAATACCGTCGATAAAACCTTCCAGCAGGTGGTTTAAATGCGATTGTGCGCTTTGCAAGACATAGCTGTTCTGGTGAGCCATTGCCATCAATGCCAGTTCGCGGCGGGCGAATGCGGTATCGAGTGCTTGCGCGCCGTTTTCATACCGGGTATCGTTCAACACCAGTATTTTGATCGGGGTGTCTCCGGCAATGGCCTGGGATAAGCTGTCCATGCCGGCCTCGGACAAGGCATGCTGGTCTCCGATACAGACGACCGGAGGACACAGTTTGTGTTCTTCTGCACTGAAATCCTGCCAGTTAAAGCGGGCGAAGAAATCATCATGTTCATCGCTGTCGTATTTGTTTGCAATTTCCAGCTCGGCAATTCGCAAGGTCTTGAAACCTTCGGCCATTTTCAGCATATGCCCGGTGAACAGGCCACGTGCAAGCGCAGGCGCGTCATTTTCTAACTGACTGGCCCACGGGAACGGGTAGGGGTTATACGGGTAGGCACCGCCCCATTCCGCACTGCTGTCTGCACTGTTGCATACGCCCAGTACACTGCGTCCATTGCCCGCGATGCCCTGGGTGTATTGCGATTTCAAGTGCTGCATTTTGGCGATCAGCTGGGTGGTCCAGCGTAGCCAGGCTTTATTTATGGGTTGGCTGGCCTTGTTTTCATCCAGTGAAAAACTCAGTTTGGCCAGAGTCAGGTCAACATTCTGGTTGTGGTCAATGGCGTCTTCAATGGCATCGGCATCACGAATGTCAAGGTTTTCCGCCAGTTTCAACCGGATGTGTTTTTCCAGGCCGGCAATCAGGCCATCAATTTGCCTGATGTGTTGTTTAACGCGGGGCTGCATCACTGCGGTAACGGTAGCCGTAAATAAATGTACGACAGATTTCTGCCCGTTGCCCGGGTTGGCATTATCACCACCCGGCATGGATTGGTAATTGGTTTTGTCCTGCAACAGGGTATGCAACGCACCGATTTTTTCATCCAGATCGTCAATGCGGCTGAATTTGTTGTTGGAGGTCGGCAGGTCGAGCCAGTAATCCCAGTCTTTGCGTAACTGCTGTACGCTGTCTGTAGTTTGCGCGAAGGGTGCCAGTGCGCCGTCTTCACATTCCTTGACGCATTCCATGCAGCCTTTGCAGGCATAAGGGTCGATGGTGATGGAATACAGCCCGCCACTGCGCGGCTGGCGCTTGTTCATCACATCATGATAGGGCTTGACCAGCGCGAATTTGAAGTCGCCCATGCTTTCCTTAAACCATTCAAACTCCTGAGCGACAGCATTCTGATCGTCCGCCGGGTAAGATTTAATGGTTTCGCCAATGGCTTTGGCCATAATCGGTGTGAGGTTGTCGCCTTCGGTCTTGTCGGCGGTCAGTTCATGATATTTACGTTCCACCTGACGCACAGCACGGCGCAAATACACAGTTTTTCGCCCTTGTTTTTCCACGCGTTTGATATTGGTTTCAAACACTTCACTGACCGTGTTGATCAGCCCCGGAATGGCCGTATCCGGGCACAGTGAATAACAATCGCCACAAGCGGTGCAGTTTTCCGGAATCCACACAGGGTGTTCATGACGCACAGGGGTCATGTCACGGAAAATACTGGTTGCGGCCGGAATCGTACCATTGGCCAGAAATGGATCGGCCAGGTTATTGACCTGATCTTGTTGATAGGCAAAGCCGGTTTGATCCCAAAAGCGGTGAACATCACTCAGGGTATCGTCATTTGCCGGTAAACGGCTAAGCGCTGGAGGGACGGTTGCCTGCAAAGATTCTGTTTGGGTGACAGGCATCTGGCTGACATCAATCTGTTGCAGGTCGGCATAGCCGGTTTGCCAGCTGCTTGTTGCCTGTTCCAGCAGGCTATCCATTTTTTCAGCACTGAACAGTTCACCATCCAGTGTTGGCAGGAGTTTACATAATGCGCCATGGAACGCTTGGCCCTGGGCGATAAAGTGGGTGTTGGCTTCAGTTGGCGCATGCTTGAAGCCATCTATATAGCACAGCTGAATATGTTGTTGTTTTAGCTGCTGCTGGATGGCTGCCGGAATGCTTGCCCAGACGGCTTCATTATCTTCAAGCTGTGATTGCAGCACCAGAATGCCTCCTTTTTTCAGTTCGGAGACCGGGTTCAGGTAAGAAAAGAGAGTGCTGTCCAGTGCCATCACAATGTCGCTGGCTTGAGGCCAGTTGACATTGGAGGATTGAGAATTCAGGGTTAGCGCGGATTGTTGGGGGAAGCCGGACTGAATATTATGTTCAGTAGCAGTGCTGATATTCATGTCCACATGCTCAAACAACTGACCCGCTATGTTTTGTGTGATGCAGCCAATATTGCGCCCACTGATGGAATGCAGATTGACTTTCAAGCGTGATATGGTGAGTTCAACTGGCGTTGCAGCCGGTTTCAATGCCAATTCGCGTACACCAGGATAAGCCTGTTCAATTTGCTGCAGATGAATTTCCTGTTTTGGGCTGAGCGCGGTGTCGCTATGAAACTCAATGCCGAGGTAAAAAAACTTTTGCTGTTCTCCCTCTGGCAGCATGTTCTCAATGGCAGCAATCAGGTCGCCGGGATTGAGCTCTCGACCGCCCAGTCCAAAACAGGATGAATACAGGGCAGGGACCTCGTCCAGTTTTTTGTAGCTGGCATAATCAGGATAAGCTGCGTTACCTTTGCTTTGGCCGTTTTCCAGAGCTTTGCTGATGACGGCACGGATTTCTTGTAGCAGCGGGAGGTCTTCAGCCAAAGGTTGATCGGTTTTTTCCAGAACCAGCACGCCTTTTTTGTTTTTGACAAGCTGGCTGATTAAATAGCCAGGAAAAGGGCGTAACTGGGTTAAATCCACGACGCCGATACGAAGTTTTCGGGAGGTGTTCAGGTGATCACAAATAGCCTGGGCAGCATTAATAATTTCGCCTTGGGCGATGATCAGGTAATCGTTTTTGTCGTCACCCAACAGTTGAGCCGGTTGATATTGGCGACCGGTCAGATCTGCCCATTCCTGCATACACTGTTGACTGATTGCAGCAGCATGTTCAAGAAAATACGGGCGTTGGGCGGCGCTTTTTTGCATGTAGGCCTGTTGCCCGGGAACAAAGCCGCTGTTGAGAGGGCGGTCAACATCCCAGCTGAGCGGAACACGCCGTCTGGATTCACCATAAAGCAGACGTTGCGCAGGGGTGGGTGAAGGGATAATGTCGTCAGCCAGGCCAAGGTATTCAGCCATTAATGCTTGTTCCGGCATCAGACAGGCATGTTGTTGTTGAGCGGTTTGTTGATCCTGTGCGATGACGACAGGCGTCAAACTGAGTTCGGCAATTTTGCGGCCGATGCAATTTAGGTCGGCAACGGCCTGGGCGTCTCTCGCAAACAGCTGGATACAGCCGGTATCGGCCAGAGTGTGGTAGTCATCGTGGCCGCCCACGCTTTGTTTGCCTGCACCACTGATAATATTAATTAATAACGGGAGGTGTTTTCCGGCCGCGACAGACAGGGAAGCATTCAGTGCGCGGCTGTTTTCGGCGGCAGAGAAGTGGCTTGTACGCAGGCCGCTTAATGACATGCCGCTGGCCATTCCGGCTCCAGATACAGCATTTTCAGGCTGGATGAAAATCAGCGGACGGTTAGCAAGATTCAGGTTTTGCTGGTTGAGGGAATCTATCCAATGCTGGTCTGATGTCAGCCCGGCTTGACCGCTAAAACCGGTGGCAGCATCACTGCAGTGTTGCTCGCAAGTGAATAAAACGGTTTTGCCGTCGATTAACTGGCGTTTGCCGGGGTATTTTATTGATGATGTTTGTTTAGCTTTGCCAAAAAATGCCATAAAGTCCCTCATTTAGGAATGTGCCACAATTGACAAGGATCGCGGTACATTTTCAGATATTCTGTTGTATTTATTTACCCCAGCGGGAGTGCCTCGCTGCGATTTGATCGTTTTGCTTCTTTGCCGATGGACGAGCGGGTTGTGCCCAGCTGGCTGTCAATCCAGACGATCGCGCCGGTCGGGCAGCGCTCTATCGGTGTCCGGTCTATTTCAAGCTGGTCATATTTTTCATAATCTATCATGGCCAGGTTGTTACGGATTTCTATCAATCCTTCAGGTGCATCAACCGCACATTTTTCACAGCCGGTACAGGCAACTTCGCATTCTTCCAGTGCTTGTTCGCCTTCCGCCAGACTTTTACAGGCTACAAACAGCTTGTGGCTGACCGGGTGCAGGGAAAACAGGTCTTTCGGGCAGACCACCACGCAATCATTACAGGCGGTGCACTTGTCTTCAATCACAATCGGCAGACCATGTTCGTCCATAAAAATGGCGTCAAAATCGCATACGTCAGCACAATCACCCAAACCAAGACAGCCCCAGTTACAGCCCTTTCCACCTCCTGATACTACGGCGGCGGCCTGACAGGATTTTAGTCCTTCATATTTGGCACGGGTGTAAGCGACATGGGTTCCGCCGGTGCAGGCCAAACGGGCGACAACCTTTTCTTTGGCGTGCATGTCCACACCCAGGTATTCAGCGATTTTAGCATTGCCTTCCGGGCTATTTACGGTACAATCCGAAGGGTTTTTGTCCCCGGCAACGACCGCTTCAGCAAATGGGCGGCAGCCCGGAACACCGCAGGCACCACATTGCGCCTGGGGTAGCATGTCATCCACTTCTTCAATGCGTGGATCTTCATGTACGAACAGTTTTTTATTGGCAATCGCCAGTATGGTTGCCAGAATGGCACCCAGGATAACCATAAAAATGGCGGCGGTAATGATGCTTGAAATCATAAAAATTGTTAACCTGCAAGCTTGTAATGAACTTTAAAAAACAGATGTGCGCCTGATAAAGTCATGTAATCCAGCAGTTTACAATATTTGCATTGACAATGATATGGAAATTACGGCTAAGGACGGATGATTCGCTATCACCTGTTTGATAATTAGCGGCTATATTGTTAAATATTAACGATTTGGGCATAATGCTGTTAATTACAGTTTTCAGAATGACACATGAATGAATTAATTACGGCAGGTTTTGAACTGCTGACAATTGGTATGGTGATCGTTTTTATCTTTCTTGCCGTGCTCGTGCTGGCCGTGAACATGCTAAGATTGTTTGTGCAACAGTTCTTTCCTGCTCAACAATCCAACCAGGCAGTCACCGGAAGCGTTGGGCTGGCGGATAACTCAAATATCATTGCTGCCATTTCAGCAGCTGTGACTCAATACAGAAATAAACATTCAAAATAGTCACTGGTGTGACTTCTGGATTGATTGATTGTTCATCAGCTAAAAAATAATCATCTACCCAAAAGGTAAAGTATTGTTAGGCCCCAAAGGGTCATGGAGAAAGAAATAATGGCAAAACCATTAGGTATTACTGAATTAGTCCTGCGAGATGCGCACCAGTCTATTCTGGCGACGCGTCTGCGAATTGAAGATATGCTGCCGATTTGTGAGGAGCTTGATCAGGTTGGTTACTGGTCGATGGAATCCTGGGGTGGGGCGACTTTTGATGCCTGTATTCGTTATCTTGGGGAAGATCCCTGGGAAAGGTTACGTTTATTGAAAGCGGCGATGCCAAATACGCCTCAGCAAATGCTGTTTCGCGGTCAGAATATACTGGGTTACCGTCATTATGCAGATGATGTGGTAGACAAGTTTGTCGAACGTTGCGTCATCAATGGTATTGATGTATTCCGTATTTTCGATGCGATGAACGATATGCGAAATATCCAACGTGCGATCAAGGCGGTGCTAAATACCGATGCGCATGCCCAGGGAACAATTTCCTATACTACCAGTCCGGTGCATACGATTGATAAATGGGTCGAGCAGGGACGTGTAATTGAAGATATGGGCGCACATTCCATTTGTATAAAAGATATGGCAGGTTTGCTGACGCCTTACGATGCGTTTGAACTGATTTCTAAATTGAAAAAAGCGGTCAATATTCCTATTCACATGCAATGTCATGCAACCACCGGCTTGAGTGTGGGTACTTATATTAAAGCGATTGAAGCAGGTATCGACAACGTGGATACCGCCATTTCATCCTTGAGTATGACTTATGGCCACAGTCCGACAGAAACGATTGTCGCAAGTCTGCAAGGGCAGGAACGTGATACCGGACTTGATCTGGGCAGGTTCGAGAAAATTGCTGCGTATTTCCGTAAAATTCGTAAAAAATACGCACAGTTTGAAGGTAGCCTGAAAGGCGTTGATGGCCGGATTCTGGTATCTCAGGTACCTGGTGGTATGTTGACCAATATGGAAAGTCAGCTGAAAGAGCAGGGCGCGACAGATAAATTCGATGATGTTTTGCAGGAGATTCCGCGTGTAAGAAAAGATCTGGGATATATCCCGCTGGTCACGCCGACTTCGCAGATTGTCGGTACCCAGGCGGTGATGAATGTGTTGGCTCGCGAGCGATACAAATCTATCAGCAAGGAAACAGCCGGTGTATTAAAAGGTGAATATGGTGCGACACCTTCGGACGTAAATAAAGAATTGCAGGCGCGTGTATTGGAAGGTGCAGAAGCGATCACCTGTCGTCCGGCTGACCTGCTGGAGCCGGAAATGGATAAACTGGTCGAGGAAGTGAAAAGTAAAGCGGCTGATGAAAATGTGAGTCTTGCTGACAGTGTGGAAGACGATGCCTTGATTTATGGCTTGTTTGCCCAGGTTGGCTGGAAATTTCTGTCCAACCGTGGCAATCCTGATGCATTTGAACCGGCACCTGATCCGGAAGCTTTTGCAGCATCTCAAGCAGCACCGAAATCAACGGATGATCCGGTTGAATCCTACACTGTGAATGTGGATGGTAAAAACTTTCAGGTTGTGGTCGGTCCGGGCAATGCCGATTTGACTGTTCAGCCGGCGGTATCGACTACTCCAGCTGCTGCACAGGAGCCTGCAGTTGCAGCGGCTTCAGGTACGGTGATTGATTCGCCAATGGCTGGTAATATTCTTAAAGTGAATGTTAAACCGGGTGATGCTGTAGCTTCTGGAGATGTCGTGTTAATGATGGAAGCGATGAAAATGGAAACCGAAGTCAGATCCAAGTTTTCCGGCACGGTGAGCAGCATTAATGTGAAGGAAGGTGATGCAGTTGCCGTTGGTGATGCATTGATTACCTTGTAATGTCGAAAATAGAAGAATAAGAGACAGTTTATGGAAAACCTGACACGGTTATGGGAAAGCACCGGCCTATATAATTTAAGCGGGCCACAAGCGATGATGATGGGCGTCGGCTTTCTGCTTTTGTATCTGGCAATAAAAAAAGAATTTGAACCCCTGTTATTGGTACCAATTGGCTTTGGTGCAGTTCTCAGTAATATTCCAATTGCCGGAATGTCTGCAGAAGGCGGGCTTCTTTATTATCTGTACGGGGGTATTAAAGCAGGCATCTTTCCCCTTTTAATCTTTATGGGCGTTGGAGCGATGACCGATTTCGGTCCGATGCTGGCCAATCCCAAAACCTTGTTTCTTGGTGCAGCAGCCCAGTTTGGCATTTTTGCTACCTTGCTAGGTGCCCTGGTGTTGAATGCTGTGCCTGGTCTTGATTTTACCATTAAGGATGCGGCGGCCATTGCTATTATCGGGGGTGCGGATGGGCCTACGGCTATTTATGTGGCATCCAAACTGGCACCGGATTTATTGGGAGCGATTGCGGTGGCGGCCTATTCGTATATGGCTTTGGTGCCATTGATTCAGCCTCCGATTATGCGAGCATTGACCACTGAAGAAGAACGCAAGATTGAAATGCAGCAGTTGCGTGCAGTCAGTAATATTGAAAAAATATTTTTTCCATTAATGTTGCTATTGGTTACTGCATTACTTTTGCCATCAGCTGCACCGCTGGTGGGCATGTTCTGTCTGGGAAACCTGATGAGCACCTGTGGCGTAGTCGATCGTTTGAACAAAACGGCACAGAATGAGTTGATTAATATAGTGACCATTTTCCTGGGTTTGGCTGTAGGCTCCAAAATGAGTGCGGAAGATTTTCTGCAAATGGAAACCCTTGGGATTCTTGGTTTGGGCGCGGTGGCGTTCTGTATTGGAACAGCGTGTGGCGTGTTAATGGCCAAAACCATGAACAAATTCAGTAAAACGCCGATCAATCCATTAATCGGTGCTGCAGGCGTCTCTGCTGTGCCTATGGCGGCGCGGGTGGCCAATAAAGTCGGACTGGAGGCCAATCCACATAATTTTCTTCTCATGCATGCCATGGGACCAAATGTTGCCGGTGTTATCGGTTCGGCAGTGGCTGCCGGTGTTCTGCTAAGTCTGGTCAAATAATGCTTTAACCAGGCCATTTAAGAGGCCTGGTTTTTTATCTCGTTCACACTTCTTTTTTTATCGTTCTTTTTTTGTGCAGTAATCCCGCGTTCTCATTCGAGACTGTGATACCTGTCAATTAAATCCTCCCCCTGTTTTCTAGACTTATTCCTGTCAGTTGCAATAAACAACGATTCCAATTTGGGCAGGTAAAAATGAAAAAACATGTTGCTGTTTGGTCAGTAATTATTGGAGGGCTGGTTTACCTTGATCATGCGAACGAGGAACAAATTCAAGTCTTGCAAGATAAGAACAAGGCGCCAGCTATTGAAGGCAAGTCTTCCATTCATAAAAATGATAAGTTTTCACATGTAGCCAAGTTGTCTTTTGTCGACAATCAGGTTACAAGAGACGGAAAAAATCACTCGTCACAATTATGGCAGTCCCAGTCCAATTCTGAACGACCTGAAAACTTTCCAGCAGATGCCGAAATTTCATTCATAAAAGTAAATGAGAATTTACGTCGTAAGTTCTCGGAAGGGGAAAAAGTCGCATTGTTGATTCCTCAGGAAAACAAGGTTTACGAAGGTCAGGTCGTCTCCTCAACCAAAGCCTTTTCCGGTGAGGTGAATATGACAGAAGGAAAACTG
Source organism: Methylococcaceae bacterium (assembly GCA_006844705.1). GTDB lineage: Bacteria > Pseudomonadota > Gammaproteobacteria > Methylococcales > Methylomonadaceae > Methylomarinum. The sequence continues at coordinate 95,425 of SPJS01000062.1, read as the reverse complement.
GAAAATGGTAATCCGTTTGCCTCATTTTCAATTACCAGCGATAGCAACACCACATTAGCAACCGTCGCAACTGGTGAGAGTATTTATCAAATCGAAATTGATAATCAGACGGGAGTCGGTTTTGTAATGGATGATCGGGAGCTGGATTCTTTGAAACATCCAGAAGATGGCATATTGCCTCCTCCTGAAGGAGTGTCGTGATGAGAAGTTCGGCGTTCAATAAGTTGATGCAACTTTTTATTGGTAGTGTGCTCAGTTTTTTTGTCATGCCAGTATGGGCAACAATCGAAACAGTCGATGTACTTGCCGTGTACCCACAATCATTGGCTAATCAAAGCCCACTTGCCCGTCTGGCCAATATGGAACAGTATGCCAATAAGGCCTTAGAAAATGGCCAGGCTGAAGTGCGTTTCAGAGTGGTTCATATTGAGGAAATTGATTTTCCTGATGCGAAAACAGATGTCGCTACGTTGCAGTCATTACAGAAAAACTCAGATGTTAGAGCTTTGCGAAGTAAATATGGGGCTGATCTGGTTATCATGCTGACGCCAACTTATCCTTATTGTGGCGTAGGTTATGTGCCGCGTGCTTATAATGGTCAAATCCACAGTTTTTATAAAGATTATGGGTACAGTATTGTCGGGCATTATTGTACGAGCTCATTTGCGCATGAATTAGGGCATAACATGACCTTGGGGCATTCCCATGAGCAAGGCAGTACCGGCGGTATGTATAGTTGGGGAAGAGGGCATGGTGTGCATGAGTCATTTGTTACGACAATGGCTTATAACAGTGCGTATAGTTCCGACACCAAATTTGCGCCACGATTACAAATCTTTTCAACCCCACATGTGGAGGGTTGCGCTGGCTATGCTTGCGGACAACATAAACATGAAGTCGATGGTGCGGATGCGGTGCATGCATTAAACGAGGCAGCTAAGCAAATTTCGCAATGGTATGAGTCACGGGTTGCAGAAGTTAATCCAAATGCTAAACCCAGTGCACATGATGATATGGCAACCACCCATATACAACAGCCTGTCTATATTGATGTATTGAGCAATGACTCTGACCCGGATAATGACCCTCTATATATTGATCAGCTGGGTTTGGCGAAACATGGTGTCGCGCAAATAGACGGTAATCAGGTGCTGTATGTGCCTGAGGCGGGGTTTGCCGGACAGGATGATTTTGAATACGTTGTCGCAGATGGTCAAGGTAATCAGGCTACAGCATCTGTAACAGTCAATGTAGGCTTAGGTTTGAAGTTTGATTACTTTGAAGGGCAGTGGGAACGTCTTGATGAACTATTGCTAGAAACACCCAAGTCATCAGGTATTGTCCACAATTTCTCATTAGATCAACGAGAACGCGATGAAGATTATGGGTTGCGTTTTTATGGACAAATTGACATACCTGTAGAAAATGAATATGAATTTTTTCTAAAGTCAGGTCAGTCCAGCGCTCTATTTATTGATGGTATTAAGGTCGTTGATAATGAAGGTGTTGCTTCAGTCAGTGAAAACGCGGGTAAACTGGTATTAAAAAGAGGTTTGCATTTCATTGAGTTACGCTACATACATCAACAGGGTAACCCGCAATTAAGTGTTGATTGGCAAACGCCACAACAACCCCGGCAAATGCTCAGCAGTATTTATTTGAGAGCCACAACGCCTGAAAATACTTTTCCAGTGGCTAAAGCTGATGAGGCAAGAGTTGAAAATGAAGCACAGATAGAAATTGCTGTGTTGGATAATGATCTTGATCCAGATAACGACAGCATATTTATTGAAAGTGTCAGTTCGCCAGAAAATGGAGATGTAAGCATAGCAGGGGACAAGATTGTATATGCACCTGCGGTTGGGTTTACTGGCTATGACGAATTTGCCTATACGATCTCTGATGGAAAGGGAGGCTACGACTTTGCTACTGTGAAAGTGAGTGTGGGCAAAGGAATGGTATATGAATATTATCAAGGAAGCTGGGATAGCCTGCCTGATTTCGATAGTCTTGAGCCGCATAAATCAGGCGTCGCAACAGACTTTTCTATGAAAGAAAGGGAGCAAAATGATTTGTTTGCTTTCAGATATACGGCTCAGATTGAAGTGCCCAATGATGGCTATTACTTTTTCGCAGTGTTTTCTGATGAAGGCAGTCGCTTAAAAATTGATGATTCGGTTGTCGTAAATAATGATATTCCCGGTCGTAGTGGCATGAGAATAAAAGCCCGTGCAGTAAAATTATTGGCGGGAACGCATGATATAGAAATTGAATATTTTGAACGATATGGTCGGGAAAGGTTGATGGTTATCTGGGGTGGCTCAGGTGTTCGTTTCCGGTTTATGTCAGCAAATGATCTAGTTTTACCTGTGAAGTAACTTTACCTTCGGGCTTTCACGGCTCCTCCCCCTGGAGCCGTGAATTTTTTTTCTTCCTGAAAATCTTCTTTATGTGAGACTGGCCGCGAACAGCAATATTACGCCAGAGTACAGTCCTCAAAACAACCCGGTAATCACGCCGTCATCTGTAATATCAATACGTTCTGCAGCAGGCGATTTTGGCAGGCCAGGCATGGTCATCATGTTGCCGGCAATCGCAACAATAAATCCCGCACCATTTGCCAGTCTTACTTCACTGATTTCAACAGTATGGCCACTGGGTGCACCTTTTAATGTTGGGTCGGTAGAAAATGACATTTGGGTTTTGGCCATACAGACAGGAAACTTGCCGTAATCCTGTTGTAAAGCATTCAATTCATTTTTTACTTTAGGAGAGAGAGCAACACTCGCCGCACCGTATAGTTTGGTCGCGATGGCTTCGATTTTCTCGATCAGTGAAAGATTTTCATCGTAGACATAAGTGAATCCGGGTTCACTGTGATCCACAATATTAAGAACTTCCTGTGCCAGCGCTTCGGCACCTGCGCCACCTTCTGCCCAGTGTTTTGAAAGCACACTTTTTACACCCAGCGCGTTGCATTTGCTTTGTAACAACTGAATTTCTGCATCACTATCAAAGGTAAAATGATTAATGCAAACGACACAAGGTAAGCCGTAATTCTGTGTGACATTGTGAATGTGGCGTTCAAGGTTGGCGAATCCTGTTTGCAAAGCATCCAGGTTTTCAATGTTGAGTTCATCTTTAGCGACGCCGCCATGAAATTTCAGGGCGCGAATAGTCGCAACGACCACCACAGCAGAAGGTTTCAGGCCCGCCATACGGCATTTGATATCAATAAATTTTTCTGCGCCCAGGTCGGCGCCGAAACCAGCTTCTGTGATGGCGTAATCAGCCATTTTTAAAGCGGTTTTGGTGGCGGTTACCGTGTTACAACCATGGGCAATATTGGCGAAAGGCCCACCATGAATTAGGGCGATATTGTTTTCCAGTGTTTGTACCAGATTAGGTTTAATCGCTTCTTTCAACAATGCAGCCATCGCGCCGTGAGCATTGAGGTCACGCGCATAAACCGGCGTAACTTTGTCTGTTTTATAAGCGATCACAATACGCCCAAGGCGTTCTTTTAAATCTGCACGGTTGGTTGCCAGACAGAGAATCGCCATGATTTCTGAAGCGACAACGATATCGTAACCGTCCTCACGCAGATAACCGTTAGCTGCTCCTCCCTGTCCTACAGTGATTTTACGCAGGGCACGATCATTCATATCAACAACGCGCTTCCAGGTAATGCGACGCGGGTCTATGCCCAGGCTGTTGCCATGATTGATATGGTTGTCGATCATGGCTGACAATAAATTGTGTGCAACACCTATCGCATGAAAGTCGCCCGTGAAGTGAAGATTAATATCTTCCATTGGTACAACCTGGGAGTAACCACCGCCTGCAGCGCCGCCTTTCATGCCAAAACAGGGGCCGAGTGAAGGTTCACGCAGACAGATAATGGTTTTTTTGCCCAGCCGGTTCATGGCATCGCCAAGCCCAACAGTTGTCGTGGTTTTTCCTTCACCCGCCGGAGTGGGGCTGATCGCCGTTACCAAAATCAGTTTGCCATCGCTATTGTCGGATAATGAATCTACATATTCCAACGACAACTTGGCCTTGAAATGCCCGTAAGGATCAAGGTGTTCCGCAGGAATGCCCAGCTTTTCCTCAGCCAGGTTGATAATTGGTTTTTTATCAGCTCTTTGGGCGATTTCAATATCAGACATTTATGTCTCCTTGTTGCACAGGGCAGTGAAAGATTTAATTATGCTTCTTTATAAACTGGGAAACGTTGGCACAGAACACTGACTTTTTCTCTGACAGCGCTAAGTACACTTTCGTCTTCCATGTTTTCCATCACATCACACATCAGTTCAGCAATTTCACGCATTTGATCTTCTTTAAAGCCGCGTGAGGTCGGTGCAGGTGTTCCAACGCGAATACCGCTGGTGACAAATGGGGATTCAGGGTCATTAGGTACTGCATTTTTGTTGACGGTAATATGCGCTTTACCTAATGCGGCATCAGCGGCTTTACCGGTAATGCCTTTGGGGATCAGAGAGACGAGCATCAGGTGATTGTCCGTTCCACCAGATACGACATCAAAACCGCGTTTGATAAAGACATCAGCCATTGCTCTGGCATTATTGATCACTTGTTGCTGGTACACCTTGAATTCAGGGGTCATCGCTTCTTTGAACGCAACCGCCTTAGCTGCAATGACATGCATTAACGGGCCGCCCTGAATGCCAGGGAAAATGTTGGAATTCAGTTTCTTTTCCAGATCCGGGTTGCTTTTACACAAAATCAAACCACCACGAGGCCCGCGCAACGATTTATGTGTGGTACTGGTAACGATATCAGCGACAGGCACAGGGTTAGGGTATAAACCGGCAGCAACCAGACCAGCAACATGAGCCATATCGACAAACAGATAGGCGCCAACCTGGTCTGCAATGTCACGGAATCGTTGCCAGTCCCAGATGCGTGAATAGGCAGAAAACCCTGCAACAATGACTTTGGGCTTGTGTTCTTTGGCTAAAGCTTCTACCTGATCGTAATGAATTTCGCCGGTTTCAGGGTGCAGACCGTATTGAACCGAGGTGTAAATTTTGCCGGAAAAATTCGGTTTTGCTCCGTGGGTTAAATGACCACCATCAGCAAGGCTTAATCCCAAAATGGTATCGCCTGGTTGTATCAGTGCCATGAAAACAGCCATATTTGCCTGTGAGCCTGAATGGGGTTGTACGTTGGCGTAATCAGCACCAAACAATTCTTTGGCGCGATCTATTGCCAGCTGCTCAACAGTATCTACATGGGCACAACCGCCATAATACCGTTTGCCCGGATAGCCTTCTGCATATTTATTAGTCAATAAAGAGCCTTGTGCTTCCATGACACGGGGGCTGGTGTAATTTTCTGATGCAATCAATTCAATATGATCTTCCTGGCGTTTTTCTTCCTGGTGGATTGCTTCTGCAAGTTCCTTGTCAAAACTATCTATGGTCATGGATTTGCTAAACATTAAATTTCTCCTGAATATTCTAATTATTGAGTGTCATTCCGCTTGCAAAGCAGCACTTGTAAGTCCGCAACATTGGTGCCGGTTGCCCCTGTCATCAATAGGTCACCAGCTTGCTTTAGGGCATGATAAGAATCATTGTTGGCCAGAAACTGTTCGGGGTTCGAAATTTTACCAAATGTTTGGCGATCAACCACTCCCCCTGCAGCATTTGTAGGGCCATCGCGTCCGTCTGTGCCGCCACTTAAAAAAGTCCATTCGGCATTTAGAGGGTGTTTTTGTTCGGCTATGGCAAAGGCCAGGGCCATTTCCTGGTTGCGCCCACCCAGACCATTTCCATTAAGTGTCACCGTGGTTTCGCCACCGGCAATGATGGCGATGGGCTGGACATTCTTGTTTTCTTCAAGATATTGATGGGCGAAGTTTAATAAGCTGCTGGCAGCATCACGGGCTTCTCCGGTCAATTGTTCAGAAAATATTACTGGAACATAACCCGATTGTTGTGCCTGTTGTTCGATGGCTTTGACACTGATGCGATTACTGCTTACCAATGTGTGAGAACTGGTCTCGAAACATGCGTGACCTGCAGCAGGCGTATCATCAATATCTCCTTGTTCACCGCTTAATAAAACCTGACGCACGGAAGCGGGTAACGCTTCCCATATCTGGCGATGTTTTAGAATCTGGATGGCGTCAGTAAAACGAGTGTTATCGGGAACAGTGGGTCCACTGGCAATACTGCTTAAGTCGTCACCGATGACGTCAGATAATATGAAGGTATGTAAATCTGCCGGAGTGGCAAGGCTTGCCATCTGCCCACCTTTTAATTGCGATAAATGTTTTCTAACGCAGTTAACCTCATTGATGGTTGCTCCGCTGCCAAGTAACAGAGTAGTGGTATCAATTTTTTCCTGTAATGAAATACCTTTCAATGGATATGGAACCAGTGCGGAAGCGCCACCCGAGAGCAGCAGAATAATTAGTTCGCCTTGTTTTGCTTGTGACAGGCGGTCGGCAAGATGTTGTGCGGAATTAAAGCCCGCTTCATCAGGCAATGGATGAGAGGCGCCATGGACTTCGCAGTCAATGACGTCTTGTACGTTTTCATAGTTGGTAATCAACAATGAAGGTGAAGCAAGCAATTCAGAAGGGATTTGTAGTTGCGCAGCTTTCATCATATCAACGGCCGCTTTTCCACAAGCGATAAGATGAACAGTCTGCCATTGCCCACTCCGCTTAATCTGTTGCCCATTCGCTTCCAGAGCCAGCGTGATGACATTATTTTTTACCTGCAGGCATTGTTTGACTGCCTGGAAAGGATTGGCAGCTGAGATACCTGCTTGAAAAATTGATTGAGCGTCTTCTCTCAAGGTTTGGTCCGTTTTCAATGATCAGGCCATTTCTTTGGCCAGCTTGAAGATGTGTTCAGCATCAAATGTCTGGGTGTTACTTTCAAACAGTTTGCCTATACAGGCCCTATGCAACGCCAGTTTCAAGGTGCCGAAGCCGATGGCTCCCCAGATAATCTTTCCGTGTCGGTCAATGCCTTTATCCATCATGTCTGTTCCTCCGATGCCTAAAGGCGGCGTTGCATTGGCATCAGCTATCATTTCCAGGCTGGGGATGTCTTTCCAGTGCTCTTCTTTGAGCAGTTCGACCCCCGCTGCACCGGTTGCGAACACGATGTTGGCATCTTTAATAATATCTGCACGAGTGTCCATATCCGCTGCTTCTGTTGCCGATATAGTCACGCCAAAACGTTCTTGCATGGCCGCGCAGGCCTGTTGTGACTTTTCAATTTGGCGCGAAACGATAGTGACATCTGCACCTTCCTGAGACATCATCACTGCAGCGCGTTGCCCAACCGGCCCCGTCCCTGCAAGAATAATGGCTTTTTTCCCTGCCAGTTTACCGCTGCTTCCCAGTTTGGCGACTCCCGCAGCTGCGGTGGTGTTGCATCCATTACTGTCCAGCATGATCGAGACTTGGAAGCCATAAAAAAAATGATTCTGCACGGCTTGCAGCAATTCCTGGCCGGCAAGAGCATTACTCCCCCCAATAAAAATGGCTGTATTTTGTTTGTCTTTTGGTGCACGGGTAAAGATGGTGCCTTCAACCAGAGGTGTTACATTTTCCGGAGTAAGGCTTCCGTGCCCAATGACATGATCAGCACCGCCATCATAAGCAACAACAGTGTCGAAAGTTGATGGATGAGTGTCGGTGTCGAATTGAAATAATAGTTTTTTCATCTAGCTAAACAATATCAATAAAATAAGCCTGATAACAGTGAAGTGTTGAATATTGAATTCTTTTCAAGTTGTTTGGACATTTTAAAGAGGTCTATCAGGCGTAGAGTAAGCAGGCATCGTAACCTGGCCGCAAATCAATCGATCTATTATACAGAATAATGAAAAAATCATAATCAATCGAAGTATTATCTCTTTAACGTTGGTTTTAGTTGCAGGCTTTTATGGCCAGGTTTATTAGCAATATGCTATAAATAAGCAGAACCGAAAATGTCAGTTTATCCCTTTTTTTACAAGGTGAATTGGCGAAATTTATTATTTCTATTCATTTTAAGGAATCAGATGAAAACTCCTGTCGACATTGCTGTGACTGGCGCTGCGGGTCAGATTAGTTATTCTTTATTATTCCGCTTGGCCAGCGGTGCTTTACTGGGGCCGGATCAGCCGGTTATTTTACGTTTACTTGAGATTCCCCAGGCGCTGGAAGCGTTAAAAGGTGTTGTGATGGAGTTGAATGATTGTGCTTTTCCATTACTGCATAAAATTGTCACCACATCTGACGCCAAAGAAGCCTTTGATAATGTGGATTATGCGTTCCTGGTAGGCGCTCGTCCGCGCGGTCCGGGCATGGAACGCAGTGATTTGCTTGAGTGTAATGCAGAAATTTTTTCTCTGCAGGGTCAAGCAATAAATGACGTGGCAAGACGTAATGTTAAAGTGCTGGTGACTGGTAACCCAGCAAACACAAACGGGTTGATTGCGTTGAAAAATGCACCTGATTTAAGTCCATCTTGTTTTACTGCCATGACGATGCTTGATCACAACCGAGGACGAGGTTTGTTGGCTGAAAAGTGTGGGGTGTTATCAAAGGATGTAAAAAACATGACCATTTGGGGTAATCATTCAGCCACGCAATATCCTGATCTAAACCATGTGATAGTGAAGGGTCAAAAGGCCTTGTCTTTGGTTGACGAAGGCTGGTTTGCTAATGAATTTATCCCGACTGTTCAACAACGGGGAGCGGCAATTATCAAAGCCAGAGGGGCGTCCAGTGCAGCTTCAGCAGCTAATGCGGCGATTGATCATATGAAATTATGGATTAATGGAACTGCGAAAGGAGACTGGGTAAGTATGGCCGTGCCTTCAGATGGCAGTTATGGCATTGAGGAAGGATTAATGTTCTCGTTTCCTGTGACGGTTATAAATGGCGAAATAAAAATCGTTCAGGACTTGACTATCAGTGATTTCAGTCAGCAAAAATTAAATGCGACTGAACAGGAGCTAAAAGAAGAACGCGATGCGGTTAAACACTTGTTTCTATAGCTTGCTGTAACAGGCGGCCAATAATGCAGCTGGCCGCCACAACCGCTTAAACCACTCTGTCTAGCAAGGGCTGGCCGTTAAAAAAAGCGATCAGGTTGTTTAATACTTTTTCTCCCATGGCTGTGCGGGTAACGATAGTTGCGCTGCCAAGATGAGGCAGCAGGGTAACATTATCCAGTTGTAGAAATTCCGGGTGGATCTTGGGTTCGCCTTCATATACATCGAGACCTGCGCCGGTAATCCAGTGGTCTTTAAGTGCCTTGATTAATGCTTGACTGTCGATGACATCGCCGCGTGCGGTGTTAATCAAGTGAGCTGTCGATTTCATCATTTTCAGGCGGGTTTCGTTAATCAGGTGGTGGGTACTTTCACCTCCTGGACAATGAAGAGAAACAAAATCACAAATGGGTAATAAATCTTCAACACGTTCACAACGGGTCGCATTCAGTTCCTCAATGACAGCCTGGTCAGCAGCTGAGGGCTTGAAATAATAAATGTTCATGCCGAAACCGTGATGAGCCTTGCGGGCCATTGCCTGAGCGATTCGACCAAAGCCAATCAGCCCCAAAGATGCCCCTGTCACATCGCTGCTCATCATCTGTGTGGGACACCAGCCTGACCACTGTCCAGAACGTACCAGCCGGTCACCTTCGGCGCCTCTGCGGGCAGACATTAACAGCAGTGTCATGGCAATATCTGCCGTACTTTGCGTTAAAACCCCGGGCGTATTAGTAACGACCAGCCCTTGTTGCTGTGCTGCGTCAATATCAATATGGTTGAAACCTACCCCGAAATTGCCAAGGATTTTGCAACGTTTGTCAGGTACGTTTAGGACATCGGCAGGAAATGCGTCACATACAGAGGGGCAAACCGCATCATAATTTTGCAGAGCAGATCGGAATTCATCAGCTGACAACGGAATGTCCTGCTCATTTAAAGTGACATCGAATAATGAAATTAATTTGGTTTCGATGCTGGTGGGCCATTTGCGAGTGAGAAAAACTTTGGGTCTGTTCATGGTAGGGAAGAAGATATTTTGATTCTTAAATTAATTTTGAATAATACATATTTTTCATATGTTTAAGAAAAATTTTTCAATTGATATCGGAAAAGAAATAAATTTATAGAAAATCTGTAAATTTCTGATAGTCTTAAGTGAACTAGTTAACAGACTTTTTTAAAATGTTACGTTCTTTTATTTTCTTGTAGATATGTATTGTTCGTTACGAGGTGTTTGTAACTCCATCCTGTTGTGGGTGGCAGTTGCGCTTGCAATGTTTCTTCCCTTCCTGGCGATTGCTCAGGCAGAGCCATCATTTGATGATTCTTTTCTGGATATGAGTCTGGATCAACTAGGTGATGTTCAAGTAACCTCTGCAGCAAAAAAAGCACAAAGTATTGGCGAAATAGCGGCGTCAGTTTATGTGTTGACGAACGATGAAATCAAGCGATCAGGCGTGACAAATATCGCTGATGCATTAAGACTGGTGCCTGGCGTTCAGGTTGCCAAGCTGGATGCCAATAAATGGGCCGTGTCCATACGTGGGTTTAATGACATTTTTTCCAATAAAATTTTGATCCTGATGGATGGTCGGTCAGTTTATTCGCCTTTTTTTGGAGGAGCATTGTGGGATGCGGTTGACACAGTGCTTGAGGATATTGATCGTATTGAAGTGGTAAAAGGGCCGGGGGGCACCTTATGGGGGGCGAATGCTGTTAATGGCATTGTAAATATTATCACCAAGTCTGCCGAAGAGACTCAAGGTGGACATCTCAGTGTATTAGCGGGCAATGAAGAAACCGGGACATTGAATTTACGTTTCGGTGGAGAACTTGGTCAGAATACGCATTATCGTGTTTTTGCTAAAGGTTTTGAAAAAGACCATGCTGAAAATGGTAGTGATGATTGGCGCATGGGGCGGCTCGGCTTCAGGATGGACTCACAGATTAATGATGGGCACCGGATGTCAATACAAGGAAACCTGTATTCTGGAAATTCTGGAGAAAGAGCTGTTGTAGGTTTTTCCGCGCCAATCCCACCCATTGCCGAGTTTGATAGTACTACAGACGTAATGGGCGGGCACATCAAGATTGATTGGAATTATGTCTCATCAGATGACCAATCATTTGATTTGCAAATTTATTACGACCGCACAGAACGTGAACATTTTTATATTTCAGATTTTCGCGATACGGTTGATATTGATTTTCAACATCGCTTGAAAGCATTTTGGCAACAGGAGATTGTGTGGGGTCTGGGATTTAGATATATCGCAGATGAAACAGAACCCGGCACTGTAATGAGACTAAATCCGGCGGCAAGAGACGATGAAGTTTTCAGTGCATTCATTCAGGATGAAATATCGTTGCTGGAAAATGAATTGATTTTTACTGTCGGTTCAAAGTTTGAACATAATAGTTATACTGGATTTGAATATCAGCCAAGCGCAAGATTATTGTGGAAACCGTATGATAATCACAGCTTTTGGACTTCGGTGTCCAGAGCCGTGCGTGTTCCAACCAGGATAGAACATGATTCGACAATTCGAAGAGCGATGTTTCCAGGCGGGGTCGCTCTCGATATTGTAGGAGCCTCTGATTTTGGTGCTGAAGAATTATTGGCTTATGAAATGGGCTATCGAATGTCCCAGTCAAATTTTTCTTTTGATCTGAGTCTTTTTTATAATGACTTTCAACATTTACGAACCATTGAAAATGGTACATTGATACCTGGCAGTCCTTCTATTATTCCTGCGATGGTCATGAATGGGCTTGAAGGTGAAGTTTATGGGATTGAATTATCATCGATCTGGCAGGTAACGGATAACTGGAGGCTCATCGCAGGTTACTCATTTGTGGATATCCAGTTGCATTTGGAACCCTCTAGTGTAGATACAACGGAAGAAGGTGATGAAGGAGATACCCCTCATCATCAGGCAAGCTTACGTTCGCTGTGGCAAGTGACAGAGGACTTTCAGTTTGATGGTGTGTTACGTTATGTCGACAAAGTGAGAGAAAATAAGCTAGGAAGAAAGCCTGGTGTTCCTGCCTATATTACAATGGATTTACGTTTGGCATGGCAGGCAAATCAAGCGCTTAACCTTGCTGTCGTTGGCCAGAATCTGTTTGGAAAGCATCGTGAGTTTAGAGGGTCCTCGGTGGAAATTCAGGCAACCGATGTTGAAACCAGCTTATATTTTATGGCGACAGTTGAGTATTGATCTTTTTCTGCTGGAATTAACCTCTGTGCTTTTCATAGCGGTTCAAAAATTATTTGGATAGCACTATCCCGAATCATAATTCCAAATCCATGCAAACCGAAATTCTTGCGGTTGTTGATGAGACAGATAATGTCATAGATCAACGTCCCAGACATGAAATCCACCAACAAGGTCTGAGACACAGAGCCGTTCATATTCTTGTTTTTAATCGACAAAGCGCATTGTTGCTGCAGAAGCGGTCAATGCGCAAAGACCTGAATAAAGGATTATGGGATACTTCAGCCGCTGGTCATGTTGATTTGGGCGAAGACTACGATCACAGTGCTGTACGTGAAACGGAGGAAGAGCTCGGAATAAATGTCGCCGGGGATCTGCAAAGGCTATTCAAGCTCAATCCAGTGCCTGAATTGGGCATGGAGTTTGTTCAGGTCTACCGCTGTGTTCATGAAGGGCCATTTGATCCGGCACCCGATGAAATTGATCAATTGCAATGGTTTACTGTTAAAGAGATTACGCAGCGGGTGGAAATGAATGGCCCGGATATAACGGAAACATTTAAAAGTATCTGGCAAACATATCAGAAGTTAGCATGATCACTCGTCATCAATTACAGGATTTTTTTAATGAGTGCCTTGCACCACACTTGTACAGCGACTATGGTTCAAATGGTTTGCAGATTGAAGGGTGTGCAAACCTTTCACGAATAGCATTTGCTGTATCAGCAACACGAGATTCCATAACCAAAGCGTGTGAAAAAGGGGCGCAGGCACTGGTTGTGCATCATGGGTTATTCTGGTCATTTCATGGCGCCAAAACAATTACCGGCGCGTTTGCAAACAGAATAAAACCGGCCATCAAGCACGATTTGAATCTTTTTGCATATCATTTACCACTGGATGGTCACAAAACCATTGGTAATGCAGCGGTACTCGGTACAAGGCTGGGTGTAAAGGATCAGCAGCCTTTTGGGGATTACAAGGGAATGCCGACTGGAATTTGTGGTGTGTTGTCTGAGCCCATGATGGCAGCAGAGTTTTCCCATCTACTTGAACAAACTGCGAATCATCAAGTGATCGTCGCGACACCCGATCCGCACAAAAAAATTGCTAGCGTGGCCATTATTACTGGTGGTGCCAATGGAGAATGGATAACAGCAGCCAGGCAAGGACTGGATGCATATGTGACAGGTGAAATCAGCGAACATGACTGGCATGACAGCCAGGAACATGACGTTCATATGTTTGCCGCGGGCCATCATGCAACGGAACAGTTTGGAATTCAGGCTTTGATGGAATTGACAAGACAGGCGCTGGATGTAGAATGCTTTTATATTAACAGCGACAACCCGGCCTGAAAAAAAAGCCCGGGCTAGCCGGGCGAAGAACTTCTCTATACAACAAACAAGCTAAAATTTTTTACGCGGTTTTTCTGCGTCCAACAAACAAGCCGATCAATGCAGAACAAAATAACCATACTGCTGCAGGCACAGGAACGGGTGCAGGTACCAGAGATGACGCAGTTATTACACGAATCCAGTCGCCTGGTTCAGACACTTTCATCGTGAGTGTAAGTTGGTTTCCAAGAACCGAATACGATTCATTACTTTCCAGGCCAACATTGTTGAAATTTAATTCATAGGTTGTGTCGTCATGGCCTAAATAGTTACTGGCAACAAGGTCGTTTTTTTGTTGAATAACGCCTAAAATATCACCACTAAATGTCCATAATTTATTGTATTGGTATGAATTTCCTGATGCTGTGTTCAGAAAAATCATATGACTGTCTATTACAGTGCCTGAAGCAATTGATCCCCCATCAATATCCAGATCAGCTGCCAATAAATAGCTTTGCTGTTCATTAAAGCCTTGCTGTGAGTTATTCGTTGCGCCCGTATCATCGCTAATCAGGCTGGGTGCAGAAATGATGTCCGGACCGCTCACAATTGCTGCCTGTGCATTGATGGAAACGAAGATGGCTGCAGAAATAACCAAGGATTTAAATGTCATATTTTTTCCAGAAAGTGAATTAACGTGGAGCACATGATAGGTTGTTGATGAAATGTGAACAATTGGACCTTGGTACAGGTAAGTAAATATTTTTTGTTTGTGCAGCATTGGAATGCATCCCGGCTTGATACGTTTGCTGTGGTAAAATTGCACTTCTTATTATGGATTGATTTAGATTTATTACTGTTTTGAATACTGAGTTCTGGATAATTGCGATTGTTTTATTATCGTTGGCATTTTTGTTTCTTGTTCCCCCCTTGTGGCGAAAAAAAAAGCACGCGGATCATTTGGTCGAGCGCGACAACCTGGCTATAGCGAGGCAAAAACTGGCTGATTTGAAAAAGGCGTTAGTTGGCGGTGAAATCAGCGAAGCACCCTTTGAATTGCAACGTCAGGAACTGGAACTGACCCTGGCCAATGATCTGTCTACACAAGCTGAAAATGAATCAGTGCATACGCTGCAAGGGCAATGGATGACGTATGTGCTGGTTGTTTTTCTCCCGTTAGCTGCGGTCAGTTTGTATCTGGCCCTGGGCCATCCGGAGGCGTTAAATCAATCTGCCGCGCTCCAGCAAACAAGCAAAAAACAAAGTCCGCATAAGCAAGCTGTTAATTCGGTTGAGACTATGCTGGCAGGGCTGGAAGCCCGTTTACAACAACAACCGGATGATGTACAAGGTTGGTTGTTGCTAGGTAAATCATATAAGCATTTGCAGCACATGGACAAAGCTCGAAACGCTATTATGACAGCGTACCAGTTGAATCCCGATAACCCGCAAGTCATGTTGCAATATTCCGATGTTTTGTTATCCGAGAATGATGGCCAATATACGGATAAAAGTCGGTCGTTGGTGACAGATGCATTGCAATTGGCGCCGAATGATACGATGGCGTTGTGGCTGGCAGGTATGATGAAAGCACAGGACAATGAGCCGACGGCCGCTCTGGCCTATTTCCGTCAGGTGGAAACAATAATTCCTCAGGATTCTGAATCGTACCGCAAACTGAAGATGATGATGGCTCAGTTGTCTCCTGCCAAACGTTCAGTTCCCTCTATGGAAGTTCAATCGACCGCAATGCGTCAGCAATGGATTCAACAGGGACGGAAGTTCAAGGCGCAGAAACAATATCAGCAGGCGGTCGATGCTTTTTCCAAAGTCGATGTACTCAACAGTAATCAGGCCGATGACATGCTGATGTATGCCGATGCTTTGCTTATGTTGCATCAGGGCCAGTTTTCCGAGACGACAAGGCAATTGATTTTTAAAGCATTAACATTAGCCCCGTCACATACGACGGGATTATGGTTGGCGGGAAAGGCCAAAGTACAAGAAGGACATTATCAGCAGGCATTGACGTATTTGCAACGGGCAAAAGACGGCTTGCAGCCGGGCAGTGAATCCATGCAGGTGATGGAACGTTATATCCAGAACACCCGTCTGCTTGCTGCAACAGAGCCTGTTGAACCTCAAGCTGCAATTGCAAAACCAAGACCATCGTCACCACAACAGGCTGCAACAGCGGAAGGTATTCACGTCAAAGTGCAACTGGATGGCTCTTTACGCAACAAGGTGCAGCCGCATCACACGGTGTTTATCTATGCGAGAGCAGTGTCCGGTCCACAGATGCCATTAGCCATAGTACGTAAACAGGTCAGAGACTTGCCTTTGCAGGTACAGCTAACCGATGCGCAAGCGATGACACCGATGATGAAGTTATCCAATTTTAGTGAAGTGGTGGTTATGGCACGGGTTTCGGCATCCGGCAACGCCATACGTCAAGCGGGAGACCTATTGGGCGAAGTGTCGCCAGCCACAGTCAACTCGGCGGACTGGGTTACCGTTAATATTAATCAACAAATCAATTAACCGAGACAATGAAAAAAATAAGCCGGCTATGCGTGATGCTTGTCCTATGGGGCTGTCAGAATCAGCCGATTAAAACCGAGGAGCAAAACGGCGCTGCTTATATCAGTTCATCTGATGGCACGGACATCAATTATCGCTGGCAGGACACCCCGGGAGCGACTCCGCTGGTGCTGATACATTGTCTGGGGTGTAATCAGGAATATTGGCAAGCACAGGTGGAAGCTTTCAGCAGTGATTATGCTGTGCTTACGCTGGATTTGGCCGGACATGGCGCGTCTGATTTTGCCCGTGATGAATATACTGTGTCATCGTATGCAGATGATGTTCATGCGGTTATCTCGCATCTACAGCTTGCCCAACCGGTGATTGTCGGGCATGGCCTGGGTGGGGCTGTCGCAGTTGAATTGGCTGCGAAGTCCGCGGACAATCTTAAAGCGGTGGTTTCCGTGAACAGTTTTTATGGTGAACAACACTGGCCACAAGCTGAGCAGTTAGATGATTTTCTTAAACCGTATCGGGAAAATTATTATCAAGCACAGTTTCCCCAGATAAAAAACCGCTTTTTGTTGTCAACAGATCGTTCACTGTCTTACAACATCGCACGCGACATTGCCCGTGCGCCGCAAGAGGTTGGCGAAAACTATTTTGCCCATTATCACCGCTGGATGGCTGAGCAATCCAGGCAGAAGTTAGCAGAAGTGAGCGTGCCCATCATGCATATCAATTCAACGCGAGGCACAGAACCGCATGCGACCAAAACAGTTCTTCATCTTCCCTTTGCCGGACATTACGCGCCACAGGAAGCAGGGCTGCGGTTTAATCAATTGCTGAAGCAAACCTTGATAAGCATCTCTCAATAATGATGCACGGGGTGATTAGAAATTATACCGATACCCGGCAATGAAAAAATAACCGCGGGTTTCATCGAAATCATTGGTGTCGCCCGCCAAGGCCGCGGCAGCCAATGCGTCGTCATTGCGTTCCTGAAATAACCAGTCGCCGCCACCTTCCAGTTCCAGTTGCAGACCTTTGACTACCCGGTAAGTCAGACGGATGGAGGGTTGATAGCCGTAGTTTTCCGTGCCGTCATCGTTCATGCGCAGGTTAAAACGTACCCGTGGATTAATGCGTAAATCGCGGGTGATGGGGTAGCGCGCATTGATATTGATACTGAGTGAGTCGGCATTTTGCAGAATATTGTAGCGCGCGCCGACTACATAGATATCACCGTCAGTCAGCAGATTGCTGCCGGTAATGTCGCTGGCGATTGAATATTCCAGTCCGGTGCCTTCGGTCTTGTCCACACCGCCTGAGGCGACGGTAGCAGACAGGGTGGACAGCCGGAAATCGGCATTCAGTTGAAAGTTGTCCGATAACGGACGTGATAGGCTCAGGCTGCCCGTTTGACTGATAGCGGTGCGGTCTTTGGCCAGCGTCTTGATTTGATCGAGCGAGAACAGCGCTAACAAGGCATCCAGGTTATCCACTGACTGGCCCTGGGTGGCATTTTGTGTGGTTAAAAAAGGGCTGGTACGGTAATCATAGGACAGATTGACAGTGGTGCGGTCATCAAAAATCCATTGACCAGTGAATAAAAATGTATTTAATTCGTCGTGGAAAATATCGTAATCAAAAAAAGTGAAAAAGGATTTGTCTTCATCAAAAAAGCGCACCTCGCCACCTACGGCACGGCGATCCAGCACGCTGTGATTGCGTTGCTCAATGAAGAAGGCGTTAAAGTCCCAGGCATTCAGATAGGTACCGAAATCGGCGTTGATACCGTAGAAATACTGATCGGAATTTACAAATATATCGCTGGATGACAATACAGAAAAACCACCGACAAGATTCAGCTTGATATTTTCATACACGGGAATGCTCAGATGTCCGCCGTCAAAGCGTCCCAGAATACCGCCGGAACTTTGTGATTGGCGACCAAGACGTAACTGGATGTCTGCACGTTGATGAATCAGATCCAGATAAAACGAGCTGATGCGTTTTTCATCATCGTCGTCGTCGGTCTCCACATTGGCATTATAAGTACCGGAAAAACGCAGCCCTGCCTGAAAGTCTTCATAACTGAGTCGTGATGTGAAGTCCAGGCCGTTTTGCAGCGATGAACGGTTCAGACGGGTCTGGTCTGTATTGAATTTGCTTTCGTTTCGATTATAAAACTGAGAGATACTGCCAAAAGTATCCCATTGCACGCCCACCCGGTTTTCCTTTTTAGAATCACCCTTCTTGAGTTCTTCTCTGGGTTCTGTCTGGGCGGTCAGGATGCCGGTAAGCCGTTGACTGACCCGCTCGGCATCTTCCCCTCGCGGGTAGAGTTTAAGATATTTTTCATACACCACTTTGGCGTGGGCGAATTGTTTATTGCGCTCGCGTGCCAGCCCTAAAAACTCCAGGGCCTGTTTGCCGTAAACCGAGTTTTCCGATTGCAGTCGCACTTTGGTGTAAAGCTGAATGGCGCGTCGATAATCCTGGTTAAGCATGGCTTTTTTGGCTTCATCCAGCAGGCCCGCCAGAACCGGGTCTTCAGTTTGGTCAATGTCAGCATGATCTGTTGATGCTTCTTCAGTGCTTTCACTGCCAGTTTGTTCAGCAATGGCTTCCGGCAATTCGGTTTTACGGACCGGATGCAATACACGGATGCGGATATGAAACGAGTTGGTGGCGGGCAGGCGTTCAAAAGTCACGCTGCGTTTGAAGTGGAACAGTATGGCGCCTTCCAGGTCCACCGTGACTTCAAACAGGGGAAGTTGTGGCGTCGGGTGCCATGGCAGGGACTCAAATATCGGTGAGGGTTCATCAATTTGCGATGTGCTGCCGGTGCGTCTGACATTCAGTCGCAATAAATCACCGCGTTGCAGCGGACTGTGGGCAATCACGTTGACCTGCTGGTTTAAACGCAGGTCGATGACCGAGTCATCTCTGCTTGAGTCGACATTGATGGATTCCAGCAAACGGTCTTCAGCCTGCGTCACAAGTGATTGGCTGAACAGCAGGCAGAAAATGATCAACCATCTGCAATTAAATAGAGTGAGGGTATGTTTCATGCGGTACTGAGTTGTTATTCTTGAACGTCCTGGACTTCTTGTCTCTGGCGGGGTTGATAATCTTCACACTGTTTGTTTTTCTGAGAAAAATGCTGTTCGCACACATACACCACGATGCTTCTGAAATCGCTGCCTTGTTCGACAGCAAAGGCGACATTGCGGCTGAAAGATAATATCAGGTAAAAATTGCTTTCTGTGCGCAGCTCTTCTTCTTTCTGGCGACGTTCGATATCTGTAAGTTGCCCTAGATTGGTTTGTTCGTCGCCCAGGGTATCACTTTCAAACACAACAGATTCCAGGGGGACGAGATCGGTTTTGTGCGGCACCATGGATTCACGTTTGAACAGTGCATCCAGGTCAAGGGCACTGATGGCAATCGGGCGAAAGTTGATACGAATATTCTTCCCCTGTTGTTTGGGAAAGTGACTTTCATAACGTAATGGAAATGAAAAGCGGATATTGATTTCGGAACGATGAATATCATCACTGACATCTATCTGCTCGATAATGCGGCCGGAGACTGGCGCGGCCTTGAACTGCTGGTTGGCAATGAGCATGGAACCGGCAATCGAAACTAAAAAAATCAGTTTGAGTCGGGCAGGAGTCAAGCATTGTTTAAGTAGGCTCATTACCATGCTCCTCTATGTGGTCGATGATCCGGCCCATCACGTCGACTGTGGATGGTGCTGAAACTATTATCCTCATAAATGTGGCAGGCACCGGCACAATCGTTGAGTTCGTTCGCGTTATACAGCACCTGGCCGTTGGCCGTTTTCTTGTGGTATTGCGCTTTGAAATCTACAGCATGGCACAAAGCACAGTTATGGCTCAGGTTGTCATGATTAAAAGTCACATGGCTCCAGGCATTGGGGCGGTGACACTCTTCGCACTTATTATGAGTACTGGGGTGGTTACCCGGTTTGCCCTCAGCCTTCTGGCCGTTATGGCAGGATTCGCAACTGCCGAATACAGCCAGATGGTCCACCCGATAAACCGGTACCCAGGTTCGACGGCGATGACAGTCGTTACAGGTGTTGTTGGTGGCAATATGGGTTAACGATTTGGCGGGTGCAGACGCGCCATTGTGACACACAGAGCAACTGCCGGTGACATTGCTGTGATCCATCACCGCCTGCTCCCATAAATAGGTGACATGGCAGTTATCGCAATTGTTGTCACTGGAAATATGATGGGTCGGTTTGCCTTCCGCATTTCTGCGGTTATGGCAGGAAAAGCAATCGCCGATGACAGCCGCATGGTCGACCCGAAACACAGGTGTCCATTGTTCAGTGCGATGGCATTCATCACAGGTATCGGCGGTTTTGAAATGACGGTTGGGTTTGCCGGTTGCATTGATGCTGTTGTGACAACTGACACAGGTGCCCGTGACGGTTTCGTGGTCAACCGTGACGGCCGGACTCCAGTGACTAATCTGATGGCAGGATTCGCAGCTGTCAGTGCTGGAAATATGGGTGCTTTTTTGGCCCGTTGCGAGACGTCCGTTGTGACAACTGACACAGGTGCCACTTACCTCCGGGTGCGGGGTTGTAACGGGTAGGGGGGCCACGACAGGGACGGTGATTGTTAGCACGTGTTCAGTAGATTGTGTCGGGTTTTCGGTCTGTATGTGTTCTGTTGTTGGCAGTGATCCCTGCTTATCCGGTGTGTCAGTAGCTTCAGCCTTAACGGCCTGCACGGCAGGCAAGTTGCCACTGTCGTTGACGGTGATGGACTCGTTATCCACCGCTCCTGCAAAGGTGGAGGTGTTATGGCAGTTGTCACAGGTCGAGCTTGCCTGAATGTGCCCAGTTTTTTTGCCAGTGGAAATTTTACCGTTATGGCAGCTTCTACAGGTGCCTTGCAGGACATCAGCATGATCTACATTGATAATGGTTGTCCAATCCGTCGTTGTGTGGCAGCTTTCACAGGTGTTACTTGAATTCATGTGGCGACGGTTTTTACCGGGCGCGCCGCTGTGCGCATCATCGTGACAGCTGTAGCAGTTATCGACCACGCCGCTATGGTCAAACAATGTACCGTAAAAATCAACCGTGTTATGGCAGTCATCACAGACAGTGCTGCTCGGAATATGTTGCGCGCTTTTGCCGGTGTAGATGATGTTGTTATGGCAGCTTACACAGGTACCCTGGATGACATCGCTGTGGTCGATATTTGAGATGGTGGTCCAGTCTGTGGTGGCATGACAGCTTTCACAGGTGTTACTTGAATTCATGTGGCGGCGATTTTTGCCGGGCGCACCGCTGTGCGCATCATCGTGACAGCTGTAGCAGTTATCGACCACGCCGCTATGATCAAACTGGGTGCCATAGAAATCCACGGTGTTATGGCAGTCATCGCAGGTGTCACTGCTGGGGATGTGCAGGCTGCTTTTACCGGTGTAGATGGTGTTGTCATGGCAACTGATGCAACTTGCTTGCAGCACATCGCTGTGATCCACATTGGCAATAATGGTCCAGCCGGAAGGGATATGGCAGCTTTCACAGGTTTCGGTGGCATTCATGTGATTGCTTGTCTTGCCAGTGGCTTTTACCCCTTCATGACAGCTGGAGCAGTTGTCTGTGGTGCCGGCATGGTCGAAAACACCATCGTTAAAATGGGTGTAGTTGGCATGACAGTCTTCGCATTGTTCGCTGGAGGGAATATGCTGAGGGTGTTTGCCGGAGGCAATTTTTTCATTATGGCAGCTGTTGCAATCACCGATCACAGCATCATGGGTGTCGAAATTGATTTCCCCCCAGTTCATGCCGGTTTCGCCATGGCACTCTTCACAGTCATCGGTGCTGTTGGGATGGCCCGGGTTTTTGCCCAGTGCAGTAATCACGCTGGAACTGTTATGGCAACCATTACAATTACGCGGGGTTGATTTGAATACTCCATTAGCGTGGCAGGCTTCACATTCCACACCCTGATGTGCCGGGCTGAGGTAATAGCCGGTGCTGAGGTGGTCAAAACCCGTGTTAGAACCGGCTTGGTCAGTGTTAGCCAGGACTGGAAAGGTCAGCCAGACCAGGGGCAGCAATAACAGGGTGGATGACCAGTAGCGAAAATTAGAATACGTCATGGGGTGCATTTCATCGTACGAGTTGAACGTCCTCAAATCCCTGAGTCACATGGCAACGCTCGCAATAGCGGGTTAAGCTGCCGTTATGAATGTCATCCTTTTCGTGGCAGGAAAAACAGGTGGTGAGCATGTTGATGTCACCTTTAACCGGTTCGGTATGGCAGGCATGGCAATCCAGGTTTTCATGCTCGCCTTCCAGTTCATATTCAGTCTGGGTATTATGGTCAAACGCCCAGATGGCCCAGCCATTGGGGTTGTGACAGGTGATGCATGCGCGTCCTAGCCGTTCCTTGTGTACATCATCCAGCCGGTGACAGCTGTCACATTGCAGCTTGGCTTCGGTGTAGACATGCGATAAATGGCATTCCTCGCAAGGCGTAGTGGCATGCAGACCAACCAGGGGAAAGCCGGTCATGTCATGATCAAAAATGACGTTCTGATTCCAGCTGTCTTCTACATGACAGTTACTACATTCCTTGCCCTGATCTTCCTTATGCACATCGTCATCGGCATGACAGCCAATGCAGGCAGTTTTCAGCGCTTCTTTGTAGATATCGCCTTTGTGGCAATTGGTGCATTCCAGGTCTTTATGTTTACCGTGTAACGGGAAATCCGTAGTGTCGTGGTCAAAGCGAAATTTGTTCCATTTGGTCGGCCGATGGCATTGGTCGCAGACCTTGCCGTTCTGGCCGCGGTGATAATCGTCTTTTGCATGACAGGCAACACAGCGTCTATCCATTTCCTTGTCAAAAATCGGATCTTTATGGCAGGCATCGCACACCACTTCCTTGTGACTGAAACGCAGCGGGAAGCGGGTCTGGTCATGATCGAATTTGCCCTTGTCCCAGTCCATTTCGGTATGGCAGTCCTGACAGCGTTCACCGTAGCGTCCGCCGTGCACATCATTGACAATATGGCAGGTGACGCATTCTACCGAGAGCAGTTTGCTGATGGATTCGGTATGGCAACTTTCGCAGTTGACATCCTTGTGTTTAAAGCGCAACGGAAAATCGGTCTGGTCATGGTCAAACTCATAATCCAGTTCATGCCAGGCGTCCTCGTTATGGCAATCGTCACATTGCTTGCCTAAAAAGCCTTTGTGCGGCTCGTCTTCAAAGTGACAGGCATAGCATTCGGTTTTGGCATCGCGGTATTTAATGTCTTCCAGATGGCAGCTTTCACAAGGTACCTGTTGGTGAAAGCCATTCAGTTCAAAATCGGTTTGTTTGTGATTGAAGGTTGAGGTTTCAAACACCACAATATCCGCATCGCGGCCGATGTGGTCGGTGTGACACTCACTGCATTCGCGGTCTCTGATCAGTTTGTCGCCGTGATAACCTTTTTTGTGTTCGACATCAAAATTGATTTCATTATGACAATCACGACACAGGCCGGACTGTGCCTCTTTAGTGAAATCTTCGTGACATACTTCGCACTGGTTTTCATACGGCGCATGATGTTCAATCAGCTTGCCGGGCATCACCAGTTGCTCGATGCGGCGTGCAGCCACATCAGCATTAAAGCTGAATCCTATCAGCACTATACAAATACAACGAAACAGCATATCGATGTTAAGTCAGGGCGTCAGCTGGGCTTGCGTTTGCGGCCGGCCAGTGTCATGCCGAGCGCTGAAATAAACACCCATGCAGCCGCGGGTACGGGTACCGGGGCAGTTGCAAAGCCAATAGCGGTAATATCATCAATGCTGACCGTTGCGGCAATTTTATCTACCATCCAGGCGGTGGCTTCATCCTTGTTGGATAACAGGCGCAAGTGGGTGACGCTGCTTAATACGTCCTGTGCGCTGCGTTCACCGCGAAAACGGGTCAGGTCATCAGGTAATAAACTCAGCACGATGGTGTGCCACAAGCCATCTGTTTTTACTGTTTGTGAGTCGCTGGAAACATAACGGCTGTAACTGCCGGATGACTTATCATCGTACACAGCGAGTCGCATATATAGTTCTGTTTCGCTGGCAGATTCTGCTTTCAGACGCAGGCTGATGGCAGAAATCTGACTAAAGTCGCCGGTCCATTGTTGTTCATTAAAAAATACCAGGCGGGAATGGGCCTCACGGCTGGATTCGCCCGGGCTGCCACCGATGGACGTGACGTGTAAAAAGCGGTTGCTGTCATCATCATTGGCTATATTTACAGGGGGCAGGGAGGATGCATTTTTTGCCGGGCTGCTGCCTTTAACCCAGGATGCTGTGGTGCCGTCTTCAAAATCATCGGTCATGCCCGGCTGTATAATGGCAGCCTGGGCAGATGTAATGGCATTGACACACAGGAAAAAAAGGATCGTTTGGTAGTAATTTTTCATGACGTTTTGCTCAAAAAATATCAGGTCTTAGAAACTCAAAAACAGAACCAGGCGTGCAGCCGGATTCTGTTTATTGTCAAGCTGTTATAAAATCAGGAGGGTAAATATAGGTCTAAACTATTTTTGTTTCCTTCTGATCTACACAGGTCAGCTGGCGCGTTTTCTGGACACCACCAAACCCGTGATGCCACTTAAAAACAACCAGGCCGCCGCCGGTAATGGCACAGCCGATACATCAGGTGAAACATAATCTGCCGCAAGTGTAGAGACTTCAATGTCGTCTACCCACAAGTCGGCAACCACTTCTTCACCGGCGTTGTAGCCGTCAAACGGGCCGCGACGCGCCAGGTAAACTTCACCCAGAACGCCGTGCAGGAAACGTAATGAGGAAATGTTACCCAGAACTTCTGCTGCAGAAAAAGCAGCGGATGATTTACCATGACCGCCAATACCGACCATGTGCAGATTGCTTTCCAGGTCAAAAACCACGTCATACCATTCGCCATCGGCCGGAACGATAACGGCTTCTGTAGAATAACGTGTACGCAAGCCAGCCAGGGTGTTACCAAATGCCGCTTGCATGCTTAATTCAACAGGACCGTTGTTTTTCATGCGTGTGCGAATGGTTTTCGCGCCCATTGCGTTGTAGTTGCCGCGATAATCATTGCCTGCCATGAACGTGACACGTTTATCATGCTCAGGCGCATCCGGGCCGTTTGAAATGTATCTCAGGTATTTGTTGCCATCTGCTTCAGTGCCCACTTCCATCGGGATAGCGGCTGCGCTGCCTTTATGCCAGCCAGACAACGTGCCGTCTTCGAAGTCTGTCATAGGTAAGGCGAGTGCGCTTGCACTGGTTAAGGCCAGCGCTAAAACCGATAACGGTGCGAATATTGTTTTCATATTATTTCTCCAATCAATTTAATCTGTCGTGTTGTTCAGTTAAGCCGTCACTTGAGTACGACGCTTTGACATCCAGCCGAGCAAGCCTAATGCTGGAGCCATAAAGAAAATGGCACCTGGAACCGGCACTACAGTTAATTTAAAGGCGCGAGACGCGTTACGACCATTGGCTTTATCCGTCCAGATACGACCACGACCAACGATTTCACCTTTGTCGTTGATGCTGAAAGCCTCGCGTAATTCCTTCCAAAGTTCTTGGTCAGCAGGGGATAACAGGCTATACAGATCATAGGTTTTGCCATTCATGGCGACGAATGCATGACGACCACCGTTTTCGTCACGCGCTTCTCCCACAACCATGCCTTTGTTGTTAATGTCATGGCCTTTTGCATCACCGCCCATGCCATCGATTTTTTGCATGCCGTTGGTTTCATCCCAGATGTAGGCTGAATAGTTTTTGTCAGCATCCAGAGAAAAGCCGGTGACCTGGCCATTTTCATTGATGGCATTTGCTTCAGAAAAACCGGAGTTATCAATGGAACCCACGCTTTGAGCAACACCGTCTTTATACACAAAACCAAATGCAGAACCATCAGTAGTGGTCGCAGTACCGACGATCTGATCTTTGTCGTTTATATCAAAAGCGAAGGAACGTTCACCGCCTAAGAGTGGGCCGCTTAATGCCGACATGGTTTCGGTTTCCATGTCATAGACATAGGCCTTGTGATCCAGACCATCGGCCTGAGTATTCGACCAGCCCACCACTTTGCCGTTGTTGTTGATGCCATAGGCGCGGGATTCTTTGCCATCACCTAGCGTGCCGATATTTTGCATATAGCTGGTTGCGTAATGATGTACAAAAGATTGATAAACGCGCGAACCATCAGCCGTTTTGATGCTGGAAAAACCGGCCATGTTACCGGCATCATTAATAGCGCGACCTTCTGTTCGGTCACCGCCTAAGGTGCCCGTGCCTTGAACGTAACCATCACTGAAAAAACGTACCCCTTCGATGGGGCCTGTTGCGGTGGTGTCAGGCCCGGTTGGCAGTCTGCCACGTGAACGACCTGAAATATGGCCAGTGTCGCTGATGCTGTAAGCATAGGAAAAGTCTCCCCCATGCAAAACGCCAAGGTCGGTGATTTTGTATTTTACTGCCGCCTGGCTGCCAAAACTGACTGTACCAAGCACAGCAGCCGCAATAAGTGTTTGTTGTAACTTCATGGAAACTCCAGAATTATTATAAATTGTGATATCCGGGGTAAGTACAACGCTCCTATTATTTAACCCCGGTGATGTTGTCTCTTATGAGACGCTTTCCAATTTGCACTTAACCTCTGGCACACACTGCAACATATTCGTATG
Organism: Methylococcaceae bacterium; assembly: GCA_006844705.1. GTDB lineage: Bacteria > Pseudomonadota > Gammaproteobacteria > Methylococcales > Methylomonadaceae > Methylomarinum. The sequence goes on along the minus strand of SPJS01000062.1, from coordinate 68,566 downwards.
TCAGTGCCCCTCTTATGCAAAAGAGTGAAGTTAGAAAGAAAAAGCAATGCATCCCTGCATTACTTTCTAGCCATTAAGCTTTACGTGATCTGAAAGACACGCCACCTAAACCGGCCAGGCCAGACAACATGAACCATGCTGCGGCAGGAAGGGGAACGTTGGAGACAGAACCAACGGCAGCTATGTCGTCAAAACCGACAGTTGCAGTCATTGATTCTCCACCCCAGAATCCGCCTGCCTGGTTGTGAGTTAAACGTATGCTTTCGATAGCTAATAGTTCTTCAGAAAATGCACTGCCACTACCCGCTTGATCGGTGAAATCATCGCTCAGACTGAAGGAAAAGTCATACCAGTCTCCATCATTAGGAACAACAACTGCAGCATTTGAATACCAGTAACCACTCGTGCCTTTAAGTCCTAAACGTAAATACAAATCACCGTCACTTGAAGCGTCATTCATGACTTTTCCGGCAATACTTTCAATGCTGGAATAGTCACCCGACCATTTGGAAACATAGCCATTTTCGTCATCATCTTGGTTGTAAAAAGTAATGCGCTTGTTTCCAGTAGACGCTTTTGAGCTTGCGTTAAAAAACGATTGAATTTGTAAATAGTTGTTGGTATCGCCAGTAATAACAACGGGTGGTGCGTCAGTCGCATTGGTCCACCCCATGTTGTCTGTTCCATTTTCAAAATCAGATGTCATTGGCATGACCATAGCTGCTGAAGCAGTGCTCATCCCCAGCATTATCAGCCCTGGGATCAACAGGGGTTTAACTACGTTAATCATCAATATTCTCCAAAATACGTGAAGTAAAAAATAATATTATTTTTTGCAGCTTAATCAGGCCTTGAAGAGTTTTCTTTGGTATCAGTTCACTCCATCGGGCGTCGTATTATTCTGCGAGAAATAGGCAAGCACTATTTATGCCTTTTATGTAAGCTATTGATTATTAAATAATATTTATGGTTATGATGGCGGGACAGAAAGGTGGGTTTAAGCTATTGATTTTAAAATCAATAGCTTATGGGTTTTGGCGGTGAGAAAATCGGTGAAATCACGCAATACAAGCAGAGCGATTGCGTGTTGACGCAAGAAAAAGCCGGTTTCCCAACGCCGCAGTAGAATCATCCATAATCCGACAGTCTCCTAGTTGCTATTCTGGGCGTGTCTTTTGTAGCCGATAAGCCCAAATACGGTAGATAAAAATAGCCACATTGCTGCAGGTAAAGGAACGGTGGTGACTTCAGGACGTTCACTTTCGGTGAATTGAAGGGTCTGGGTTGAAAATACGTTGTAGCCTTCTTCATTAGGTTGAGCCCCCATGGCAAACCAGGTGACCGTTCCCAAGGAATCATCCGGTGTAAACCCAGGGTGAGTATTTTCCAAGGAATATATGTGTCCCAGGTTGAGTGTTGAGAAGTTTTCGATATCGAAGGAATGGTGTCCTCCCCAATAATTGACAGCGGTGCCATGAGGTCCCAGGCCACTATTTTCAATATAAGTCACTTTTACTGGTTTGCTGAACGTGAACAACAGAAATTCAATTTCTTCTAGAAATACATTGTCGATACCTGGCGGATTGATTGATGCCTCTGATTTAGCAGCACCCAAACCTGCAGGGTGACGTTCATTAAAGATGCCGTCAATGCCCATAACCAAGCCGGAAGAGACGTTGCGCGATGTATTTTCGCTGTCATATTTAAATGCGCTGATTGTTACAGTGACGCCGTCTTTACTGTAATCAACCGAGTGTCCCATAGAGCCATAAGGTTCATTGGCGAGGTTAATCAGAGTGGCTTGTACAGAGGTTGATGCCAGCAAAAGAGTTGTCAAGCCCAGGGTCTTAATATCCATTTTTGTTTCCTTGTTATTTATAAATTGTTTGAACCAATCACGTTTTATGCCATCTTTTAAAAATTGAATTCAGGCCGTATGAATTTTAAAAAAAGTAAAGAGTGTGGCATTTCACCTGGTTAAAAGCTAAAAAATGCGGCAAATAAATCATTATTATTTATGTGGTTAATATGCTTTGTTAACAGAAAGGATTAACTGTGTTGAAAAGCAGGAATCAGTACATTTAAAAGCAACCTTGATTAACGGATTAGGTGAGGGGGTTGAGAGCGTACACTAAATGCTGTTGCCAACACTTTTTTCTTCGCGTATAGAGGTGTAATAAATAGCCTGGGAAGGGTGGGGGAAGATTTTTGGAAATAAAGGCGGGTACTGGTTTGAATCTGAAAGCGTGACTAACAGAGGTGGGCTATCACTGATGCATGACTAAACGAAACCCCATGAGTGAGGTTTTTGCTTCAGGGCGCACCCGTCCACGAAAAGCAGAACGGCAGAACCGGGCACCGTAACGCCAGCTGCCGCCCCGTCTAACTCTGAATGACCCGGTTCTTGGCCCCTTTGGATTGTTTTTGGGGCTGACGGAATAATAGTCCAGATGGTGCCAGTCGGCGACAACCTCCATGACATTGCCATGCATATCGTAGAGTCCCCATGCATTGGCTTTAAGTGAGCCCACTGCAATCGGCTGCTTGCGATCCCGGCCAATTGCTTTACCGCTGTAGGGGTGGTCGCCATCATAATTGGCCTGTGCCGTCGTCAATTGATGGCCAAAAGCAAACGGTGTTGTGCTGCCTGCGCGGGCGGCATATTCCCATTCAGCTTCTGTCGGCAGGCGAAATTTAAGACCGCTTTTTTTATTCAGCTTGCGGATAAAAATCTGAATATCCTGCCAGCTGATATTTTCGATCGGGCATTGTGCGCCGCAATCTTTGAAATGCGCCGGGTTTCCCCCCATGATGGATTCCCACTGTGCCTGGGTGACTTCAAATGCACTCATTAAAAAGGGGCGGGTGATGCAAACTGTATGGGCTTTTTCTTCATCTGCGCGCTCGGTTTCAGCCACCGGTGAACCCATGCTAAAACAGCCTTTTTCGATGTGCACCATGCGCATACTGCTCAGCGATTTGATTTGTTGCAAGCGACTCTGGGTGTTTTTATCCAGGATGACCGTCGGTGTAGATACGGCGTGAGCGGGTTGGTTTTCCAGTTGCATAAACAATTCCGCAGCCTGTTGATAATACTTGTCACCTTTGTTGGCAAAAGTGAAATAATTTTCCAGTTGCAACAGGGCGTCATCATGGCGCTGTTGCTGGTAAAGACACTGGCTGCCCAGAAAATAAAGTGCATGTGGTACGGTACTATCCAGTCCCAGCGGTTGTTGAATACTATTTAAAATCTCGGTGCAGTCGGTTGGCATCTGCTCAACCGCGAGAGTAAAAGAAGGTAAAGCAAGCGAAATGGACGTAAATAAACGAAGTAGGAAAAGCATAAAAAATCTACAGCAAAAAATACACCAGGTCTTGAGCAGGTGTATTGTATGTGATCTGTATTCTGTATTCTGTAGGATAGTGTGTTGTTTGATGGAAAGGTATCGTTTTGAATCAGTGCTGACCAACGCGCTTATTTATGGCAACACTATGCGAGTAGTGGGATACTTGATATTGCATTATTATGATCAATATGAGGAACAAAAATAATGGTTAGGAATCAATGATCATTCGACCGGCATCAGAAGCAGATAGGGACAATATTCAACACATTCATTTACAGGCATTTCCTGAAAGCGAGTCGGAACAGGTGGCTGCGCTCGCGGTTAATTTGTTGAATGCAAAGACAAGCCCGGAAACACGCTCTCTGGTTGCGGAGCAAGATGGAACCTTAGTGGGGCATATTGCATTTAGTCCGCTATTTACCACAAACAGTGAAAACTGGCAGGGCTATATTTTGGCGCCACTGGCCGTAAAGCCTGATCATCAACGGTGTGGGGTTGGAGCGAGTCTGATCAAAGAAGGTATCGGCATATTGACTGAGAGCGGAGTGAATATGCTGTTTGTTTATGGTGATCCAGATTATTATGGCCGCTTCGGGTTCAGCGTTGAAGACAGTGCAGGGTATTTGCCTCCTTACGATTTGCAATACCCCTTCGGATGGCAGGCGATGATTCTGAATAGTGTCCATTCAGCTGAGTTACCCCTTAGCTTGTCGTGTGTAGATGCCTTGAATTACCCGCAGTTATGGTAATGTGTGGTCACTGGATTTTACGTTCTACACATTAAAAAAAAACAGGAAGCAATCTAATGATCAAATTTGTTATGTGTTTAACTCGACACCCCTCAATGACACGAGAAGCATTTAAAGACTACTGGATGAACCAGCATGGCCCCTTTTTTATGCAAAATGCAGATGTGATGGGAGCTAAAAGATATGTGCAGTCACACACGTTGAATTCCTCGTTGAATGAAGGCTTGAGGACATCCAGGGGCATGCAGTCCGAGTATGACGGGGTGGCCGAAGTCTGGTTTGAATCAGAGCAGGCTTTAATAGAAGGGATGAGTTCGCCGCAAGGTCAACAATTGGGGGCGGCGTTGCTGGAAGATGAAAATAAATTTATAGACCACACAAAGTCAGCAGCCTTTATTGTTGAAGAGTATGAGTTTTAGGTTTCTGTCGGATGGAAGTGATTGTAACGTGCGCATTACAACGTGATGCGCACGGTTTGGTCATCGCTGCGGATGCATTGTTACCAGCACCTTGCATGTGCTCAAAAATTTTGCAGTACCCGTAGGTCGGGTTAGCTTACGTAACCCGACCTGCTTGACTTTTTTATACGGTTTGCTGGCGTTTTCTGATGACACCCAACAAGCCTAGCGCAGGGGCTAGAAACAGGATGGATGCAGGCAAGGGCACCGGTGTCATCAGGTAGGCATGTGTGTTGCCATTGATAATGCCGCGACCGACAATCTGACCTTTGTCGTTTATGCCATAGGCTGTGACCAGATGCTCCCACAAGGCCTGGTCGCCAGGAGACAGCATGCTGCTCAAGTTTTTCATTTCACCGTCATAATAGTAATACGCAGTACCGGCGCTCTCCAGTAAATGGGAGCGATAGCTGCCGACAATTTCGCCTTTCATATTGATGTCGTAAGCAAAGGAGTCACCTTCAATGCTGCCAAGATCAGCCATGACGCCGTCTTCATACAGAAAGGCATGGTAATGACCATTGGCTGTCAATGAATTTCCTACCACCTGTTTTTTTTCATTGATGGCGCGCGCTTCTGAAAAACCTGTACCATCCAGTGAGCCCAGGCTGGTCATTACACCGTTTTGGTAGATAAACCCGTGGGTTTCTGAATCTGCCGTCGTAGAAGAGCCGACAATCACGCCGCCTTGATTAATATCAAAGGCACCTGACGACTGGCCGCCCAGCGTGCCAATGCCAGTCATCGTACCGTTTTTATAGGTAAAGGCTTGAGATGTGGTACCGGAGGCATTGGTATGTGAATGGCCGACCACGGTACCGGCGTCATTAATGCTATAGGCGTATGAGTATAATCCAGTACCCAATGTACCCAGGTTTTTCATTTCACCGTTTTCATACAGAAAGGCCTTATATTCGCGTTCACCGGTGGGGCGTGAATAGCCGACGACCTGACGGCTGAAATTGGAGGCACGGCCAACCGTATTACTGCCACCGAAGCTGCCCAGGTCAAGCATCTGGTTGTTGGTGTATAAAAAGGCGCTGCGTGTGCCGTTGCTGCCATCTGCATTCAAGGGGCGGGAGCGGCCGACAATGTCTCCGACATTATTGATGCCGTAAGCCATGGAGGAGTTAGCACCTAATGTGCCCAGATCGGTAATTTTGTAACTGACTGCGGCAAAAGCCATGGAGGTCATGCCGCTTAACAGAGCGGCAGCAAGTAAAGATCGTTTAACGTTCATATTTTTCCTCAAATTATTATTCTGGTGGGGGTTATTTTTTTCTGTGTTGCAAGCCAATCAATCCTGTTATCCCCGAGATAAATAACCAGGCTGCCGCAGGAAGAGGAACGGCAGATACATCGGGTTGCAGGGAGCTAGAAGAGCTTAGGCTGATGGCTTGCAGAGCTTCATCAGAAACACGGATGTCGTCTACCCATAATTCAGAGGCGACACGATCTCCACCCCAGAAATGTGCTTCTTTACCACTGTGGAATTTCAACTGGTTATTACCCGCAACCAGTTCATTAAATGACCATTCAGGGAAGCAGCATTCACTGCCTTCACTACCGAGGAACGGCGTAATGTATTCTTCGGTAATGGCAAATGACAGGTCATACCATTGACCGTCTGCAGGTAGTAACAGATAGTCTTTGGATGCGCCAAAATGCCATTCTTCAATCGCGCGCGTGGTAAACCCTATGCGCATGTGCAATGGATCGTTGCCCATGTTTTTCATGCGTGTCTTCACAGAGTTGACGCCAGCGGCAAGAAAGTTTCCACGCCATTCGGTTTCGTTGATGAACGTCATGCGGCTGCTGGGCCCGCGACCGTCGGGTTTACCGCCGATTGATGTGACTTTTAAATAGTGGTTGCCATCACTATCTTGTTCTACTGTGGGCAGTTGATCCTGTGATGATCCGGCACCTTTTTTCCAGCCGTGAGTCTGCCCGTCTTCGAAATCGTTGTGTAATGATGCATGTACGGTAACGGCGCTGGCTGACCCTGACACTATGAGACAGGATATAAGCAAGGAGCCTAAAGGAATTACTTTCATTATTGTTCTCCGTAGTTTATTAATATCAGGAAATCGACTTTCCACCCGGTAGAGCGCAAGGAAAATGCCAAAAAAATAATGAAAATTAATGACTTATAAAGTCATTTTAAATCAGGGTGTTAAGCAGATGTTGGCGATGAATATGGATGTCGAGCAGTAAAAATTAAGGTACCTGACGTAAGCATATGCTTACAATTAGGTCATTTACCTTAAATCGCCGACGTTGAGAACATATGTACGGCGATAATGTGGAATATCGTCACCACAATCAGCATATAAAACAAGGGAACATGCAGGAAAAACCAGATGCTGAACAATCTTTCATAGAAGGCAAATGACGCAATTTTGCGTACAGTGCTGTAGTGTGCTTTCAGAAACCGGTTGGCCCGGTGGTAGGCATGTTTATAGTGTTGAGGCGTCCAGTTCTCTTCTGCAGCCACTTGTTTGCAGGCTTTTTTGAGATCGTTCTGGTTAGAGAGATAGGCCAGATGAGTGCGTGTATTCATCGAGAGCATGCGGAGAAAACATGTGATGAGCCCGTCGGCGTTGAGCTGGATATTTTCGCTGAAGCGCAAAATGTGATTGTAAAGGTCAGGATTAACATAATGCAGGCTGGCCAGTTCGCCTTCGCTGATTAGTTTTGCCAGTTGCAGCTGTTCCAGTGCGGCTTCGTGTTTGTACAGGCCAAAGCGGATTTTATCGTGTATGTAACGCCCGATGATGCCACTGACCAACACTATCAGCATGGTGATCATGGCAATGGTTTCATTTTGCGAGGCCCCCAGGGAAAAGTTGCTGTGAAATAAAATCAGCACAGGGCCATACACCCCAATAATCATGTGAATGACAAACCAGGTACGCAGGTTGCCCCAGTCACGCATGGATTTCAGTCGCTTGCGCATGGAATAAAGCAGAGTCATCAGCATCATGATCCCGCCGATGATCCCCAGCCAGTAGCCAAGCCCCGATTCTGCGGTAATGTAATATTCCAGGTCGGTCGTCCAGCCCCAGTACAAAATCAGCAGTGTGACCCCGGTAAAAATAAGTGCGCCGTACTCAATGCCTTGCGACAAAAACATTTTTTCAATGTCTGTCTTGCGCTCATTGAGCACCTGTTCTTCAGGTTTGGATGACGGGTCAGGTTGTGAGGGGGATGATGCACTCATTATTTTCAGCGGGGTAAATCGTAAATCCAATTTATAAGAAAGATTCGCGCCAAGTTGTTGAGTCGAATGGGGTGCACGCTGGTTTTGTTAGAAAATCTGGCCAAATGGACATACCCATTGATGTAACAGCTCCTCTGCTTCCGGCCCTCGGCAACCGAATTAAAGAGTGAAATGCGAATGGTATAAGTGGAGTGTGTGAAATGACACATTTTTTTGGTTATCTCCTGTGCAGCCATTGATATATTCGCTGGTCTACATCTTGCAATACTATTGTGTTGGAGAATGTAAAGGTTGATAACCATGATGACATTTAACGGATTGGCTGCCTATGCCCAGGCATTATGGCTGGAATACAATTTGTTGCTGGTGTATTTGATCCCATTAGTAATCATTGCCTTGATTTATGCCGGTTTTAAGTACCGGGTACACGTGCGTTCGGTCAAGATCATGCAGGAGACGATGGAGGATGGGGCTTCTCCACCGGTAACACTGCATCCTGTGATTAATCATAACCGCTGTATCGGTTGTCGGGCGTGTAATATTGCCTGCCCTGAAAGTTATAACAATGTGCTGGGCATGATTGATAACAAAGCGGTGCTGACCAACCCGTCGGGCTGTATTGGTCATGGACCGTGTAAGGATGTGTGTCCGGTGGATGCCATTACACTGGTTTACGGCACTGAAAAACAGGGTATGGAAATCCCTCATTTAAGTACTGAATTCGAGTCGAGTACACCGGGTATTTATGTGGCTGGAGAAATCGGCGGTATGGGCTTGATTCATAATGCCATTAACCAGGGGGTCAAGGCGATGGAGGCGATTGCTAAAAAAGTCAAGGGGCAGGCTGATTTTGAATTTGATGTGGTGATTGTAGGCGCCGGGCCTGCAGGCATTGGCGCATCGTTATCGGCATTATCCAATGGCTTGAATTTTAAAACGGTGGAGCAGGATTCGTTAGGCGGCGTCGTTGCACATTATCCACGCGGTAAGCTGGTGATGACTGCGCCGGTGGATTTGCCTTTGGAAGGGCGGGTGCCGATCAGAGAAACCACTAAAGAAGAATTGCTGGAATTCTGGCAAGAAGTGGTTGATAAAACCGGTTTGAAAATAAATTTTAACGAGCGGGTCATTAAGATCAATCCGGTAGGTGACGGTTTTGAAGTGATCAATGAAAACAGCAAGCTGATGACCCGCTCTGTACTGTTGGCGATTGGACGCCAGGGTACGCCGCGCAAATTGGGCGTGGCTGGTGAGGATATGACTAAAGTCGTGTATCGACTGGTGGATTCCAGACAGTATCAAGGCAAGCATGTGCTTGTCGTCGGTGGCGGCGACAGTGCTCTGGAAGCTGCGCACAGCATCGCTGAAGAACCTGGTGTGACGATCACCTTATCTTATCGTGGCAAGTTATTTAATCGTGCCAAGGGAAAAAACCGGCGCAAAATAGATGAGGCGGTGGCTGCGGGCAAGATGCAGCTTTATCTGGAGTCGAATGTTAAATTTATTGAACCGGATAAAGTGGTTTTGGATGTGCAGGGGCAGGATATTTCCATCCGCAATGATGCGGTGATAGTTTGTGCGGGAGGTATTTTACCTACCGGGTTTCTCGATGAATGCGGTATTACCTATGAAACCAAATTCGGTACGGCTTAAATAATAATGAAAGGTTTTATGTTAAAAAAAACGGTAGGCGTTTTTTCCGCGATGGGCATAGTGTTTATTTCAAGCCTGCTGCAAGCGGCTGCTATAGATGATGCCAAACTGGCAATTCGTACGCGTGACTATGCACGCGCACATCAATTATTACTATCGATGGCGCAGGCTGCCGATGTGGAAGCGCAGTACCAGCTGGCCACCTTGTACCGTTCCGGTCTGGGGGTTAAAAAAGATCATAAACAGGCCTCATTCTGGTTGAAAAAAGCAGCGCAGCTTGGTCACAGCAAGGCGCAATACAATCTTGGCAAGATGTATCAGTTTGGCTGGGGGGTAGATAGAGATATGACGCAGGCTGTGGACTGGTATCAACAATCGATGATGCAAGGCTACCCACCGGCGAAAAAATCCCTTGAAAAATTAAAACAAAATGCCTATGCAGAACTAAAACCGGGCGATCTGCAAGGTAAGTTGCAGTGGGCCATCAAGAATGATTTGCGGGAAGCTGTAATCAGCTTGCATCAACAGGGTGCTCAAATAAGTCGGGCGGATGAGTTCGGCCATAATGCACTGATGATTGCGGCGGAATTTGATGCTGTCAAATGCGCTCGCTGGTTATTAAAGCAGGGGGTGGCGCTGGATACTATTGATAAACAGGGTGATTCTGCCTTGTTTATCGCATTGCGTAATCAACGCTTTGCCGTTGCACGCATTCTGGTGGAAGCTGGTGCATCACTGTCGCGTGTGGATAAGCTGGAGAATAGTGCATTGTTGCTTGCCGCCAGTGAAGGTCATCTGGACAGTGTTTTGCTGCTATTGCAGCACGGCGCTGAGGTAAAACATAGCAACAAAAGCGGTTTGAATGCGGCAGATCTTGCCCATAATAAGAAACACAAAGACGTCGTTAAGCACCTGTTGGCTCAAGGTTTGACGCTGACGCCGACGCAAGATAATGTAGATGTTGTACCACTGGCAAAACTGAAGGCATCGACGAAAATCAAAGGCGATGTGCAGGATGATCCGTTTAATACCTGGCCACCATTGATTGTTGCCAGCTGGCGTAAACATGAGGATTCTGTCAGACGTTTGCTTGCCGATGGTGCAAAAGTTGATCAGCGTGACAGGCAGGGGATGACGGCATTAATCCGTGCGGCAATCAAAGGTTATGATGATATTGTCAGCCATTTGCTGATGGCTGGGGGCGACGTGAATGCCGTGGATAAACAGGGTAACAGCGCGTTGATGTGGGCAGTGCGCAAACAGCATTTATTAACCGCTGAATTTTTATTACAACATGGCGCGGATATCAATCATCAACGCAAAGATGGTGAGTCTGCCTTGTCTCTGGCCATTATCAACAAACAGTCAGATGCCGCCCGGTTCTTGCTGGAAAATAAAGCAAAAGTCAATCGTGTTAACCGCCAGGGAGTGACACCTCTTATGCACGCTGCCCGTTATGGACAGGATAAGGTGCTGACGACTTTACTTTCATCATCCCCAGGTATCAATCAACAGGACCGGCTGGGGCGAACCGCGCTGTGGCATGGCGCCGATGGCGACCAAAACCAGGTTATCCCTGTGCTGACAAAAGCAGGGGCGAATCTTGAAATCAAGGATAAGCAAGGCCTTACCCCATTATTGTTGGCCGTGGTGCAGGGGCATAACAAAGTGCTAAGCCAATTAATCTCGGCGGGTGCCCGCACCAGACGGGTAGCAGCAAACGGCAGTACACCGCTTATGCTGGCGGCAGATGCAGGCAATCTGAATGGGGTAAAAATGCTGATGAATAACGGTCAGGATATTAATCATCGGGATAAAGACGGCAATACGGCATTGATTCAGGCGGCGCGTTATGGTCATAAAGACATTGTAGAACTGCTTTTCAAACAGGGAGCCAAGGCAGATATTCGTAATAAGAATAAAGAGAATGTGCTGGATTTAGCGATCAAAAACAGTCATCAAGATATTGTCGAGCTGATTCATCACCATGCACCTCATCAGAAATGGTTGCAGGCATTGTTTTAAGGCCAGTGCTTTACACGTTCATTAATGGCTTAGTTAGGTCGTCAATATTTTCCGATGGATCGGATTGGCGCTGACACACGACTTGTTGTACGGTTTTATAGCCGGGGCCAATAACAATAGGGGGCTAGCGGTAGGAGTCAGTCCTGCTGCGGCCAAATGACCTTCACCATCGGCGATGGCGGTGAGAATGTCTTGGATGTTGTCGGTAAACTTTATACTCAACATCTACATTGAGCAAATCCGCCAACGCTTGGCTGAGATCATATTCAAATCTGGCGGCTGCATCGTCGGCAACGTGGAATTCACTGGACGGCGCATGCGGGTCAGCATGATAAGTATTCCTTGTTTGTGATGTCCTGCATTACCGGGTCACTTTCGTTGCGGCCCGGCAGTCAATAGCGAAAGCAACAACGGCAGAAAAGACAGTTCAATTTGATAGCACATAATTTTACCCCTGGTGAGATGGGTTTATTCGGTAGCGAAATGATAGTTCAGTTCAATACGTTGCGTTTCTCCCGCACGGGTACTTAGATTGAAATGTTCACTCAGCCGGTAACGGAGGTTGGCGGCATAACGGCTGGCAAAGAGCCCCATCGTGACGCCGACATATAAATCAGGGTTAATATACTGCCCCAGCCTGACGGCACTGTCTTCAATGGTATCGGATTGTTCAAATTCAAATTCATCAATGCCCAGCTGGTCGCTGATCCAGGATAATTGACCGGCGCCGTAGCTGAATGCGGCATTAGCAACCGCATTGGAGTCCCCTTGACTCATTCGTTTCAATGAATTACCCGTGACCAGATAAGCCAGGGCTTCTGATTCGGGTAGGGAAGGCTCGCTGTAAATACGGGTGTAAGGATCCTTTAGCGGCCCGGTGACGCTTAAAATAGCGGTTACATTATCTGAATTAGCTTTGCGTTCGGCCTCTATATTCATCCAAGGGTTGTCGGCCGGGCCATTGAATAAGAATTCACCGCGTCGAAGTTTTAGATCCTGTCCGTAGGCCTTGTAAGCGGCATTGCGCATTTCGGCTTTGCCCTGCAGCGATTGTTTATCCTGATTGACCAGGTATTGTAATGTCCCGACAAGTTCGGTTTCGAGGCCGAACCCGCTGAAATGAATATCCTTGTCAAACAAAATGGCGAGCTCTATATTGGTTCGATCCGGATCAATAGGCATTTTTTTATGCTGTTCGCCAGTAATGATAATTTCATCTTCACTCGGTGCAATTACATTTTCCGGAATAGTCTGAATTTCTACGTTAGCACTATCGATAGTGACTTCGCCGTCGATTTTAGTCAGTTTGTCGAACTTGGATAGAGTTATGCGTGGCGAAATCTCAATCTCGGCTTCGGGCAGTCGGCTGAGTAAAAACGTGTCTCCATTCAATGTGAGTTGCATGGGGAAATTATGTTCAGGCAGTAAATCTAAATGACCGGTTGTTGTTATTTTGCCCTGGCCGGACGCCAATGCTCCGGAAAATAATAAACGCTCCGGCTGGTCGATTGAGTTATGGATATCGAGATTAACCTTGCTAATGTTTGTACCCAGCGTTTGAATGGCGAAGCTGCCGTCTTGCAGTTGCAGTGTGCCGGCGAGGGAGGGATTAGCGCTAGTGCCCGCAATTTGCAATTTGCCTTTTATCTCACCTTTCAACGTGCTGATAGCATCAACTAAGCCGTCTATAAACACCATGTCGACAATATGGGTGTCGATAGCCCCTTGTAATGTTCTGATTTTATCAGCCCCCTGCGCCGGTCCGGTGTTCAATGTTGCAGCGATAAAATCCTGTTTCGTTAAGCCCAGAAACAAGTGAGACTGTAATTGATCGTTATGATAGTCGACGTCCAGCTTCGAGTCCGCCAATACCAGGGCATGTTTGATGTTCTCGTCACCAGTAATGGTGGCCCGACCGTCTTTAATTTCAGCGTTTAACCGGGCTACAATATTTTTTGGATGTATCGTAAACGTGCTGCTGCCCTGCACATTACCGGCTAATGAAATTTCCGGCGGTAACCAGGTATTGAATGGTTGTAACGACCAATCGGAGAGAGTGAGATGGCCTTCAAGTCGTTGTTGAGGATCACCTGTTACGGCTAGGCATAGCAAAGCGGGGGCCTGTTGCAGGCAAGCTTCTGGCAACTCGATCGTTAAACTGTCTTTATCGGGTTTTATAGCTAAATCAGCCGGTGCCCGGAGCTGCCACTGTTGCAGTTGAGGGTGATTGAGGTCTAATCGGGATATCTTTCCTTGCCACTGTTTACCGTTCCAGCTGCCGGTACTGTTAAAAGCACCCATGATTAACGGGGACTCTATTTCAGCCTGTAAAGTATGTTTTGTTTGGGTGCCGTGGCCGTTAACACGAATTTGATCCAGTTTGGAATCGGCCAACGCCAGTCCGGAAACTATCAGGTCTAGAGTAGACGCACGGGAAGAAGCGTGGATATAGTCCGCATTAAGCTGCAGTTGTTTTAGCCTGTATTCGGCATAGCGTATATCGCTGGCCTGTATAGCGCTTTTTAACGTTGGCTTTAGGAGAGCCCCTTTGATATAGATATCGCCGTTTAAGTTGCCGGATAATGTTGGCCAGGCGGTATTAAGGTTAGGGGCCGCGATATTAATACCGATATCGGCTTGCTGTCGATTAAATTGTCCTTGCGCGAATAAGGTATTATGGCCAGCCAGAATTCGCAAGGGTTCCAGATGCACCGTATTATTGGCTAGTTTGATGTTACCGTTGGCATCAATTTTCTGATCATATAACAGGCCTTTTAACTCGTGTAATGCCAAGGCGACATCCATTGTTTCATCCACGATCTTGCCGCTACTATGTGCTTTTACGCTTAGGTTGCCAGGCACCGGTGCGCCAAAGGCCTGAGGGTTCAACTGTTTGCCATTAATATCCAACACAAATGTCAGAGCATCTTTCCACCCGAACATACCATCGAGTATTAATTCACCCTGTTTTGCTTTCAATTGAAGCTGGCTTACCTCGATACTGTCCAATCCACCGACGGCATCCAGCTTCACACTAAAATCCGGATAGTCAGGTGGTGATAGAACGGCATCCAGTTTTGCATGATAATTCGACACAGTGCCGTTGACGGTATATGCGCCTTGATGGCTACTGATTTGAGGAACACCGGCAAGAGGCCATTGCAGTTTTTGCCAATTGCCGGCCAGTTCAAACGCGGGTTCCGCTGTATCCAAATGTAGAACACCTGTTTGCGTACTGGTGATGGCACCGTTAACAATACTGGAAACCGTCAGGTTTTGCAGATTGCCATCGACCTTCAATCTTCCCCGCAGTGGAGCGTTATCGGCGGAATAAGTCCAGTCCAACTCGGCAAGCATCGGCCAATCGCTTTGCAAGTGGAGTGTGCCTTTGCCGGAAGTCAGCAACGGTGGCATTTTCAGAGATACTGTGCTGATCTCCAATACATGATTAGCCAAACTTGCCGAAGCTGCAAAACCTTGGATGTCTGTTGTTGAATCTCCATCGCGCCAGGTAAGCTGTTCCACAACTAATGCATCGACGCTGATCGCGATTGGAATTACGGGAATATCGGTAGTGGTCTCGCTATCTTGTTTTGTCTTAGGCCGGCCCGTGACCTTGATCAGTTTCGTTTCGAAATTTGTGAAATGCAGGTGACCTTTCCATAAGGCCGATGGGTTCCAATCCATTGTCAGTGTTGTAATATCGACACTAAAATCGGCTCGGTCGTCATAATGCAGGTTACTTAGCTGTAAATGACCCAGTAGTGTTCCGTCAATTCGTTCTATCTTTATTTGATCCAGTTCCGCACTAACTGTCCTTAACAGAAATTGAGTGCCGGTTTGTGTTGCCAGCAGCCATGCCATAATAAGAAACAGCAAACAAAGCAGGCTGACAGTGCTGATTATGGCAATACGTATCGAACGGTACAGGGTTTTCATTATAACTGTGCCCCGGCTGCAAAATGGATCTGGAAAGAGGAATCCGATTCGCTTAACGGCACAGCAAAATCCAGGCGAACCGGTCCGATAGGCGAAACCCAACGCACCCCCAGCCCGGAACCATATTTGATAGTAATATCATCCGGATTATAAGCATTACCGCCATCCAAAAAGGCTGCAACCCCCCAGGTATCGCTGATGAATTGTTCATATTCTATGCTGGCGACGGAAAGCAGTTTACCGCCAATGACATTGCCTTTGTCGTCGATCGGACCTACTTTTTTATATTCATAACCCCGAATGGTTTCGGTGCCGCCCGCATAGAAGCGAAAAGACGCCGGTAAACGGTCGAAGTCGTTGGTTAAGGTTGCGCCAAAATTGGCCCGGCTGATCAGTCTGGCCGACCAGGGCAGGGGGGCTATAAGTTTGCCGGATAAAGTGGCCTGAACAAACGATACATCGGATATTACCGGCTCAACAGAGCCCGACAGTGACAGGTTCAGGTGGTAACCCGAGGTGGGTCTCAGAGGGTTGTCAGATTGTGTAAATCGCCAACGACCACCGGGAACAAGTAGGTTAGTCGTGCGACTGACATCGCTAATGGTAAAGTCTTCCCGGCTTAAATCAAGAAACAATGTTTGTTTCCACCCGGTGTCATAGACATGCTGGTATTGCAATGACAACTTGGCCGACTCGGATTCAAAAGTGTCGGGTTGTTCATATTTGTAGCCAAGACCAATCGAGATGTTATCGGTGCGGGGTTCGGTAAACGGGATTATATAGCTGGCTTCGGCACTGGATAAAAGCGGCGAGACATTCAAGTCAAAGGAGAAGTGATGGCCTTCCCGGTTAATCCGCCGGTTACGGTAACCGGCGGAAGCAAGTGGACCAATATCGGTGTCGTAGCCAATGCCGAGACTATAATCATGTCTATTTTCCGGTAGTAAGATAATGTTTACCGGCACATGTAAACTTTCGGTCTCGTCAATTTCCGGTCGAACCTCAACACTTCTGAAATAGATGCTTTCAGCAAGGGAATTATAGGTTTTAGCCAGTTTTTTACTGGAGTAAGGCGCGTTGGTTTTGGCTTGTATAAAACGTTTCACAAAATCCGGGTCGAGAATATCCTGCTCGATAATGATGTCGCCAAAATAATGCCGAGGTCCTGAATCCATGAACAGCTCAATAGATGCCGAATGGCTTGACGGGTTAACCCGTAATGATTTTTTGGTCAGTTTGTGCTTTAAAAAACCATGTTCCAGTGCTAATGAATTAAGGTCTTTTTTGATTTTTTCGTACTGTGCATGATTAAGAATATCTCCTGTTTTTATAGGTAAATTTGCCAGCAATTTTTGGAAAACCCGTTCTTCTTTTGCTTCGCCTTCTATGTGCACACTTAGCGTGGTTACTCGTACCGGTTCGCCGGCTGTAATGGCATAATCGGCTTGCCAGCAATCGTCTGCAAAAGACAGGTTTTTTTCAATAATAGGCCTGTAATAACCTAAAGCCCGCAACGCTTTACCGATGTCTTTATCGCTTTTCTCGAGCAATTTACGGATGCGCCAGTTCGGCGCGTTGCACGGTTCCTGAGTTAGCGATAAAAAGCCGCGTACATTGCGGGTTTGCTCTTCATTAAGTCCGTCAATGTTAACAACAGGGTCGGATGCATAAGCAGATATAGGAAAAAGCAACAGCAAAGAAATCGCGACTTTAAAAATAAACATACGTAACTGGTAATTATTTAACTTGTTTTGTCTGACGGCAACTGGCGTCCTCTCAACGAGGAGAAATTTTGTTCGCGTCCACGAGAGATTTAGTGATTTCTGGTGTTTGATGTACTTTGAAAGGCAGCGTACCCTGTTGGTTTTTTCTTGGCGGAACAATTGACTATCAAAAGGATTTGCTATGAAGAATAGTAACGTAATCGAACTCCAGCAACCAGATGAAATTGTTGAGCCACTCACTGAACGGCTGAGAAGCGGGGCCAAGGAGCTGATCAGCAAAGCGGTAGAACTAGACGTACACGCGTTACTCGACCAATACAGTGATTTGATAGTCAATGGCAAACAGGCAGTGATCAGGAACGCTTATTTGCCGGAACGCAAGATACTGACAGGTATGAGGGCTGTAGAGGTTAAAATACCCAAGGTCAGAGATGGTAGGGGTCAAGGGATCAAGTTTATTTCCAAATTGATACCGCTTCTTTATCTTAAAGGCGTTTCAACCGGTGATTTTAGTGAAGCCTTGCAAGTATTGCTGGGCGAAGATGCGAAAGGCTTATCAGCGAATACGATCAGCCGGTTAAGGCTGACTGGATTGATGAACACAAAGCCTGGAGTCGGCGGGGTTTATCGCTAAAAAACTACGTCTATCAGTGGGCAGATGGCATTCTTGTTATCATTGGTGCGACAGACAAGGGTAAGAAAGAGCTTGTCGCAATTAATGACGGATACAGAGAGAGGGAAAGTTGCTGGTATGAGGTACTGCAGGAGCTGCGCAATCGGAACCTGAAATCAGTGCCAAAACGTATGATAGGCGATGGCGCTTTAGGCTTCTGGAAAGCGTTGCCAAAAGTCTTTCCTGAAAGCCGAGGTCAGCGGTGTTGGGTACATAAGATCGCCAATGTCTTGGCTAAACGGCCCAAATCAATGCAACCCAAAGGGAAAGCATCATTGCACAATATTATGCTGGCAGAGAACCGAGACACGGCTTACAAAGCATTTGATGACACCGTTAAGCTGTATGAAGCCAAGTACCCGGAAGCGATGCAATGCCTCTTGAAAGATAAAGATGCCATGCTGGCGTTTTATGAGTATTCAGCGGAGCACTGGCGACATATTCGCACAACGCATCCAATCGAATCGACGTTTTCAACCGTTCGTTTACGCACAAACAATACTCGAAACTGCGTGAGTCGGGAGCGCCTGGTTTTTCTCCTACAACATCCCTTTACTGACGATAAATTCGTCAATCTTGTCGAGTCCCTCTCCGTTTTTCAGATTTGAAAATATAAACGGTCGCTCTCCACGCATCTTTTTTGCATCCCTGTCCATCACTTCCAGAGAGGCACCGACATGAGGTGCCAGGTCAGTTTTATTGATAATCAGCAGGTCTGATCGTGTAATTCCAGGGCCCCCTTTACGCGGAATTTTATCGCCAGCGGATACATCAATGACATAAATGGTTAAGTCGGCCAGTTCCGGGCTGAAGGTAGCGCTCAAGTTATCGCCACCACTTTCCACCAGCACAAAATCAAGTCCCGAAAATTTGAGGCATAATTCATCGACTGCGGCCAGGTTCATAGAGGCATCCTCACGTATCGCCGTATGCGGACAGCCTCCGGTTTCAACGCCGAGTATGCGTTCTTCAGGTAGTGCCTGACTGCGAATCAAAAACTGCTGGTCTTCCCGGGTGTAGATGTCATTGGTAACCACGCCGATTTGATAGCGGTCACGCATGTTTTTGCACAAGGCATCCACCAGAGCCGTTTTGCCTGAACCCACGGGGCCGCCGATGCCTATTCTTAAAACGTGTTGTGTCATGTTTGTTAGTTGAAAGTTAATGGTAAATTAAGAGCGAAACAGCCGCGAATACTGGACTTCATGACGACTGCTGCTGAGAGGTAAGGAAAAGACGCTGCCGCCAATGTCTTCATCTTTTAACTGCATCGCAGTAGACACGGCTTCAGTCATGTTTGATGAAATTTCAAACAACAGTTTTTGTCCGGCCACCTGTCCCAGGGGCACCAGTTTGATTGCCGAGAGTACCTGGTTTTCCAGCCAGCTCCAGGCATAGCCGGTGAGGGCGTCATCAATCCTGATTTGCCATGTGTGGCTAGCCAGCGTGTATAGATTCATCAAACTGGCATCTTTATGACGTATCCATGCTTCGGCCTCATGCAGATCCAGCGCATGCAGTAAACGCGCTAAAGCCTGTCCGGTTTGCTGGTCTTCCTTGCGCAGTTCCTGGGTTTCTCTGTGTGCAGCCAGTTGTTGACTCCAGTGTAACAGAGCGTCCTGATCGTTTTCTTTCCAGGCTTGGTACATGCGCAACCCAAGTGGAATATCCACACACATCAGGTTTCGTGCAAGCAGGGCGGACAGCCATTCTCCGGTGTCCTTGGTATTCGTGATCAGACCGTCTTCAATCGCGGTTTCCAGTCCCTGTGAATAACTGTACATGCCGACCGGCAGGCTGGGACTGACCAGCTGCAACAGTCTGACCAGGGCGGGATCAGTGTTCATGATGACTGTGATAGGCACCGGCTTCCGGTTCAAAAGGAAGTTCGGCATGTGATATCTGGAAACCGAGGCCTTCCAGCATGTGGTCAAGCACGTGGTCGCTCAGGTATCGCAATTCCCCCGCCAAGATATGCAGCGGTACATGGCGGTTGCCCAGGTGATAACAGGCGCGGGCAAAGTGGAGTAAATCATCACTGTACATCACGGATACCGGCTCCTGTGCGGCCTGGATTTCAATAATGATTTTTTCATGGCCGGTGAGCAAGGTACCTGCCCGAAGAATATGGCCGCGTTGCAAAAAAAGTCCTGCCGGCTGGCCTTTGTCTGTGGTTGCAGATAGACGACTTTTCTGGCGCAACTCGAAAGGTAAAGTTAAGGTGTCTTGCGGGGTGCTCCCGTTTGGAGCAAAATCAGTGAATTTTAACATACAGCTATTTATGCCCGAAATACGCAAAATATTCAAGCCGTAGATGCTACCGGGATGACATGGCAAATTCCCTTTTTAGAGTAGGGTTAAGCTGTTTTATCCTGATAGAATGAATGCGTTTTCCGGGGATAGCTTGAATGAACACATTTTCAGACAAAGAATGCATTGAATTAAGTCATGGCAGTGGTGGCCGTGTGATGGCGCAATTGATAGAGCAATTATTTGTTGCCCATTTCGATAATGCGTTATTGCGGCAAGGCAATGATCAGGCAATGTTTGCCCCGCCACCGGGCCGGCTGGTGATGTCTACGGATGGGCATGTTGTATCACCGCTGTTTTTTCCGGGAGGCGATATCGGCTCACTGGCTGTGCATGGTACGGTGAATGATGTGGCCATGTCCGGCGCAAAACCGTTATATCTCAGTGCTGGGTTTATTCTGGAAGAAGGGTTTCCACTGGCCGATCTGGAACGCATCGTCATCAGCATGGCGGCGGCGGCAAAGCAGGCCGATGTTGATATTGTGACTGGCGATACCAAGGTGGTTGAGCGCGGTAAGGGTGACGGGGTCTTCATCACCACGGCGGGTGTCGGGGTTGTACCGGAAGGCGTGATGATCTCCGGCGACAAAGCACAACCCGGCGATAAAATTCTGCTCAATGGCAGTATTGGCGATCATGGTATTGCCATCTTGTCGAGTCGGGAAAACCTGTCGTTTGGCACATCCATTCAGTCAGATTCTTCGGCCTTGCATACACTGGTTGCACAGATGATCAACACAACACAACAAATTCATTGTCTGCGTGACCCGACGCGCGGCGGTCTGGCAACAACATTGAATGAAATATCCCGGCAATCAACTGTCGGCATGCGATTGCTTGAGGAGCAGATACCGATAAAAGCTGAAGTGCAAGCGGCATGTGAAATTCTGGGGCTGGATCCGCTTTACATTGCCAACGAAGGCAAACTGATTTGTATATGCCCTGAAGAATCTGCAGAGCAACTATTGGCCACCATGCAGCAACATCCGCTGGGACAACAGGCGGCGATTATTGGTGAAGTGATAGCAGACCCCAACGGATATGTACAGATGCAGACGGCCTTTGGCGGCAGCCGCATGGTGGACTGGCTGGCGGGAGAACAGTTGCCACGGATTTGTTAATGGAAGGACTGGCCATTCGCATTCGCGGAGTAGTGCAGGGTGTTGGCTTTCGTCCGTATATCTGGCATTTAGCACACCAATATAACATCACCGGGTCGGTATGGAATGATAGTGACGGCGTCATGATTCACGCTTTCGCAAACACGCCTCAGATGCAAAATTTTCTTGACCGGATTCCGGAAAATTTACCGCCGCTTGCGGTCATTCATAAAATCGAGATAGAAATATTGCCGCAACAGCAAACGCCTGAAGTCTTTGTCATAAGCAGTAGTGAACATAATGCTGCCATGCAAATGCCGGTTACTGCAGATGCGGCCGTGTGTCAGCAGTGTCTGGCCGATATGACCAATCCCGCCAATCGGCGTTATCGCTACCCGTTTACCAATTGCACCCATTGCGGGCCCCGCTTATCAATTGTACGGCGCATGCCTTATGACCGAGAAAACACCAGTATGGCTGGGTTTGCCATGTGCAAAGCATGTGAGCAGGAATACCAAAACCCTGCGGACCGGCGCTTTCATGCTCAGGCCAATTGCTGCCCGACATGCGGGCCAACAGTATGGATGGAAACACAGGGAGGTAAACGCATTGATGTGGATGATGCCATCATGGCAGTAGCAGAATGTTTGCAGGAGGGCAACATTGCTGCAATAAAAGGCCTGGGAGGGTTCCACCTGGCCTGCGATGCCACAAACCCACAGGCGGTAAAGCGTTTACGCACCCGCAAATTACGCTATGCAAAACCATTCGCGTTAATGGCGCTGGATATCGATATGGTAAAGCGCTATGCCCGTGTAGATCAGGCAGCACTCAATGCATTGACTGACAAATCCGCGCCGATCGTATTATTACCTGGACAAGGAGAAACTCTGGCCGCAGGCATCGCCGATGATGATCAATACATTGGCTTTATGCTGGCATATACCCCGTTTCACTATGTGTTGATGCAGGCGGTAAATAGGCCGTTGGTGATGACCTCCGGCAATCTCAGTGAGCAGCCGCAATGCATAGATAATCAGCAGGCACGAGAACAGTTAGGCGAAGTGGCGGATGTATTCTTGATGCATGATCGAGAGATTGTGAATCGGCTGGATGATTCAGTCATCCGCATCACGAAAGCAGGTGTGCAAATGTTACGCCGAGCCCGGGGCGATGCGCCGAAAGCGATAATGTTACCGGCCGGGTTTGAACAGGCAGATAGTATTGCGGCACTGGGTGGCGAATTGAAAAATACCTTTTGTCTGATCAAGCAAGGCCAGGCCATAGTGTCTCCTCATGTCGGTGATCTGGAAGATGCCTTGACGCAGCAGGATTTCAGGCAAAAGTTAGTCTTGTTTCAGCAGCTTTATGACTTCACGCC
This sequence comes from Methylococcaceae bacterium, assembly GCA_006844705.1. GTDB lineage: Bacteria > Pseudomonadota > Gammaproteobacteria > Methylococcales > Methylomonadaceae > Methylomarinum. The sequence goes on along the minus strand of SPJS01000062.1, from coordinate 45,987 downwards.
TGATACGTTGGCAGTCGATATGCACCCGGGGTATCTATCCACGCAACATGGCTTAGACTGGATGAAACGGGAAGGCTTAACCGGTCATCAAGTGCAGCATCATCATGCGCATATTGCAGCCTGTATGGCAGAGCATGGTGTTTCTATTGATAGCTCTCCAGTGTTAGGCGTAGTGTTTGACGGGGTGGGAATGGGTTTGAATGGCGAGTTATGGGGCGGTGAGTTTTTACTGGCCGATTATCGTCAATGTCACCGACTGGCCAGCCTGCAGCCGATTGCGTTACCCGGCGGCGCACAAGCCATGCGAGAGCCGTGGCGAAATACGCTGGCACAGTTACACCACTATTTTGATATTGAACATATCGCCGGAGAATTTGCTAACCTGCCATTTTTTCAGTTGGTGCAACACAAGCCGCTGGATGTCTTGATCAAAATGATCGATCAAAACATCAATTCACCTTGGTGCAGTTCTGCCGGTCGCCTGTTTGATGCGGTGGCCGGATTATTAGGGATTTATAGTGAGCGCATCAGTTATGAAGGGCAAGCGGCAATGGCACTGGAAAATCTTGCGGCAGAGGCGTTCTCTTCGCAGCAGACGTATCAACATGCGTTTTCACGGGAGAATGGTCTGATCAGTTCAAAACCCTTATGGCACGCTATGTTAACTGATCTTGCGGCAGGGCTTGCAGCTCCGGTGATAGCAGCACGATTTCATCATAGTGTGATTGAAATGATCGTGTCCGTAGTGAAAGCATTACGTGATGAACATGATATTCACCAGGTGGTTTTGTCTGGAGGTGTGTTTCAAAATCAGTTGTTATTGACGGAAGTCTCTGAACAACTTTCCGCTAAGCGGTTTCATGTCATGATGGCTCATCAATTTCCACTCAATGATGGCGGAATTTCACTGGGGCAGGCAATGATTGCCGCTGCGAAAAAAATTAAATTTGCTGAAGTTTGATCCAGTTAAAACGGTGGGCTGTATTCCTCATCTGGAGGACTATATTTGCTTTGGCACTGGATGTGGCTGTTATGAATTGCAAGTTAGCCGCCAATAATCAGTACCCGTGTTTTTTTCAATTGCCAAGCGGAGCAAACGATGAAACGGCCTTTCCTTTTTTAATGAGCATTAATTTTCCCCCAATATAGTCCACAGTTTTAGCAAGCTAAAAATAATTGGACTTGATCAGAGGTTCCTTAACTGAGATGAGTGTTTTTAAAGTGCTTTGTAAAAAATGTATGGTATAAAATATACACCCCCTTAATTGCCAGAATACTTAGGAACGGCATAATTGGAATTCGGTAGCGAAAGATAATATAAGCCGCTGCATGTATAAAACAATAAAGAAATACGGTTCCATAAAGAATAAAGTGATTTTTATTCAGAGTTTTAAAATATATCAGAGGGATTAACGCTGCAGATACGATAAAAAGATAACAACAAAGCCAAAGAAAGCGTATTTTCTTTTCAAAGTCTGATGCCTTTTTTCCCTCATGGAGCGGAGGGTTCCAAAAAAATATAATCTTTCTAATCGCCCGCCAAGCGGTTTTTCCTGGGTTGTCCAAGATATGTTCAATGGCTTTTTCCTTTAGCAAAGCTGTGCTTTTCAGTTCTCCTTTCTCTGCTCTTATTGATTGCCATTGAGGACCTATTGGAGTTTTTTGTATGCCGTCATAAAAGACATCAGAATTTTCATTATTACCTAAATATAGATTAAAGCCACTATTGGTATTTAATACAGGCTTGCCAAGTTTGGAGTGCGTATAAAAAAGCCAAGGCGTTAATGTTACAGAAACTCCAATAATAAATAACAAACCGTATTGCCAGGATTTAATGTATATGAATGGCTTTTTATTGATATTGCAACCTGTGATAATTAAAGCGATGACCGTCCCTGTTAATACTATTGATGATCCAACAAGTAATTCAAAGCCGAAGATGATGCCTAATAGTATTGATAAAAAATGTTTATTTGAAGCATTGGTAAAATTTAATAATGCCAGTGTCTGTAGTAAAAGCAAAGGGATCATTAAGTTTTCTTTGGCAATATATTCGGTATATAAAACTGAAGGGGGGTATGTCGTCCAGATGATGGCTGGTATGCTTGCCCATTGCCATGATGGTAATAACTTTAATGAGCAATAATAAACTAATACAGTGCTGCTTATGCCCAAGAATACATTTACAAATTGAGCGACAGATGCTGTGCTATCGAAGAGGCTAAAAAAAGGGATAAGAAATAATGGATATCCAGAACTGTAAAATGCAATATTTCCCTGTCCATCATCCATATACCCGGTATTTAACATGGAGGTAGCCATTTTCATGTATGCGACCGCATCAGAAACTGGTTTTATATCCAATATGGAGATAGCCGTTAAATTTATGATGGCTGAAAACAGGGTGAGTAGAAGCAGAGCAATTGTGCTCTTATTACTGATAAGTCTCATGCTATGCGCTACGTCCGACAAAAATACAGCCAATCATTATCAACAACGTGCCGCAAATTCTCATTAATGAGACGTTCTCGTTAAGGAATACAATGCCAAATGTCATGGTTATGATAAAGCCAATACCTACAAATGGATAGGCAACTGAAAGGTCTACCTTGGATAATACCCACACCCATAATGCAACACTTAAAGCATATATCATTAGTCCTGCCCAAATCAGCGGTGACAGTGCCGCAGCGAGTAAACTTTCCAAAATACCGGTTTGTAGGGCTTTGACCATATTGGGTTGAGAGACACCCAGTTTCAAAGCCAGCTGAGCACAAGCAGATAAAGTAACAGTAAAAAGGATTAAAAATAAAACAATATATGACATAAGCGTTTTCTAATTTAATTCGAGGTGCTTTGCAGAAAATACACAGATAATAAACCCGACGCCAACCATTCTGCTGACCTTGTCTTTTAGCGTAAAAACAATAGGGTCATCATTAATTTTTCCTCTGCGAGCTCCTATCCAGATTCGATTGCTCCAATATAACATTAACCAACAAAGCCCCCACAATACTTCAGGTGTCATGTATTGACTTGATATTTCTGGTGAATTTATATAAAGCGCCAAGATTAATACAGAAATACTGATATTGGTTACCCCCAAAATAAACACAGATTCCGCATCGATCGAATTATAACCTCTTCCATTTATTTGATGGGTGTTGTTTGAAAATGAAGATAGTTCTATATAACGTTTCAGATAAGCAAGGCTGACGAACATAAAAATTGAAAATGCTAATAACCACGAAGATAATTCAACTGCAATAGCCATCGAGCCAGCAATGATTCTCAAGGTGTAAAGTATCGCCAGGGTCATCACATCAATTGTTGATAATCTTTTGAAATAAAATGAATATAAATTGGTTAGCAGGTAATAAAAGATAATGACAAAAAAGAATATAGGAGGTAAATATAACCCGGCAATTAAAAATGAAATGGCGGGTAATACTAGTGTACCTATTACACCTGTTGACAATGGTAGACTCCCACTTGCCAGGGGTCTAAAGCGTTTCTTGGCATGGTGACGGTCTGACTCAAGATCGAGTAAATCATTGAGAAAATAGACGCCCGATGCGCAAAGGCTGAAGCAAAAAAATGCAAGCAAGCTTAGTAAAACAGATGTTTGATCAAAATATTGATGTGATGTTAGCAGTGGAACAAAAATAAGAAAATTTTTGGCATATTGATGAATCCGCATTTCTCTAAAAAAAGCAAGCAAAGGCGAGCGAGAAATGATGAGTTTCTCTATTTTATTTTGCGTCTGAGCTGCTTTTACATCCTTTTTGGGAGCATTTACAAAAATGTTACCCGCAGCCTGTTGCCAGATACAGCGATCGGCTTTGCTATCGCCAGCATAAAAAAAACCTTCTTCTTTCGCCAGACGGATAATAGAAGAAAGTTTATTTTTTCCCTTAAGGTTGTTTTCTTTATCAGAGGCAATAACCAAATCAAAAATGCCCAAATGTTCTGCAACTTGTTCAGCGTAGACACGATTTGATGCTGTTGCCAAAACACAGGTGATATGTTGTGCTTTTTTTTCTTTGATATAGCTGATCAGTTCTGTTTCATAGGGAAGTGAAGGGATATCTAATGTTATTGAATTGGCAAGCTTGTCTTTTGCCACAGACCTTCCCTGGATGATCCAAAAAATGATTTTAACAATAGAAAAAGGGTTTTGTTTTACGGACTTGATAATTGATTCTATGAACAGATCAGACCGGATTAGAGTCCCATCTAAATCCACAAATAAATACTTGACGGCTTTATCCATATAATTTTCTGCAAAGTGAAATGAGCCAGATTTAATTAAGTTGAAAAGACTTTTAACGACATCTTTAATATTATAAAGATAAAAAGCTTTTTTACTAGGAGGCTGTCGGATGATGGATTATTCTACTGCGGCGATGTCCCACTCACCTCGTTACGAACTCCATTACCCGACAGCCTCCAAGTGAAGCTTTATTCTGCTGGGGTTAACCTCATCTATCCAAAAAGCAAGCGCACCGGGAAGAAATGTTGCTCAAGTGAAACAAGAAAGTAAAGTAGTGCAGTCAAAAAAATGTAGCACAGTTATAATAACAAGTTCGATTTTTGATTCTGCAGGGCATTTACTTTTTGGTAAAGCGCATGAGTCGAAACATCATAAGATTTATACATAATTAATAACACGCTCATGGACAAAACCTATTCTCCACATTCAATTGAACAACGCTGGTACAACACCTGGGAAGAAAAAGGCTATTTTGCCCCATCGACTGAATCCGATGATTCCTACTGCATTATGATTCCGCCGCCAAACGTCACCGGCAGTCTGCACATGGGGCATGCGTTCCAGGATACCATCATGGATGCCCTGATTCGCTATCACCGTATGAAAGGTCACAGTACTTTATGGCAGGCAGGAACAGATCACGCCGGTATTGCCACACAAATGGTGGTGGAGCGATTAATCAATGCAGAAGGCAAAAACCGCCATGATTACGGACGCGAAGCCTTTATTGAAAAGGTGTGGGAATGGAAAGAAGAATCTGGTGGCACCATCACCCGCCAGTTGCGACGCATGGGCTCATCGCTGGATTGGAGTAACGAACGCTTCACCATGGATGACGGCATGTCCCATGCGGTGCAGGAAGTGTTTATCAAGCTATATGAAGAAGGCCTGATTTACCGCGGCAAGCGCCTGGTAAACTGGGATCCGGTTTTACATACGGCAGTTTCTGACCTGGAAGTATTATCGGAAGAAGAAAACGGCTCGATGTGGCACATGCGCTATCCGCTGGCCAATGGCACCGGCCATTTGATTGTCGCCACCACACGCCCAGAAACCATGCTGGGTGATGCAGCAGTGGCCATTCACCCAGAAGATGAACGTTACAAACACTTGCTGGGCGAGTTCGTCGAATTACCCTTGACGGGACGCCGCATTCCGATTATCGCCGATGATTATGTCGATCCTGAATTCGGCACAGGCTGTGTAAAGATCACACCGGCGCATGATTTTAACGATTACGAAGTCTGGCAACGGCATCGTGATATGTCGGCGATTGCCGACCTGCCACACGGCGGGTTGATCAATATTTTTACGGTGGATGCCAATATCCGTGAAAATGATGACGGTTTCCGTTGTATTCCACAACAATATATCGGCCTTGAGCGGTTTGCTGCGCGTAAACAAATCGTCGCCGATCTTGAAGCGCAAGGCTTGCTGGAGAAAATCCAGGATCATAAATTAATGGTACCGCGAGGCGATCGTACCGGGACCGTCATCGAACCGTTGTTGACCGATCAATGGTATGTAAAAATCGAGCCACTGGCCAAACCCGCGATTGATGCGGTAGAAAAAGGCGATATCAGGTTTGTGCCGGACAACTGGAAAAACACCTATTACGAATGGATGCGCAATATTCAAGATTGGTGTATCTCGCGTCAAATCTGGTGGGGGCACCGTATTCCGGCCTGGTATGACGACCAGGGCAACACCTATGTCGGGCGGTCGGAAGCGGACATTCGCGCCCTCCATAATCTGCCAGATAATTACCCGTTGCAACAGGATGATGATGTTCTCGACACCTGGTTCTCATCTGCCTTGTGGCCATTTTCCACCATCGGCTGGCCGGAACAAACCGACGCGCTGAAAAAACATTACCCGACCAGTGTGCTGGTCACCGGCTTTGACATCATTTTTTTCTGGGTTGCGCGGATGATTATGATGGGACTGAAGTTTCAGGGCGAAGTACCGTTTAAGGAAGTGTACATCCATGGTCTGGTGCGCGATGCCGAAGGCCAGAAGATGTCCAAGTCCAAAGGCAATGTATTGGATCCGCTGGATTTGATCGAAGGCATTGAGCTGGATGCGTTGATAGAAAAACGTACCTCTGGCATGATGCAGCCGCATCTGGCGAAGAAAATCGAGAAAGCCACGCGTAAACAATTCCCGGACGGCATTCCGTCCTTCGGCACCGATGCTCTACGTTTTACTTTTGCATCGATGGCCTCTACCGGACGCGACATCCGTTTTGACCTGCAACGCACCGAAGGCTACCGCAACTTCTGTAACAAGTTATGGAATGCAGCGCGCTATGTGCTGATGAATACCGAAGAGCAGGATAACGGACTGAGCGGTGAGGCTTGTGAATTCTCCCAGGTGGATTTGTGGATTACCTCTCGCTTGCATCAGGTCATTGCGCAAACCCACGATTCAATTGAATATTATCGTTTCGACCATGCCGCGCAAACCATTTACGAATTCACCTGGAATGAATACTGCGACTGGTACCTGGAACTGTCAAAAATTTCGCTGCAATCTGATAACCCGGCATTGCAGCGCGGCACCCGCAAAACGCTGTTAAGTGTGTTGGAAAGCATCCTGCGCGTAGCGCATCCCATCATTCCATTCATCACCGAGGAAATCTGGCAAAAAGTAGCGCCGTTAGCGGGTATTGAAGGCGAAACCATCATGCTGCAAGCGTATCCAGAAAGTGATGCCGCACAGATTGATGAAACAGCGATTTCTGCCACCGACTGGATCATGACCTTCATTCTCGGCATTCGCCGTATTCGCGGCGAAATGAATATCGCGCCGGGTAAACCACTGCATGTGCTGCTGGAAAATGTCTCTGATAATGACCAGACCATGTTGAGCAATAATGAGGATTTCCTGCTCAAACTGGGACGATTGGAATCGATCAGCGTTCTTTCTGCCCAGGATGACGTGCCGGAATCAGCAATCGCGCTGGTCGGTGACATGAAAATTTTAATTCCAATGGCCGGATTAATTGATAAACAAGCAGAACTGGCTAGACTTGACAAAGAGATCAACAAAATCGAAAAAGACCTGCCGCGTATACAAGGCAAGCTCAACAATCCGAATTTTGTCGATAAAGCACCGGCAGAAGTGATCGCCAAAGAAAAGGATAAACTGGCTACATTGCAATCTTCATTAACCAATCTGAAGGAACAGAAGGAAAAAATCAATAAGCTATAAATGAATGACAGCATTTCCGATTCCACGCCCCCGTCAACACTCGATGAATGGACGGCTTTGTTGTGCGAAAAGGAAATGCCCATTTTTTCCAATACGGCGAATACAATTTGCAATTCGCTGAAAGATGATAAAAAGAGCGCCATGGAACTGGCCACTGTTATTTTGCAGGACCCCAACCTGACTGCGCAGTTACTCAAAGTCAGTAACAGTAGCTATTACAATCCTTCCAATCAAAAAATCAATACGGTGTCACGTGCCATCGTTATTCTTGGGGAAAAAACAATTCGTGAATTGACCCTGGCCTGTGCATTTTTTGAATCAATAATTTCAACCAGGAATAAGCAACGGGCCAGTGAAGAAATTGGTGTGGCCATCCATGCGGCTGTGCAAGCTAAACAATTAGCAATTAGGACGAATGACTCAAATCCGGAAGAAGTGTTTATTGCAGCTTTATTGCAAAATATTGGAAAAATTGCGTTTTGGTGTTTTGGTAATAAACAGGCCGAACAAATCATTGAACTGATTAAGCATAAAGACCTTGAGCACGATGTTGCTGAACAGCAAGTGCTGGGGTTTAACCTTCAACAATTATCGGCTTCTTTGGCACACGTTTGGAATCTGGGCGGGTTAACCCAAGAAGCGATTTCATCTTCGGATCATAAAAATTCTCGCGTTGCCCTGGTGCAAATGGGCAAAAAGTTAACTCAGGCGATTAAACAAGGTGATGATTCAGACATGATGCTGAGTTGTATCAGCGAGTTAACTAAAATGACGGGGGACAGAATTGAATTCATCAAAACCCAGATTAAGCAAAATTCGGATATTGCTGTCAAAATGGCGCTTAAGTTTGGTGCGAATGATGCGTCACGTTACATTAAAACTGCGTCACAACAGGACGTAGCTAAGGACAATGAAGAAGAGGCCGTTGATCCGCAACAACTACAATTTCAAATACTGGACGACATCAGCGAGCATATTAGTGGAAAAATAGATTTAAATATGTTGTTTGAAATGGTGATGGAAGGTATTCATCGAGGGATGAAAATGGATAGAACTCTTTTTTTGCTGGTATCAGCAGATAAGAAGTCCCTGACCGAAAAATTGTCGCTGGGATGGGGAAAACCTGAAAATAAAAAAATTAAAATCAACGTTGAACATCCACATAATCTTTTTTTTGAATCATTAATTAACAAACAAAGTATCTGGGCACATCCTCAGCATAATTTTTCGCTGTATACGCCTGCGTTAAGAAGTGTGATTGGCCAGGAAGAAGGATTTGTTGTGCCGATAGCCACTGAGAACAAAGTGATCGGCTTAGTGTATTGTGACAGGAAATTCAGCCCTTCAGCACTGCACAAAAAAGATTACAGCATGGTTCAACATTTTTGCAAACAAGCTAATATTGGATTATCACTGTTTAGAACACGTTCATTGTGAAACATGAGTGAAAAAGAATTTACCCATCTACATGTCTTTCTGATTGAGCCGTCAAAGACGCAACAGCAAATTATTTCTCAGTACCTGCAGGAATTTGGTATCGAAGACATCACCTGCTATCTCTCAGGAAATGAAATGCTGGAGGCATTAGAGCAAAGTTCGCCTGATCTGTTGATCAGTGCAATGCACCTGCCGGATATGACTGGAGTCGAGTTACTTCATGCCCTAAGAGAACATGAAAACTCCTATGATATGGCCTATTTGCTGATATCAAGTGAAACCAGTTTTCGCTATCTTGAGCCGGTCCGCCAGGCCGGTGCCATCGGTATTCTGCCCAAACCTTTCACTCTGGAAGAACTGGATATTGCATTGTCTGCAACACTGGATTATTTAAATCCGCGCAAGATAGAACTCAAGCATTTTGATATAGAAGATGTATGTGCCTTGGTCGTCGATGATAGCCCGCTCGCATTAAAATATATCTCTCGTATTTTGCGAGATATGGGCATTGAATTAATAACGACAGCGAATGATGGTGATGAAGCATTTTCATTGATTAAACACCGTTACTTTGATCTGGTGGTTACAGACCTGAATATGCCTCATATGGATGGGATAGAGCTCGCCACCCATATTCGGACACTGCCGAAGCAGCAGTCGACCCCCATCCTCATGGTGACCAGCGAACAAAATCAGAATCGTCTTGCAGCGATTGATAAGTCTGGCGTTTCAGCGGTAGTGGATAAACCATTTGAACCAGGTGCAATTAAACGCATGGTGATTAATCTGGTTAATTAAGGAACCCTTGATCAAGTCCAATTATTTTTAGCAAGCTAAATTCTAACCAACTTAATCAGAGGTTCCTTAAGGAATGAGTGATTGCAGGGTGATTTAGTTAGCCGCGTCTTGCAGCCATTTTTTTAGATTAAGTTGCTTATAAAGCGTGCTGAAATCAAACTGGCTTTTGGGTAACACCATGACTATTTTATAAGCCTGGTTATCTGCATCAAGGCAGTTGGGATCAGCCAGGTTTAACACTGTCTTTTTGATCGGTTGATGGTTTTTATCCAGCAGTTTTAAAACCAGTGGACGGGTTTTGTTTTTAGGGTTTGCTTTTATCACAACACCTATAGATTCATCGCTCAGTTTTACCGGGTTTCCTACTGGGTAGATACCAATGCAATCAATAAATTTAATCACCAGGCCACCATCAAAATGGGTATTTCTACATTTAGTGAGAATACTAATAGCCTCCATATGCAGCCGTCCCGGTTTATAAACCCTGTCACTGGTAATCGCATCATAGGTATCAGCAATAGAGACCATGCGTGTATAAGGAGAAATGCCTGAAGCATCCAGCGCGCGCGGGTAACCTTTTCCATCCAGTCGCTCATGGTGGGCGTAAGCGACATCAATCGTGCCGGAATAGATACCCCTTGCTGACATTAAAATGTTACGCCCCTCAACGGTATGCGTGCGCATGATTATGCTTTCTTCTTCGGATAATTTATCCGGTTTATTCAAAATTTCATCAGGGACTTTCATTTTTCCGATGTCATGCATTAAGGCGCAAATGCCGATTTCATTGAGCTTGTCTACGGGGTAGTTCAGGCTACGTGCAAACACCAGAGAAAGAATACATACGTTCATGCTGTGTTGCGATGTGTATTCATCACGATTTTTTAATTGTGTAAATAACATCATCGCATCAGGATTTTCAATGACACGATCAACACATTCGGAAACAGCTTCCTTAACAGCGGCTACGTTAAGTTGATTACCAAAGCGAATGTCATCCATCACTGTTTTGACCAGCGAACTGGTGTTGTCGAATGTATCAGAAGCTTTCGTATAGGAAGAGAACAGATTGGTGTTGCTGGCTGATTTGATGGCTCCTCTGGCCTGTTTTTGGCGCGAGGCATCAATATAAACATACTCGCAGGACTTTTGTACGGCCTTAATATCCGCAGCGGTTTCAACCTCAAAGCCTTGCTGCAAAAATGGAGACTCTTCCCAAGGAATATCCAATTCAGCTACAAACATACCTAATTGTAATTCATAGACATGGATGCGAGTGAACTTGGAAACCATGACGTTATTATTGTAAAAATGAAAAAATTTCTAGGAGGCTGTCGGGTTATGGGGTTCGTCGCGATGTCCCATCGCCGCATTAGAATCATCCAAAATCCGACAGCCTTCTAGGCGAAGTGATAATTAAATAATAGGTGAAATTTGAAATAAATAAAGCGTACTTTGTCTGGAGTAAGTGTCATACAAGGTTGATTGGCGAATACCAGAAACTGTATCAGCAAGTGTGTCGGCAAAGTCAGGAAAAAGTCACCGAATCAAGTCATGTTGTGGAGAATAAATTGAAAATCTATACCTTAGCCTTGCATCTCAATTCACAATGTCATGAAAGCGCACTGCAGTCCGCACAAGTGGTGAAAAACATGCTGCAAATTTATACTCTGGTCATCCAAAAAACAGAAACGATTTGCAGTGAATTTATTGATCGTGATCAGTCACAAAATAGGAATGAGCAAAATCCCTGTCTTTTGTTGCCGGGCAGATGTTAGCCAGAGTGCAAGGCGCGGCGGCTATCAATGGAGGCGTGGAGCCAAGCGGAGCTTACTATCTGCGCGAACAATAACAAGAGAATGGAGCTCTATATTTTTCAGAAAATTCAAGAGAGCGGGTTCAACTCGTTCCCTGCAGCCGCGTTATCCAGGGCTCCCTGGCTTTGGGGTCGACATGAAACAGCAGTGATTCCGGTTTGTGCAGCAGGCCGCCTTCGCCAGAGGCATTGGGGTTGAGTTGGCGTTTTTCGATAAAATCGACCATGCGGCGGGTGTTGTAGATGAGCAGGACTTTGTGGCCGGTATGACTGCTGTAGACCAGGTAGGCAACATTGTCTTCACTGAACGATGGGTTTCTGCCCAGCAGTTTCAATATTTTGTCATTGTCATGATGCGCCAGATTTTTCAACACTGATGCATCATGGTCGAGAATGATGGTGCGTAAAAATTCGGCCAGTTTGAGGTCGTTTTGATGTTGCTGCAATAGTTTGATTTCGCGATCAGAAAACGCAAAACTCTCGGCAACCAGATAATGTGCGTTATAGGCACCGTCATTGGCAAACAGGGCGATTTTATCCAGGTATTCATCTTCCAGTGCAGTCAAAAATGACATCGGCGCACGGATGTGTTTGTCGATGGTGATGACCCAGGGCAATGCACGTCCCTGCTTTTCAAAGCGTTTTTTTACACTGTCGATTACAGCCATGCGTGACAATTCCTGCTCGCGTCCTTCCGGTTTGACCAGGAAAGCATCCATCGCCGTAATCTGGGTATGAAACCCCGCCGCCTTGAATTGATTGATGATGGTGGAATAGCGCGGCTGATAGGGTATGCCGGTGCCATCATAGAGAATGTTGATACCGGCCTCGCGGGCGTGTTGTGCAACCAGGTCGCGTAGGCGATTGGCGAAAGGCTCGACATACACATAGTCATCACTGTGATGACCGGCAGCGGTCAGAATTCGGTACAAGTCACTGACTTTGCGAAACTCATCCAATGAAGCAGTGACGTAATTTTCGCCGCAATACGCTTTGGCAATCTGTTCAACAGCGCTCTTGCCTGAGCCAGCCCCGCCCATACACATGAACAGCTTGGGGTTGACCACCGGGGTTTTGCCTTCAAAAATTTCCTGACGGGCGTTGATCAGGATGCGATTGACCTTGCCCAGGCGGTCGTAAGCGATTTCCACTGTGCGTTTCAGACGATTGTCACCATTGGCGCTGGTGATCATTTTTTGTTTTAGCGGTTCGTTATTGGCCAGTTTGAATACTTGTTTTTTGTCGCCCGCACATTCCTGTAATAAATCCAGAAATTCGGCATGACTGGGCGAGCGTAAGCCGGTCAGCATGTTTACATCAAGACAAAACAGTGGTGCCAGTTTGTCTTTGCCTATGGTGATGCCATCAATTGAATGTTTATCCGGTTTTCTGAATTCTTCGGTACCGGGCAAATAGCCGATAATATTTTTGGATACGCTGAGTGGGTTATCAGCGAAATGTGAGCCCTGAATAAATTCATCATCTTTGATGCTTGAACAGGGAACAAGACCGCCCGCCACAGTGACATAACACTCTGTACCGTCCTCGGCAGTGTGCGACAGAAAGGGGATGCCCGCCAGAGAAAACTTGTTTTCCGGCCATTTGCCAAACCCGTTGGCATTATTTTGCAGGCTTTTGTTGCGGGTAGGGTCCAGCGCATGTTCAAACACGCAAGTGATTTCCCAGTGGTTGCTGTCGGAGTTATGTAAACGTAGCGCGTCCCCTTTGGCCAGACGGCGGAAATCGATGCCTTGCGGATAAACAGACTTGAATGCCGGCAGATGTCCCAGCGCCGCCATAAAAAAGTCCAGGGTAATCAGATTGCCATAATCAAACGGGCGTATTTTACGCATTTGCTGGTAAAACTCGGCCATTTTCTCGGCAATATCATCGCATTTAATGACAAAACCGTTACTGTCGAAAACCGCCGTATCGCGATGTTTCTCGTCATCAAGCACAAGTCGGCTGATGGTTTTACGAAATTCATTGCGCGTATCAGGACTAAGAATGGTGCCCGGACGGTGATCGGCGGTTGCCTGGTCGCGCCAGTGGTGGAACATTTCCCGATGAATGCGGGTGAACAGCGTGGTCAGATAGGTGACACGCTTGGTTTGATCGTGAGAGACCGTGCCTTCAGCCTCTTTCAATAATGCTGAGAACAAGCGAGTGCCCTGGGCAATCGCCAGGCCGGTTCTGAGTTTTCTCAGATAGGTTAAATCAGCCGTTTGTTTATTATTGTTATTATCCATCATGCTCACCGTGATGATTTTTTTGCATTATCTCACAGGCATGGCTGGGCTGCACTGATCCAGAATAATACGAAAGTGCTGGAGAACGTGATGAATCTGTCAGGGAAGGTAAAGCCTGAATCGAGCCCCCCCCAGCGAGCTTTGATTATCAGTTTTGGTATATCCCTGCTCAGTGCCGTTTTTGTGCAGGGAAGCGATGACTGACGTAAAGTAAAGTCCCAGTCCGGTATTACCGGAGACCCAGTCGATATTCGCGGTATCCTGCGGGTTTATGTCCAGATACTGGGGAGGATAACCCACGCCGTCATCTTCTATGCACAGGCAGACGTTGCCTTTTTCCTCAAACGCGGACAAACGTATCTGCCGTTTGCTGTAGCGTTGTGCATTATTAAGCATGGTACCGACCGCATTGCTGATCTGGTTGGCATCGCAAAACACCAGTAAGCCGTCTTCACAATCAATCGTCAGCTGGAGAGTGTTTTGCTGCAGTTGTGGGGTGATCTGTGCTTGAATATCATCCAGGATGTCCTGTACATCATGTTCATCAATGTGCAGGCTGAAATGCTTGTTATCAATCTTATACAACACCAGCAACTGCATCATGCTGTGATTCATGCGTTTGGCTTCAAACGCCAGTTGCTTGAATTGGGGATGGTCATCTTCCCGGTAGTGGTCTGACAGACTGTTGATCAGTCCCTGTAATACGCCCAGAGAATTTTTTATGTCGTGTACAGTTGATGCGAGTACGGTGGAAAACTGAAAGGATCGATCTTTAGACATATTATTTACCGCTGTGTTGTTGGGACAGGCGAACAAATTCATATTGCAGGTTGGCCTGTTTTTCTGACGTGATGCCTGCATTGGTTGCACGTTTGATCAGGTCGCGGGCAGTGCTTAAACGGAACTTGTCCGAGCTGTTGTCCTTGAGGTCATGCAGGGCAATTTTTGCCAGATTGAACAGAATAGTCTTGTTATGCGGCATGGCGTTGGCGGCCTCCTGAAGCAATGATAAGGCTTCAGCAATTTTGCCCTGGTTAAACAACGAAACCCCCTGATTATTTATATCAATGAGTTGCTGTTTGGTTTTCTGAATCAGCAGTTCGCAATGATTGTTCTTGCCGGTCAGTGTCAGCATATTGCGGATTTCGTTCATGAAATCTTCGTCTTCAATATGATTTTTAATCAGCGAATCGAGGATTTTATTGGCTTCTTTTTCATCTTGATTGATGAAACAGGATCGAGCCATATCCAGCAATACGTATTTATCAATAGGGTCGCTGAGAGAGTGCAGCAGATTTTTTGCATTTTTAAATGCCATATCGGCCACTTCCTGTTCACCTTGTTGCTGGAAAAATTCATTTTCCAGCGAGCAGGCATGCATTTCCACGACGGGGTCATTTTCAAATTCAGCGCGTAATTGCTTTAACGCTGAATGCGCTTTTTCAGGCATGCCGGTCTTTTGGTAAATGCGTGCCAACTGAACAAAATCACTGCTCGAGCGATGCATGGAAAACTGACCATATTTAACCGCATTGCGGTAAGCCGATTCGGCCACTTGCAAACTGTTATTGCTTTCTGCCGTTCGGGCCAGTTTTTTTTGTCTTAATACGGAGGAAGGAGACAGTTGAACGGCTTGCAGTAGAATGTCTTCTGCCGCCTGTGTATCTTTACTTGCCAGATAAGCTTTGCTTAGCCAGTCATAGGCTTCAAGAAAAAGCGGGCTGCTTTGGATGAGCCCTTTAAAACAGTCAATGGCAGCTTGAACATGATTCTGCTGTAGATCGATAATACCCAGGCTGAGCCGTGCCCAGTTCAGTTCCCGTTTTTCCAGTACCTGCTGGTAAATGTGTTCAGCAGTCTCGTAATCACCGGATTTCATGGCCAGTTCCGCACGCATTTTTAACGTGCTGGTGTGCATTTTCCGGTTTTCGTTTTGCAGGAGTTGTTCGCAGTGATGGATGGCCGCCGCTATATTGCCTCGGCTGGCTTCGCGCTCTACCTGGTAAAAATAGGATTTGCGTGCGTGGTTTTTTTCAATGCGGGTGTACAGCTGGTGCGCATTAAACGGTTTGGCCAGATATTCATCCGGTTTGATTTCCGTGGCACCTAACACCATGCTGGGAGTTTGTTCCGTGCTGATCATGATGAAGGTGGTGTAAAACGGCAGAAGTCGCCCAGCGCGAGCCTCTTCCAGTACCTGTTGTCCGTTTTTTCCGTTACCCAGACTGTAATCACACAACACCACATCAAATTGTTCTTTCCCCATGGCTTTTAGTGCGCCTGCACCGTCCCCAGCTTCACTAATGTGCTCGGCATCCACAGTGCGCAGCATATCACGTATGGATTTGCGCATATTGGGATAATCATCTACCAGTAAAATTTTTAACGGTTTTATATCAAATGACATTGTTGCCCGGGCAAGGATGTCCAGGGAGCCCCTCTGACATCTCAAATCAATTATTGACGTAGTAGCTTCTAATCTAAGCCTGTGCCGTAGTGAAGTGACGGATTCAGGTTTTAAATTAAGTGTAATTGGATATTACAAACTTGCCAGCCTTGAAAAATGAAAAAGCCATCCCCACATCATCCAGCATCACGTTTTTTGATTAATTGAGAGAAAAAATGACGGTAGAAGCAAATAAAGAAACGCTGGGTTTTCAAACCGAAGTTAAACATTTATTACATTTAATGATCCATTCCTTGTACAGCAACAAGGAAATCTTTTTACGTGAATTGATTTCAAACGGATCGGATGCGGCAGACAAGTTGCGCTTTGAGGCGCTGTCCAATGACAGCCTGTATGAAGGTGACAGCGAATTGAAAGTTCGTCTGGAGTTTGACAAGGATGCCAAGACTATCAGCATTATTGATAACGGCATCGGCATGACACGTGAAGAAGTGCAGGAACATATCGGCACCATCGCCAAATCCGGCACCAAGCAGTTTTTTGAAAAACTGACCGGCGACCAGGTGAAAGACAGTGAATTGATCGGTCAGTTCGGTGTGGGTTTTTATTCTGCTTTTATTGTCGCTGACAAAGTGACATTGACGACACGCAAAGCAGGTGCAAGTGAAGCGGTGCGTTGGGAATCAGCAGGCGAAGGTGAATACACGCTGGAAAGTGTAGACAAAGCCTCGCGCGGCACCGAAATCACGCTGCATCTTAAAGACGGTGAAGAAGAGTTCCTGGATGGCTTTCGTCTTCGCTCCATCGTCAAGAAATTTTCAGATCACATTGCTATTCCGGTAGTTATGGATAATGAAATTCCGGCAGAAACCGATGATGACGGCAATGAAACTGCACCGGCCAGAGTGGAAGAAGAAACCGTAAACAGCGCTTCGGCGTTGTGGAAAATGTCTAAAGAAGATATTTCCGACGAAGAATACAACGAATTCTATAAGCACGTAGGCCACGATTTTCAGGATCCATTAGTCCACGTGCACAGCAAAGTAGAAGGCACTAACGAATACACTTTATTATTATATGTGCCTGCCCGCGCACCGTTTGATCTGTGGGACAGGGATGCCAAACACGGCGTAAAACTGTACATCAAAAAAGTATTTATCACCGATGATGCCGAGCAGTTAATGCCACGCTACCTGCGTTTTATTCGCGGTGTAATTGATGCGGATTCACTGCCGCTGAACGTATCGCGTGAAATCCTGCAACAAAGCAAACAAATTGCCACCATTAAAGGCGGTGCCGTTAAGAAAGTATTGGGCTTGCTGGACAACCTGGCCAATACTGATGCCGAGAAATATGCAGAATTCTGGACAACCTTCGGTAACGTCATCAAGGAAGGCCCGATTGAAGATGCAAAAAACAAGGATCGCGTCGCCAAACTGTTGCGCTTTGCATCCACACATACGGATAGCGAAAAGCAGGATGTGTCTTTGGCCGATTATGTCAGCCGTATGAAGGAAGAACAGGACAAAATTTACTATGTTACCGCAGACAGTTTTTCTGCTGCAAAAAGCAGCCCGCATCTGGAAATCTTCCGTAAGAAAGGCATTGAAGTCTTGTTGTTGTCTGACCGTGTGGATGAATGGCTGGTCTCCAGCCTGACTGAATTCGATGGCAAGCATCTGCAATCGGTTGCCAAAGGCGATCTGGATCTGGATAAGCTGGATACCGAAGAAGAGAAAAAAGAGCAGGAAGAAGTCAACAAGGATTTTGAATCCGTAATGAAACAAATCAAAGAAGTCCTGGGCGACAAAGTAAACGAGGTAAAAGTCAGTCATCGTCTGACCGCGTCACCCGCGTGTCTGGTCACTGGGGATTACGACATGAGCCTGAACATGGAACGTATCATGAAAGAAGCTGGACAAGACATGAGCATGATGGGCATGGGCGGTAGCAAACCGACCCTGGAAATCAACCCGTCCCATGCCATCGTCGAAGCCATCAAAAACGAACAGGACGACGACCGCTTCGCCGACATCACTAATATCCTCTTCGACCAGGCCATCCTCAGCGAAGGCGGCCAACTCGATGACCCGGCAGCCTTTGTGCACAAGCTGAATGGATTGCTGCAGTCGTTGTTGAAGTAAGTCGTATTTGTACTGAAAAAAAGGCCGGTTTTTACCGGCCTTTTTGGTTTGGTTTGTCAAAAATCAAGTCGGCCCTGCAGGTAAACACTGCCGATGGTATATCCGATGTCCCGTTCGCTTCGTTACGAACACCATAACCCGACAGCCTCCTGGCGCGATTCGCCAACATAGTTGGCTGGCAGAAGCGCTTTTTAAGCTTTTTTAATGATCAGTTTTTGTCCCGGTTTTAACAGGCTGCTTAGAGAGAGTTTGTTCCAGCGCGCAATATCTTTGCTTCGCACTGAAAAGCGGCGGGCAATGAGCCAGAAATTATCCCCGCTTTTTACGGTATAAATGCGTTCGGAAGGTGGTTTACGCTGAGCTTTTGTAAACTGCTTACTGTCTGCTCTGATTGGAATTAACAACGACTTGCCGGTGCGAATTTTATTACTGCTCAGCCTGTTCATGCGTTTGATGGCATGAATACTGGTGCTGTGACGCTTGGCAATCATACTCAGGCTGTCGCCTTTTTTGATGCGGTAATGGGCAATGTTGAGGCGTTTGGATTCAGGAAGTTTGGCCAGTTTAAAATTGAATTTATGTTTTTGGTCAGCCGGGATCAACAGATAATGCGGGCCATCCGGATCAGATAGCCAGCGATTGAATCCCGGGTTCAGCATTTTGAATTCCTGTTGCGACATGTTGGCCATGTTGGCTGCTGTTTCCAGATCAATCTGTGAGCCAATATTGACTTTGGCAAAATAGGGCTTGTTGGGCAGGTCTAAAAGTTCAAGTTGATATTTTTTTGCATTGGCAAAAATATGGGCCACAGCCAGCAGACGGGGGACATAGTCCATCGTTTCCTTACGTAACTTTAGAGACCAGTAATCCGTTGGCTTGTTAACACGTGCGTTTTTGCGTCTGGCCTTGCGGATATTGCCTTTCCCTGCGTTATAAGATGCCAGTGCAAGGTGCCAGTCGCCATTAAATTCTTCGCTTAATTCTTTTAGATAGCGTGTTGCTGCCTTAGTGGATGCGTAAATATCACGTCTGCCGTCATACCACCAGTTTTGTTTCAGGCCAAAAAATCGTCCTGTCGAAGGGATAAACTGCCAGATACCTGCCGCATGGCTTCGGGAATAGGCTTCGGGTAAAAAGGCACTTTCCACTACCGGTAATAATGCCATTTCTCCGGGAATGCCCTTGGCCTGAATTTCATCCAGAATAAAATGTAAGTACGGTGCGGCACGTTTTTGAATTTTTGTCAGGTAGGAAGGGTGTTTTAAATAAAAGGCAATTTGCTTTTGTACGCGCTTGTTTTCTATCGGGTCAAGCGTATATAAGCTGAGCATACGCTCCCATAGATTATCCGGCGATTTTTTAGGGATCAGGTCAGGGGTTGAGGGAAGAGGTGTTTGTTGTTTTCTTACAACGACTCTGATTTTTTCTTTGTGCGTCTGAGCTGGAGAAGGTTTTTTATTACCCAGGATGGTATGGGGTCGCTTACTGGGCGTTGTAACATCAAAAATAGCGACTTTTTTTGCGGATTGCTGAGCGCAACCGTTCAGACCTATAATGGCCAGAAAGAATATGAATGAGAGGCGTTGCATGGGTGACCTTAAGTGTATTATGTCCAAACCGTTTTAATTATAGCGGGTCTGGATTTGATTTAGCTATGGTTTTTGTCATGACGTAACGTGTTCTTTAGTACTGAATTGAATCGTATAGAATAAATTGTCATCAATTTGACATGGTTAATAATTGTCATGCAAAAAGTAGTCCCTTTATTTTTTTATGTGCGAAGTCGTTAGGCTATGAAAAGAAAGTTTCTGTTTGCACTGTATCAATCACCTCGTGGAAAATTGCTTAAGGCTTTGGAAACCCAGTACCTTAAGAGATCAATAACTGTGAGTTGTAAGCAACAACAATTGCAGGTCGGTGGCCTAGGGTGGGAGGATGATTTTATCGATTTTTCGCTGTACAGAAAGTATTGTATTTTCGATTCGCATTCATGTGGCAGTGATAATTCTCTTCGGGTGCAGGGGAGGGCTTTCTCATTGCCTTTTCAATCAGAAACGATTGATCTGGCGATTTTGCCGCATATTCTTGAATTTGATCATCGCCGCTTTGAAACCGCGCGTGAAATTGCCCGCGTGCTTAAACCCGGTGGGGAAGTCATCATTATTAATTTTAATCCGTACAGCCCTTCAGTCCGTTATCAGTTTATTCTTGATCGGCAATGGACTCATTCGTGGCGGTCTCACTTTATTCGCTGTAACCGCATTGTCGATTGGCTAAACGTGATGAATTTTGAAATTTTGAGTACCGCAGAGTTTTATCTGGACAGTTATCAAATCAGATTGGGTAAATGTGCCTTTACTCCGCATACCTTATTGTCTAATGCCTATGCAATCAAAGCGGTAAAACGTGAATACACTGTTATTCCAGTGGGCAAGGTCACCCATAAAAAGAAAGAACTGGCGGCTGCCAGAAACATTATCGAAACCTCTTCAAAAAAGGAACAACATTGGACGAAGTAGTCATTTATACCGATGGCGCCTGCAAAGGCAATCCCGGGCCGGGTGGCTGGGGGGTGTTATTGGATTATCAGGGCAAGCAAAAAGAATTGCAGGGCGGGGAAGCAGACACTACTAATAACCGCATGGAGTTAATGGCTGCAATAAAGGCCTTGGAATCATTAACACGCCCGTGCACGGTCAAATTGCATACCGATTCAAAATATGTGTTACAAGGCATTACGGAATGGATGGCCAACTGGAAAAAAAATGGCTGGAAAACCGCCGCAAAAAAGCCGGTAAAAAATGATGATTTATGGCGACGACTGGATGACGCACTGCAAGCGCATGAGGTCGAATGGATCTGGGTTAAGGGGCATGCGGGTATTGAAGGGAATGAAAAGGCGGATCAATTGGCAAATTTAGGTATCGAGAATTTGTGAGAAAAATGATGGGGTCGTTCGTGTCCATCACGTGAGACAAAATATGCGAATACAGATCAGCGCTGATCAAGCTTTTTTAACGCGTCCAGCTTTTCCTTGATCTTGATTTCCAGGCCGCGTTCTACAGGGAAATAATACTGGCTGTCTGCCAGCGACTCCGGCAGATAGTTTTCTCCTGCCGCATAGGCATTCTCTTCATTATGTGCATAGCGGTAGTCCTTGCCGTGGCCAAGTTCCTTCATCAGTCGGGTGGGTGCATTTTTTAGATGAACAGGGACGTCCAGCGAGCCGCTGGCTTTAGCATCAGCCATTGCTGCTTTGTAGGCGGTGTATACGGCATTGCTTTTGGCGGCGCAGGCAAGATAAACCACTGCCTGAGCGATGGCCAGTTCGCCTTCCGGGCTGCCCAGCCGCTCGAAAGTGGTCGTGGCATCCAGGGCGACTTGAAGTCCACGCGGATCAGCATTGCCAATGTCTTCTGACGCCATGCGAATGACACGACGGGCAATGTACAGCGGGTCGCAGCCGCCATCCAGCATCCGGCACAGCCAGTACAAGGCACCGTCTGGATTGCTGCCACGCACTGCTTTGTGTAGTGCGGAAATCTGGTCATAAAACATATCGCCGCGTTTATCAAAACGATTCAGCTGGCCTTGCAGTACTTCATTCAGCACATCCGGTGTTACCGTGGCGCGTCCGTTTATGTTTTCGCTTAAATCACCACAGATTTGCAGAATATTCAGGCACCGCCTGGCATCGCCGTCTGCAGATTTGGCAATTAATTCCTTGATATCTTCGTCGATAATTAATTGTAACGACGCGAGGCCATTGGTTTGGTCTTGCAAGACATGATCAATCAGTTGTCTCAAGTCAGTATATTCCAGGCTGCGCAAAACATAGACACGCACCCGGGACAACAGGGCGTTATTCAATTCAAACGACGGGTTTTCGGTGGTTGCGCCAAGCAATTTGATTGCCCCGTCTTCAATCGGTGCCAATAAGGAGTCCTGTTGGCTTTTGGAAAAACGGTGGATTTCGTCAATGAACAAGAGGGTGTCTTTGCCATGTGAGGCTTTTAATGCGCGCGCCTCCTCCACGGCTTTGCGAATATCTTTGACCCCGGCCAGCACAGCCGATAGCTCTATAAAGCGTGCTTGTGAATTTTGCGCAATAATTTTCGCCAGCGTCGTCTTGCCGACACCCGGCGGTCCCCAGAAAATCAGTGAATGCAGATTGCCTTTGTCGATAGCTGTACGTAAGGGTTTGTCTGGCGCCAGCAAGTGATGTTGCCCGATAAAGTCATCCAGGGAGACCGGTCGCATGAGTGAGGCCAGTGGCGCAAAATCATTGTGGGGTTCATCAAAAAGACTGTCCATGAGATACCTGTGTGTAAAAACCTGTTTGATTGTATAACTTTCCTGTCGGTTGAAAAATTGTTTCTAATAAAGTTAGAAATCAAAGTCAATTTTCTATAAAATTGCACGGTTTAGTATGAATTTTATAAATCTATGGATTTAAAGTTTCTTGATTTCGAACAGCCAATTGCCGAGCTGGAAGCCAAAATTGAAGAGCTTCGTAAAGTGGAAGTGGATAATGAGATTAATATCTCTGACACCCTGAAGCAACTGGAAGAAAAGTGTGAAATGCTCACGGAAACCATTTTTGCTGAATTAAGCGACTGGCAGATTTCACAGCTTTCAAGGCATCCTGGTAGACCTTATACATTGGATTATATTGATCTGATGTTTACCGATTTTTTCGAATTACATGGTGATAGAGTCTTTGCGGATGATCCGGCTATTGTCTGTGGCTTAGCCAGACTGGAAGGTCAGCCGGTGGTGGTGATCGGTCATCAGAAAGGGCGTGATACCAAAGAAAAAATCTATCGTAATTTCGGTATGCCGCGCCCGGAAGGTTATCGCAAGGCATTGCGTGTGATGAAAATGGCGGAACGATTTCAGGTACCTATTGTGTGCCTGATCGATACACCGGGGGCTTATCCCGGAATTGGAGCGGAAGAACGTGGTCAGAGTGAGGCAATTGCACGAAACCTGTTTGAAATGTCCAAATTAAAAACACCAATTATTTGTACCGTGATAGGTGAAGGCGGTTCGGGTGGCGCGTTGGCGATTGGCGTCGGTGATCGATTGATAATGATGGAGTACAGCACCTATGCGGTTATTTCGCCAGAAGGCTGCGCATCTATTTTATGGAAGAGTGCAGAAAAGTCTCAATTGGCTGCCGAAGCGATGGGTATTACTTCAGATCGCGTCAGAGAGCAGGGCTTTTTGGATGAGGTGGTCAGAGAACCGTTGGGCGGAGGTCATCGTGATTTCCAGAAAACAGCATTGAATCTGCGTGAAACCCTGATTCGTCATATGGATGAATTAAAAGCTGAAGCAAGAGACATGGACACGCTATTGGAAAAACGTTATCAGCGAATTATGAGGTATGGTTCATATAGTGAAGAACCGGCTAAATAACCCAACATTAAAAGGCCGCTTTCACGGCCTTTTTGCTTTCTGGCATGTCAGAATTACTAACGTTTGCTGATGTTGCCAGCCATTTGCCGGATGAGTATCGCAACCTGTTTATTGGGTTTAGCGGCGGCATTGACTCTCATGTGTTGCTTCATCTGTTGGCGTCCCGGAAGGAAGTAAGAGAGAACATTACAGCGGTTTACATCAATCATGGGTTGCAACAAGAAGCTGCGCAATGGGAAAAACATTGCCAACAAATTTGTGATCAATTGGGCATCGCTTTTCATTCAATCAAGGTAGATGCTACGGCAAAACCCAAACAAAGCCCGGAAGAAGCGGCGCGACTGGCGCGTTATCAGGCGTTTGAGCGTTTATTGGAAAATGCGCAGGATCATGTGCTGCTTGCCCAGCATCGTGAAGACCAACTGGAAACCGTCTTGTTGCAGCTATTCAGGGGGGCTGGCGTGCAGGGCTTGTCAGGCATGCCAGAACAAAGACCGCTGGGACAGGGCAAGGTGTTGCGCCCATTGTTGAATGTGTCAAAGAAAGCTATTGTTCAGTATGCAGAAGCCTATCAGTTGCAATGGATTGAAGACCCCAGTAATCAATGTGATGATTTCGATCGGAATTTTTTACGTAACCAGATCATTCCAGCCATAAAAAAAAGATGGCCTGCTGCTGATGCATCCGTAGCTCGCACGGCATTGCACTGTGCGAGTGCGCAAAAGATTTTGGTTCAGTTTGCAGATGATTGTTTGCAGCCTGCATTGAGTGATCAGGAACATCGTCTGAATAGTGCGGCATTGTCAGCGTTGACAGAAGAAGCCAGAGGCTTGGTGTTAAGAGCTTGGTTAGAAAGGCATCAGGTGCCTATGCCTCCAACCGACAGAATTCAACGCGTGTTTGATGAGGTTGTGATGGCTGCAGTTGATGCTATCCCCCAGGTTCAAATTCAGGACTTTTTTATTAAGCGGTTTGATGGGCATTTGTATTGCATTAACCAGCAGGAAATGTTGATTGAACCCGCATGTATATGGCCTGAAGAAACCGATGAAATAATGAGAGCCAATGGCTATCGATTAACTCGGATACCAGCAGCTTCGGGTATTCCCAAAGTAGTTTGGCAGTCGTCAAAAATTTCGGTAAAAGTGCGCGCCGGAGGCGAAAAAATTCAATTACCGGGCAGAACAGGGCATCACGCGTTAAAAAAATTATTTCAGGCAGAAAAAATACCGCCCTGGCAAAGGGAATGCATGCCACTGATTTATCTGGATGACCGTTTGGCGGCGGTTGGAGGTTTATGGATTGATGCTTCTTTTTATCGCGAGCAGGGCGATTGTTATTTAATTCAATGGAAAAAATAATTAACCGGAAATGAGTCGATTAAAATGCTAAGATTGTAAGTTTTTCCGGATTTACTCTTTGTAATTGGCCAAACGTTTCTTTATTCATTCATGACAAAATTTATTTTCATTACCGGTGGTGTGGTTTCCTCATTAGGGAAAGGAATTGCAGCCTCATCGCTTGCCGCGATTCTGGAAGAACGTGGACTGAATGTCACTATGACCAAACTCGATCCTTATATCAATGTTGATCCCGGCACAATGAGTCCGTTTCAGCATGGTGAGGTTTTTGTTACCTCGGATGGCGCAGAGACCGATCTTGATTTGGGGCATTATGAGCGTTTTTTGAAAACGACCATGAGCAAAAAGAACAACTTCACGACGGGTCAGGTCTATGAAGAGGTTTTGCGCCGGGAACGAAAAGGTGAATATCTTGGGGCAACCGTTCAAGTGATTCCGCATATCACCGATGAAATCAAACGTCGGGTTTTTGCCAGTGCAGAAGGCAAGGATGTGGCGATTATCGAGGTGGGCGGAACAGTAGGTGATATTGAGTCGCTTCCTTTTCTGGAAACCATTCGTCAAATAGGGATCGATCTGGGCAGGGATCGTGCGATCTTTATCCATTTAACCCTGATCCCTTTTATCAAATCTGCCGGTGAATTAAAAACCAAACCTACCCAGCATTCAGTAAAAGAACTGCGTACGATTGGTATTCAACCGGATATTCTGATTTGCCGTTCTGAAAAAGCAATTCCGGTCGGCGAGCGTCGCAAGATCGCATTGTTTACCAATGTTGTTGAAAATGCGGTTATTTCTGCTATTGATGCGGATACCATTTATCGCATTCCGCTATTATTAAATGAACAAGGTCTGGATGATATTGTGGTTGATAAACTGCGACTGGATGTCCCCAAGGCGGAATTATCAGAATGGGAAACGGTGGTTGAAAGACTGTCCCATCCCACAGATGAAGTCACAGTGGTTATTGTCGGCAAATATGTCGATCATACCGATGCGTATAAATCATTGAATGAAGCATTGATTCACGCCGGTATTCACACGCGTCATCAAGTCAGAATCAAATATATAGATTCCGAGCAGGTGGAAGACCAGGGTGTCACATTATTGAAAGATGTGGATGCTATTTTGGTGCCGGGCGGATTTGGTGAGCGTGGCGTAGAAGGCAAAATTGCTACGGTACGTTATGCTCGCGAAAACAAAATTCCCTATTTGGGTATATGCTTGGGCATGCAATCGGCGGTTATCGAATTTTCACGCAATGTGGCAGGGCTCGAAGGGGCTCACAGCACCGAATTTTTACCAGACTCGCCCCACCCGGTGATCGGCCTGATTACAGAATGGAAAGATGAAGCAGGTAAGTTGGAAACACGGAACAAGGATTCTGATTTGGGAGGGACTATGCGCCTGGGCGGGCAGAAATGTCGTTTACACCCTGAATCATTGGCATTTCGCATGTATCAGAAAGATGTGATCACCGAGCGCCACAGACATCGTTATGAATTCAATAACCAGTATCTGGAAAAACTTGAGCAGGTAGGACTGAGGTTTTCAGGAAAATCCATCGATGGCCGTCTGGTTGAGGTGGTTGAGATTCCTGATCACCCCTGGTTTCTGGCTTGTCAATTTCACCCGGAATTTACATCAACTCCGAGAAAAGGGCACCCCTTGTTTTCAGGATTTGTAGAAGCAGCGGCAAAACATAGTAAAGGTAACTAAATGAAATTGTGTGATTTTGAAGTAGGGCTGGATCAGCCATTTTTTTTGATTGCGGGTACGTGCGTCATTGAAAGCGAACAAATGTCGCTTGATACGGCGGGAATGTTGAAAGAAATTACCGGTGAATTAAACATTCCTTTTATTTACAAATCTTCATTTGATAAGGCAAACCGCTCATCACATATGAGTTTTCGCGGGCCTGGCATTGAAAAAGGTCTACAAATTCTGGAAAAAGTTAAATCTGATATAGGAGTGCCAGTTTTAACCGATGTGCATGAAGATACCCCGCTGGCTGAAGTTGCATCTGTTGTTGATGTGATGCAGACGCCGGCTTTTTTATGCAGACAAACCAATTTTATCCAGGCTGTCGCTGCCCAGGGTATTCCTGTCAATATCAAGAAAGGCCAGTTTATGGCGCCCTGGGATATGGCAAATGTCAGTAACAAGGCGAAAGCGGCGGGCAATGAGCAGATTATGGTGTGTGAGCGTGGTGTATCATTTGGTTATAACAACCTGGTATCAGATATGCGCTCACTGGCTGTGATGCGTGAAACTGAGTGTCCAGTGGTATTTGATGCAACCCATTCCGTGCAATTACCCGGTGGGCAAGGCAGTTGTTCGGGGGGGCAGCGAGAGCATGTGCCGGTACTGGCCAGGGCGGCCGTATCAGTCGGTATTTCCGGACTTTTTATGGAAACCCATCCCGTACCTGAAGAAGCATTAAGTGATGGTCCAAATTCATGGCCATTACATAGAATGAAAGAATTGTTGGAAGTTTTGGCAACCCTGGACCGGACCGTCAAAGCGACCAGTTTGATTGAAACTACATTGTAAAGGCAAATTAAATGGCAGAGATAGTCAACGTAAAAGCAAGAGAAGTTCTTGATTCCCGTGGTAACCCGACGGTTGAAGCTGAAGTGGTATTGGCTTCCGGCGTTATCGGTACAGCAATGGTTCCATCTGGTGCATCAACAGGTGAGCGTGAAGCCATTGAATTACGTGATGGTGACAAGTCCCGTTATCTGGGCAAAGGTGTTCTGAAAGCGGTTGATTTTGTAAATTCTGAAATTCGTGCGGCGGTTGTGGGTATGGACGCGGCTGATCAGGCGGCACTTGATAACAAAATGATCGAGCTGGATGGCACGGATAACAAAGGTCGTTTAGGTGCCAACGCCATTCTGGGTGTGTCTATGGCCGCTGCACATGCTGCCGCTCAGGAAGGTAATGTACCTTTATATCAATACCTGAATACGTCCGGTGAATACATTGTTCCGGTACCTATGATGAACATTATTAATGGTGGCTCGCATGCGGACAACAGTGTTGATCTGCAGGAATTCATGATTCTGCCCGTTGGTGCGCCATCATTCCGCGAAGCTATTCGTTACGGTGCCGAGGTTTTCCATAATCTGGCAAAAGTATTAAAAGCAAAAGGACTGGCAACGACAGTGGGTGATGAAGGTGGTTTCGCACCAAACTTGTCTTCAAACGAAGAAGCGATTGAAGTGATCCTGGAAGCTATTGAAAAAGCAGGCTATAAAGCAGGCGAAGATATTTTTCTGGGGATGGATGCAGCCAGCTCTGAATTTTATAAAGAGGGCGTTTATGACCTGGAATCTGAAGGTCGCAAACTGAGTTCTGCAGAAATGACTGACTTTTTCGTTGACTGGGTGGAAAAATACCCAATTATTTCGATTGAGGATGGCATGGATGAAAACGATTGGGATGGCTGGAAAAACCAGACTGATAAACTGGGCGCAAAAATTCAACTGGTCGGTGACGATTTGTTTGTGACCAATCCTAAAATCCTCAAGGAAGGCATTGAAAAGGGCATTGGAAACTCTATTCTGATCAAAGTAAACCAGATTGGTACGTTGACAGAAACACTGGAAGCGATCAGTACTGCAAAAGCAGCCGGTTACTCGGCAGTTGTTTCTCACCGTTCCGGTGAAACTGAAGATACCACGATTGCGGATCTGGTAGTTGCAACGGGAACCGGGCAAATCAAAACCGGTTCATTAAGCCGTTCTGACCGTATCGCCAAATATAATCGTTTAATGAAAATCGAAGACGAGTTGGGTGATAAAGCTGTTTATGCCGGTCGCAGCGCATTCAAAATGCTGTAACATCTTCTGACAGCGGCCGGCATTGCGTCCGGCTGCCTTCAGTTCGATGAGGGAGTAGTGTGATTAAAATTCTCATCGCTATCATTGTTTTACTGATTATTCATCTGCAGTATCGTCTGTGGCTGGGTGATGCCAGTATTTCTCAAGTGCATGAATATCAGCAACGGCTGGATCAACTCAGTGCGCAGGGTTCGCAAAAAAAAGCCCGCAACGATGCGTTATACGCAGAGATCAAGGACATCAAATTTGGCCATGAGGCGATCGAGGAAAGTGCGCGCTACGATCTTGGTATGATTAAGGAAAATGAAACGTTTATTCAGGTAATCGAATGAGTGACTCGCCTACATTCTGGGCCGTAGTGCCTGCTGCCGGCGTGGGCAAGCGGATGCAGTCTGACCGCCCAAAACAATATCTGCCCCTGGCAGGCAAGACAGTCATTGAACATACGCTGGGACGATTAGTGGATTCCGGATGTTTTGCAAAAGTAGCTGTTGCCATTTCCCAAGAAGATCCTTATTGGCCAGAGCTTGACGTTTCTTCAAACCCGTTTGTGATTACGGCGCCGGGCGGCAAGGAAAGAGCTGACTCGGTATTATCCGCATTAAATTCATTGGGTGATACAGCATCAGAAAACGACTGGGTGCTGGTGCATGATGCGGCGCGCCCATGTCTGACGGTTGCTGATATTCACGCTCAAATTGCAGCGTTGGGACATGATGAGGTTGGCGGCATCCTGGCCCTGTCTTCACATGACACACTCAAGCAGGTGGATGCACTCAACATTGAGCGGACAATTGACAGAAGCACTGTCTGGCGTGCATTGACGCCACAAATGTTTCGTTATGGCATGCTGAAGCATGCATTAACTGAAACTCAGGGAAATCCGGCGGTGACCGACGAGGCCAGTGCGCTGGAAATTCAGGGATTTACGCCCAAAATTGTTGAAGGTCGGCCAGACAATATCAAGATTACCCGTCCTGAAGATCTGGCATTGGCGGAATTTTATTTGGAGCAACAAACATGATCCGAGTTGGACAAGGCTATGATGTACATCGTTTTAAGGATGACGGAGATGTCATTCTGGGGGGGGTCAAAATTGATTATGAAAAAGGGCTGGAAGCTCACTCTGATGGCGATGTAGTGTTACATGCGCTGAGTGATGCCTTGCTGGGTTCTGCTGCATTGGGCGATATCGGCAAGCACTTTCCAGACACTGATCCTGAATTTAAAGGGGCGGACAGCCGGGTATTACTGCGCCATGTTTATAATGTGGTACAGGAAAAAGGGTATACCCTGGTTAATGCAGATATTACCATAATTGCCCAGGCGCCCAAGATGGCGCCACATATATCGGCGATGTGTGAAAATATTGCGGCTGACTTAGCAGTGGGTGTTGATGCCATCAATGTCAAAGCCACCACCACAGAAAAACTGGGATTTGAAGGGCGCAAGGAAGGGATTGCTGTCCAGGCCATCGTTCTGGTAGAAAACAGGTAACACTATTCAGTATTAAGTTCATTTAATGTCTTTTTTATATCTCTTTGCTTATAAACAGACATTTTTGAATTCGTCAACGCCTGGATGAAAGTTTGGTCATCCATTTCGTTGAGACTTGAAAGTTGATCTCTGAAATCTGAGTCAAATTTTGCTTTATCCAGATTCTTGGCCCGATAAAACTGATAGGCTTGCAAACCACGTGCATCACTAAAATCAGCGCCGATTAAATCGGCCCCCAAGAAAATAACATCTTCAAAGGTAACGTTGCTGAAATTGACTTTGTCATATGCCACTATTTTATCGAACGATGTGTGTTTGATCGTTGCTCCGGAGAAATTTACGTCTCTAAAGCCGGATTTATAAAAGGTGGTATCTTCAATTTCAGATTGTGTTAAATCAACTCCAGAAAGCGTTGCGATGCTGATGGCCGATCTTTTGATGATGCTCGCGGGTAACTTTATATCGGTTAAGAGTACATAATTCCAGCTGTTTTGATAGAGCTTAAGATTTTTGACGGGGCGATCCAAATCTCGTGAGCGTGAAAGAAAACTGATGACAAATTTGGTGATTCTTTCGATTCTGAACGGATCTTCTTTGACTTCAGTTTCTAACGTGTTTCGATGAGCAATATTTTGCAGGTATTGATTTTTTAGCGCTTCAAGTTTTACATAATGAGGGGAGAGTTTATCCTGTTGACTGTTGGCTTTGTATTGTTCGAACACATCAACATAATCAGTAAAATTATTGTTGGTGATACGCTTGGATGCTTTTAATTTTTCTTCCAAATAGTTTTTGTAAATAAAAAAATTACTCTCCAGTTTTAACAGCTTTTGCAAAATAGCTTTGTAATCTTCAATAGATGTGTTTTCCAGGCTGTTACGAATGGCACCAAGAACATCAATGTCGGTTTCGATCGCCACCATGTTAATAAGAATGTCGATAGCTTCATCGTAATAGCGATGACCATCGGTAATAAAAGTGCCCAAATTGCTTGTGCTGGCCAGACGGGTTTGTTTTTCTTTTGATGATAGTCCCGAGACGATTTCCCTGAAGTTATTGTCCTGGTTTTCCTGTACCGATTGATGATAAGTGAGGCCGCCGGTAATCAATGTGCCTACGACGGCTAAAATCCCGCCGTATTCGGCTATTTTGATGCCGATTTCTTTTTTGGAAGCCTGGTTTTTTCCAGTAGATTTATCATTTTCTCGTAAGATGTTCATATGCTCTCCTCAGTTAAAGAAACGCATGCTATGCATAGTAAAACGTCCTCATTGACAATGAAAGGTAATAATTACGTCCATGCAAGAAAATTATTCTAATACTATTAAGTTAGGTTGTTGGGAAAACGCCTATGGACAAGCCAAAGCGTCAGGAAAGATAAAGCAACATCCTGAAGATTTTATCGTGCGCGAAAATTTAGCGTTTACACCATCCGGGGATGGGGAACATGTGTTTTTACATATTGAAAAGAAAGGAGAAAACACTGAATATCTTGCCAGCCAATTGGCCAGATTGGCGGGTGTTCGCAGGCGCGATGTTGGCTATGCAGGGTTAAAAGATCGTCACGCAGTAACTTCTCAGTGGTTTAGTATTTGGTTGCCAAAACATGTGGATGTTAACTGGACCCGCATTGAAAATGAAAATGTTTCAATCCTCGAAACTACTCGGCATAACCGAAAACTCAAACGAGGTGCGCTGGTTGGCAATGCATTCAATATACGAATCCGAAACTATGCAGGGCAAGATCAACAAACGCAAGCAAAATTGGATTTGATTTGCACATTGGGATTCCCAAATTATTTTGGATTACAACGGTTTGGCAGGCAGGGGAATAATCTTCAAAAAGCGTTGGAAATGCATGAACAGGGGACACTACCTAAGCGTAATGCATCAATCTATATTTCAGCGGTCAGGTCTTTCTTGTTTAACGAAATCTTATCGCAAAGGGTTAAGCAGCAGACCTGGAATACTTTATTACCTGGGGACTATTGTATGCTAAACAATAGCAAGGCTGGTTTTTGGAGTGAAACGGTTGATCAGGCACTGGTGGACAGGCTGAAATCTGGAGATATTCATCCGGCAGGAAAATTATTAGGTGCGACAGATGTAGAGTCGATCAAAGATAAGCTTGCAGCAGATTATCAACCGTTAACCAGAATTATTACCTCATTAAAAATGGAAACTGGTTTTAGAGCGCTTAGAGCGATTCCAGGGGAATTCAGTTGGCGTTTTTCGGGGGAGAATGAGTTGTCCCTGTCGTTTACATTGCCAGCAGGGACATTTGCAACATCGCTACTGCGAGAAGTTATTCAAATTAAGGAATGACCCGGTAATTGAATTTCGCTAAATTTGGATAGAATCTTTCTGCCTCTGGCAATCACCGCAGATTTATGAAATAGTAGCCAACTTTTTTATGCAGTTAGTTTTTCAATCATGAGCAAGTCAATCGTCCTTACCGGAATCACCACTACCGGCACGCCGCATCTGGGCAATTATGCCGGCGCCATTCGTCCTGCCATTGCCGCCAGTAAAAATGATGATGTCAGACCGTTTTATTTTCTGGCTGATTATCATGCCCTGATTAAATGTCATGAGCCGGAACGGGTCAGGCAGTCCAGCCGCGAAATTGCGGCAACCTGGCTGGCATTGGGGCTGGATACCTCCAATGCGGTGTTCTATCGTCAATCCGATGTGCCGGAAATCCTGGAACTGACCTGGATGTTGACGTGTGTGACAGCCAAGGGCTTGATGAACCGTGCTCATGCCTATAAAGCGGCGGTTCAGGAAAACGAGGAAGGCGAAGGTGCCGACCCGGATAAAGGCATCAACATGGGCTTGTTCAGTTATCCGATTCTGATGGCAGCAGATATTCTGATGTTTAACGCCAATAAAGTCCCTGTGGGTAAGGACCAGATTCAACATATTGAAATGGCGCGCGATATTGCCAGCCGGTTTAACCATATTTATGGCGAGCATTTTGCGTTGCCGGAAGCGGTCGTCGAAGACAACGCGGCGACCTTGCTGGGACTGGATGGGCGCAAGATGAGTAAAAGTTACAACAACACTATCCCGTTGTTCGAGACTGAGAAAAAGTTCCGTAAATTGATCAATAAGATCAAGACCAATTCGCTTGAGCCGGGTGAACCTAAAGAGACAGAAGGCTGCACCCTGTTTGGTATTTATCAGGCCTTTTCCACCCCGTCTGAGCTTGAAGACATCCGCAAGGCGTATGCTGAGGGTATTGGTTGGGGCGAAATGAAAAAAATCCTGTTTGAAAAGCTGAACGAGGAAATTGCACCCGCACGTGAGCGTTACGTGGCGTTAATGCAGGCACCTGACCATATCGAGGAACAGCTACAGGAAGGCGCGAAAAAAGCGCGCGAAATGTCCACGCCGTTTATTGAGCAATTACGCGAATCGGTAGGTATCGCCAAGATTGTTTGAATACCATGCAGATAAGCAAGTGTTTGGCTGAAGTAGGGCGGCTGTGGCTGTTAAAACCCTTTGATACCCTGGTTATTCTGATGGCGTTATATGGCGCATTGGCCATTGCCCGTTTATCATTGGGGGTTGGGATTATTATAAATGTCAGTTGCCTGTTTGTGCTGGTTGGCTATTTTGCCAGGATCGACCCAAAATCAACGAAGACTTACAGTGTAATAAGAGATTTTTTACCTCTGGCATTGATATTTGCATTGATGATTTTAGTCTGTTGGTTTGTTTTCCGAATACTGTTCAGTTTGCAGAATGATGATCCGCAAAACATCCTGAAATTCTGGTTTGACTGGCAGGTGCTGAATTCAGAGTGGCTGGAAAAGCCTGTTCGTATCATGGCCAGCTGGCTGTATGCGCCGGCGTGGGTTGCGCTGATTTTTATCTGGTTAATGTTGTCCTCCTTTGCCAGCTGGTTCAGTTATCCGTTAATGGTTTTTCAGCAAAAGCGCTGGAGCGAAGCGCGTGAAATGGGACGTAACGCCTATCGGCAACATGCCGGTGTGATGTATCAAATTTCTGCATTGATCATCGCAGGGGCACTGCTGAGTATTACCGTCCTGCAAGTGTTCATCCCGTTTTTTTATCTGTTTTTTGCTGCCCTGATGTATGTCAGCTATCAGCAGCTTGAATTCTCCCGGAATTGATCCATGACAAATACAATAAAAGCTGGCCAGCGCTGGATTAGCAACAGCGAATCTGAACTGGGACTGGGCATGGTGCTGGATGTTGAACATAACCGAGTGACCGTGTTGTACATGGCAACTGGGCAGCAGCGTATTTATGCGATGAATAATGCGCCGTTAACGCGGGTAGAGTTCAACCCGGGTGACCAGATTACATCGGAAGATGGTTGGAGCATGACCGTAGAACGTGTCGAGGAGATTGATGGTCTGCTGCTTTATCATGGCCTCGATGAGGCAGGGCAGCGGCAAATAATTGAAGAAATGGAACTGGATCATCATATCCAGTTTAATAAGCCGGAAGATCGCCTGTTTACCGGCCAGTTTGATCCGGGAAAATGGTTTGAACTGCGTTATCAGACATTGAAGCGTCAACAACAATGGCAACAATCACCGGTAAAAGGTTTGCTGGGCAGTCGTACCTTGTTGATTCCCCACCAGTTATACATCGCTCATCATGCGGCTAATCGTCCGCAGCCGCGCATTATGCTGGCCGATGAAGTCGGACTGGGAAAAACCATTGAAGCGGGCATGATCATCCAGTATCGCTTGCTTAATCAGTTGAGCAAACGGGTATTGATTATGGTGCCTGACAGTCTGGTGCATCAATGGCTGGTGGAGATGTATCGGCGTTTCAACCTGCAATTCAGTTTGTTTGACGAAGAGCGTTGCCTGTCAATCGATGAAGGCAATCCTTTTCAAAGTGAACAGCTGGTGATGTGTACACAAAGCCTGTTTCAGGATGAACCGGCCCGACAACAACAACTGCTGGACGCCGGCTGGGACCTGGTTGTTGTCGATGAAGCACATCATCTGGCCTGGGATGAAGGGTCGCCGAGCGAAGAATACCTGCTGCTGGAGCATCTGGCGGTTAAAACACCGGGCATTATTCTACTGACCGCGACGCCAGAACAATTAGGCAAACAAAGTCATTTCGCCCGTTTGCGTTTACTGGATGCGGATCGTTTTTACAGTTTTGATGCATTTGTAAAGGAAGAAGCTTCATTTCAGCCGGTCGCGGAATTAGCCGCCTTATTAATTGATGGTGAGCCGCTGGATAATGAACACAAACAGATACTGTTGCAAGCGCTGCAACGAGAAGATGTCAGTGAACTGGTCGCTCAACTGGATCAATCAGATCATGAGTGCGCCGCGCGTGATGAGTTGATTCAGTTATTACTGGATCATCATGGCACCGGGCGAATTTTATTCAGAAATTCGCGGCAAACGGTTAAGGGGTTTCCGCAGCGGGTTTCACATGCTTACCCCCTTAATGCTAACAAAGAGGTTGTCAGCCCCTACTGGACATGGCTGGTTGAATTTCTCAATAGCAAAGCAGAAGACAAGATTTTGCTGATTTGCAATCAGCCCGAAACCGTAATTCAACTGGAAAACTGGTTAAAGAACCGACAAGGGATTGCTGCTGCGATGTTCCACGAGGGCATGAGTATTGTCGAACGTGATCGTGCTGCAGCGTACTTTGCCGATGAAGAAAGCAGAGCCCGTTTGTTGATTTGTTCAGAAATCGGCAGTGAAGGGCGAAATTTCCAGTTTTTACACCATCTGGTGCTGTTTGATTTGCCGGAAAATCCCGATTTGCTTCAACAGCGCATTGGCCGTTTGGACAGAATTGGACAGCAACACACGGTAGAAATCCATGTGCCCTATCTGCCGGAAAGTCGTCAACACGTCTTGTTTCGCTGGTATGAAGAAGGCATGAATGCTTTTGTGCATAATGTATCCAGCGCCGGGCAATTGGCTGAAAAGCTGAGTGATTTTGTGCAGGCAGTGTTAAACAACTTTGATGCCCATCAACTGCAAACACTGATTGAAGAGACTCAACAACTAAAACATGAGCTTGAAGGGGCTTTTTTAAAGGGGCGGGACAAATTGCTGGAACTGAACTCCTGTCGCCCGGAGCAAGCTTCATTGTTTGTAGATGAAATTAAAAACCATGAACAATATTCTGCTCTGTGGGAATACATGGAAGATATCTATGATTGTTACGGGGTGGATGTGGAATATCATTCTGAACATTGCCATATCCTGAGGCCGAGTGAGAACCTGCGCATTGCCCATTTTCCAATGCTCAGGGATGAAGGTTTGACGGTGACGACGCGTCGGGAGATTGCCCTTGCGCGTGAGGACATGCAGTTTCTTACAGATGATCATCCGATGGTGACAGCGTCGATGGACCTGGTGTTATCCAGTGAAACCGGCAACGCGGCCGTCAGCGTGGCCAAACATCCACAGTTGAAAGCCGGTCAGTTTTTGCTGGAATTAGTGTATGTGGTTGAATGCAGTGCGCCGGGCTACCTGCAACTCGGGCGTTTTCTGCCGCCAACGCCTATACGTGTATTGATGGATCAACAGCACAACAATCTTGCTCAGGACATGCCGCATGAAAGTCTGCAGGAAAGCGGGGCTAATTTTGATAAATCCCGTATCTCAGGGTTTCTACATTCGCAAAAAGAATATCTGATGACGCTAATGAGCAGTGCCGGCGAGCAGGCGGAGCAGGAAATGAAAGGGCGGGTCGCGTCGGCAGAAAAGACTATGCATGCAGAGTTGAATCAGGAGTTATATCGGTTACAACAATTGCAAAAGATTAATCCTTTGATTAAGGATGAGGAAATCGAGATTCAACAGTGTTTGATAAAACGTTCGTCAGATGCGATAAAAGAGGCCAGATTAAAACTGGATGCAATCAGGTTTATTATTTTGGCGTAATTTATTTATCTGACTTGGAAAGTTCGTTCAACATCTGTTTTTCTTCTTCAGTGAGCAGGGCATCCAGGGTAGGTTGATAAGGGGTATTCGGTAAACGGTGAGGCGCATTTAGTTGACGCCGGGTTTGTTGTCGGCGCTCTTGTTGACGACGGTCCTGACAGCGACGGTCATGTTTGGGCCACAGGTAATAATCTTTTTGCACGGCAGCCAGCCATTCCGGGCTACCAAAAGGTTCTTTGATTTTGCGACGTTCGTCGTGACGGCGTTCGTGGTTACGCCTGGGGGTTTTTCTGGAGTCATCTGAACTCATTGTAAAACATTGAATGGAATTGAATATGTTCAGAAAATATCAAAAATAAGGGAAATAGACAATATATGCAAGGCTTTCCCAGTCAGGCAAATGCATCAAACAGGCTGTCTTTCATGTCTTCATCTGTCTGAATAATTTTAACGGCCGCCTGGGTTTCGATTTCCGCTTCTTTCAATTGCATGACGGGCTTGAACAGTTCATCTGAACTGAAATCATTAATGCCCCCCACTTCTTCCTTATCTACCGGTAAGGTCGCAATGGTATGTGCCGCTTCACTGGCTTTGGTTTGGGCGGTATTAATCAGATTAAGTGCACTGCCCATGGGAGGTATGTTCATATCTAAACTCCAAGTAAATAGATAATCAGATAATAGTCAGGAACAGTGTAAGCTATCAATGAATGGGGAGTGGATTTGTGTTTGTTTTCTCACTTGATGTGAGAAAACTGTGAACATCCATGTTCTTCTTTGCCAGTTGTTATTTTTTTACGTACAGGTCCGTAATCGAGCCCGTCACCATTTCTGCGGCAAAGGCAAAGGTTTCAGACAGGGTAGGGTGAGCGTGAACGGTCAGGCCGATATCTTCGGCATCTGCACCCATTTCCAGTGCCAGAACCGCTTCTGCAAGCAATTCTCCCGCATTGGTGCCGACCATTCCGGCGCCAAGGATGCGGCCGGTTTCTTTGTCACACAATATTTTTGTGACCCCTTCATTGCGCCCGATACTTAAAGAACGGCCACTGGCAGCCCACGGAAAGGCGCCTTTATCATATTCGATGCCTTGTTCTTTGGCCTGGTTTTCGGTTAGCCCCATCCATGCTACTTCTGGATCAGTATACGCAACAGATGGGATAGTCAGTGCATCAAAGCTGGCTTTGTGTCCACTGATCACTTCTGCTGCGACTTTACCTTCATGACAGGCTTTATGCGCCAGCATCGGGTTGCCAACGATATCGCCGATGGCGAAAATATTATCGATGTTCGTGCGTTGTTGCTTGTCTACAGAAATAAACCCGCGTTCATCTACGCTGATACCGGCTTTTTCAGCATCAATCAGCTTGCCGTTTGGACGACGTCCCACAGCGACCAATACGTTGTCAAAGGTTTCGGAGTCCGGTGCATTTTTGCCTTCAAAACTGACTTTCAAGCCTTCATCAGTTGGCTCAATGGAGGTTACCTGGGTTTTTAGCCAGATATTCTCATATTGTTTTTTGATGCGTTTTTGCAGTGGTGTCACTAAATCTTTGTCACAACCGGGGATGATCTGATCCATTAATTCAACCACACTGATTTGCGACCCCAGAGCATGATATACCGTTGCCATTTCCAGCCCGATAATACCGCCGCCAACGATTAGCAGCTTTTCCGGAATATTTTCCAGCGCCAAGGCGCCGGTTGAATCCAGCAAACGCGGGTCGTCATTCGGAAAGGTGGGGATCTGAGTCGGATGCGAGCCGGCCGCGATAATCGCGTTTTCAAACTGAACGGTCTGGATGCCATCTTCACCCTGGACTTCAAGCGTGTTGGCGGAAGTGAATTTACCAAACCCCTGCAATTGAGTGATTTTGCGCTGCTTGACCAGTCCGGCCAGGCCTTTATTCAGGGTCTGGGTGACGCTTTCTTTCCAGCTGCGGATTTTATCCAGATCAAGCTCTGGCTTACCAAAGCTGACGCCGTGGCTGTTCAGTTCTTCCGCTTCATGGATGATTTGTGCAATGTGCAGCAACGCTTTAGAAGGGATACAGCCTACATTTAAACAAACGCCACCCAGTACCGGATCTTTTTCGACCAGCACCACCTGTTTACCCAGGTCGGCAGCCCGAAAGGCTGCAGTGTAGCCGCCCGGGCCACCGCCCAGTACCAGAACTTCGGCATTGATATTGGATTCTGCAGGCATGTACTTTTCTCCCTTGAAAACTTAAAGTATTAGGCGACGAATATCGCCCAGATATGATTTGACCGCTTCCATAAAGCGGGCGCCTTCCGCGCCATCTATTACGCGGTGGTCGTAGCTTAAATCCAGTGGCAGCATTAATTTGGGTTCAAAGCTTTCACCATTCCAGACGGGCTGTATTTTAGCGCGGGTCACCCCGAGAATAGCAACTTCCGGGGCATTGACAATCGGCGTAAACGCTGTGCCGCCAATACCGCCCAGGCTTGAAATCGTCATACAGCCGCCTTGCATGTCGGCGGGCATCAATTTACCTTTTCGCGCCAGTTCACTTTTTTCCGATAATTCTGTAGATAACTGAAATATCCCTTTTTGATCAACATCTCGCAAAACAGGGACGACCAGACCGTTTGGCGTGTCCACCGCGATGCCGATGTTGAAATATTTTTTCAGGAACAATTTGTCACCCTCAGGTGAAAGTGAGCTGTTGAAATTAGGAAAGTGCTGCATCGCGGCGACCAGCGCCTTGATAATAAAGACCAAGGCAGTGACCCTGATGTCGTTGTTTTTATCCGCATTAGTTGCTTTGCGGAAAGCTTCCAGTTCACTGATATCGACGTCGTCGTGATAGGTGACCATCGGCACGTTAAGCCAGACGCGCGACATGTTTTGACCGGTTAAGCGCTTGATTTTGTTCAGTGGTAATTCTTCGATGTCACCAAACTGGCTGAAATCAACCGTAGGAATCGGTGGAATGCCTGCACCGCCCTGAGTGCCAGCACCGGATGTCATCGCCTGTTTGACAAAGCGTTTAACATCTTCTCTCAGGATTCGACCTTTGCGGCCACTGCCATCGTTGATCAGGCTGATATCAACCCCAAGTTCACGGGCAAACATACGCACACTTGGTGTGGCATGCGCTTTACCGCCACTTTTGAGCATGGGTTCCGTCGGGGCGGCAGCTGGAGCAGGTTTAGTTGCAGTTTCCTTTACCGGTTCGGCCGGTTTTTCTTCAGGTTTACTTTCTGCAGCAGGTGGCGGAGCGTCTTGTTCAGGTTCAGCAGCAGGTGCGGCAGCTTCAGAACGGCTTAACGTGGCTACCAACGTGCCTTCATTAACTTTATCACCAACCTTGATATGAACCTGTTCCACCTGCCCAGCCGCACTGGATGGAAGATCCATGGTGGCCTTGTCGGTTTCCAGTACAGCAATGGTTTGCTCTACGGCAAGGGTATCACCGGGCTGGATGGTGACTTCGATTACGTCAATATCTTCCGTACTGCCCAGGTCGGGGACTTTGATTTCTATAGATGCCATAGGTGTCCTTCTTGTTATCTTAACCAGGGCGCAATTGCATCCGGGTTGATATTATATTTTGCAATGGCGACATCAACTTTTGCCGCATCAACTTTACTTTCCTTAACCAGGCTGTACAAGGCAGTCACAGCAACATGGTAACGATCTACCTCAAAGAAACTACGCAGATTTTCGCGGGTGTCGGAGCGGCCAAAACCATCGGTTCCAAGAACGGTATAGTCTTGTTTGATGTGGCCGCGGATCTGTTCGGCAAACACGCGCATGTAATCGCTGGCTGCAATGACCGGGCCTTTGGCATCATCCAGACATTGGCTGACATGAGGCACTTTGGCTTTTTCAGCCGGATGCAGACGATTCCAGCGCTCACAGCTTTGACCGTCACGCGCGAGTTCGGTAAAGCTTGGGCAGCTCCACAGATCGGTTTCCACGCCCCAGTCTTCACGTAATAACTCAGCTGCGGCGATGACTTCGTTAAAGATAGTCCCTGAACCTAGCAATTGAACACGTGGCTTGCCTCGCGCAGCGGCACCTTTTTTAAACAGGTACATGCCTTTCAGAATACTTTCAGCAGTATTCTCCGGCATGGAAGGGTGTTCGTAATTTTCATTCATCAGGGTGATGTAAAAGAAAATATCTTCCTGATCCGCATACATGCGTTGCAGACCGCTATGAATAATCACCGCCAGTTCATAGGCGAAGGTAGGGTCATAGCTGTAGCAGTTGGGAACAGTTGCTGACATCAGGTGGCTGTGGCCGTCTTCGTGCTGCAGGCCTTCACCATTCAATGTGGTGCGTCCAGCAGTACCGCCTAGCAAAAAGCCGCGGGTACGCTGGTCTGCCGCTGCCCAGATCAGGTCGCCTACGCGCTGGAATCCGAACATGGAGTAATAGATAAAGAACGGAATCATCGGTACCCCGTGAGTGGAGTAGGCGGTACCCGCTGCAATCCAGTCACACAGGCCGCCGGCTTCGTTAATGCCTTCCTGTAATACCTGGCCGTGTTTGTCTTCTTTATAGAACAGTAATTGTTCGGCATCCTGCGGGGTGTATAGCTGGCCTACCTGAGACCAGATACCCAGCTGGCGGAACATGCCTTCCATGCCGAAGGTACGCGATTCATCAGGCACAATTGGCACAATGCGCTTACCGATCTGCTTGTCTTTCACCAGTGTGTTGAGGATGCGCACAAACGCCATGGTGGTGGATATTTCATGACCTTCACCGGGTCCGTCCAGCATGGCTTTAAATGTTTCCAGCGCCGGAATTTCAAGAGAGTATGCCTTGTTGCGGCGTGCTGGTAAATATCCGCCCAGGTCTACCCGGCGGTTGCGCATGTATTTAAGTTCTTCAGAATCTTCCGGCAGCTTAAGATAGGGTAGATTGGTTAATTCGTCATCACTGACTGGGAGCAGATAACGGTCGCGGATATTAACCAGTGATTCCATGCTCATCTTCTTCTGCTGATGGCTGGTGTTTTGCGCCTGGCCGGATTTGCCCATGCCATAGCCTTTAATCGTTTTGGCCAGGATTACGGTAGGCTGGCCTTCGTGGTGTACCGCGGCATGATAAGCGGCATAGACTTTTAATGGATCATGTCCCCCACGGTTCAGCTCCCAGATATCCTGATCAGTATAATCAGCTACCAAAGCCTGTA
The DNA here is from genome assembly GCA_006844705.1 of Methylococcaceae bacterium. Lineage (GTDB taxonomy): Bacteria > Pseudomonadota > Gammaproteobacteria > Methylococcales > Methylomonadaceae > Methylomarinum. The sequence continues at coordinate 3,451 of SPJS01000062.1, read as the reverse complement.
ATTCAGGTGTGTTGAAGAATTTTTCACGAACATGAGCGCCGTCTTTGGATTTGAAGGTCTGGTAATCACCATCTACGCACTCCATCATACGTTTGGCGATCAGGCCATCTTTGTCGCGTGCCAATAACGCGTCCCAGCGTCTGCCCCAAACCACTTTAATTACATTCCAGTTGGCACCGCGGAAACTGCCTTCCAGTTCCTGAATGATTTTTCCGTTACCGCGTACCGGGCCATCCAGACGTTGTAAATTACAGTTGACGACGAAAATCAGGTTGTCCAGCTTTTCTCGCCCGGCCATGCCGATGGCACCCAAGGTTTCTGGCTCGTCACATTCGCCATCACCCAGAAATGCCCAGACTTTGCGGCCGTCAGTGCTTGCTAACCCGCGGTCCTGCATGTAGCGCATAAAACGTGCCTGATAAATCGCCATGATCGGCCCCAGCCCCATAGACACAGTAGGGAATTGCCAGAAATCCGGCATTAACCATGGGTGGGGGTATGATGACAGGCCGTTACCATTAACTTCTTGACGGAAGCTGTCCATTTGTTGTTCACTCAGGCGGCCTTGCAAATAGGCTTGCGCATAGGTCCCCGGTGCAGAATGCCCCTGACTGAAGATCAAGTCGCCACCATGATTGTCCGAGGGTGCATGCCAGAAGTGATTCAGACCAACATCATACAGCGTAATCGCCGATGCGAAGCTGGCGATATGGCCGCCAACATTTGTATTTTTATTAGCGCGTAACACCATCATCATCGCATTCCAGCGGACATAGGAGCGCACCGTTCGCTCAATGCTGGTGTTGCCAGGATATTTAGGCTGGTTTTCTATGGTGATGGTGTTGATATAAGGTGTCGTCGCGCTGAATGGAATATTTGTGCCTTCTCTACGTGCGGCAGTGACCAGCGTTTCAATCAGAAATGCAGCACGTTCGTTGCCTTCAGTTTCTATAACAGATTCAATGGCTTCAACCCATTCTCGGGTTTCTTCTGGATCAATGTCGATGTTATTAATGATTTCGGAAGTTAAATTTTTATTCATCAAATACGCCTGGTGGAAAACCCTGTGAATGAACAGAAAATCTCGGGTATACGAGCTGGAAACGGCAGAATTTTAATTGTTGTGTTAATCAAATGAAGCCTGTCGATTTTAAAAAACATAGCAGAGCTGGATTTGATTAGGTGGCCAAATGCCTGCAACCGTAGTGACAGCTTGCGTGTTTATTTATTCTTTAATAATGTTGTCCAGCAATTGTAACTGTTCAGGGGATTTTTGGGAAATAGCTTGCTGATAAAAAATCAATTTCCTAGTAGAACCATTGGTAATATAGCCAGATATCGAAAATGTTCGGAGGTGTGGACAATGAATGCAAAACAACGGGTCGCCAAACAGGCAGCAACATATGTGCAGTCAGATATGATTATCGGGCTGGGTACAGGATCAACAGCAGATTGTTTTATCGACGAGCTGGCGGGCAGGCAGCAACAGGGCTTAGCGTTCAGCGTGGTCTCAAGTTCTGTCGTCAGCCAGAATCGCGCCAAGCAGCTCGGTTTAAATTTAACGTCTATTGAGTTATTGAATCACGTGGATTTATATGTAGATGGCGCTGATGAAGTAACGGAAGATCTGACTTTGCTCAAAGGGCAAGGTGCTGATCTGGTTAAAGAGAAAATTCTGGCTCAAAATAGCGACCAATTTATTGTTATGGTCGATCAAAGCAAATTGGTAAAACGTATTGGTGAAAAATATCCTATTCCGATTGAAGTTATTCCCTTTGCCTGGCAAATAGTGTTTTCAGCATTGGAAAAATTCGGTGCGAAAGGGCAGCTTAGAACTTTGCCGGGAAAAGCCAATCCAATGTTAAGTTCACATGGAAGTCTGATTCTGGATATGGAATTTCCTGAACAAATTACGTCGCAGGAATTGAATGATGAATTGGATAAACTTCCTGGCATTATTGAACACGGAATATTCCATGACCTGACAGATGTGTTGTTGATCGGGGACGAAAGTACGGTACAAATAAAAACCAGATAAACGCTTGGCTTTATTGGTTCAACAGGTTCCCGCAACAAACGGGAACGTGTTGATGAGTCAAACCTGATCGACATTAATGCTGGTGACATCCTGTACAGGAAAATTCTGATTGTGCCATCATGGGCTTTTCAAACTTACCATTTGGCCCTGGATGTTTGTTAAACAAATCAACATTTATTTCAGCGTCGACGATACGTTGTTCCAAAACAGGTGCAAATTGCCACACGTTATAGGTTTTAGATAATCGCGCATTCGCATAGATTTTTTGGGCTGTTTGCCAGTCACCCGCTTTAACCAGCATATCGCCCATATTCAGGAAAAAACCTTCAAACTTGTGTGGCGCAATCTCACTGTTCCAGCAAACACTCTGCGGGCCGTCATGCGTTTCCATGTGTAAATAGGCAGAAACATCCGGGCTATCACGGTCGATGTCTTCTCCAAAGCATAATTCCATGGTATCCCATTGCCATTCCAGAGATAGTTTATACAATTTTGAATCTGCAGTCGGTAGAGATTCAGCCATGCCGCCAGAGATGGTTAAAGCTGTAGTAACATAATTGAATTCTGGATGCATGCGTGATGCTTTCAGTAACGTTTTAAAACCTCTTTTAATCAATCTTTCATCCGCATGAACATCGCCTTCAGACATCATTAAACTGCCTAAAAAGCCAATAAAATGTGAATTGTCAGGTTCCATACGCACTTTTTCGGCGAAATATTTACGTGCCAGAGTCGCGTGATCAGTGATTGTAGGAGGAATTTCATCAAATCTCGCCCGTTCACTTAATTTCCACGCGTGGGCCGCCGCAAGATAACCCGCTGTAATTGAATCATTCGGGTCTCTGAGATAAACACCCGTCAAGGCATTTAAAACATCAGGCAATAAGTGATACAGACCATTTTGAAAAGCCTGCCAGAAAAATATGCCTGCTCCAATAGCCTCTTCACTTTGTTGCTCAGACGGTTCTTTATAGGGACCAGCAATAACGCCGACGCTGAACGTCATAATAAATAAGGCAAACGCCCAGGGGTTTAACAAACGAGTTGCTAATTTTCATAAGGTTCTCCAGACAGAGGGGATAAAGCTGCATTACTGCAGAGGATGTAAAAAACACTGCGGGTAGTTTAGCAACCCAGAGTAGGCTGAAGATGTATCTAATTTCGTTGTAAAAGTGAGAAATAATTCGTGTAGATAATGTGGAAATTGGACGTTTTTTTGTAAGCTAGCGGTGAATTGCTCTCAATAAATTGAAAATGGAAATGCAGTTTTTTGAGAGGCTAAGTCATTATTTAAAATTATCGGGGGAGGGGGATAATTAATGAACTTGCAGGCTGCTGAAATAGGCAGAAAATTTTTTGAACAATCACTTTCTGGTCAAATTGTAATCGACCCGTTCGCGTTAGATTCCAGCC
>SPJS01000125.1 GCA_006844705.1 Methylococcaceae bacterium | reverse complement strand
GGCCTTTTTTAACAAATCCCTCTCTTGAGTGACTCTAGCAAACTCTTTCTTTAATCGGTTGTTTTCATCATAAATATGCTCACTCGTTCTTTCTGTCGAGTTTTTGGGTTTTGAGTACGTACTGATTCAGGTATGTAATGTATTCGGGTTCACGCCTAAGTCTCGAGCTGTTTGCGCTATAGTTTCATCTGATTCAATGGCTAATTTGACAGCTCACTCTTTGAATTCTGATGGATAGGTATTTTGTTTTTTAGTTTGCTTATTCATTTTTAGACACATGTATCCTTTTCAGGTTATTTTAAATAATATGTCCGGTTTAGTGTAGCCACTTCAATTGATCCTGGTAAGGATCTTTTTTGCGCCGAGTAAAAAGAGCTTTTTCAGGGGCATAGTACTGTTGAAGCAAGTCGCGAAGTTACTGTTCCGTAATTCACGACCAAATCTTCAGTCATCAACCGTGTTTTTTGAAAAACGGGGGCTGACTTACTGAGCAGACTCTATTTAACAAATTAAAGCCTTGTTTCTCTACATTACAATACTCTGTGTCACTTGAGCAGCCCAGAATATTGAATATGTAACGTCACCTGAGTTTCTAATGGTGGAATAAGTGCATTGTTTATCTTTAGTCTGGAGTAACTTTCGCCTGAGAACCCGGTTTTGTGTTCAATGATACTGGCTGGATCATGCACAAAGCCTATTAATGTACCGCCATCTAAATCAGCAAGGTAGCCCCCACCATTAGGCAAAAATGTAGAACCGGTATAAACCCACTCGGTATTATCCAAATGTTTATCTTGATACGAAAAAAAATCGGCTGCTTTATGCGTTATTGTTTGTTCATTCTGTTGCCATGAAATCAGTATCTCGACTGCTTCTCCAGTGACTGGAGTCGGGTCAAAATGGAAGCCAGGTGGCTTTCCTTTATGCGTATCCAGACCTATCAATATGCAGGCTAAATTAAATTCGTAAACGCTGGCATCTAACTCAAACAGACTTTCATAGCCTCTGCTTCCGCCTTTTGCCACGGCCAAAAATTCCAGGGGCGGGTGAATTTGCAAAAATTTAGCCGGAACTGAAAATTCACGTGCTTTTTTATCCAGTAAGATTTTTCCAATTTGAAATTTATGCGCGCCAATGCGTTCGATGGAAGGCGATTGATTTGCTTTTAAGTCAATTGCCTGTTCATGTTGCGGCTGTTCGGCCATGACGTATTGGGTCGCCATAAAACACATTAAAAAATAACCAAGGATCATGTTAATCATTTAGTTTCACTCCTTGGATTAAGCGGTGTGGCATAGGCTGGGGAAAAGGTGTGCACACAATTTCGGCAAAGCCAGCTTTCTGCATCCACAAGCTGACATCAGCATCTTCGTGAATCCCCCCATTTTCAGCGGTCAATAACATGTTTAGTGAAAACAGAGTGGCAAATACAGGGCTTGTTCCGCCCTTATCAGTAAATACATCACTGATGATCAATAGCCCACCACTGACCAGACTGGCATGCGCTTTCTCTATGAGTGTTTGGCACATTTGCTGGGTTTCTCTATGAAAAACACCTGAAATTATCACCACATCATTGCCTTGCGGAAATGTATCCAAATGATAATCGCCCGCCGTCGCCTGCACCCTTTCCTGTTGTCCCATGGAGGCAATAATATCTTTTGCATGCGCCACAATACGCGGTAGATCCATGACTTTGCAGTGTACATCTGGATACTGCGCAGCGAGAAGACAGGAATAGGTTCCAGGGCCTCCACCAATATCCAATACCTGTCTTCTCCCAGCCAGGTTGAGCATGCCAGTCAATGCATGGGCTGTTCCCAGCGCTCGATTATGCATCGCATAGACAAAATGGCGGGTACGTTCTTCATCATCCCCCAAGTATTGGCTGGCTTCCAGCATCGGTTTATCGTCACGCAATGCCTGTTCGAGTTTGCCCCACGTGTTATACAGGTCGTCACTATATTTTGCCGCATTCCCCATGTAGGTGGGTTTTCCTGGTAGCAGAAAAACCTTGGCTATTTCAGAATTTCTAAATCCTTGTTCGGTCTTTTCCAGCAGTCCTAATGCTGTGCAGGCATTCAACATTAATTGCGTGGGTCGAACATGCGTGTCTAACGCATGTGCAATATCTTCTACTGTCTTATCCCTATCTGCTAGATACTCAAATACACCTATCCGGTTAGCTGTTAGAAAAACCTGCGAATCCCAATACGCAGTTGATAGCTTCATTATCAGGCCTGGATCAGGCTGTGGTGCTTTTTCGTTCATTTTCTTACCTCACCAAAACATTATGCAAAGTGGTTAATGATTAATGATTTAACATCTGACATGGCAAATTGCTGGTTGGCCAACTTTTTATTTGAACCAATCAATACGGGGCTAAGAGCCTGACCTACACCATGTTTTCGACCATGCGTACCTTTGACCAACTCTGGCTTTAAAGGAATGACATCCATTAACATACGCACCCCCAGTTGCTTTTTTAGTAACTTTAATGCGATTTGCATTTTAGGGAAGCGCAAATCTGGATCAAGAAATAGTTCTACCGGGTCATAGCCAGGTTTTCGGTGAATATCTACGGTTCGCGCAAAATCGGGGGATTTATCGGCATCCGCCCAGTAATAATAGCTAAACCAGTAATGCTCTGCGGTCATCGCAATGATGTCTCCTGAGCGTTCGTGATCCATATGCCATTTTTTCTTTTCATCGCCATGCAGTAGTATTTCAATGCCTTCTACAGTGGATAAAAGTTTTTTTACCGGCAAAATATCCGCTGTATCTTTAATATAAATGTGCGCCAACTGATGATCTGCCACTGCAAAAGCACGCGATGCACCACAATCCAGAAGTTCAAAGCCCAAATCATCCCTGACCGACAAAAAACCATGTTCTCTTAATATCCTGTTTACGGACACGACGCCATGTGCGCTCTCAATACCATATTCCGAAACAATGAGAATTTCGCCATTTTGTTCATCCATGAAATCGATCAGCTCACCCGCCAGGCGATCCACTTGTCTAACATCTTCCCAGATAGCCGCATGATCAGGGCCCAGACGCTGCAAGTTGTAATCTAGATGAGGCAAATATACGAAAGTTAAATCAGGTCTGTGTTTTGCAATAACCCAACGGGCGGCATCGGCGATCCATTGCGATGAGCGTATATCTGCAGATGGCCCCCAAAAGTTAAAAAAGGGAAAGCCGCCTAGCTCTTCTTCCAGGGCTGCTCCCAATTTCGGTGGGTTTGCATAGATCGCCGGAACCTTCCTGCCATCTGCCAGATAAAAGGGACGTGGCGTCACCGAATAATCAACAGCGGCGTACATGTTATACCACCAAAAAAGCTGCGCACAGGTCAATGAGCTATCCATTTTTCGCAGTGTTTGCCAGACTTTTTCTCCCTGCATCAAGCTGTTTGATTGCTTCCAAAAGCCCACTTCGGCAAGATCTCTAAAATACCAGCCATTACCGACAATTCCGTGTTTATCTGGTAATGTTCCGGTAAGCATTGTAGCTTGCGCAGAACAAGTTAAGGCTGGAAACACCCCCTCTAAATCAGCCATAAATCCGCGATTTATCAGCCTTGTGATATTGGGCGTATGTTCGCCGATAAGAGACGCTGTTAAACCGACAATATTGACCACAGCCAGTGGTTTTTTCATAACAATGCCCTCTCCCTTTTACTGAAGACTGTGCGTTTATCTGCAGCCTTTTAAGAAATTAGATGCCGCCTGAGTAATTGCTCTTCAAGCCAATCCAGCTCACCGATCAATCCATTTTTAATGACTTCTTCACTCTGTGCCTGAAAAAAATCGGGCAGCACGTGCCAGGTATAGGTTTCCACCTCCAGATGAGGTTTAAAACCTGGGTGTTTTTCTAAAAAATCGAGTACTTTCAATATATCAGACTGGGTACTCCGCACATTTTTCTGATTTATAGAAGCCAGTTGAACAGGTAAATGAAAATGAACCCTGTATTTTCCTGCTGCGTTAAAACTATCCATATTCAATAAATCTGGCAAATCCGCAAACGCCGTCACATCGCCATCACACTCACAGCGCACCTGATGTAGATATTTTTCTTCTACAAATGGCAACAACACTTGACGCAATTGTTGAGGATTAGCCGGTGAAATTTCCAAGGCACTGGAAATTTGTATTTTCCCCACTTGAATACCTGCCTTAAGAAAGCACTGTAATGAGTCATCAACCTCTTCAAACATCACTGCTTGATGACACACATCAAAACACACACCAAGGTATTCATTTATCAAACGCTTATCCATCTGTAGATCTGCCGATGCCTTTGCTAAATCACGTTGAAAACAATCAATCATTTGCTTAGTGGTTTCCAATACGCAATCGGGTTCCATTTCCAGACACATGCGAATTTTTTTTCCTGTTTGTATAAACAACTGTTCCAGAAACATCGCCAGCCTGCATAAAGCTATACTGGCGGCGTCATTTTTGTCCTCATCCCAGATACACCGATAGCCTAAGGGTAAGGTAGAAATTGTCCCTGTGTGAATATGTGCGGGCAGACAATCAGCCAGAATTTGAGCTAATTGTGTGGAATACTCAAAGCGTTCGGGCTCGCTCCAATCAGGTAAATAAACATCTTGTTTTACTTTTTCGGCATGAAAATTTCCATACGGAAAGCCATTAAGGGTAAATAGATCAATTTTGTGTTCTTTTAACAGCGCACAAAACTGTTTCTTTTGTTCTTTGTCGGTTGCCAATACCTTGGCCACGGGTTGGCATATCCATAACCCTGTACTGAAGCGCTCCTGCTTTCTTCTTTTTCTTATTTCGCCAAGTTGCCGCTGAATAACCTTAAACAAGGCATCAACCGACTCGGCAGCATGCACATTGGTGCAGTACGTTAATTCACTTCTTAACCAGGTCATAACGTCCTTGTGCGTAGTCGATGTAGATGAGCGGACTGGACGCGGTCACTGTATCAAAGGAGATTGGCCACGCAGCACAGAATTTTCTTCCCACAGCTTTTGTTGATCAATCTTGATGGGCGTCATGACATCTTGCACTGAAATTCTTTCGCTTTGTGCATAATATTCAATGGGGTTATAAAATAGAACCTGTTCAATCTGATCCTCGCTAAAACCACTATCCAACATCGCCTGACCTGTTTTGGGTACTTTTAAAGGATCACTCTTCCCCCAATCGGCAGCACTATTCACCACCATTTTTTCCAGCCCATATTGCTGCAATAATTTAACCATGCGCTCTTCACTCATTTTTGTGTCGGGGTACACCGAATGTCCCCGCCAACACCCCGAATCAAGAACCAGGGGCAAGGTGATCTCATTCAAATGATCAATCAGCACCAATTCTGGATTAATCCCGGTTTCTTTTACCAAGGCCAAGGTGCGTTCAGTGCCTGCTTTTTTATCCCTATGTGGGGTATGAACCAAGGCTGGCATATTCAGGTCTTTAGCCAATTCAAGCTGTTCTGAGAAAAATCGGTCTTCTGCATCAGTAATGTCGTCATAACCTATTTCACCTATGGCAACAACATTGTCTTTTAAACAATAGCGCGGCAAAAACTTCATTACCTCTTCCGCCATCGCGATATTATTCACTTCTTTAGGGTTAATCCCAATCGTCGCATAATGATGTATGCCAAATTGGCTGGCTCGAAAGGTTTCCCACCCGATTAACGAATTAAAATAATCAATAAATGATCCTGCCTGGGTGCGTGGCTGACCCAGCCAAAAAGCAGGCTCTACGACGCCAATAATTCCGGCAGCGCTCATATGCTCATAATCATCGGTGGTTCTCGCCAGCATATGTATATGTGAATCAAAGAATTTCATCATTTTTTCCTGTCAATTGTTATCCATGCGTGAAATGAATGCCAGTATTGCCTCATTCTTCTCGTGCAACTGTTGCGCAAGAATGCGTTGTTTGCGCTTATTCGATAGCGGACTTTGCTGCAACAATGCTGCAATCACATTATAACGGTGTTCACTATCCCCATTTGATAGATATTTAAACATCAATTCTTCGCCATAGTCACTCGTATAAGGCGCTAACGCAAGCCAAACTTCAACAGGAATTGAACGGTCAGCGGCCAGTCTTTCGCGGATATAGTCTTCGCACATTTGCGACAGTTCTTGGTTTGCTCTTTGCTTGAGACCTGAAATTGTACTAATTGGGAGTTCTAAAAAAAGTGCTTTTAACACCAACTGATTAAATTCATGATCGGTGTAGAATGCTTGTGGAAAAGGATTGTATTCAAGCAATGCTGAAAAAAGTTGTTTATTATTTGTCCTGCCTACATCAAGCGCAAAATATTTCAATGGCTCGCCACTCTCAAGCGCAAATAGCAGTCTTATTATTGCCGTTATTTCCCATTCATCAGCTTGTGAAATATATTGCTTCACTAAACCTTCTACATTGACATCGCTTAACGTGGCGACTTTTAAAATCAGCAGGTTTCTTCCTGCTTCCGCATAACTCCAATGATTAAAAGGCATAAGGGTTTCGTTAACTTTAATTACTAACTGTTCATTAGATAGCTCGGCATCTCTCAGTTTTCGCCGAGCGACTGCAGATAATTCAAGTAATTTATTTTGCGGGTCATCGTGATCAGAAAGTTCTTGTAGCGCTTTATTTACCCAATCCACTTGCGGCGGCGAGAATCGACATATAAGCTGTTGATAAAGGGTTTTGTAACTTTCTATAATCATTATTAAAACCTTTCCAGGAGACTGAATAGTGTTTTTAAGTGACCCGAAGATAGCGGCTAAAATAGCGCCCAGGTATCAGTAACAGTATTACCCACACAAATCGCCAATCTCCCGTTTGTGAAAAAACCAGGATTGCATCTAAAGGAATGACTCCTAACAACAAACTTTTTACTGCTTTTTGAATATTTACTGGCGAATAGTGCGTATACGTCTTCCAGCTTATTTTTCCTAATGCAATGGCAAAAACACTAAAAATCAATAACGATAAATATAAAGATATGGAAGCATTTATCAATAAAAAAAAGAGTGACAAAAGACTTATACTCATTGCCCCCAAATAAAGCAGAAATGTAGACTGTCTTTTTTCTGCGGATGTTTCCTCAGTGCTTAAAAAAGTAAGACTACAAATGTAAAAAAAAACAGGTGCCGGAATCAGGAAATGCTCCGTTTGCAATGAGATAAATGAGAACCCTAATAGCCAATTAATATAACGACAACCCCCCATTACCAGAGGAGCCATTATTGATTGCTTAGCTGCACCGTCATATATAATGATAAACAAGGCTAACAAGAGTGCACAGGTCAATGTAGGTTGCCCCACAAAATAGGCCCATAACACGCCCATGGCCATTAATCCCCAGCCCATTTTCCATGCTGTTGCTATTTGAATTTTTGCAGAGGGTAAAGGTCGTTGCGGCCTTTCAAGCCGGTCTTCTTTTAGATCAAAACAATCATTTAACACCATGCCAGAAAAATAAAGCGCTGATGAAATAAACACGATATTCGCCAGGCTCAGCCATTCAACTGAAGCGTCTTGATAAGCGATAAGATAAGCCGAAACCACATTAGAAATAGCTGTAAAAACCGCCGGAAACCGCATTAATTGCAGATAAGACAATACCCTATTGGAAAATAACATTGAAGCTATTCATGCTGAAAACATCGATCTTTCTGATTTAATGCCTATATTTGGCACATTGCTTATCAATAGTTTACTCAACAATAACCCCTAATAAATTCGACAGATAGTCATGTGCTTTGCTTCCAACCTCTATTGGCTGGTCAGGAAAACTATACAATTCAACCGTTAGAAAACCGCTATAGTTAATTTTTTTAAACGCATGCAAATATTGTTGAAAAGGAAGATCCCCCTCTCCCGGTGGTAAATGAAAATGCTTCATGCCTTTAATATCTTCTACATGCACATTCCATATTCGCCCAGCCAAATTTTCTATGGTTTTTTCTGGGTTTTCACGGCTTAAATATGAGTGTCCTATATCCAGGTTTACGCCTAAACGTGGAGACCCCACCTGATGAATAAGCTCACAGACTTCATCTGACCTCTCAATAATTAACCCTGGCTCATATTCAATGCCCACATTGATTGCGTAATTCTCTGCAAAATCACAAATGCTTTTTAAACTATCCACAAATAATGCAACAGCTTTCTCAGGCAAACATCCTGGCGTAGGGCTTCCCGATGTTACGCTGATACAGGATGCTCCCACTCTGTCAGCTAGTTTAATCGCTTGTTTCACAATACCTTCTCGCTGTAACCGAATATCCCGATTGATATTAGTCAATGCTGGTTCAAAAGTATTTTCAGGAGGACAAGATGAGAAAAAACTGTTTGCAGTATTTGCATTTAGATTACTAACCTTTAAATTCCTTTGGCTCAAAACTTCAATCACTTGATCTACTTGAGTAAATCCCGTTTCTGGAGGATACCAATGCGGTCTTTCACATAAAATTTCAACCCCGGAATAACCAAGATCAGCAATATGATTCAGTGCCTCGACAAGCGGATATTTGGTAAATGCATTAGTACTATAAGCAAGAATCATTTATTAACACTTTCATATTTGGATTTAATGGACATCATTGTAGCCGACAGAAGTCCATAGATTCCAGGAAGTGTTTAGGTGAACGCTGATTTATTACGCTTTCCGTTCGGATCAAGAATGATCCGACGTATTCAATGATGTAAGTTATTGAATACGAAGGCCACTGAAAATCGCATTTTTCGTTGGCCGAGCTGATTTTATCCAGGGATGGATTAATTCACCATCTCCTATGATATAGTGATTTCAATACAGAAGGGTACCTCGAAAAACATGAAATTTCACTGCCATTAGCCTGACGAAAAAATCCAGTCAACATCACACAGCTAATATCCCTCGTTTATTTGTTTGTTTTTCACCAAAAAATCACCTTGAAAGTGATTTTTGGCGCAACTATCCTGTTAAAAAGCAAATGCGGTCTTAATTTTACATGCTTTCAGACTGCATAAACGCCTTAAATTATAGGTTGCTGCCTTTACTTTTAATTGTAGGTTTGCGGGCTCTATCCCAATGGTACGCACTCCTTTTCCCCCTAATTGCTCAATGCCTGCAAAAATATGTTCGACCCGTGCTCGTGTTTTGGCAATACGCTGGTTTCTCCCTTTTTGGCAGTCGGAGAGTGGTTTACCTTTAGTCGCTTTTCGTTGAATATGTACACGCATGCCTTGCTGTTTAAGTCTTTCTTCACGCCCTTGATCAACATAACCTTTGTCTGCATAAAGGTCTTCCTGATTACCCATAAGCCTCAGTCAGTTTTAAAAGTCTCCCAGGCATAGGCGGTGTTCTGAGTATTTTCCAATTAACAAATGAGTCTGAACAGAGCTTTTAATCCGTCCTTAAAAATCAGGCATTTTTCTGTTCATATATTTGTTTAAATAATTGCTTTTTAACAAGGTTCATTTCATCTGCGACT
>SPJS01000124.1 GCA_006844705.1 Methylococcaceae bacterium | reverse complement strand
CTTATTCTGTTATTTACCTCGCACGCTTATTAATTCCATTGAAAAATTTTCACTTGACTGAAAAGGCGATTACACTGGCTCTCAATGAGATAAAACCCTATATGGAAACGGTACTAGTTTGACTGAACTGCTTCATCTTTGTGGGGATACCTCAGGGTCTGTCCCCTATTTACCTATTTATTTTGCCCCCTATTTATTTTTCCTATTTTCTTTTTAAAGGTCAATGTTTGTAATTCTTCCAAAATATTTCAACACCTTCAATTTTTATATTACTTTTTAGTTTTATTCTATTAAATTTAATAGAAGTTGGTAATGGTGCATTACCAATAAGCCCATATGACACATAATCTTTAGAAAAAGATAAAACTCTACCGGATAAAATTATTTTATTTCCATTTTCATCTATGAGTTCCGCCTCTATCCCTCCCTCTGGTAAAGATTCATTAGCTATCTCATATATATCATTAAAATCCTTTAATCCAATAAATAACTGATACTGACGAGAGAACCTGACTTCTAGTGATGCACCACTGGTTATTGCCTCCAATGGTTCATTAAGTTTTAATTCTAACCATTGATTATTTATATCTATAGGAACAGGTGTCAGTAATATTGTTTTGCCTAAAAATAATACTTTTAAAAAGATTATAAAGTTTTCCATTGTCATTAGTTCCTTGCATTCCTACCCCGACGTCCAATTCCTCCTCCGAAACACTCAGGACAATCTTCATTTTCTAGGTATTTACTCTTTGCTAATTCCAACACCGCAGATGCCCAAGTTTGACAATTTCTCGGCATTACTACCCGACCCCTTGATTTTTTGATTTACTGGCTTCGCAGCCTAGGGTCATACCGATTACGAAATACCAAGAATATTATTTTTAGTACTGCAGAACACCAATAGTATGTTCCACGCCAATAGTTTTTTAACTCTAATTCCAGCAAACCAAGCTCTTTCAGAGCTATGACGTTTCCAGAGCTTACTGCTTTTCGATAATAATTCTTTGATTTATTATAATCTTTTACTGCTCCCTGACCCAATCCATACATCCGTCCAAGCATAAGATTAACTACTGGAATCTGCTTATCTTCAACCATTGAATAATATTCAAAAGCTTGATCAAAATCGCGATCTCCGCCTTTACCATAATAGGATATTCTCGCTAATCCAATGCAACCATATACATCATTCGCAATATCTATTGCTTTTTTATACCATTCACGTGCTTTGTTAAAATCTTGCTCAACTCCACCTCCACTTGGCTGTTCATAGATATTAGCAATTTCTGTATAAGCAGCAAATTCACCATCTTTTATTAGAGATTTATATAAAAATAGTGCTCCTGACTTGTCATCATTTCGGTAAAGTGTCTTTGCTTGTAGCCATCTTGACTCCAAACTAGCTTCTTTGTCTCCAATAGTCTTCATTTGACTGATGTCTTATTAGGCAACTTTAGCTTCCTTGATCTTCTTGTAATTTTATCAATCGTCCTCTGATCCCTTACAAAATCGTTTGTTGGACGGAGCCGCTAACGCGGAGAAAGCAGCTTCGTCGTAAAAAATTCAAGTGTAACCTCATTGTCCCTTATTATTGAAAAGGGATATTGTGTCGGTTCTTCAAACTCGCACTGAGGTTACATTGTAATGAAATCACCGACTGATCCAAAATTCAACCATTATTATGCTCAGCACTGTAAACATCTAAAACTGAAAGGTCTGCAACCAAAAACCATTGACGCTTACTCCCGAGCCATTCGTCGTATCGGTGATTATTTTGACGGCAACCTGGAGGATCTTTCCCAGGATCAGTTATTGGATTATTTTCATGACCTGCTGGAGCGTCTGTCCTGGAGTGCAGTCAAGCTTGATCTGTATGGCTTGAAATTTTTCTATACCCATGTGTTGAACAGACCCTGGACTGATATTGCACTAATCAAGCCGCCCCGAACGGTACGCAAATCAAGGCGCAAATCAAGGGGTCCAAATCAAGGGGTCAGCCAGCTTGATTTTGTCTAACTCCACTCCTCTTCAAGCTGGCTGACCCCTTGATTGTGACCCCTTGATTGTTTTAGGGCCCATTGAGGCCGTGAGTCTGATAAGGTGAGGAATGCGCGGATTCCATCAGGGCTAGAGGTATTAGACCACCTCAAATGAAAGCCGGATATATGGATGCAATATTTCTTTATGTTACGATCAAACAATACTTGCAATACGGGGCGGACCATATATGACCCCATTGGTTATGGGTTTGTGCCATTGGTTTGTGTCCCCTATTTACACGGCTTCATTAAAAAGTCGTTTACCTTTGATCATTAAAGTCTCTTAGTCACTCCATATAAAAAATAAAAGCAAGCTAAAATAGCAAAAGACTTTAAGATAAAAACAATAGAAAACCAAACTGGCCTAGAATCAAATAATAATTTATTGCCTGTTCTTAAATCTTGAATAGTGCCATCCAAAATACCCTGATAAAGATCGTAACCCAGCCAAATTATTAAAAAAATAGAAATAAAAGACCATAAAATTGAGCTTGGTTTAATCGTCACAACCACATTCCTCAGACTTACTACCTGTACCAAGCGATACTAAAGAGTCTACACCAGAACCGCCAACTAAAGTCAGCGTTGCATCAGCAGCACTCGGCCTGTAAGAACCAGCAGCAGCAATTTTTTTAGCTCTTGTTTTCCTTGCTGTTTTACTACTCGTTCTCCATTTTCTTGCTTTACTTAATCCTTTATACACTTGAAGACCTGTACGTCCAGCATTTGCTAATCCGAATAAAGTACCACTTGTATTACCATAGCCATAAGAATTAGCGTCATAATCTACGTTACAAATGCCTTGTGAATGTCTAAAATGCTTAGTCAAGTTGAACGATATAGAATCACCAAAACCAGCAGCAAAATCAACGGTTGATTGATCTGGAGACCATCCACCTGTGGCACTGTACACGCCACCCCAGACATCATCCATACCAAACAAACCATAAGGGTCTGTGTAATACAGTGGATTGGCGTTAGCATAAAGGTAGGTATTCAGCCCACCAGCCAATCCAATAGGATCACTGGTAATGTACCTACCAGTATAAGGATCATAATACCGGTGATAGTTATAATGCAAGCCACTTTCCGCATCATAGTATTGCCCGGGGAAACGCAGGTTGATGACGGTGGGGTGGCCGTCGTTGTCGGGATCCTGGTCGGGGGTGGCGAGGCCAAAAGCATCGCTGTTCCAGCGCCAGACGGTGGTGCCCGTTTCATTGCTTGCACTTCTTGGGGTGTTGAGATGATCTGTGTGCAGATAGAGCAGTGTGCCATCAGGTTGTTTGATGGCGACCGGAATGTCATCTTGCCACAGGTAGGTCGTGGTGCGTCTGTGATGATCGATTTCCTGGATCAGGTGACCGGCAAGGTTGTAGATATAGCGGCTGGTGTTGCCATTGATGGTTTTGTCGGTGCGCAATCCGCGGTGGTCATAGCGGTATTGGGCGACGGTAGTGCCCGCCTGGGTGATTTCTTTCAGTCTGCCTGCCTGATTGTAGTGGTATTGAAAGTGACCATCGTCAATCAGGTTGCCTGCGGCATCATGTGCTAGCGATTGGCTATTTTGCGTGTTGAGCCGGTTGCTGCCGGGGTGATACTGGTAACTCTGTGTCGCGTCTTGGGTGCGGTTGCCGTTGGTATCGTAGACATAGTCGTCGCTGTTTTCTTTGATCAGCCGGTCAAGCGCATCGTATTGGTAATCCGTCGTGCCTTGCGGGGTGATCAGCTGGATCAGGTTGCCATTGGCATCATAAGTATGTTGGTGCTGGTTTTGTATGCCATAAGCACTACCGGGGCTCAGACTACCCAGGGTACACAGACTGGTTAATAGTAGCAGGCTGTTTAGCCGATGATGCGCTGCAGTCTTTCGCATACTCAGCCGGCCGAGGGTAAACAGGGTGAGCATCAGAATGATTGTGCTCAGGCGGTTAAGCAAGGGGATCTGTTCTGTGACCGCCGCCGGTGTGAAGCTTGTTTGCGTGCGTTGGCCTTTCAGGTCAAACTGAAAGTGTTCACTTTCGCCATTGCCCAGGGTACGCGCGATGATTTGTCCCAGGGCATCATGGTGTTGATCGGCAATAACCGGGGTGTCGTTATGTTTAACTTGCTGAATGTGGCCAAGAACATTGCGGGTATAGTCTATATAGCTCCCATCCGCCAACGTCATTCGGGTTAAGCGATCACCGGCATCGTACTGATAGCTGAGGATGGTGGTTTGCCCTGAGTGTTGCTGTTGTTCCCGGGTGAGGTTTCCAAATGCATCGTATTGGTAAGTGGTGGTTCCGGCGGGGCCTGTTACTTGACACAGACGACCGATGGCCAATACGCAATCGTCGCCCGTGTCATACTGATAGCTGAGGTTTTCGCTTGCCTCTGGATAGTTGACCTGGATCAGGCGGTTGAGGCTGTCGTACTGATAGGTGGTGATAACACCACGCGCATCTGTGCTTTGAATGATGTTTCCGGCACTGTCATGCTGGTAGGTGATAATGCCCCGGTCTGGACTGCTTTCCTGCAACAAATTGCCAAGGTCATCATAGACATAGTTTGTGCTGGCACTGTTCGGTGAAGTAACCTGGATGACTCGATCCTGAGCATCATACTGGTATTGGCTGAGTTGACCCAAGGCATCCAGGGTAGACTGAAGACGATGCAGGGGATCGTACTGGTAGGTTTCAGGCGGGTTGTCGTTTGGATCTGTGCTTTGGGTGAGCTGGCCAACGGCATTATGAATTAATTGCGTGATTGAGCCCGCTTCATTCAGCGTCTGCAAACGGTTTCTGTGATCATACGCCAGCGTCAGTTCGCGTTGCAGCGTGCCGTCGGGATCTTTGTATCGCTCTGCAGTGCGA
The DNA here is from genome assembly GCA_006844705.1 of Methylococcaceae bacterium. Taxonomy (GTDB): domain Bacteria; phylum Pseudomonadota; class Gammaproteobacteria; order Methylococcales; family Methylomonadaceae; genus Methylomarinum. The sequence continues at coordinate 4,683 of SPJS01000124.1, read as the reverse complement.
TTGCCTTTGACATCATAGGCATATTCAATCTGATTGCCCAGCGCATCGGTGATGCGGCGTAAATCATGGGCGGCATCATAGTGGTAGTGGAATATATTGCCATCGGGCAGCGTTAACTGGATCAGCTGACCAGCAGCATCATACTGGTACGTGGTGAGTCGGGTTCTGCCATGACCAGCCGACGCTTGTTGTTTCACCTGGGTCACCCGACCACGCAGATCGTATTGATATTCAGTGACCAGGCCATTAGCATCGGTGCTTTTCAACAATTGCCCCCGCGCATCGTATTGATCAAAAGTGTGGGTTTGTCCCAGCGCATTGGTGAGGATGGCCAATTGTCCACACTGTGCGCCAGTGAAACAGTCATGATAAGTTAGATGGGTAACATCGCTGAGTGCTGTTAATGGCCCGTCTATTTGGGTCACTTGACCCATGATATTGTATTGAAAAGTAGTGCTGCGGCTGATAGTGGTGCCATCCGGGCGATAACCATTTAAAGTGATACTTTGCACGGTATAATCCAGGTTATACTGAATCACCATTTGAAAGGATTGACCGGCGACTACACTGGGTTTGGTAATCAACGTGGGTAAATCCAGGTCTGGGGATAAATAGCTAATTTGTGTGATGCGTTGATCCGGCGTACCGGATGCTTGAGTGGTCGTAGTGCGTTGATGGCTGACATTATAGCCATAGGTAGTGAGAGTGCCTTCCGCATCGGTATTGCTGATGAGGTTATTATTAGCGTCATAACTGCGTACCAGCCCTTTACCATCGGTTTGATTTATGCGGCTGAGCAGATTTTTAACCCCCAATCTTTCTTCAAAAGTCAATATTTCAACGGTGCCCACCGGAGCGGTGACGGTAGTCTGGCTGTAGAATCATAGCTCAAATCAAAGTGTTTCTGAGGTGTAGTATTACTGGTTATCGCATGTTCGGTGACGACAGCTCGGCCAACTGCATCATAGGCATAGGTGGCAAAGCGGTCGCCGTTTTCATCACTAATACCGGTCAGAGCCGTTGGAAATCTGACGTTCTCGTAGTGATACAGTTTGAACGTGGTATCGGGGTAGGTCACTTTAACTAAATTCCCGGCACTGTCGTATTGATACCGATACTGTTGGCCATCTGGATCGGTCAGGATATCGATCCGGTTATTAGCGTTATAGGTAAAACTTAACGTATGACCATAAGGCCCTGTAATGGTATCAATCTGATTATTACTGTTGTAAGTGTAGGTGGTTTGCCGACCGACTAGATCATTTTGATTGAGCAGATTGCCAATGAGGTCATAACGCTCGGTAATGCCTGCATCGGATACTAACGTAAAACCCGTGCTGTCTTCGGTTAAGACCAGATGGGTATCGGCATCGCCTTGCCAAATACCACTACTACCAGAAAAAACTTCACTGCGCCCATCCGCTTGATGGATGGTGATTTGGTTGTTTGAAACTTCAAGCGCGGACGCTAATTGATGCGTCCAACCAAAACCCAATCCACTATCAACGCTACTGGAACCGCTGTTGTAATGGCGATTAAACGTTAAACCTGTATTTGTCCCATTATAATCCGTTTCCAATTGATATTTATTACCATTAGAAGCATTGCAAGGATTTCCAAATACGGATTTACTGCCACAAAGGTGGCCTGCTGTCTTTGGGTATTCATTAACCGGTGTAAGAGTGCAAGAACCATCTGTTTGGACTTGACAAGCAACACTGGTAACAAAACCCGAAGGACATGAATAAAAATGATGCATGACATTTCCAGGCGTGACATAGACGGTGTCTAATGCACTACTGTTGACGCACTTTGGGCTTACCCAATGTCCACTTAACGAACAGTAAGCACCATAAGAATCGTTGCATGCATTCATGGCATTCTGGACATTTTGGAAAAAACCATGTCCAACATGAGTTCTAGAAGGTAATGCACAGGCGTCAAAAGTTATAACCAAAAACAAAACAAATAGCGTAGCAGTAATAAAGTTATTTCCTTTAATGTTCATTACGTTCCTTTTGGATGAGTTGTTTTTTGTGATTCAATGGAAAACTGAATAAAACAAATCGGCGAGTTGCTATTTTTACGAAAGCTTGTTTTGGGCATCCCAGCCCAAGAAAGCGGCAAAAACTTAACGCAACCGTTTATGTCCCCGATTCGTCCTGTGTCTTTAGTTCCCGGGTTAATCAGACGTTTTTTACCTAAGAAACAGACCTTATCATAGCTGGGGTTTGGGCTAATGATGGATTAAATCTGAATTACCACAATTTATAAAAATCCAATGGGAGAGTAACTACTCCCAGGAAGAATTGTATTTAGTTCAGAGGATTGCACAGCCAAATGTTTGGCCAAAATTTCTGCATATACGTCGGTAAATTCAACCGTATGTTTAAGGTATCTGCCTAAATACAGGTTTTCTTCATCAAGCCCCGGCCAATCACCATAAATGCCTCCTTTCACATCACCACCCATCACAAACCAGCATGAAGCATTACCATGATCAGTCCCCAGGCTGGCGTTTTGTTTGACGGTTCTGCCGAATTCTGAAATGGTCAGGATGACAACATCACTCAGGTAACTACCTAAATCAGTGTAAAACGCTTCAAGCCCTAAAGAAAATGTTGCCAACTTATCCGCCTGTGCACCCACAGCACCTCCCTGGTTGGCATGATGATCCCATCCATCATTGGAAACCGTCACCACTTCCAATCCGATACCTTCTTTAATTAACTGAGCAGTATCGCGCAATTGTCTAGCAAATGAACTATCTGGGTAAACTGCACCGTTATCTGGGTGATAGTTATCGGGGCTTATGCTACTTAAACTTGAAAATCCATCAAGTGCAACTAGTCCATTTTTTTGAATTAAAGATCGGGCTAAATTAAACTCATTTGATTCCTGTTGGTAGATTCTACCTAACTCTGAGTCAGAACTATCATAAAATTGAGAAATTTTGCTTAAATCATTCATTGCTAACACCGGGATATCTCCCCTTAATGAATGTTGTATAGCATTAAAACTGATTCCTCTTAAATTGTTTTGAATATCATCCAATGCCAAGTATCTATTTAACCAACCGGTATTAAGGTATGTATTTGCAACTCCACTTTCAATGAAATCCTGACTATTAAAATGAGATCTATTTGCCTCTGCATAATGAACTGCTGGCAAAATTGCCATATTACCTTGGTTATATATATCTAACAACCCCTTCATTTGAGGGTGAAAGCCAAAAAAACCATCTATATCCAAAGCAGATTCATTTCCATTTCCCGGCTGTTTAATCGCAATATCCGGGCGCGAGGCATAGTAATTGTCTTCCTGGTATGGCACAACCATATTCAAACCATCACATCCACCCCGTTGAAATATAACTATCAAAGTTTTTCCATTTGCAGCTACAGCATTCTTGATACCGGCAAAAACTGAACTTCCCGTCAGCACAGTGCGTGCAACCATTGGAGAAACGACCAACTGTTGCAAAAAATCTCTTCTTTTCATGTTCATTCCTCACTATTACTGCAATTGATAAGCTGGATACTGTAAAACCAATGCTAATAAGTCCCTGATCTTTTCTTCTGCATCTTCAGCATAAATATCAAACTCTTCCGTTCCTTCGTTAGTTAATATTTGTAAAGCCTCATCCCATTCAAGCTGGGAATATTCATTTGACATTCCTAGTTCAAACACAAAACCCAATACAGCTTCAGATGTTTCAATATTATTGTCTATAAAAAACTTAGCTGGGTCAGTTAAATAGCTTTTCCAAATAGACTGTTTATTAAACACTGTATTCCTTACTATATTCCATCGTTGTGAAATTTGATTTGAACCTGACCAAGCTTCTGAATTTTCAGGCCAACCAGTAGGTAAAGGATAGTGAAACAATCTCATACCTAAATCTTTCATCCATGATCGTAATTCTGAATTCTTGACAACTAAAGGAAATTGACGTGCAAACCCTGCAACAAACTCAAAAGGTGACTTAACTTTACTTAGCATATTGTCCGACCTTGAAAATTCAGATGACCTAAAAACACCTTCTAAAACAATTGCTATCTGGTTATCTGCATCTACGTTATTTAAAAAATCATCCGCACAATTATTGATTGAACGCTCAGTAGGGCTTTCAGAAACAAATACTTTTAACAACTTATTACAAATATATTTAGCTGTCCCATTGTGTTGTGAAAGTAAATCTAAGACCAATTCACCTTGTTCTTGACCAATACCTGAAGAAATTGTATTACCTAATACAGTAAGTTCTGAATCATCATGACTATACTTATTATAATAAAAACTACCATCAGACGTTTTCCAACCGGTGAATGCCTTCGCAACATTTTCAATATCTTCAGGAGTATAATAATTATCAACACCTAAGGTATGTAACTCCATTAATTCTCGCGAATAATTTTCATTGGGGGAGTCTTTATGACTAAACCTATTATCTAAATAAATTAACATTGCCGGGCTTTTTGAACTAATTGCTAATAAATCTCTAAAATTACCAAGGGCATTTTTTCTCCACAATTTATTCTCATTATATTCAAGATTAATACTTTTTACCTTGGTGAAGTCAGTATTAAAATGATTCTCCCAGAAAAATGTCATTATCTCTAATAGCTGTCGTTCACTATAAATTGCACGCATTAATTGTTCTTCAATTACTTTTAAAGACAG
>SPJS01000132.1 GCA_006844705.1 Methylococcaceae bacterium | reverse complement strand
TGAGAAGCGCAGTGGCTCGAACGAATTGTTAGGCGGAACGCGATAGCGGGCCGACTATCAAGTCGATCGAGTGGAACTCAAGTCCAGCCGTTAAGCTGGACGCGCGGTAGCGCGTTCAGCTTAACGCTTTGCTCACCGGAAAATTAGGAGCGCAGCGAGTAATTTTTCCGCGTGCAGCTATTTGTTAGGCTAAAATTGCAAAATGTCATCTGCGACCTCTTCTGCAGCAACGAGACTTTTTTCAGCATTAACCAGCTCTGATTTAAATTGAGTTTTTTCAAACTCATCAGAAATATACTTACATGATTCCCGTTGAAGGTTTTCGCTCATAATAAATGAATCTATTGAAAATATAAAATTTCCATTATCGTGCAAATATTTCTCATAATCACGAACCTCGCAAAAACTGATAAAACCCGCAATAATAGGCTTTTTTTCATTTAGATAATTTGCCACGATATTTCTTGTGAATTCAGAATATTCCTCGTGTATCACTGCGTATGACGTATCGCCCCAAAACAAATTAATAATTTTACCATCCTCAGTTACTTCAGCTTTGGAATCAACGCCTATCATGTTTAGTAGAGCATTGTATGTAATCTTTACTCGATTATTAGAGTCTAGATTTAGAGCACTACGTTTAAAGGGGAGAAGGAAGTACTTTGTATAGTCTTTTTCATCAATAGTGCTAAGAAACGTCAATGCGTTTTGCCATTTTCTATATTCGTTAAAATCGCTGATGATTAGTTGATAGAACTTTTCTTTTCTATCGTCACTCAGCCGAGCCAAGAAAACTGCAGCAAAATACTCTTGTATACTCTTATGTGAAAATGAATAGTAATCGTAACCATCTCTAATTATTAATGCTGTTATATTGGTAATATCATCAATTAACCAGTCTTCTAAGTTCTCACCAATCCTTTCGAGTTGTGCTGCACTTTCAAGAAATGATCTAAAATATGGGGCCGAGAATCTAGTGCTGTTATTCTTTAGTGAAATAAAGCTTAAAGCTTCGAAGACTCGCTGCATTTGGTAGTCTGTTAGCCCTGCCTTCCTTTCCCTATCGAAGCCAATTTTTAGTCTGTCATGCCTATAAAGCATGGTAGGGAAAATAATGCTGTAAAACTCAGCTAAACTATCTGGCTTAAATTGTCTTGCGTTGTAGGTTATGGTGAATAATGTTAGTAATAGAGGTGTATTCGTTACCTCTGTTAGAAAGGAGTTGGTAGTTAATATATTATTTATAGCCTGGGCTTGATCACCATTGTTGTATAGGTGTTTCACAAAATCCGCTTGATTAACTTTGGATAGTGTTTTAATGATATACTTTTCAAAATAGACAGATGCCCCCATTCCAGAATCTGGTCTAGAAGAAATGACAATCCTTAGGTCTGGATAGCTTCTGGCAATTGTTTCTAGCTCACGTGCGGCCCTAAGCCTTTCAGAGTTCGGAATTTCATCGAATCCATCAAGAATAAATACGATTTTTTTTGACTTGGCAAGAAAGTTAAAGAGATCATCATTTAGGTCCACGCCAAAATCTCTAATCGCTTGGAAGAGCTCTTCTTTGAGTGATTTTTTATAACTAAGGTTCCGAAATTCGATAAATATTGGTATGTGGGCGCTACCAGCTCCTTCATTTAGGCACAACCATCGTAAATACATGGATTTTCCTTGGCCAGGACCACCTTCTATGAGGACCTGTTTCGACTGAAAAAAGCTTACTCTGTTTGCTCTTTTGTCATCTTGAAATGTTATTGCTCTCTCAAAAAATATCTTTTCTAGATCAATTATTGAATCAGGGTCCAGTATAGTTTTTACTTTACCAACCCTTCCAATGTTTTCTTTTAAGGTCTCTAACTTCTGAATAGAGAATGCTTCTGAAACCTTTTCTTTCACCTTGTCTGAAGCGGCTTTAACTAGATCATCGACTAGTCCATCGATCCCCCTAGTTGCTTTTTTTATCATTTCTTCAAACATCAATATTCCTAAGTGCTTTCGCTTTGCATAAGCCTAACATTTTACTAGACAGAACCACATGTTATCGTACTATACCGAATCACGCTATTTTTACTAGATAGAGTCTGTCTAGTACGATATTTTATGGTTTATCCATCTTGTATTGAGTCTGTGCCTTTTACCCACATTTACTCTCACCACAATTCAAACAGGTCATGCAGCCGTCCATCAGTACCATGGCTTTGGTGCTGCATTTGTTGCACAGGACGGCTTGTTCCGGGAAGGCGTCTTTGCTGGTGGGTGTTTCTACGCTGTTTTTTACTTCAAATTCCTTGCGCTTGTCGTCGAGGAATTTTTTTTGCTCGTCGCTGAGTTCTTCCGGCTTGATCATGCCGATGTGTTTCAGGTGGGCTTCAATGGCATAGCCAATTTCTGCCACCAGTGAAGGCATGAAGATGCCGCCTTTTTTGAAGTAGCCACCTTTGGGATCGAATACGGCTTTGAGTTCTTCCACCAGAAAACAGGCGTCGCCGCCTTTTCTGAATACGGCGGAGATAACGCGCGTTAAGGCCAGCACCCATTGAAAGTGTTCCATGTTTTTGGAATTGATGAAGATTTCGTAGGGACGCCGTTCTTCGTGCTCCGTGCCCATATTCAACACCATATCGTTAATGGTGATGTACAGTGCATGCTCGGATTGGGGGGTTTTTATTTTGTAGGTTGAGCCCATCAGTACTTCCGGTCGCTCAACATTTTCGTGCATTTTTTCAAAGGCTTCTTCGGCCGCCTTCGCCTCTGCTTCTGCCTTGTTTTCTTCGGTCAGTACTTTGTAGCTGACGATTTTGCTGCTGATTTTATGTGCCATCGTTGTTTCCCCTCATTTCCCTGCCTTGTTGCGGGCAGGGAAAAGGTCTAGTGTGATCAGAATTTGCCGTAATAGCCTTCTTTCAATGCGTCGAACAGGTTGGCTGCGGTATGGATTTCGCCGTCATATTCGACGTCTTCATTGCCTTTCAGTTCGACCACATGGCCGTCCTCCAGGGTGAACTGGTAGGTGGTGTTTTCCAGGTCGGATTCTTTCACCAGTACACCCTGGAATACCTCTGGATTAAAGCGGAAGGTGGTGCACCCTTTCAATCCTTTTTCGTAGGCATATTTATAAATCGACTTGAAGTCTTCATACGGATAGTCGGTCGGTACATTAGCGGTTTTTGAAATGGATGAATCGATCCATTTTTGCGCCGCGGCCTGAATATCCACATGCTGTTTGGGCGCGATGTTTTCCGCCGCGATGAAGTAGTCCGGAAGTTGTTGTGCCGGGTCTTCGCTGTACGGCATGGCATCCGGGTTGATCAGTTCGCGATAAGCCAATAGTTCAAACGAGAATACATCAACCTTTTCCTTGGATTTTTTACCTTCACGAATGACGTTGCGTGAGTAGTGATGGGCAAAACTTGGCTCGATGCCGTTACTGGCGTTGTTGGCCAGCGACAGGGAAATGGTGCCGGTCGGCGCAATCGAGCTGTGATGGGTAAAGCGACAGCCGGTTTCGGCCAGTTCATTCACCAGTTCCGGTTCGATCTCGGCAATCTGTTGCATGTAGCGGCTGTATTTTGCATGCAGTATTTTTCCTGTAATCTGGTCTCCGACTTGATAGCCATCGGTTTTCATTTCCGGGCGTTTGTGCAGCATTTCGCCAGTGACGGTAAATGTTTGTTCCAGTAGCGGCGCACTGCCCTTTTCTTTGGCCAGTGCCAGGCCTTCTTTCCAACCTTCAACCGCCAGTGTTTTGGTGACGTCTTCAGTAAATTCCAGTGATTCGGCATCACCGTATTTCAAGCCCAGCATGGTTAAGGTGGAGCCCAATCCAAGATAGCCCATACCGTGACGGCGTTTACCCAAGATTTCATCGCGTTGTTTGGACAATGGCAACCCGTTGATTTCGACAACATTATCCAGCATGCGGGTAAACACTCGCACAGCACGGGCATAATTGTCCCAGTCAAAACGCGCCTCTTTGCTGAACGGTTTTTCAACAAAACGGGTCAGGTTGATGGAACCGAGCAGACAACTGCCATACGGCGGCAACGGTTGTTCGCCACACGGGTTGGTTGCACGAATGTTTTCGCAGAACCAGTTATTGTTCATTTCATTGACCTTGTCGATCAGGATAAAACCCGGCTCGGCGTAGTCGTAGGTGGATGACATGATAATGTCCCACAAACGCTTGGCTGGCATGGTTTTGCTGATACGGCAGGCCACCAGGCCGTCATCATTGACGATGTAACTGCTTTTGTTGGGGATATCACGCCAGACGATCTGCTCGGCATTGTTCAAATCCAGATCATCCAGTGCAACTTCTTTTTCTGTCACCGGAAACGACAGCGGCCATTGCGCATCATTGCTGACCGCTTTGATGAATTCAGCGGTAATCAGCAACGACAGGTTGAACTGACGCAAACGACCATCTTCGCGCTTGGCGCGGATAAACTCGACCACATCAGGGTGTGATACATCAAAGGTGGCCATTTGTGCGCCACGGCGGCCGCCTGCAGAGGATACGGTAAAGCACATTTTGTCGTAGATATCCATAAACGACAATGGGCCCGAGGTATACGCCCCTGCCCCTGAAACATAGGCATTTTTAGGGCGCAGGGTAGAAAATTCATAACCGATGCCACAGCCTGCTTTCAGCGTTAAACCGGCTTCATGGACTTTATCCAGGATGTCATCCATGGAGTCTTCTACGGTGCCGGACACGGTACAGTTAATTGTGGATGTCGCGGGCTTGTGCTCCTGTGCACCGGCATTGGAAACAATGCGGCCTGCCGGAATCACGCCCTGACGCAATGCCCATAGAAATTCTTTGTAATATTCTTCCTGCTTGTCCTTACTCTCTTCCACACTGGCTAATGCTACGGCGACCCGTTTGTAGGTTTCATCAATAGTTTCATCAATCGCCTGACCGTCTTTGGTTTTTAAACGATATTTGGTGTCCCAGATATCCAGCGAGGCGCTTTGAAAAGGAATGTCAGTGACCGTATTTGTTACGACATGGAGTTGAGCTTTCATTGGCGATCCTTTTGTCAATGGTGTGCAGAAAAAGCAGGAGAAGAGACTCCGGCAAGCATCCGGCCAAAAAAGTGCAGAATTCAAAAAAACGGAACATATTGTGGCTTGCGAAAAATATTACACAATATGTAGTGTTTCACTCAATAAAAAAACACAAAATGACAAAAAAAAATATTTACCTGAGTGATAACAATAAAATTTTCTTTTAGTAAGAAAGACTTAACAAAAATAAAAAAAAAGTGGCATAAAAATAGACAGGCATTGAGTGCCGGAAGGGGGAAAACCAAGTACAGAATTAAGGAATTACAAGATAATATCAGGAAACATTCTGTTTACAAATTGTAGTTCAATTGACAAAAGAGAGCCCTTGCTAACAAGGACTCTCTATGCCTGATATTTTGGATCAGAATGGAATATCGTCGTCATAGCCACCATCATCATAATTGGCAGGAGGTGGTGTTTGACTGCCTGATTGCGGTTGTGGTGCAGGGGAATTGGCTGGGGCAGCATGGCCTCCACCTTGAGACGCATTATCAAAACCCGCCGTGCCGCCACTGCGACTGCCCAGCATTTGCATTTCTTCGGCGACGATTTCTGTCGAGTAACGGTCTTGCCCAGATTGATCTTGCCATTTCCGTGTTTGGATGCGGCCTTCTACATAAACCTGACTGCCTTTGCGCAGATATTCACCCGCCACTTCGGCCAGACGATTAAAAAACACAACACGATGCCATTCCGTGTGATCCTTACGTTCGCCAGATTGACGATCCTTCCAGCGGCGTGTCGTTGCCAGGCTGATATTGGTGACGGCACCGCCACTGGGCATGTACCTGACTTCAGGGTCTGCACCCAAATTGCCAATTAACATGACTTTATTTAACATGAAAAGAACTCCGTTTTGATTAGTCGTTACCGCAGGGTAAGCAAGAAATGATTATGCTTCACTTCCATTGTATCAGGAATTGCTGCAGCTGTTGTTTGTCGAGAATACTGTTATCTACTTTCAAATAGGCGGTCTGCTCTTCAAAATGCAATTTGACTTCCTTAACGCCCGTCACACTCAGTAGTTGTTCGCTAAACTGTTGCCCAGAGTGTTGATCGACAGCCTCTAATGACAGCAATAAATTTGCCAGATACCGGGGCTGAGACATTTTGCTGGCAATGGCAAACCAACTGGCAGACAGCAACGCAGCAAAAATAAATACCGCTTGCATACCCCACTCTCCATACAGCCAACCGGCGCATACTCCGCCCAAAAATGCGCCCATAAACTGAGAACTGGAATACGCGCCCATGGCCGTACCTTTTAAATCTGCGGGTGCAGTTTTAGAAATTAATGATGGCAAGGTTGCCTCTAGCAGGTTAAATCCGGCAAAAAACACCCACAAAAAGAAAATCAGCAAATAACTCTGTTGTACAAACATGGCCATGCCAATGCAACCAATAATCAAACAGGCGATAGCCGCAAGAAACACCGGCTTCATTTTGCGTTTTTTTTCGGCAATGATGACAAATGGAATAATCGCCGCCATAGATGTGAGCAAGACCGGCAGGTAAATCAACCAGTGTTGATCGGGCAAGATCCCGTTATCTCGAAATTGTAGCGGTAGCACAACGAAAATGGCTGTTAATATGAGATGTAAAACAAAAATACCATAATCCAGACGCAATAAGTCCAAATCGCGAATCACACGGGAAAATTCGGTGGGGATGAGTTCTGCATCACAATGCGTGGAAAGCCGTTCTGAACTGGGCACGATGAAAATCACAATGAATATGGCCAATATGGCCAACGCCGCGGTTAACCAGAAAATCCCATGAATGCCAATCTGTGCTGCCAATACCGGCCCCATTGTCATGGCTACACCAAAAGAAAGCCCGATACTGCCACCAATGGTCGCCATCGCCTTGGTGCGGTGCACTTCCTGGGTTAAATCGGCCACTAACGCCATAATTGCCGCTGCAATCGCTCCACCGCCTTGCAGTGCACGTCCCACCAATATGCCATAAATAGTGGTAGATAATGCGGCAACGACACTGCCTGCGGCAAACAATATCAAGCCAATAATGATGATTTTTTTTCTGCCAAATCGGTCTGATAATAAACCAAATGGAATTTGTAACAGCGCCTGAGTCAAGCCATATATACTGACAGCCATCCCAATCAATAAAGGCGTGGCGTCCTGCAAGCCTTCGGCAAACAGAGACAGAACCGGTAACAGCATGAACAGACCCAGCATGCGCAAACCAAAGATGCTGGCCAGAGAAAATGTAGCGCGCTTTTCCATAGCTGTCATGGGACTGGTAATGTCCTGAATGCGATCCAAGAGGAGCTCCTGTTGAAAATTCAAAGCGCGTTATTATACAGACAACCGAGGCGCCTGTCGGGTTATACGTAATCAGGAATTGTTAGAAGAAAAAATAATAAACAACCGCAAATAATGCAATCTGAAGAAATGCGAAAACCCAGAAATATAGCAGGAAAAGCATGATTTTAATGGCTTTCTCTGCCTGCTTTCTGGACGAGACGTACCAACCCGCCAGCGTTGATATTACAATAACGACCAATAGACCAATAATGTAACTGTTCATATTAATCCTTGGGGGGTGGTGGAGCCAACACTTCACGGCTGCCATTGCCTTCGGCAGTACTGACAACCCCTGCTGCTTCCATGTCTTCAATCATTCGTGCCGCACGGTTATAACCCACTTTAAAACGCCGTTGCACACTGGAAATTGAAGCTTTACGCGTCTCGGTAACAAATTGAACAGCTTCGTCATACAAGCTATCCATTTCTGCGCCCATGTCGTCAGAAGAGGTCACTTCCCCGCTATCTGTGCGCTCCTGAGTGATTTCCTGAAGATAATTTGCAGGCGCTGTCAGTTTAAGAAACTCCACAACTTGATGTACTTCATGGTCATCAACAAAAGCACCATGGGCGCGAACAGGCACACTGGTACCAGACGGCAAAAACAGCATATCACCATTACCCAGCAGGGTTTCGGCTCCCCCCTGATCAAGCACTGTTCGAGAATCTATGCGTGACGAGACCTGAAAAGAAATGCGTGTAGGAATATTGGCTTTTATTAAACCGGTTAACACATCCACCGACGGTCGTTGCGTGGCCAGAATTAAATGAATACCCGCGGCACGTGCTTTTTGAGCTAAACGCGCTATCAATTCTTCTACCTTTTTGCCGACAATCATCATCATATCAGCCAATTCGTCAATCACAATGACTATGCTGGGCAAGGTGGTTAAGGTCGGAAACTCTTCCCCATCTTCCAAAGGTTGCTCTAGTTGAAACAGGGGGTCGCGCAGTGGTTCACCTTTTTCCTCGGCTTTGTTGACCGCCTGATTAAATCCAGCCAGGTTGCGCACCCCCACTTTCGACATAAGTTTATATCGACGTTCCATTTCCGCCACTGCCCAGCGTAACGAATTCTGAGCATCTTTCATATCTGTAACCACGGGAGTAAGCAAATGCGGTATGCCTTCATAGACTGACAACTCCAGCATTTTGGGGTCAATCATAATCATACGCACATCTTCCGGTTTACTGCGGTACAGTAAACTCAGAATCATGGTGTTGATGGCAACTGATTTTCCTGAGCCGGTGGTTCCGGCAACCAATGCGTGAGGCATTTTAGCCAGATCGGCTATAACCGGGACACCAGCTATATCTTTACCTAAAGCCAAGGCTAACCGTGATTTGCTCTTTTCAAAATCGTGCGAGGCCAATAAATCCCGCAGGCACACTATTTCGCGTTCCTGATTAGGAATTTCAAGCCCGATGACGCTTTTACCTTCAATCACTTCCACAATGCGCACACTGGGTACAGACAAACCGCGTGCCAAGTCTTTTGATAAGCCGCTAATACGGCTGACTTTAACGCCGGCCGCCAATTGCAATTCAAAACGGGTAATCACCGGCCCGGGATGTACGGCCACGACTTCGACAACAATATTATAGTCTTGCAATACATCTTCTACTTGCCGCGAAATCTCTTCCAATTCTGCGCTGGAAAAGCGTTTTACCTGAGACGTTCTTTTTTCAAGCACAGACAACGGTGGTAAAGAATCGCTACTTTTTTCTTCAGCAAAAATATCTTCCTGAATCTCTTGTTTTTCCCGTTCACCGATTTGCAACGTTTGCATTGCCGGTTCAATACGCACAGAAGAAGTCGTTGTGCTTTTCTTAGGTTTCTTTGTGGGTGCAGAAACAGAGGGCTCAGCCGCAAGATTATCTTGTTTCCTTGCAAACAGTGTTAGCAGTTGGCAATACACAAAATCGCTCAGCATAAGCGTGTATTTACCGACTAAATCCATGATTTTTATCCAGGACACCCCGGTAAAAAGGGTGATACCAGCCAAAAACACGGCCAATAAAAACAGTGTTGCTCCCGAATTGCCGAGGAAAATCAAAAAAATATCACCCATTTCCTGACCCAGCACACCGCCCGTACTCCCGGGAAGTTCCAGCCTGATGCGTAATAAGTGCAGATAAAACAGCGCAGATCCAGAAATCAGCGTGGCAATAAAGCCTGTACTTCGTAAACACAACATAAGCCGGCTACCTCGTTGACCTGAATAGTTGTAAGCCAGATACCCCATCCACACCATCATTACCGGAAAGAGGAACGACATCAAACCAAAGAAGCTGAGGAAAAAATCCGCCACCCAGGCACCAATTACCCCACACGCATTACCAATGTCTTGCCCAACGCCACTGTGCGTCCAACCGGCATCGTCGTGATCAAATGTTAATAACGAGATCAAAAAGAATAATGCAGCGGTTGATAAAGCCAGAAAAATGACTTCTTTAAGACCTCGTACTGTTTTTTCTTCCAGAACTGCAACCATAGCTTTCAACCCAAACCCTATATAAAACAAAATTATAGATCATCTTTTACACAAGATACATTAATATTTTTCCATTGAATTTTTCTTTTTTTATATGTTCATACTGAAAAACTTTGTGTGCGCAACCAATCTATAAGTGCCGTATGTACGCTCATGAAGCAAGGTAAAATTTCGTATGTGGCAACTATTTGCTAACTAAAGAATTGGTTAAACAAATCAATCATAATTCGTATAATGCAGTTATTATTTAAGTGAGAGTTAATTAAATGTCAGAAACAAAGCATTGCAAGTTATTAATTTTAGGTTCGGGCCCTGCCGGCTATACGGCTGCAGTATATGCTGCCCGTGCAAATTTAAATCCCGTCATGATCACAGGCATGCAGCAAGGCGGTCAATTAACGACAACCACCGAAGTAGATAACTGGCCAGGCGATGTAGAGGGTTTGCAAGGCCCGGATCTGATGGACAGAATGCGTCGTCATGCCGAACGCTTTGATACTGAAATTATTTTCGATCATATTAATAAAGCTGATCTGTCTCAACGCCCCTTCAAATTGACTGGTGACTCGGGCGAATACACCTGCGATGCTCTGATTATTGCGACGGGCGCTTCGGCTAAATATCTTG
>SPJS01000131.1 GCA_006844705.1 Methylococcaceae bacterium | reverse complement strand
AGGAGCAAACACATGTGGCATTGCCGGAACCAATGATACCGGTAGCCCCTCTATCTTTCCCACAACCAGTCCGGCCAGTGGAACTGTTTATTACAATTTAACGATTGAAGCAGCAAATGCGACGACGTATACATTAAGAGCCACACCAACCGGAGCCCAAAACGGCGATGGCATTCTTGAACTAACCAATACCGGGCAACGCGGATGGGACAGAAATGCGGATAACGATACGGCTGATGCTGGCGAAAACAGTTGGTAAATCATTCAGGCGATTTCACATTCACCTGCACATGAGATACTTGTCCGCTTAACTGACTTGCCTAGTTTTAAGGCAGTCAGTTCCCCACCCCATAAACATCCGGTATCAAGCGCAAAACAATTATCGCCTGCATAAAACCCCAGTGTGGACCAGTGGCCGAAGATAATTTTCATATCCACACTTTTTCTATCCGCTAATTGAAACCAGGGATACAACCCTTCTGGCTGTCTGCCCGGTGCCTGTTTATATTCCATATCCAGCACACCATTTCCATCGCAATAACGCATACGGGTAAAACAATTCACTATAAACCGGATGCGAGCCATACCCTGTAAATCTTCATGCCATGATGACGGCTCATCACCATACATGTGGTTAAAAAATTCCCGATAGTTTTCACCCTGCAAAATAGCTTCTGCTTCTGCCGCCATTTGTTTTGTCTTTTTAAAATCCCACTGCGGTGGTAAACCGGCATGCAACAAGCAATAACCATTATCATGATAAAACAAGGGGCAATGACGTAACCAGTCGATAAGTTCATCACAATGCGGCGACTTAATAATGTCTTGTAGTGTGTCTTTTCTATGCGGTTTTCTGATACCTAAAGCCGTCGCTATCAAATGCAGATCGTGATTGCCTAATACACTGATTGCAGATGAACCCAGAGATTTTACGAAGCTAAGTGTTTCCAGAGATTTGGGTCCACGGTTAACCAGATCACCTACAAACCAGAGTTGATCCTTTACCGGATCAAAGCGGATCTTGTCCAGTAGACGCTTTAAATCATCAAAACACCCTTGCACATCACCAATCGCATATACAGCCATTAATGCAACACTCGCGGAATAGATAAGGTAAATGGAGAAACGGTCGCATAGAAATTATCATCTTCATCAGAGACCATTGCATAGCGCCCTTCCATCACTCCGACGGGTGTTTCGATCATCGCACCGCTGGTGTATTTAAACGTCTCGCCGGGTTTTAAATAAGGTTGTTCACCCACAACGCCATCGCCATTCACTTCCTGCTTTTTACCATTTGCATCTGTAATTAGCCAGTACCGTGTCATTAAACGTGCCGGTATATTTCCCATATTGGTAATTGTTATCGTATAAGCAAAAACATATTTATTGTCTTCAGCTGACGACTGTTCTTCTATATAGCGTGTTTCTGTCTCTACGATGACATTATTTTTTTCGCCCATTGCATTATTTACCCGCTTGTCTTCTAAAATGGAATTCATATCATATAAACTTATTTCATCCTAACTGTCTGGTAAACGCAAGGGGCTTTCATGCTATTACGAATTTTTCTGGTCTTGGGCTGTTTATTTCACCCCGTTATTTTTGCTGAAGGAGCCAGTGACTTATTTTCTGCGGCCGCCAATGGTCGCATAAAACGTGTAGAATCGCTGCTGCGTAATGGCGTCGATGTTAACAGTCAGACACCTCAGGGCCGGTCTGCACTTATGGCAGCCAGCTTCAATGGTAATTTGCGAATTATCAGAACCCTGTTAAGTTATGGAGCGGATGTAAACCTGGCTGATAATAATGGCACGACCGCCCTGATGGATGCATTGAATTTTGGTGATATCAACGTCGTCAGCCAACTGGTTTCAGCTGGGGCTGATATTAATGCAACAGATAAACAACAGATCACCGTTTTGGCAAAAGCCAAAAAAACTTCTTTTAAACACCTGATAACATTTTTGGAAAAAGCAGGCGCTAAAGACAGTGTAGAAACGACCGAAGAAAAATCACCTGAACCCATTAAGCCAGACACTAACGAGCAAACTGATGGAACCGAATAAACAATACCATGTACATATTTTAGGCATTTGCGGCACATTTATGGGTGGGTTGGCCCTGATTGCTAAAGAACTAGGATACAAGGTCAGTGGCTCTGATCAAAATGTCTATCCCCCAATGAGCACTCAGCTGGAGCAACAAGGTATTGAACTGATGCAAGGTTATCAGACAAAACATCTGCAACCCAGACCTGACCTCGTTATTATCGGAAACGCCCTGTCACGTGGCAATGAGGAAGTCGAGGCCTGTCTCAATCAAGGCTTGCATTATGTCTCCGGCCCGCAATGGCTGGCTGAACATGTTCTGCATAAAAAATGGGTGCTGGGTGTTGCCGGTACCCATGGTAAAACCACCACCACCAGCATGTTGAGCTGGATTCTTCAAACACAGGGATTTGAACCCGGTTTCCTGATTGGTGGCATTCCTTTGAATTTCGGCATTTCCGCGCGTCTGGGCGAATCGGATTTCTTTGTGATCGAAGCTGATGAATACGATTCCGCCTTTTTTGACAAGCGTTCCAAATTTGTCCATTATCGGCCGCGCACCGCCATCCTGAATAATCTTGAGTTTGATCATGCCGATATTTTTGATGATCTGGACGCGATAAAAAAGCAATTCCATCATCTGGTACGTACTATCCCGGGTGACGGCCTCATCATTTCACCACAACAGGATAACAATCTACAGGACATGCTCGACATGGGCTGCTGGTCACCAGTGCAACACACCGACATAGATAATGACAGCTTATGGAAAGCTGACTTGCTTGCACAAGATGGTAGTCAATTTGATGTATTTTTTGATGGTCAATCGCAAGGGCAGGTGAACTGGTCACTGACGGGGCAACACAATGTCTTTAATGCCCTTTCCGCTATTGCGGCCGCCAAACATGTCGGCATCACTCCCGAGCATGCAATCGACGCCTTGCATACATTCAAAAATGTAAAACGCCGCATGGAAAAAATTGCACAGATTAAATTGATGACATTCTACGATGACTTCGCCCATCACCCGACTGCCATCCGATTAACTTTGGATGGCATCCGCAAACAGGTGGGCGATGAAAAAATCATTGCTGTGGTTGAACCCCGCTCCAATACCATGCGCATGGGCATCCACACCGAAAGCCTGGCAAACTCGTTGAATGCTGCCGATGTTGCCATTCTTTACCAACCGGAAAATCTGGATTGGCAACTGGACAAGCTATTGAACTACGCCGACAACCTGACCATCAGCACCTCTATCGATGACATTCTTCAGCGCCTGAAAAATGAAATTGAGACACAAGCACCCTGCCATACGGTGTTTATGAGCAATGGAAGTTTTGGGGGGATTTATAAGCGTATTAGGGAAGAGTTGTAAGGTTTAATTCCCTTGGTTGCTACACTAAACCTTCTGAATTCTCAATAACACCTTCTGCTTTGTTAGCTTTCTCTGCAACATGAATAATATTAACTTCTTTCATTCTATTGAAAAATATATTCGATTCAGCAATTTCTGAAAAGGTTGAAATACCCTTTACAGTCAATCTACATGCTATCGTATCTGAAAACGAAGCCACGCTAACATCACGAACTTCTTCAAAATCTTTCCCTTCAATTTTTCTTATTTTAACCGAATCCACGATTTAGCTTCTTGGTTAGGAAACTGTCGGATTATGAATAATTCTACTGCGACAAACCCGATAACCCGACAGCCTCCTAGACAGAAATCGGCGCCTTGATATGTGGATGGGACTGATAGCCAACTATTTCAAAGTCTTCATATTGATAGGAAAAAATATCATCCGGTGTGCGTTTGATATTTAATGCAGGCAAAGGGTAGGGGGTGCGTTGGATTTGTTGTTTTGCCTGTTCCAGATGATTCAGGTAAAGATGTACATCTCCGCCAGTCCAGACAAAATCGCCAGGTTGTAATCCTGTTTGTTGGGCGAGCATGTGGGTAAGCAGGGCATAGCTGGCGATGTTAAATGGCAAGCCCAGGAAGGTATCGCAACTGCGCTGGTAAAGCTGGCAGGAGAGTTTGCCGTCAGCGACATAAAACTGGAACAGGGTATGACAAGCGGCCAGAGCCATTTTTCCTTGTTCAACATTTTGTTGAGGGCTGATGGTTTCATCCGGCAGGTCTGCCACATTCCACGCCGATACCATCATGCGACGGCTGTCGGGAGTGTTTTTTATCTGATCTATAATCGTACTGATCTGATCAATTGACTGTCCGTTTGCAGCCGGCCAGCTGCGCCATTGGTGTCCATAAACCGGCCCCAGATTACCCTGTTTATCGGCCCATTCATCCCAGATGCGGACGCCATGTTGTTGCAGGTAGCTGATATTGGTCTCGCCCTGCAGAAACCATAACAGTTCATGAATGATGGATTTGAGGTGCACTTTTTTTGTGGTCACCAGCGGAAAGCCCTGGCTTAAATCAAAGCGCATCTGATGACCAAATATAGACAAGGTGCCACAGCCGGTGCGGTCGTCCTTCTTATTGCCTTCCTCAAGAATATTTTGCAGTAAATCCAGATATTGTTGCATATATGATCAGATATCCAGATTCGCGACATCCAGCGCATTTTTAACGATGAAGTCTCGACGTGGTTCCACGACATCACCCATTAAGGTGGTAAAGATTTCATCGGCGGCAATGATATCTTCAATGGTCACTTGCAGCATACGGCGAGTATTGGAATCCAATGTGGTTTCCCACAATTGTCCCGGATTCATTTCGCCCAATCCTTTGTAACGCTGGATATGCTGTCCTTTTTTAACTTCCTTCATCATCCATTCGTATGCCTGTTTAAAGTTGTCTACATGATGCTCTCGCTCGCCAATGCGCATGACCGAGTTCTCGTTAAACAAAGTGCTGGTATCGTCTGCATATTTGGCTATTTTTTGATAATCCGGTCCATGGAAAAAGCTGTGGTCAATCACAAAGGATTTACTTATGCCATGCAAGCGGCGGGTGACGATAATATCAAAATCTTCCGCATGCTGATAGCTTAACTCGAATGTATATTGTGCTTTGCTGTGATCGAGTAAACGGCTATTTAACACAGTGAGCCATGTGTTGATTTGCACTTGATCAGCAAGTTGCTCTTTACCTAATGGTGAAATATACGTCATGTATTCCAGACATTCTTCATCATAACGTCTGCCAAGGCGATTGATCACATTGACGACAGATAAATATTCCGTCGCCAGATGTTCCAGTCCCTGCCCCTGTATTACTGGCAATGATTCATCTGTCTGTAATTGTGCCTTGTCCAGTGCAAGTTGAATCAGATATTGGTTCAACTGATCATCGTCTTTTACATAGTGCTCCTGCTTGCCTTTTTTAACCTTGTACAACGGCGGCTGGGCGATGTAAATATGACCACGTTCCACCAGTTCTGGCATTTGACGATAAAAAAAGGTTAGTAATAAAGTTCTGATATGCGAGCCGTCTACGTCCGCATCTGTCATGATGATAATTCGATGGTAACGCAACTTTTCGACATTATATTCTTCTTTGCCGATGCCGCATCCCAATGCCGTAATCAGCGTTCCAATTTCATCCGAAGAAATCATCTTGTCGAATCGTGCCTTCTCCACATTCAGAATCTTTCCTTTTAGTGGCAGTATCGCCTGTGTACGTCTGTCTCTGCCCTGTTTGGCTGAACCACCGGCAGAGTCCCCTTCCACTATAAAAATTTCTGATAATGCCGGGTCTTTCTCCTGACAATCCGCCAGTTTGCCGGGCAATCCTGCAATATCCAGTGTCGTTTTGCGCCTCGTCATTTCTCTGGCTTTACGCGCAGCTTCTCTGGCACGCGCGGCATCAATGATTTTATTGCCAATCGTTTTACCCACTTGAGGATTTTCCAGTAAAAACTCCTGCAATTTCTCATTCATGGTGGATTCCACCAAAGGCTTCACTTCTGAAGACACCAGTTTATCTTTGGTTTGCGACGAGAACTTGGGATCAGGTACTTTAACCGAAAGTACAGCTGTCAATCCTTCTCTAGCATCATCCCCTGTTGTTGCAACCTTTTCTTTTTTTGCCAAACCGTTGGTTTCGATGTATTGATTTAAGGTACGCGTCAATGCCCCTCTGAAACCGGCAAGATGGGTTCCTCCGTCACGTTGCGGGATATTGTTGGTATAGCAGAAAATGTTTTCCTGATAGGAGTCATTCCATTGCAAAGCCACTTCTACCGTCACTCCTTCTTTTTCAGCACTGAAGTGGAATACATCTTCAAACAATGGTGTTTTGTTTTTATTCAGATGCTGCACAAATGCGCTGATTCCGCCTTCAAACTCAAACACATCTTCTTTATTCGTTCGCTCATCACTGATAGCTATTCTTACACCGGAATTCAGAAACGACAATTCACGCAAGCGTTTGGCCAATACATCATAATGAAACTCGACATTCGTGAATGTTTCAGTACTTGGCTTAAAGGTGATCTTTGTTCCGCTATCAGTTGCCTCTCCCACTGCTGCCAAAGGCGCTTGCGGCTCACCCATGCGGTATTCCTGTTGATACAACTTTCCGTCTTTTCTGATTTCCAGATGCATGACTTCTGATAGCGCATTTACAACGGACACCCCTACACCATGCAAGCCACCAGAAACCTTGTACGCATTATCATCAAATTTACCTCCGGCATGAAGTACCGTCATGATTACTTCTGCAGCTGATCGACCTTCTTCCGGATGAATGTCAACCGGTATACCGCGTCCATCATCTTTTACAGATACCGAACCATTTTCATGGATGATGACATCTACACCTGTGCAATAACCCGCCAATGCTTCATCTATCGAGTTATCTACGACTTCAAATACCATGTGGTGTAACCCTGTTCCATCATCGGTATCACCAATGTACATGCCGGGGCGCTTTCTTACAGCATCCAGTCCTTTGAGTACTTTGATATTTGAACTGTCGTATTCGTTGTTATTTTCACTCATACATTTTCCGCGAGTTTTAAAAGAGGTTTAATCATGTTTCACGTGAAACATCAGTGAAATTTACTTCACCTTGTTTCACGTGAAACACTTTGTAGTCATCAAATAGTGAAAGGTCACCAAAAGAATCTAATTCGGTAGATGTCATAAACACCTGACAATTTGAATCATATAGATATTTTAACAATTTTGACTTGTTAGCAGTATCTAATTCAGCGGTAAGATCATCGATTAAAATACAGACTGAATACTTATTGAAAGATGAAAACAATTGAATTTGAGCTAACTTTAACGCAAGTACAAGTAACTTTAATTGACCTCGAGAGACGACATCTTTCACATTGAGGTTATGGGTTAACAATCTAAAATCAGATCTATGTGGACCACTTTGTGTAAAACCATAGCGAAGATCACGTTCCTTGTCTGATGCTAATTGTTCTAATAGCGTTATGTTATTGTCCCATCCAGATAAAAATTGCAATGAACAATCAACGGCTGGAAGAAAAACATTAAACAAAGCTAGGGCGTATTTTTTTAATTGTTCAACGTACTCGATACGGTATTGAATAACAATCTGTGCATAATCAGATAACCGTTTATCCCATATTGACAGCTGCTTTACATCTTTGAGTTTTAATACTTTATTTCTGTGTTGCAGCGTTTTTTTATAATCGCGCCAAACCTGGAGAAAGTCTTGCTGTTGATTAAACACCCCCCAATCAATAAATTCCCTGCGTAGCTGAGACCCCCCATCCAGCAGTTTGTAACTTTTTGGATGAATCAATTGTAAAGGTAGACAATAGGCAATATCAGAAAGAGAAGCTTTCTCTCTGTTTAAGTGAATAGTCGTTTGCTTGTGATCAATCTGTACACCAAGTAAGTTATCAGAATCGTCAGTATGTATACGGCTACTGACTATAGCGTGTGGTTGTTCAAATTGAATCAGCTGTTTAACAGTGGTTGTACGAAATGAACGGGCTCGACCCAATAGAAAGATAGATTCAAGCAAAGAGCTTTTACCACTTCCGTTTGGGCCAACGATAATATTAAATTTTTGAGAAGGAGATAGTGAACAATACGTTATATTTCTAACTGAATGAACATCCAGTCTATTGATGGTCATGTATTAGATTTTCATCGGCATCACGATAAACTTATAGGTGTCTTGTTCAGGTTCTATAATGAAACAAGTACTGTTATTACTTGCAATCGACAATTCTGCAATATCAGAATCCACATTGCTGACAGCATCTAACAGATACTGTGCATTGAACGAAATGGAAATATTTTCACCTTCAAAGGTCAATACCAATTCCTCTTCTGCTTCATCATGTTCCTGATTATGTGCACTGATTTTCAAATTGTCAGAAGAAATATCCAGGGTGATCCCTTTAAATTTTTCATTAGATAATACAGAGACACGTGTTAATGCATCCTTTAACATCGCTTTATCGATAAAAATTGACGGATGAAAATCCTGTTCAAAAATCCGGTTAAAATCAGGGTATTTTGCATCCACCAACTTTGCAGAAAACAAGATATTGTTAAACGATAATTGAATATTACTGTTTGAAAATTGAACTTTTATTTCAAGTTCTGGATCATCAAGCAATCGACTGATTTCTAGAATCCCTTTTCTAGGCACAATAATTCGGGTTTCGTATCCAGTTTCAGATGCCAAGGCATCCTGATAAATGGATAACCTGTGACCATCAGAAGCAACCATTTTTAACTGGCTGTTACTGACATTAAGAAATATCCCGTTCAAATAATATCTGACATCCTGATTCGCCATGCAGAACAAGGTTTTATCCAAAGCCTTTTTTAACTGTGCGGCTGAAATTTCAAATTGATAATCAAAGTCAGATAAAGAAAACTCTGGATAGTTATCTGCAGGTAAAGTCGATAATGAGAAGCGTCCTTTACCAGATAAAACGATGACTTTATCGTCTTTTTGTTCCAGTCTGATATCAGCTTCATTCGGCAATAAACGACAGATATCAAGAAATTTACGTGCGGGTACAGTCACCATACCGGGCACATCAACAGGAACTTGCAAATGAGTAATGATTTCAATTTCAAGATCCGTACCTGTTAATGTCAACTTATTTTCAGATGCATTCATCAGGACATTCGAAAGAATAGGCATGGTCTGCCTTTTCTCGATGACATTAACAATTTTTTGTAATGCAGGTAGCAGCTGTTCTCTGTTAATAACAAGTTTCATAAGACCAGTAATTATTGGGATAAAGTTCGTAATAAGTTTTGGTAATCTTCCAATATTTTTGGATTACTATCTTTTAACGTTTCAATACGTTTACACGCATTGATTACCGTCGTGTGGTCACGTCCACCAAATGCATCTCCAATTTCGGGAAAACTTTGTGAAGTGAGTTCTCTGGCCAAAGCCATCGCCATTTGCCTGGGACGAGTAATCGATTGTTTGCGACTTTTTGCATGTAATTCCATCACTCTGATTTTGTAATACTCAGCCACCGTCTTCTGAATATTTTCAATGCTGACCAATTTATCCTGCAAAGATAATAAATCATGTAATGCTTCTTTGGTGAAATCAATGCTTATTTCTCTTCCGGTAAATTGAGAGTTAGCCACAACACGACGTAACGCGCCTTCAAGCTCTCGGACATTGGATGGAATACGTTTCGCGATAAAAAAAGCAACATCCTGATTTAATTCCACATTAACCAGTTTAGCTTTTTTTATCAAAATGGCAGCACGCGTTTCAAGATCAGGTGGCTCAATAGCAACCGGCAATCCCCACCCAAACCGGGATTTTAAACGATCTTCCAGTCTTTCAATTTCTTTTGGATATTTATCACAGGTTAAGACGACCTGATGTTTTTTATCCAGCAAATTATTAAACGTATGAAAAAACTCTTCCTGTGATCGTTCCTTCCCTGCCAGGAATTGAATATCATCGATCAATAACACATCAATATTTCGATAATATTCTTTAAAGCTATTGATTGTATTTTGTTGAAGGGCACGTACCATATCTTGCACAAACTTTTCTGAATGTAAATAAACAATGTTTACATGCGGATTTTGATTCAGTACGGCATTGCCAATGGCATGCATCAGATGGGTTTTCCCTAACCCGGAACTGCCATAAATAAATAGCGGATTATAGGCTTTACCAATATTTTCAGAAACCTGAACAGATGCCGCACGCGCCAGTTGATTAGATTTACCTTCTACAAAAGTATCAAAATTGAATCCTTTATTTAAAAAATTAGGTTGCTTTTTCTTTTGAACAGGTGCATTTGTGACATTGTTAACATTTGCTGAAACAGGTGTCGAATTTTTACTGCCGATTTCAAATTTGAGGACTAAAGATCCATTTGAGAATTCATAAACAGCGTCCTGAATTTTTGCTAAATAATGTTGTTTGATATGTTCAATAATGAATCTGTTAGGCGCCAGCAGTTTTAAAGTGTTTCCACTTTTCACGGCTTGAAGAGGTCTGATCCATGTGCTGAAATCATTTGAAGGGATCTCATGCTCAAGTTTTGCTAAACAATTCTTCCAGATAGAACTCATGTTGTTATTGTTAATTTCCAGGTTGAAT
>SPJS01000130.1 GCA_006844705.1 Methylococcaceae bacterium | reverse complement strand
AGTTAAACCATCCAACACAGTACCCACACAAATTATTTCGACTAGTTTGTTAAAGAGCTGACTAACACTACCGCTGCTAGCCCAAGGCATTACGCCCTGTTGAGCTCGACTATTCTACAGCCTATGCCCTTTTCGTCAAGCACTATTTCAATCTTTCTACTTGTTTTTTTCCTCTGCAAATCCATCTTGGTGTTTAAGATGTAATTTTGAATACTTTCCGCCCAGCCGCATCAACTCCTGATGTCGACCCTGCTCAACTATCTCACCATGGTCAAGCACAACAATCTTATCTGCATTTTCAATTGTGGAAAGTCGATGGGCAATAATAATTGTCGTTCTATCCTTCATAATTTTATTTAGTGCCTCCTGCACCAACCTTTCAGACTTAGTATCTAATGCAGACGTGGCCTCATCCAGTATTAACACCGGTGCATTTTTCAATAATGCACGAGCGATTGCCAGTCGTTGGCGCTGCCCTCCCGATAAGTTAAATCCATTTTCCCCTATCAACGTTTCCATTCCATTTGGCAGCTTCTCAATAAATTCAAGCGCATTTGCATCTCGTGCTGCCTGCACAATCCTGTCTTGATCAAAACCTTCCATTTGGCCATATGCAATGTTATTTGCAACCGTATCGTTGAATAAAACAACATGCTGCGTAACCAATGCAATTTGATTGCGCAAATTCGTAAGCTGATATTTTTTCAATTCAACGCCATCAAGCATAATCTCGCCGACATCATATTCATAGAACCTTGGTATTAGATTGACCAAGGTTGATTTCCCTCCACCTGACGCCCCAACAAGCGCAACTGATTGACCAGGTAGAATATCAAGATTGATATTTTTAACCGCCCATTCTTCAGCTTGATAATATTTGAAACCAACGCTACGAAATACCAACTGCCCCTTAACAGAAGAAGCTACATAACTGCCTTCATCTATCTCAGCTGGTTCGTCCAATACCTGAAACAACGACTCTGCTGCAGCAATCCCCCGCTGAATTTCTGCATTAGCATCACTTAGCTGCCGAATTGGCTTTGGTAACATAAAGGCTGCCGTCATATAAGCAACAAACTCTCCTGTTCCCGAGTCTTGCATCATTAACAATGCCAGGTACATCAACCCCGCCAAAGCAAGCGAAACTATAAATTGCATGACAGGGCTATTAATTGACATGGTCATAATTAATTTCAGGTGCTGCCTTCTATTGTCCAGACTACTGGATTTGAAACGTTTTTTTTCATAGCCTTCGCCTCCAAAACTTTTGACGATTCTATTGCCCGTCACCATCTCTGTGACAATATGCGACATATCCCCTACAGTTTCCTGAAGATTATGACTTAAGCGCTTGAGCCTTTTACTAATATAATTGACCATGATCGCAACAATGGGCGTAATTGCCATAAATACCAGAGACAATTGCCAATTAGCCATAATCAGATAACCCATTAATCCAATAGCGGTAAACCCTTCGCGAATAAATGCTCTTGCCGAATCAGTAGTCGCCCTGGTCACCTCCCCCACGTTATGAGTAATTCTTGAAATCATGTACCCGCTATTTTGAATATCAAAATACAAGGCTGGCAGCGACGTATAATGATTAAAAATCTCGCACCTCAGATTATGCACGACATTCCCTGAAATTCTGCCGAGAAAATAGTTACCCAAAAAGGAGCCAAGTCCACGAATAAAGAACAGTCCCACAAAAAATGCAGGAAGGTACATCATTCCCTCTCTATCTTCAGAATTAAGCGTATCGATGATGTACTGAGTAATAACAGCAAACAGCGGCTGAGTAGATGCATAAATTACAAACCCAATCACACTGATAATGAACAGTCTCCAATAAGGAAAGACATAAACCATTAACCTTTTGTACACATAAAAACTATTACTTTTTTTCTTCTTTTCCATTTCAAAATCACTCGAAAACTTTAAAGCCATGTCGGCTATCCACACATCTTTTTATTAACATGCGCAACCAAAACAAAGCATTCTTACCAACCCTAACCAGGTTTTGATATGCTAATACAACAACAGCAGCTCAACAGCATTTACTCATATGACTTCACTTGATCTCCCCGTCCTCCACATCGTAAAACGCTATGGCCCGGTAGGAGGAATGGAACGTTACGTATGGGAGCTAACTCATGCTCTGGCAAATATCGGGGTTGAAGTGCATGTACTATGTCAAGAATATTGCGAACCCGTTGAAAATGACATGATCCAGGTTCACCAATTAAATCATCCGAATATTGAAAAACCGCGCTGGCTTTCCATGCTGCTTTTTTCACGCCATGTATCAAACTGGGTTAACACCACCCAACCTAACGCTTATATTATCCATTCACATGAACGCTGCGCGGTACACCATATCACGACTTTTCACAGCGGCCTATTCAACCAGACTAACAAAAAAAAGTATTGGAAACTCTTTTCCATTCGCACACAAACATGGAAATACCTTGAAAAAAGAGAAGTCTGTGGCGCTCAAGTTCAATGTGTACTGCCTAACTCAGACCTTATTTTCGATCAATTAAAAGAAGCATACCCCTGCTTGGGCAATCGATTGCACTCTCCCACTTTTCCAGCTACCCATATTTCAAACACATCTAATAACACCTTAAAAGACTCAAACATCATTCTTTTTGTTGGCAAAGAATGGAAAAGAAAAGGCCTTGAAAAAGCGATTGAAATAGTTCAACACCTTTCAACTACAAAACCAGACATTGAATTCTGGGTACTTGGGCCAGATCCTAAAGAAATCAACGGTTTATTCAACAAAGTAGCATTTCAATATAAATTACTTGGCTGGCAAAATGCTGAGCCTTTTTTCTCAAAAGCACGGCTTTTGCTACACCCTGCATCCAATGAAGCCTATGGAATGGTTATTGCCGAAGCAACCGCCTCAGGAATTCCCGTAGTAATTTCCGACTTATGCGGAATTGCCTCAAGAATCACACCAACGAGTGGAAAAGTCCTGTCTTTAAATGACAACGTAACATCGTGGGCAATCGCATGCGCAAATGAGATTGATAGAATAACAAAGGTTGAAGATATAAGCGTTAGCTGGGAAGCGTCTGCACAGCTTCATGTTTCGATTTACAAAAAAACCATTATGTAATCCACTAAAATACGCCTGACACTGCTCAAAGAGTATTTTTTACCTCACAGCCCTATATTTAAGCACTTGAATAACAAATATCCAACGGATACATTTAAGATAAACTTCAAACAGACAACCCCCTCTGATAGTACACTCAAAACAAATTCATTTTGCATATTTAAATGATTTCCTTGAAACTATGCAGCCTACAACTTTGTGCGACAACCGCTCTCTCTGACTTAATGCAGAACCTCTTTATTACAACTATAAAAAATAGAGAAAACAACTGGCTCGACACTTGTCTGTTACTTACTCTATCAGCTAGCATCATCTCATTTATGAGTATCAAAGGGGGAATTAACACCTGTTATTTTATAACACTGGCACTCTCTCTTTTTTATATCAAACAAACCTCATCCTGCCTGTATCGCTCTCAATCTCTTGAATCGCTCACCCCTATTATTATTGCCTTATCGCTGCCTATCTTTGCCGTATTTATTGGCCAGATGGGAAGACAAGAATGGCTGCTCAGAGCTTATGACGCCCCCTCCCGGATGTTTCTGTCGATTCCCATCCTGTTTTTATTTACGTACAAACAAATTAACTTTTCGTCTATCCTGGGCTTAATCACCCCTTTGGCTCTTTTTGTCACTTTAGCAGCAGCACTCATTCATCCCCACGGAAGCTCGTTATGGCCTAATCGCTATACCACGTCATTTGTAGACCCAAACTCTCTCGGCACTTATTCCGTTGTCTTGACCGGCTTTTGTTTAACTCACCTTGATCTCGTAAATAAAAAATCAAGACTGTATAGCCTTTACTTATCCGGAGGGTTTATAGCTGGACTATGGCTCATCATGGGGTCAAGCACACGAATCAGCTGGCTTTCATTACTTTTCATATTTATTATGTGGTATTTTTTCAATCGAAAAAAACTTAGCCTCAAACTCTCTCTCTGTCTTTTATCAGGACTAACTCTTGCATTTATAGGCGCATTTTTTACATTTCCTCCCTTTAACCAACGCATCTTAAGTATTTTTCATGAAATTATCAGTTGGCTAGATCATTCAAACCTTGATACCTCTGCAGGATTACGCCTATCCATTTGGAAAATTTCCTGGCAATTATTTATTCACAACCCTGTCTTTGGCTATGGCGACGCAGGATATGACTTGTTTTTAAACAAACCCTGGTTCAGTAATACTGCATCAGAAGCCGCCAAAGACATGATCGCCTGTTGCGGAGCCCATAATGAGCTCATCGCAAACCTGTTGCAATCAGGAATTGCTGGTGGCATCTCAACCGTGGTACTTTTCATTTTCCCCATGTTGTTTTTTAAAAGCAAACTCAACCATTCTGACCAGGATATTTCGAAAGCCGCTCAGATGGGTGTCCTTTTTATGGGCACTTTACTCATTTGCAGCTCAACACTGGAAGTTTTCCACCTGAAATATCTATCAACATTTTCTGGCTGGATTATCGCAGGTTTAAGTGCTCAAATGACTCCTCCGCACCCTCCTTAATCAAACTGAATCCGGCTCAAAATACCTGGGGAAACATGCTCAATCGCATTAATACATAACCTTGTTTATAATTATGAATTCTTCAAAATATGTCGTCACTTTTGCCTGCTATAACCAGGTAAATTACACCAAGCAATGTATTGACAGCATGATCAAGCATCATGATGACCTTAGTCGCCTGGTCATTGTCGATAACGGTTCTACCGATGATACTCTGGACTACCTTAAGACACTTGATATTGGAAAAGTCATCATCAATAATCATAATTATGGTTGCGGTGTCGCGTGGAACCAGGGCGCTTTAGCATTACAATCAGAATGGTCCATCATTATGAATAATGACATTCTTGTCTCGCACAACTGGATTGAAAACCTGATTTCGACTGCGGAACAAAACAACCTAAAAGCCATCTCGCCCTCACTGATTGAAGGCCGTCTTGATTATGACTTCGATGACTTTTCTGAAAACGCATCTGAAAAAATGAAAAATGCGCTTCGCCTTGGCGAGAGACATGCTGTCTGCGTTGCCATTCACCAGTCTGTGTGGAATGAAGTTGGTTTTTTTCAACCTATTCCTCAATTATTAGGCTATGAAGACGCACTTTTTTTCCACGAACTTGATAAGGCAGGAATTCATACTGGAACAACGGGCGCCTCCTGGCTGCATCATTATGGCTCTATCACTCAAAGCCTGATGAAACAAGAGAAGGGCATACCTCAAGATAGCGATTTGGCCTACCGATACAACTATCGCCTGTTAAAACAAAGCTGGCCTGAACGAAAAATTAAAAAAATCCTGAAAAAAAGACGCCAAAAAACATATCGCAATCAAGAACTACGTCAACACGGGATGACTATTCATGGCATCAGACAAGACGGCGAATTTCAATGGAAATAACACCATGTTAAGTATCATTGTTATTACAAAAAATGAATCTTCACATATTGCCAGATGCTTAGGTTCCGTTACCTGGGCCGACGAAATTATTGTGCTCGATTCTGGAAGTACTGATAACACAGTGGATATCTGCAAATCATTTACCTCCCATGTATTCTCTACCGACTGGCCTGGATATGGCCCACAAAAACAGAGAGCTCTGGAGAAAGCGAGTGGAGACTGGGTATTATCGCTTGATGCCGACGAATATATCTCAGACAACCTGAAACATGAAATCTTGAACCACATCCAATCTAACGATGCATGTGGATATAAAACCCCAAGACTTTCCAGTTTTTGTGGCAAACAAATGAAACACGGAGGCTGGTGGCCGGATTATGTTTTACGGCTGTTTCAAAGAAACAAAGGACATTTCAGCAACGACAACGTCCATGAACACGTTATCGTGGAAGGCACCATTAAAAAACTTGAAAACCCAATCCTTCATGAAACCTACGTTAATCTTGAAGAAGCCTTAACAAAAATGAACAGCTACTCCTCATTAGGCGCCGAAAAACTCTTTAACAAAGGCAAAAAATCCAGTTTTTTTTTAGCTCTATTTAAAGGTGCATGGAGTTTTTTCAATACTTACTTTATCAAAGCCGCTTTTTTAGATGGTTCCCACGGCTTGCTTCTTGCCATAAATACTGCTGAATATACCTTTTATAAATACATGAAACTTTATTTCATCAATAAATAAAAAATAATTTCAGCAAATATGTCAACATGCTTTATTCATCATCTAGAAATACGCCTGACCTTTTGAACTTTTATTTTTTTCACTTTATCCATAAAGAAAGGTGCCCCCCAAATTGCCACCGCATCAACCAGACAATACCACGCCGCCACACCCAAAGGCGGATTTCCTTGAGTTAAAGTAGACGCAGGATCAATTTCAGACCAGTACCAGGTACCCACGCTTGTCCCTACTATTTCCACCCAATTGGTAATAAAAAACGCCCCCAGGTAAACCATAGGTGAGCGGCCTTTGAATAGGAAGATCATATAGATTAATAGCAAAACCGTTCCGATTTCATCACTTCTTCCTACAATCCCCAAGAAAACCAGCACAATTAACGCTACACCGATACCACTCACAGCCAACGCAATTTTTCTGGCATAGCGCATAAATAAGCCTGTTCTGCCCAATATGACGGCAGTCAAATACACAATTCCGTGCCCGGGCGGCACGAATGCCGGAACATTGGAAAGTCTATATATATAGCCCTCCATATAAACCGAGGCAAAATGTTCACCGATTGTTGCGAATATAACAGCAACATAAACCTGTGCCCGTACAAGATTGGATTCTCTTAACAAAAAAAGAAACAACACAATCCACCCAGCGACTCCTAATGCATTTTGCAATATCTTGCCAGCAACCGAATCAATCACAAAACAGATGACGACTACAGTAAACGCGATACCTACAGCAAAATAATCCTGCTTGTTTTCTACAACCTCTTCTGTGTGTTCTGGAAAACGACTAAATAAATTCATAAATAACATATTGAGTGGCTAACACGACAGCGGCATATCTTAACGCCTTTCCAACCATTATGATTAAAATTGATGTCACAACCGGCAATCGTAGCCAGCCCCCTGCAAAACACAATGCATCTCCGATAACAGGCGCCCAGGAAAAAAACAAAGCAATTCTTCCCCATTTTCGTACCCAATCGACTGCTCTTTGCTTATCTTTTGACAACGCACTATCCACTGGAAATTTGATGGATAAAAACCACCCCATCACCCAGGTGGTAATTGCGCCAAGTGTATTTCCAATCGTCGCGACGAAAACAAGCATTTTAGGTGACAATACTGACTCATTCACCCAGTACACCAAAACCGCTTCCGACCCGCCCGGCGCTATTGTCGCTGAAATAAAAGCACTAAAAAACAGGCTACTGATCGCCAACCATTGCTCTGTCATTTCTTTTTTCCATAAAAAAAGCCCCTGAAACCAAAAGCTTCAGAGGCTTTTTACAACCCTTGTTGATTATTTATCAGGCAATTGAATCGATTTCTTGCCTGTGAATTTCTTAATCAGATCACTAATTAACTTCACTACAAAAGCAATGCCTTTAGAAATCATTTCAAAGGTATAAGCAACGCCTTCACCAAAGGTCTTACCCTGATATTGTCTGGCAAGGAATGGAGCCCCGAGCAAACCTATTGCCAAGCCAATCACCATTGCACCTGAAAGAAAGGAATTATTCCCTGCACTTCCATCAGATGAAGCTGCACCCGTTGCTGCATTAGGATCAGGCTTGGGGAAAGGCATCGTATCAGGAATACTTTCACTGTAATCATCCTGTATCACATTTGCAGTGACACCGGGAATACTTGGCAGATCGCCACTCCCTCGACCAATTTTTAACTGGGCTTTCATGCCCTTTTCCATATGCTGGGCAATATCACAATGCACCAGATATGTTTTGTCCTCAGGCGGAAAAATGAGCGTTCCAGAGACCTTACCTGGCCCTGTCACCTCCAGATGAAACATGCCTTTTGGGTACATGTATTTTGGCAGGCCATGCATCATCCATTGGTGGCGAATTTCATCATCATTTATAAAATGCACCGTCAATTTAGTACAGGGTTCAAAATTATATTCCTGTTTATCAAAAGCAAAGATCCGACCAGGAAACTTTTCCGCATATTTATGTCCCGCCCGGACAGTAATTTCCTTGGTTGCTCGAATCTTGTCACACCCACCCGGCAACCGGTCTTCATTATTTCCCATAACCATGGCGCCATCCATATTCATCATATGTCCATCGCCATGATCCATCATATTATTATGCTCAATGAATTCCTTAGCGGCTACGCCTCCAGAAAACATACACAGAAAAACAGAAGCTGATAAGAGCTTTTTCATATCACTTCCCTCCCTGTAAAGCCGACACAGTCGCCATAATCTTCTCACGGTTAATGAAAAGCAAATACGCTACAATCCCAAATATCAAACCAAGAATGAAATTGCCAAACCCACCTGAGCCACTGGACGTATCCTTATTTGCCTGAAACAATGTAGGTGGCTTTTCAACTTCCACCTGTATACCCGCTGGAGGTGCCTTGTAATCACTGGCATCCACTTCACCCAGACTATTCCATTCATCTATATTCTGCCAAACAGGTAATTTTCTTTTCTGGAAAGCTTCTGAAAACAAATTCAAAGGGCTTTCACCAATACCCATTGGCAAACCCACTTCATTAAGATACTTTTTATACACGATTGCACTGACATTACCGCCGGGATTCATGCCATCCGTTGTAATCCCTTTTTCGCGGTGATCATGAAAAATCCAGATCCCCTGACCATAACTATGCAAGCCATCATCCACTGTGCTGATTTCCAGATCATTTCTCTGAGCGGGTGCCAAATCATAGACGTCGCGCATGATGCGGGCATTTTTATTATGCTCAACGCCATCGTAGTGCGTAATCGTGCCCTTATGCCCATGCGTATGAATCGCCAATAACTCCCCGGTACTATTGAACATGCGAATTTTAATTTTTTTATTCGGTTCAGTAGCAATAATAGATTCACGTAGCGTGTAGGGAAATGAACGACCATTCAAAGTATGATAATCCTCTGTTGAATCGGTCATATCATATTCACGATTCATTTTTTTCGCGATTAATCTAGGATCATTATATTGCTGAATCGTTTCATGCAGCTCTTTATCCATCGCATGATAATGAAGATCATATTCACTATCATAATCTTCCAGAATCGCTTTAGAAGGCTGCCTGACCTGGCCACCCCCCACATTAAACGTTTGAATCCAGTTATTAGGTCTGTTTTCCTCAACGATTAACATTCCAACTAGGCCCATCGCCAAATGCACATGAGTTTGCACATGGCAATGATAAACAAAGGTACCTGGTACACGAGGCCGAATTTCATAGGTCTTGCTTTGCCCTGGCAATACAAACTTGTCACTGGTTTGGGGCACCCCGTCATTCCCCTCACCGGCACTGTCTACCCATGGGTGATCTACCCCATGCAAGTGAATCGTATGCGGAAAATAATGACTGTTTTCCAGCTGAATCCAGACTACATCCCCTTGTTCCACCCGAATGGGCGGTGAAGGTGCTCTCAATAAAGGATTAGCATCCGTCCCCACAAAACTGTTTGTTGCCATACCGCGCGATTTAGGCGCAAAGACCCACATACCAGGCTGAATGCCTGGCGCGATATCAAACGTTGGCACTAACCCATCGAAATCAGGAGAATGACCATTCAATTCAGCAACCTCAAGCTTAATAATAATAAGATCGGGATCACCGTCGCCGTCCATGTCATTTTTCTTGATGATTGCGTCGGCTGCATAATAGGTATTCATCAATGTGTCCATAGACACATTGTTAGTCCCTTTTACCTGTGTCGCAATTTGTGCAGGATTATCTGGACTACAGCGTAAAGACTCTTGAATCTTCACACCCTCAATCACCTGTGCCTGACGCCACTCAGGGTTGTTTTCATTACACGGTGCTTCAACGACACCCGGATCGATTTCCACCGACTTCGGCAAGCCTACGGCTGCTGATGTCACCGTAGACATCAGCATTGTTGTTACCGCAAAAATTAATTTCAGAGATTGTTTTTGCATCTGTTGACTCTGTTTATATATTAAATTTCTTTCGCTTTTCCCAGCATTCCATCAACTTTTTCTTTGAATCCTGCATGAGAAAGATACAAGACGTACAGTGCACCAAAAACAATCAAAACATAAAGCCCCATGGAGCCCATACTCATCTGTTCACCGAAGCCGGCTTGAAAACCCATATGAACATCCAATCGTTCACCCTCATCAGGAACCAATGTAATGTGGATCAAATATTTCCCTTGCTCACTTAAACCATTAGGCAAAGACAGAACAACGGTTCCAGACTTATGTTTTTTTGCCTCCATGAAAAAAACACGTGAACCCTCTGGCTCTTTAGTCACTTCAAATTCGACAGACATATTACGATAGCGTGGATCCTGATAATCAAAAACCAGCTTAGTCAAGGTATCTAATGATGGGAGATTTCCACAAAACTCTTCACCCGAATACGCCAATGGCTGATACGCTGTATAGTGAATCCAGTGATCAGGCTCGATCTCAAATTTACATTGATCTGTGTCGGTTCCTTTGGCACCGCCATGAGCCCATACCGCTGAAGACAAAAGTAGACCGACCAGCCCTAGGAAACCATTTCTTAAAATATTTTTCTTGCTCATAGTACCTTCCTGTGTTGGATATAAAAGGAATAGAAAA
>SPJS01000129.1 GCA_006844705.1 Methylococcaceae bacterium | reverse complement strand
ATATTTTTAGCCAGTTTAAGATGTTGTTTATAGGTTTTTCCAAAATGGGTTGGCGGGCTCCAGCGCTCAATAGTTGAACTGACAATCTGACCATCTTCAAAGCCAGAAATCATACTTGTCATCCCATCAGGTAGAGATTCTCGGACATTGTAATTGTAGTCACCACATTGACAATAGACATGCGCTCTTTTATAAAAAGGATCCAGTTCATGTCGTGTTAACGGCCAGCCGGAGTTTGCTACATAGCTACGTGTTTCAAAATCCAGAGTGTCATAAGGAATACAACGCCCCCCCCACATTGAAGTTGTGCCGCCCAACTGCCGATAACGCGCCTGATCAGCGGGTAAATGTCGTTGTCCATCAATAACCTCACCCTGATATAATTTAAGACTTTTGCCACTGCTATCGGCTTTTCCTGCTTCAATCAGAATAATATCTAATTCAGACTTGTTTAACTCCATTGCTAGAGTAATTCCTGCAGCACCCGCCCCTACAATACAGATATCACAACTCAATTCTGAGTTAGGCAATACTTTATCGGCATCAATTATCATTAAAATATCCTAATAGTAATGTTAGTCAGCTTAAACATTAATCCACTACCAACAGGTTTTCAGTTAAATGTGATCGGCATGCCATCCCCACTAATGCAACATCAACAATATTGTTGTTTACCACTGATTTTAATGCAAGCTGTGCGGAGTTATAGTTTTCAGTTGGATAACCATTTGGCAAATTCAATTCGCTAGCCGTCATTAAATGATGATTATTAAGACATTCCCTAGCGATTATACCAACTTGTCGATCTGAAATTTCATTCAGTAAGTCTATGTTTTGCTGAATTTTAGTGGCGGAAAGATCTAGTTGAAGACAAGAAATATTATTATTTTGTAAACATAATTGGGCATCCTTATGTTGGCGGCAAGATACACCATAATAACGGATCATGCCTTTTGATTTTAAACGATCAAGCATTTCAAAAATCTCTGCACTTTCAATCACTTCAGTCGGTGGATTATGCAATAGAAATAAATCCATATAATCTGTATTCAGTCGCCTTAAACTGTTTTCAATCTGTTTTTGTATATAGTCCACTTGAAAGCACTGTTTTTCGATGTGCTGTCGAACAGCGGTGGTTTTTCTGGAAGCGGCAGGCAGATAAGTCAGAAAGGGCCTAATAAAGGGTTTTAGATAACGGATATAATATTGTGGCGCACTCAATGTTAAACCTGCTTTTGAACAAAACAAAACCTTTTCCCGGTGCTGCTGAAAAACTTTTCCTAACAGTTTTTCACTATCTCCTTGTCCATAAATATCAGCTGTATCATAAAAATTAATCCCCTGATCAAGCGCTTGAGCCAATGTTTTAGAGACTTCATCGTGGCTATATTTCGTAGTCAAAGAGGCTATTCGGGAGCAGCCGAAGCCAATGACAGAAGCCTCCAGATCAGTATTGCCCAATTTTTTATATCTCATTTTTTATACCCTTTGCCCAACGTTATTATGTAATTTTTTTGTAAATTTCAATTGTATCTTCAGCTATTTTTTCCCAAGAATTTGCTTTTACACTTTCAACAGCGTTAGCAACCAATTCGGCTTGCATTTGTTTATTTTTTAACAATTTAACGATCTGTTCAGCTAAACTTTTTGCATCTTTCGGAGGCACAATAACACCCGTTTTTCCGTCCTCTATCACATCTTTAAAACCCGCTACATCCGTTGCAATCACAGGCTTTTTGAAACTAAAGGCCGATGAGATGACGCCACTGTTCCAGCCGGAATAATAGGGCAGAATGACAATATCCGAACTATAAAAATAACCGGCCATGTCTTCAAAACTGACATATTCGGGCACCAGTTTTACATGCGCTTGAAGTTGCAGTTCAGCAATACTGTTTTGATACGGTTGTATTGGCTCGAGGGGTTTTCCTACGATAAATAACAGCGTATCAGGTAATTGCGAGATAACCTCAGGCATGGCCTCAACTAAGGTGTGTATGCCCTTACGTGGCTCAATTAAACCGAAACAAAGTAATACATGTTTTGCTCCCGGCATCGGCGGTATTTTTGGAGACAATTCATCGGTTAAAAAAGCCAATAGATCAGGTATTGATAAAATACTTATTTTGTTAGCAGAAACCTGAAAGAGTTTGACTATATCCTGCTGGTTATTACTAGTATTTAAGAAGATATGATCAAACTGCTTATAAAGATGCCTGAATGCCTGTATATGAAACTTCCCTTTGTGATTTGGTAACACATCTTGGGGGGTATAAACAAAAGGAGCTTTACAAAAAAGACGGATCAACCCGCATAATATCAGATATACAGCGGGATGTTGCGCCCCTTGTAAATGCACAATATCAGGCTTAAACCTCAATAACTGATAAAAAAAGCGGCCAAGTTTTAGAGGGTGAGGACGAAAGCGATCAAATACTTCCAAAAATCGGTAAGCTTTAAAAAAAGGTTTCAACTCAAAATCCACCGCAGTTGCCAATAATACCTTGTTACCTTTTTTGACTAAGGCATTGGCAAGATTGTGTGTATATTGAATCGTTCCTGCCTTTCCCGCCGGGGCTATCAATAATATTTTCATCATATTGCGACTTCATTTTTGTGTCTGAAAATCGTCCAGAGTAATATGGACGAAATGATTAAATAAATAATTCTTGCCACTAATGTTGCGACGGCGGCACCTATCGCTGCATGCACTGGAATTAAATAATAACTGGAAAACAGCCAGAAGATTAAAGATATCATGGCGGTAATCCCCCAATAATGGGTTCGGTTTTGAGCAAGAAAAAACAAATTAAGCGGCTGTATCAACATAGTGACTAATGTTCCAACAAACAAAATTTTAAATACCAATGCGCTATCAAAGTATTGTTGTCCATATATCATCACTATTAGCGGCTCAATAACATATAATACCGGCAATAAAATAAGAATAACCCAACAAGACAGCTTTATACTTTTTCCAATAAACTGCCTGGATTCAGCATGGTTATTTAGTTTTAATATTTTAGGGTATTGAACTGTAACTATAGTATTGGTAATGTGTTCAAAAATAAGCAACAAATTTGAACCGGCGGCATAAATGCCAACCTCATGATTGCCGGAGTAATAACCCAAGGCGGGAACCGCTAAAAAATTGATAAGCACCAGACATATCAAAGAAAGTGTAACCCATTTGCTGAAATGTAACTGCCGTTTAATTTCAATTAATTGAATACTTGCATTGGTAAAGCGTCCTCTTAATGCAACGATTGTACTTATACCACAAATAAAATAACTCCCTACGAACACCACGATTAAATAATACAAAGTAAAAAAACCTGTTTTTAACAAAACCGGGACCGCAATTAAACGTATAACATTAATCAGTGGAGCTAAAAGTCCATGCTTTATAAACGATTCCGTAGCCTGTAAAGTTGATAAACAAAATGTCCATAATGTTATGGCTAACGAAGCAATACAGCCAAACATTATTGGTTCGATATAATCAGGGTTTTTAAAAATATCCAATGCAATCTGTTCATTGAACAGCACCCCAAACAGGGCTAGCAGTATTCCAAAAAACAGTCTGATCAATAAAGCATTAAAAAGAACGCTTCCGCTTTCTTTATTGTTGTGAATGCTGGCAGAATAATTCCGGATATGGGCATCGGCAAAGATATCCCCGACAAAGCAGCTGCCAATTTGCGCCCAGATTAAAAAAAAGGAAAAGACGCCAAATTTTTCAGGCCCCAGCAATCTTGCAATGATTAAACTGACAATAAAACCTAAACCAGATGCCCCTATTTTTCCAGAAAAAACAGCTAAAAAATGAACAGCTGACCGTTTATTAGTTTTTTTCACCATCCGAAATTTTCAACCAAAATTAGAAAAAACATACACATATAATAGATATAAATTTTAACTTCGGCAAAAACTGTCAACACACATTATAGATAAGGTTTGCTATCTTCAGTGCAATGCTTTAAAAAAAGGGGGCGTTTTCCACACATTTTCTAATGTTAATTAAAAGTATTCAATGATTTTCTATGTAGCCATCTTGAAATAATATCAAAACAAACTATACTGGTGGTAAAAAGATGGCAAGTGCACTAAGGTAAAAATATTATATTTGTAAATCGTTGGTTGATTATATAAATACCTAAGCTATTATGATTATTATATTTCAATTTATAAATTATAAAGCTATAGTTAATATACTAATAATTCAATAAATAATTTCTTTTTTGTAATTGCATCATCTGAAGATGATGTCAATAAATGTCAGTGCATTGCGCTAAAACAAATTATATTACTAAGTATCAAAAATATCAGGATTGACCAGTATGGCAGCTTTACCTAAAGTTTCAATTGTGACCCCGTCGTATAATCAGGGCGATTTTTTAAGGCTAACTATTCAATGTGTATTAGAACAGGATTATCCAAATCTTGAATTTATCATTATAGATGGTGGTAGTACCGATAATACACTTGATGTCATCCGTGAATTTGAGTCCGAAATTGCCTACTGGATAAGTGAACCGGATAACGGTCAGTCACACGCAATTAACAAGGGGTTTGCCAAAGCGACAGGCGACATACATTATTGGCTATGTTCTGATGATCTGCTTGAAAAAGGTGCATTGCAATATGTGGTAGCTCAATTACAGGATAAGAAAGGCCCTCAGTGGTTAGTAGGGGCTGCAAATTTAATTACCAAAAATGGAACCATTAAGGGCGTTCGAACCCCTGATGTTATTGATGAAAACACTTTCTTGAGCTGGGCAAACAACTGGATTCCAACCCAATCAACTTTCTGGAATAAAGAAATGTGGAAGGTTGCCGGTCCATTCGATGAACAGCTGCATTTTGTCATGGATCTGGCTTTATGGGAAAAAATGTATCGGGTAAATGATCCTGTTATCACCGATAAAGTGTTAGGTCGATATCGCTTTCATGATGATGCCAAAAGTATCTCTCGCACAGATGAATCTAAAAAAGAAAGAACCGCATATATCACACAATTAATTGACCAAAAAATCCGTCCGTTTTTAAAAGATGATAATCAAATGGATGTTGATACATTTATTCAGGATTATGGAAAATTGCTTGAAGAAGCCAGTGATTACAAAGCCGCGTTGGAAGAAATTAATCATCACCGTGTTTTTGGTAAGTTGATGAATATTTGGAGGTCTTTGGTTTATCCTCGCTTTGGAAAAATTTGACTATGTAAAGGAACCTCTGATCAAGTCCAATTATTTTTAGCTTGCTAAAACTGTCGCTATTTTCCACGAAGATCGGCGCAATAGAATGACTATTACTGCTCACTTCGAGAAAAATAGCGACAGTTTTTTCTGCGCTAAATGCTAACCAACTTAATCAGAGGTTCCTAAAATAAACAACATTATGCAGAGAGGTTGAACATTTGAATAAATATGATAAAAAACAGGTGCTAGTTACCGGGGGAGCAGGATTTCTTGGGTCGCATTTATGTGAACGTCTACTAAATGATGGTCATATCGTCATTTGTGCGGATAACCTCTTTACTGGCTCTAAAGAAAACATTTATCACTTGTTGGATGATCGCAATTTTGAATTTTTACGTCACGATGTAACTTTCCCTCTGTTTGTGGAAGTCGATGAAATCTATAATTTAGCCTGCCCCGCCTCTCCCATTCATTACCAGTTTGACCCCGTGCAAACCACAAAAACCAGCGTACATGGCGCGATAAATATGCTGGGGCTTGCGAAAAGAATTAAAGCCAAAATTTTCCAGGCTTCTACCAGTGAAGTTTATGGTGACCCGGAGGTACATCCCCAGGAAGAATCCTACTGGGGCAGGGTCAATCCAATAGGGATAAGAGCCTGCTACGATGAAGGGAAAAGATGTGCCGAGACACTTTTTTTTGATTACTTTCGTCAGCATTCACTCAATATTAAAGTGGCTAGAATATTTAATACTTATGGTCCCCGAATGAATGCAAATGATGGTCGTGTTGTATCAAACTTTATTGTTCAAGCACTGACCAATCAGCCTATTACAATTTATGGTGAAGGTGAACAAACACGGTCCTTTTGTTATGTCGATGATTTGATAGATGGCTTTATTCGTTTTATGGATTCTGAAGATGGCTTCACAGGGCCTGTCAACCTGGGAAATGAAAATGAATTTACCATTGCCGAGTTAGCTGAATTAGTGATTGATTTAACCGGCTCTGGTTCAGAAATTATCAAACAACCGTTGCCTCAGGATGATCCAACACAGCGTAAACCCAATATCTCATTAGCTAGAGATAAACTAAACTGGGAACCAACAATTCAGCTTAAACAAGGATTAACAAAAACCATCGAGTATTTTGAAACGAGATTAAAATAATCCTTTAACGGCTTTCAATCTAAGTCTTTATCAAATCCGATTATTTTATCTATACATTATCACCCAGCCATTTAAATGTTATGGAAAATTTATCAGCTTCTGTTGTTATACCGGCTTATAATGCCGAAAAAACTATTGATTTTTGCCTGGACAGTCTTGTCAATCAGCAGGGCTTGAATTCTCCTTTGGAAATTTTAGTCATTGATGATGGCTCGACTGATAGTACCGTTCAGCATATTGAACAATTTCAACAGCAGTCATTCGACGAAAACATATCTATTAGGCTTTTCTTGCAGGAAAAAAACCAAGGGCCTGCCGCAGCTAGAAATAGAGGCGCAAAAGAAGCAACGGGTGAAATAATATTATTTACTGATTCAGATTGCGTGGCCGAGATCGATTGGGTCAAGCAGATGCTTGCACCGTTTTCTAATTCGGAAGTCAGCGCGGTG
Organism: Methylococcaceae bacterium; assembly: GCA_006844705.1. Taxonomy (GTDB): domain Bacteria; phylum Pseudomonadota; class Gammaproteobacteria; order Methylococcales; family Methylomonadaceae; genus Methylomarinum. The sequence goes on along the minus strand of SPJS01000129.1, from coordinate 4,389 downwards.
AAAGGTGCCTATAAAACCCGTCAACCCGAATTAATTGCAAAGCTGGCTCAGGCTGAGTTCGACTCGCGATATGAACTGTTAGCGCAACAGGAAAAAATTGATGTGGTTTTTACCTATGCCGCAGCAATAAAAAAATCTGTTTTCTGGGCAGTAGGCGGGTTCGACACCAGTTTTCCAAAAGCAGACAATGAAGACACCGACTTATCCTATAAAATCGCTCGGCAACATACTATTATCTTTAACCCAAAAGCGATTATTTATCATCAACACCCCGCTAATTTAACAGAATATTTAACTAAAAAGTTTTCCCGAGGCTATTGGCGCATGTACGTCTACAAGAGATTCCCGAAAAAAGCCATTACAGATAGTTATACTCCTCAGAGTTTAAAATTGCAGATTGTTCTCGCTTATTTAATATTGTTAACAGCGTTATTAACGCCTTTCATCGGAATTCTGGTTTATGCCCTGGTAATATTTGCCGCATTTTTTGTTATTTCAACATTCCCATTCTTGAAAATAGTCGGTTTTAAAAATTTAACCATGTGGCTATTTTCACCTGTATTTATTTTTTTGAGGGCTGTGGTTATGGGGGCCGGCATCATGAGTGCATTGCCGCGGTTAATGTTTGATAAAAACTTTAACCCCATTGAGCCGTTAAATTCATAACAGATCAATTTTGACGCTATCTAAAATAGCCCATGAATATTATTTACTACAACGCACATCCTAAAGGCTTTGTATGGGAGTGGCATCAGCCACATTCTGTGAACGAGTTGATCACGGCGGGTCATCAAGTGGATTATGTTAATCCTGTTGCCATTCTTGGTCGCCTGGGTGATGCGTCGGAATACTCTCAAATCCTGCTTGACCTGATTAAGAAACAACATTCAGAAAACTCTTGCGACCTGTTTTTTGCCACTGCAACTCACGATACCTTATTACCCGAGGCCGTTGATGAAATTAAAAAACTTGGCATTCCAACGGTCAATTTGTCATGTGATGAATTGTCTCATCCGTTTAGAGTTAAAGAACTGGCTCCACACTTTGACTTAAACTGGATACCCAATCCAGAAAGTTTGTCATTGTTTGAATCCTGGGGGGCAAGCTGTATGGTGATGCCCTGGGCAGCAAACCCAAATGTTTTTAAACCCATTAAGGTTACTGAAAAACCGGTGGTCGGATTTATTGGGACTTGCTATGGTGCCAGAGCTCGTAACCTTGCTGTATTGGCCAACGCCAACATTCCTGTCGATGTCTATGGCAAATCGCCCGAACAACTGTATAGCGGTAATAAAATAAACAATCCCATTTTGAATGCACTGGATAACTTTCCTGAAGCAGTTCTTCGCACTGTTCATAGCTTCAGCACGCCCACAACCAGGCGTTGTTTACAGGGGGTGCTTAAAAGGGCATTGATGGAATTAGTCTATCCGCCGATAGAAAAAACCATACAACATAATGCTCATAGCATTAATTATCACCAAAGCCCTGCATTTGAACAATTGGCTGAAAGTTTCAACCGCATGGCTATCAGCCTTGGTTCTATCGAACTAGCCAGTACCTATGTACTTAAAGATCCGGTTTATTTTATCCGTCTTCGTGAATTTGAAGTGCCTATGAGCGGAGGCGTACACTTGGTTCATAAACACCCCAAATTAATTGAATATTTTAGCGAAGATAAAGAAATGCTGTTTTATCAGGGAGTAGAGGAAATGCTGGATAAGGCAAAATTCTATCTTGCTCCAGAACGTCAAAAACTCCGCCTGAGTATACGAAAAAACGCCCGAAAAAGAGCATTGGCTGAACATACCTGGATGCACAGATTCAAACAAATAGGAAAGCATCTTTCAATCCCAATTTAACTTACATCAGATGTATATCTCTTAAATCTAAAGTGTAGCTATGCAAAGTTCATTGATGAGAAGCTATATAAATCTACCTGAATGGTTGACTAAGCAAAACCTTGCACTTTCCTTGTTTGGTGCTTTATTGGCCTTTTTAGTTTTAAATTCTGCTCCGCTAGCAATACTGTTTCCTTTTGCTATTCTGGGTGGGCTTTGTATTTTTGTTTTTCCACAAACCGCTTATTGGGCTATAGTCGTGTCCATTCCGGTTGCAATTGAATTATTTGCCGGGCTCACAGTGACCACAGCAGTTATACCTATTGCATTACTGTCATTGCTTTTAAATACAGGGATAAAACGCTGCCCATGGCCCATCTCATTATCCAGTAAGGAAGAACAATACTGCTTTCTGTTCTTCTTTATTATCGGTGTATCATCCTTACTCGCAGACAATACCATCGAAGCTGTTAAAGCGACAATTATAGGCGGTGTCTCGTTTATTATTTTTTTTACTACCGCCAGCCAGATAAACGATGAAAAAAGTTTAAAATCTATTCTTTGGGTATTAATCGCTCTGGGGCTAGTAGAAGCAATTATTACCATTGCCCAAGTAAAAATCGGATTCACATTACCCGGCAAATGGAGACTGACCAATCTGGAAGGAACAGATGTGTCAGAAGAATTTAGGGCAGATGGAACAACGGCACATCCAATTTTATTAGCCCATTATCTACAGTTTTCAATTGTTACTGCGGCAGCGATGGTTTTTCTGCATCGTGTAGTTATTGTAAAAATACTAGTATCTATTACATGTATTCTGATGCTTATTGCCTGGTACTATGCATTTTCAAGAACCTCATTTGTCGCCATAGCAATTACCGCTGTTAGCTGTCTTTATATCAGAAACCGGTTTTGGCGAATATTGATCTCCTGTTCGGGTATCGCGGTAATTTTATTAATGTTAATTTTTAACATTAAATCAGTAAATGATGTGATGGTTCTACTGGATCAACTTAATCTATATAGCAGTTCAATCTCAAAACTTGACATTAATTCAGGCCAGGATTCTTATGGTTTTCGTGCAGAGCAATTCTACGCTGCCTGGGGGGTGTTTTTAGACAACCCGATTATCGGTGTGGGTTACGAACAGGCGCCATTGATCTATATGCCCTATCTCCCTTTTTGGGCGACCAATTTATCTCACCCCGAAGTGATCCATAATATTTTTTTTAAAGTGTTATGTGAACAAGGAGTTTTAGGCCTTTTCGCTTTCCTTGGTTTATGGGTTGCGGCTTTAAAATCTATACAGGCCGCCTGGTCTGATGAAGTTTATGGCAATTATGCCAAGATTATATTTCTGGTTTTAGTTGGCCAACTGGTGATGGGCTCAATGAACCCGATGTTAAAAGAAATCTGGTTGTCGTTAGGGATGGCGGCAGCTATTGGAAAACTGATGGTTAAAAAAAACAGGGAATTGAAATTATGAGTGCACTTAAAACATAACAGAAAATGTTTTGAGTGATTTTTATATTCAAATTATAAGGCTAATTATTATAAATGAACTGGAACAATAAAAAAGTATTAGTAACTGGTGGTGCAGGACAAATTGGCTCAAACCTGGTTCTGTCATTGGTAGAAAAAGGCGCAGATGTATCCGTAATTGATAATCTATGGAGAGGTCAAAAAACAAATCTGTATAAAGACGGTAACCCCATCATAGACATGGAGAATAAATTTTATGAGCTGGATTTGGTAAATTATGAGAACTGCCTGAAAGCTCTTGAGGGCCAGGATATGGTCTACCATTTAGCCGATGTGGTGGCGGGTATCAATTACGTTTTTGGCAATCAGTTTTCATTATTCAACACCAATCTTCTAATCGATTCCAATATGCTCAAAGCTGCGGTCAGCACTGGAATATCTGATTATATCTATGTTGGTACAGCCTGCAGTTATCCGGCTGATAAACAAAGCGAATTAAATCCACCTCCATTTAAAGAACCCGATGTCTACCCGGCATTGCCTGAATCATCCTATGGCTGGAGTAAACTGATGGGGGAATATGCCTGTGAATTGGCCGCGCAAGAAAAATTGATGAATATAGGGTTACTACGGTTTCATAATGTCTATGGACCACACTGCGTGATGGATCCGGAAAAATCTCAAGTCATTCCTTCTCTGATCAGAAAAGCAATAAACTTCCCCAACGAAGAATTCATCGTATGGGGAACCGGCAAACAACGCCGAGCTTTTGTCTTTGTCGACGATATCATCAAGGCTTTACTGTCTGTGGCTGAAAAAGGAATGAATCAAGGAGCCATTCAAATTGGCCCTGACTTTAGTACCTCAATCGCTGAAATTGCACAAACAGTGATTGAAATTTCTGGTAAAAATATTCCTTTGCTGTTTGATGAAAGTAAACCCGAAGGTGATATGGACAGAGCGGCTGACTGGACTAAAGCAAAACAAGTCTTGGGTTGGTCTCCTGAAATATCGATTAAGACAGGCGTTGAAATCACATATCAGTGGTGTGAACAATATTTAT
>SPJS01000128.1 GCA_006844705.1 Methylococcaceae bacterium | reverse complement strand
ATGGGATGACAAGTATGATTTCTGGCTTTGAAGATGGTCAGATTGTCAGTTCAACTATTGAGCGCTGGAGCCCGCCAACCCATTTTGGAAAAACCTATAAACAACATCTTAAACTGGCTAAAAATATAAGAGTCTATCTTAAAGCTGTTGTCACCGATATAGAATGTGAAGATAGCGAAAAAACAGTATCGGGTCTGACGATAAAAACGCTGGCAGGTCATGACCATAGGGTAAAAGCAAAACATTTCGTGTTAACTGGAGGGGGACTGGAAGTCACCCGTTTACTGTTAAGCTCGAATAAAATACATAAAAATGGCATCGGAAATCATTCTGGCTGGTTGGGTAAATGTTATATGCCTCATATTCATGGCTCTATTGCAAATGTTTCATTTAAGCAAAACCAGCATATTATTTTCGGCTATGAACAAGATGCGCAAGGAATTTATTGCCGCAGACGATTATGTCTTTCAGAAGCAGCGCAAAAACAATTAAAGGTTTTGAATATGTATTTTTTATTAGACAGACCATTGATTGGCGACCCAAAACATGGAAATGCTTTGTTATCACTGGCATTTATTGCAAAACAATTGCGCAGAAAAGGAGTTAAGCAGGATATTGGCAGTGGAAAATATGGAATGTACTGGGCCCATATCAAGAATGTTATTTCGGGTTCCGCAGGACTGGCCTATGTCCTTCCGCAGTTTAGTCGTAAACGTTTTTTACAAAAAAGAAGAATTCCATCCTTAATTCAAAAGCCCAATAGTAATAATTTTAGTCTCTATTTTCAGGCTGAACAGGCACCTAGTGTTGAAAGTCAGGTGTTGTTAACAGACAAGAAAGATATCTATGGTAATCCCCAGCTTAAAATTGATTTTAAAATAAGCGAACTTGATGTTGACAGTGTTTATGAATCCCATAAATTAATACAAAAAGAGCTTGCAAGACAAAGTTGTGGTACTTTAACTTTCAATAGTGATAACCCCAAAGAAGATATTCGAAATTGCAGTGCTGTCATGGGTCATCATATCGGTACAACCCGCATGGCTGTGGATAAAAGCAAAGGGGTGGTTGATGAAAACTGTCTGGTTCATAATCTAAACAACCTTTACGTGGCAAGTAGTTCTGTTTTTCCAACTAGCAGTCAGGCTAACCCAGTCTTAACCATTGTTGCTTTAGCCATTAGGCTTGCTGATCACCTGAAAACAAAGTAATCAATCACCATACAACATTGGGAAATTTGGTATGGTTTTCTTAATCCGAATAGAGGGGATACTTTTATGAGTTTTTTAGTTCGTAGTTGGTTTTTGTTGTTTTTCTTTTCTATTTCAGGAAGTAGTTTAGCTGAATTAGAGCTTGATCCTGAAACCATTGAAGGTTGTAGTACTGAAGTGAGTCTTCCGCCCGCAACCAGTCAGGCTGACGCCTCGGCAAATAAGATATTACCTCCTACACAGGGTGTATATCCGGGGCTGTACAATATCGGCTCAACATTGTCAGAGTATAAGGCGTATAAGACTAAAGCCGGTAAGGCACCTGTTATTGTGCATACCTTCCATGATTTTATTTCTTCAGAAGAACTGTTTTCAAATAATTCAAAATTAAGAGCATTTGATCAACCGCTGGAAGGTGATGACGCGCCAACGCCTTTGGCTTTGGCAACAGAACTCAGCAAAGATGGTGCGGCACTGGCTATTTCCTGGGCGATTGAATGTTGTAATTTGGAGTCAATGAGCCTTTGGTATGGTTTATCAAAAGCGAATACTGTGGTACCACGCATACTAAATGGCGATTTTGACAGTGATCTACGTACAGCAGCAAGACAGATTAAAGCGCTTGGACACCCAGTGATGCTTGGGTTATTTGGTGAGTTTGCACCTCAAGCCTGGTTCCTTTTTGGAAAGGATGGCAGAACAGCGATTAACTATAGTGAAAATATCTGTAATGGCTATGGTAACCCTGCATGGCCTGACGGACCGGAACGCGTGAGAGATACATATAGACATGTTATTGATATTTTTCGCCAGGAAGGGGTTAAAAATGTAACATGGTTTATGTACACATCGACGGGTTACATGAATGTAGATGATGAAGACTATACAGCCTGGCTTCATCCAAAATATTTTTATCCAGGCGATGCTTATATTGATTGGGTTGGGCAAAGTGCTTATTTTATAGACCCTGACAATCGCCCTGATGTGAATGAGGGCGTTCAGGATATAACAAAGGCAATCATGAATGGATACAATGCATGGGGCAGCGTAACCCAGCGGCCGTTTATTATTCCTGAGTTTGGGGCAGCCAGTGATGGCAGCCAATCCAGAGCCCAAATAATTCAAAAAGTGGTCACAGAGTTTTTACCTGGGCTGCCGAGAGTGAAGGCTTTTACATTTGCTAATGCCGAGTTATTCAAGCAGTATTTCGAAATACCCATCTTAGGAGAGCAATACCCCGATGAGATGCAAATGTGGAAATCATCGGTTATTAATAACCCCGCATTCCAGCATAGCTTAATTATCAAGTAAAGATTTTGACTCTTTCACTTTCTCCTGAATACCATTGACAAAGTGCGCTAACCCACAAATCCCCGAATTAAAATGACTAAAAAAGGGCAAGCCTTGCGGCCTGCCCTTTTCATCAGTTTACTCTCAGTTTGATTCAGGCTCTTTTACGTCCCAGCATCATCATCCAGCCCATCGCACTGCCCATTAACCAGAAGGCTGCGGGAACCGGCACACTGCTGACTTGAATCTGTGAATTTACAAATTCAGGCGTCACAGAGTTTCCTTCAGAGTCTGCCCAGACAAAAACCTTGTCATCCGCCACTTTTAACAGTAATTCAGATAATCCGTCAGCTATCGCCATAAATTCAAACCGTGCAAATTTAATCGGTGCACCCGGCTTGTTTTCTACACCAAAAAACGAGGCACCGCCTACATCTTCTGCCTTACCTGCTTGTTGTTTGGGTGTTGATTTTGCAAATTCCCAGGAATCATCAATGCTAATCGAATTTAATTTGAGTACCGATGGATTAAAATCCAGATCAATTCCAAACCCTGCCAAAGGTTTTGCAAAGTCTTTGCCGATCACATTCACGGTAAAAATATCATTGACAGTAACGTCAGTTTTTTCTATATCCATCATCACTACCGCATGGGATGCGGAACTGCTCACCAATAAAGCTAAACTTAAAATCAGGTTTTTCATTGTTTTCTCCAAAATTTATAATATTGATTGGTTGCCCGGTTCAACACCGGACAACTGGATTAATCTTCCCTGATTGTTTAGCCGTAAAACGGAGATCACTGTTTAGAATCTTTGGTCTACAGGAGTCACCCGGCTACGGCTAAACAGCAGATGCAACTCCTAATCTTTCTGTAATGCAGATGGTCCCGGTGCTTTCCCGAACAGATTACGCATGCGTCCCAGATCCAGGGTATTCACGATGCCATCGTTGTTGAAATCAGCATCCGCATCGCTGCTACCAAACACCTTACGAAATGCCCCCAGATCCAGCGTGTTAACAATGCCGTCATTGTTTAAATCAGCATCGCAGGCATTGCCATAGCCATCCTCATCGCTATCGGTTTGCGCGCCATTGGCTAGCCCCAAACAGTTATCTTCGCTGTCTGCCACACCATCTTCATCGTCATCAACCGCCTGACGATAAACCGGCAACAACGTCACATTTCTATCCATTTTCACGCTAAGCACATTGCTGTTGCTGTTTTTACTGCCAGCCCATCGTTCAAACTGATAATTACCGACTTTTAATGGCGCTTCCAATGTCACCTCTTCGCCGTGATCAAAACTACGCAGGAATTCGCCACGGCCATCGTGACGGCCGGTTTTGTCGATGTGCTGCAGCTTGATCAACGATTCAATGTCATCCAGCCCTTTAATCAACTTTACAGTTTTCAGGTTAAAGGGTTGATCAGTGAAATCGTATTTAACCACTACCTTCATACTGGTAATGCGTGTGATTGCACTACCTGTAGATTCGCTCATCAAGGTTAAATCCGCCCACGCCCCCGGTCTGGAATACAACAACAGATCGGGATTGTCATTGCCAATGAGCGAACCGAGCAGCGAGTTGCTGGCGGCACTCAATGGCAACAACGAGACATTGCCGTCATCATAACGGTTGCGCCATTCAATCAAGCCGGTGGCGCGGTCGTTATAATGTCTAAACAACCAGGTTTCACCGTTTTTACGCAGTTTGGATATACCTGAATGAATAAAACAAATATCCATATAATTCAGATGGCCGTTATTGAGGTTTTCAAACTGCACCTCCTGCACCTTAATTTCCAGCAGACGCAGGTTTTCCTCTCTTAACGAGAACAGCCCCAGGTCGTCAACCAGATTCAAAGTACCCGCGCCTTCGTCATTGAGTTTTTGCAACACTGCAGCCGGCACATCAAAGGTCACGCCTCCGGTCAACTCGCTGGACGGGTTGTTGTTGTACTCATCAAGAATTTCAAACGCGATATCGGCCAGTTGATCTTCATAAATGGCTTTCAAATCAGTGAAATCCTGCTTACTCAGATTACGTGCTGTATTGTTGTCGCAACTATCACCACTCAGCCCTTTACCCAAATCGTTTTCATCCACGGCGATGGCCAGGCGGCAGAAATCGGCAAACAGACGGTTCAGATCCAGCTCTTTATCAAACGGTTTCAGCAAACGGTATTCATATGCTCTCACCATATAATATTGATACAACTGCAAGCGATGACGGGCGCGTTGCGCCATACCCTCAAGATAACCGGTGACACGTGGATTCAACGCCGCTGTCGTGTCATTAATCACCTCATTCATCGCATCAATCGCCAACATGTTTTTGGTGATTGCCGAGGCATAGAAATTGATCTTCTGAATCGTGCTTAACAATTCGGCAGCAAATTCCGCTTTGCGCTGATTCAGTGCCTTGATCTCGCCGATTATCTCGCGATAGCGATCATCTTGTGCCAGAATGCGGTTAAGCTCTTCGCGCACGGCAGGATTAGGTGCCGATGAACCGGCAATGATTTGCACCGTAGAACCCAATTCTTTTACTACTGGTTTACGCAATTCATTAAGACGTTGCGCACCTTCCATCGCCACACAGGCTTTGACCAGCGGGCCGGATTGTTCGGCACATGCCAATAACGCGTCGGTATCCTCAAGTTGCCCGTCAATACCTTCATTCCAATATTCATCCAGTGCATCACCGGCAGAGTCTCCTGCGGTATGCAACAGCTCCTGCTCTAACGGTTTATCCGGGTCAATATCCGGAATACCGGAGACGAAATTTCCAACAAAGTTCAGCACTGGCTGCGTCACCGGAAACACTTCCGCAACCTTATTCAAGGTTCTGCCAAAACTGCGAATTAATGCCGCATTTTTAGCTTTGGGTAAAAATGCCTCTTCCAGTTGCTTGATTTTTTGCTTTTGCAGATCAATATCGCTTGCCAGATTTTCAATTTCATTCTGCAAGCGCGGAATGCTGTCTATCGCGACTTCATACTGCGCCTTGTAATCGTCTATCTGGGTTTTAAGCGTACCCACCATATCTTTGGCAGTGGTACGACGCGCATCAATGCTGTTGGCACCGTTACTCATCCAGTAGTTCAGCCACAATACATCCATGGCAGTATCAATTTCCTGCTCGAACGCAGCGCGGTTGACTTCAAAAGACAACAACGGCGACCAGCCCACGGGATTCCCGAAATAGTCCAGGTTGGCGTGCAATTGTTGTTGCAGGCTATTGAACTCATCCTGAAGTTGCAGAAGTTCAGTCTGTTTCTGGTCACGCAAAGCTGTGGCTTCTTCAATAGGCAACCCTGTCGGAACCACATTCCATTCATCAGAAGCAACATATTTATCCAGCTCTGTTAGGCGAAGCGTAAGCATGTCATCCGTTTGATCATAGTACCCATACAAATAGGCATCACGGATATAATTCAATACCTGAAACAGTGATTCTGATGTGATCCAGGCATAACGATTCGATGTTAATTCGGCAGATGCAGCTCGCCCGACTGTTCCAAACGGCGGCGTAGCACGCGCACCAGATGAAGACGTGTGGCTGGAATTTTTACAGGATTGGTTGTCCTCCCCCACGTTAGTACAAATCCAGTGTCGACTTGAAACCGGCTTGCCTGCCGCTCCCCCAGCGTATGAAAGACCATTATTGGCACGCTGGCCGGCACTGCCGCCGCTGCTCAGTACATAAGCCGTCAAATCCGTATTAAACTTAATACTACCTGCATTACCGCCTGTGCCAGGAATACCTCCTGCAGTAGCAGCCCAGCCATTGCCTGGTCTTGCCGAGGTTCCGGCGGTTTTCGTGTCACAACTGCTTTTTAAGGAAACGTAGGTATAGTTCGTGGTATTTTTAAACTCCCAACTTTTACGTCCCAGACACAAGAATCCGTAACCGACTGTGTATTTCCCCTTAAGCACACTTCGACTGGCACCATTATCACCTTTACGACCCGGGCCTGCCGGGCCCCCTTGTCCACCCCGGGTAATCAGGCGGTTATTAATGGAAGATGCATTAAATTGTTGAATGTTTATACTAATGTTTCCTGCAGTGTATCCTGCAATACCATTGCGACCTGCATAAACATGATCCCTGACTTTATCCGGCCCGCCTGGCGCTAACGGGATATCCAGAGGGGTTGTACTGATTGAAGCAATAACACCCTGCTTGTCTTCAAAATTCAGTTGGCGTGCAAAAATATGAATATTTGTTTGCGGCAGACGCAATAAGGAACGTACGTTGACTGTATCGGCATAAATGACCAACTCTCTAATATCCTTTTTGGCATCAAATCTCCATAAGCCATTGGAATGATCTGGATCAAACACAATCGTGTGACCGCTAATCACCACCTTGCGTAAATGACGCTGTGCGCCATTAAAAAAAGTAGAAAAAGACTCTTTTTGATCTGTCACTGAGAAATATCGCCTATCTTCCGGATCCGGCAGTGGATGCCCGGGTTGCAAACCAAAAGCAGTTTGCTCGGCCTGCAATTCCTGTAAAGGCGTTACCGTCACATCCTGCGAGATGGATTGCCCGTCCTGATCGGCAAAAAAAGTGATCTTGAACGGGTCAATGTCATCAAGGTGCGGTGCATATCCAAACTCACCGGTATTTTCATCCAGCCTGAACTGACCCAATGCCGAACCGTCATCGCTCATGGAAAACAAGGGAGCGTCTCCCAGCGACGTTGCTTTTAATTGAAAACCGAGCGTTGCCGGCTGGTGTTCCGAAACCCACACACTTTGCGGCGGGATGTCGCCAATTTCAAATACGACGGCTTGTACCACCGCGCTTTGAAGGCTCTGTAATACAAACACGTAGCAGAGCAGGATTTTGCAGTAACGGGAAAGTTTACGTTCAACACTCATGACCTCCCCCCTGCCGTGTAAACGACCTGTCACAACGATAATTCGTTGGGTATGTAAAGTAAGTTTTGCTCTTCATTTTTCCCCTCCAGTTATGCTGTGCAGCACGCGCCACACAGCATCAAATAATTAATGGTTACCCCCGCACTTCTTCGGTTGTTGCTGCAGGTAGGTGCGCCAACATTCCTGTGTGAGTGTGCAGACACGATAGCGCTTCAATGATGAAGCTGTTGGCATAAACAATGGCGAAATATGATGCTTTATGAAGAAGAATGAAAATTACACTGATCGACTTGCTTCTCAGTGCGGTTCTGTCATATTGAAAGTAAATTTTTTAGCAGGCAATTAAAAAGATGACAGGCAAAAAGGTCGCTATTTTAGGGGGAGGTATCGCCGGTTTAAGTGCCGCTCAGGAATTAATTGAACGCGGCTTTTCTGTGGATATTTATGAATCTCGTCCCATACCCGGCGGTAAGGCACGCAGTTTTGATTATCGCCCGGCTGATGCCGATAAACATTGGCGACGAGGATTACCGGCTGAACATGGCTTTCGTTTTTTTCCTGGGTTTTATCGTCACATTATTGACAGCATGCAACGGATTGACGATTTTGCCCCAGGTAGCAAAGTCATTGACAACCTGGTCGCTGCCGACGAGATTGGCCTGGCCGCGTATGAGCATGAGCTGATCAGGCTGCCCGCCGGCATTGTCCCCACACCAGGGGGGGTGCTTGATTTTTTAAAACAATATAAACAGGCATTAGCCCCGTTATTAAATGAAGGAGATATCGCCTGCTATGCCGAAAAAATCTGGCAGATTCTCACCAGTTGCCAACAACGACGCATTGCCGAGTATGAAAAAATAGGCTGGCAGGAGTTTATTGATGCCAATAACCCGGAACGCTCGGAACATTACTACAAATATTTCGGCAAACTGGCACGTTCCCTGGTCGCTGCCGATCCTGAACAGGGCAGTGCCAAAACCATTGGCGACATTACCGTGCAGTTGTATCTGGATATGTCCCGTCAGGGCATTCATTTTGATCGCGTGTTAAACGGACCGACCAATGAAATGTTTATTCACCCCTGGCTTCACGACTTAATCAATAAAGGCTGCAATTACTATCTGAATACGTCGGTCAGCAAGATCAAATGCGAGAACTCGCGCATTTCGGGTGTCACTATTCACGAAGAAACGCGGTGGCAACAACGTATTCAATGCCCACTGCAATGTGACGACGCGTGTAAATCAATTGAACATTGCCGCAAGCAGGCCATTCGTGTGTTGGCCTGTGACCGCGAACAGGTGACTGAATATGAGCCTGTGTTTCCAGTTGATGCTGAACATCGCTCATTAGAGATTGAAGCGGATTATTTTATCGCTGCGATGCCTGTTGAAGTGATGGCGAAACTCCTCAATGAAGACTTGTTGGCCGCAGATTCATCTTTAAAAAACATTAAAACCCTGGCAAATAATACGGCCTGGATGAACGGCTTGTTGTTTTATCTGGACAAGGATGTCGAGGTTTGCAAGGGGCATACCGTCTACGTTGATCCGCCCTGGGCTCTGACCTCGATTTCGCAAATTCAGTTCTGGAAAAATAATGTCGATATTCGGGATTATGGTCAAGGTGATGTCGGCGGAATTTTATCGCTGGATATTTCTGACTGGGATAATCCTGAAAATCCGGCCTATTATCTCAGCCGCGATGAAGTGATTGCCCAGGGTTGGGCGTATGTTAAGCGTTGTTTAAATCATAAGGAACAGCACATCAGCGACTATCTGTATGCCTGCCTTGACCCGAGTATTGAGGAGTTTTTGCAGTTGCAGCAATTGTTGGTCGAACAAAAAAACAAATTTAAAGGAAGCCAATCCGATGAAGACAAGCAAAAGATAAAATCAATTTTGTCACAACAGCAACAAAAGCTGGAAAACCTTGAGCCCTTATTGATCAATAAAGTCAATACCTGGGCATTGCGCCCTAACGCGCATACCCGCATTGACAACTTTTTTCTGGCCTCGGATTATGTGCGCACCAACACTGATCTGGCCAGCATGGAGGCGGCCAACGAAGCAGCGCGTCGCGCCGTTAATTGCATTCTGGATCAGGCAGGGGTAAAGCGGGGCAAGTGTAAAATTTGGCAAACGCAAGAGCCGTGGATTCTGGCTCCTTATCGTTGGCTGGATAAACGTTGTTTTAATCAAGGGCTGCCGTGGCAAAAGCAAATGCCCTGGTTTATCCGGCTTCTGGTTATCATCTGGCAACACCTGCATGTCACGGGACGTCGCTTGTCGACCATGTATCGACAGGGCAAGACCGTGCTCACCCAATTAAGAAAATAGTAATCACGTATAGATTAATCTGATTGAGAATTGATATTGCAACCAAAGGAGTCATTGTGCTTATACGTTGGTCAACATACTCTCTGGCCCATTATTTATTGCATTTCCCATTTGATAAACCCTATGGGAACGCCTTATTATTGCCGTTCATTTCAATAATAAGAGATCGCCCCCATGCCTCCGTCAATTCGCTTTGCTTTTCAAAGCATTATCATGCTGGTTTCTTGTCTGCCCGCCTTGGTCTTTGCGGTAAACCCTGATGACTTTTCCATCGAACAGTTGATGAACATGAAAGTCACCACCCCCAACCGCAGTGAACAATCCTTTTCCGATACCGCATCAGCGGTCTTTGTGATCACCGAAAATGATATTCGACGCAGTGGTGTAACCAGCATTCCAGATGCCCTGCGCCTGGCACCCGGTATTAATGTCGCGCAAATCACTTCCAGTAAATGGGCCATTTCTGCACGTGGTTTTAATAGCCGCTTTGCCAATAAATTACTGGTCTTGGTGGATGGACGTGCCGTTTATAATCCCGATTTTAACGGCGTGTACTGGGAGGCTCAGGATATGGTGCTGGAAGATATTGATCGCATTGAAGTGCTGCGTGGATCTGGGGCCAGCTTATGGGGTACTAACGCGGTGAATGGTGTCATTAACATCATCACCAAACATACTGAAGAGACCCAAGGCGGCCTGGTTTCAGCACTGGCTGGCAGTGAAGATCAAGGTATAGTCAGTCTTCGCTATGGCGATGCTATCAACTCGCAAACCCATTTTCGTGTATACAGCAAGTATTCCAACCGAGATGGCCTGGTGGATGAACAGGATAACGATGCGCATGATTCCTGGGAGGTCAGTCGTGGCGGATTCAGGCTGGACTGGCATTCTCTGGCCGGAACAGAACGTTTCAAAATTCAAGGCGATTACTATGCACAGGATGCACACATCAATCTGAATATCCCCAACGCTGTCAGTTTTACACCCACCCGGGATAAAGGGGAAATGTCCGGCGGACATATCCTGATGCGGTTTGAGCATGATTTTTCATTGTCTTCACGTGTAAGCGCACAACTCTATTATGATCATTATCAACGGAATGATTTATTTCAGAACACCCTGCGCGATGCGGTCGATTTCGAATTTAAACACGAAGTGGCACTTTCAGCTGACAACACACTG
Organism: Methylococcaceae bacterium; assembly: GCA_006844705.1. Lineage (GTDB taxonomy): Bacteria > Pseudomonadota > Gammaproteobacteria > Methylococcales > Methylomonadaceae > Methylomarinum. Next base: position 449 of record SPJS01000128.1, on the reverse strand, counting down.
GTGTGGGGGGGCGGCTACCGTTTTTCACATGATGAAGGGCTGCAGTCATCGGTTGCCACGCTTAGGCCAGATCAGCAGGAAAAGGATTTACATTTATACAGTCTGTTTTTTCAAGATCGACAACAGTTTTTTGAGGGCGATGTTGAATTGAGTTTTGGTACGCGCGTGCAGCACTATAATTTTGGAGGCTGGCAATTTGAACCGAATATCAAGGCGTTATGGAAGCTACATCCCGAACACCGGTTGTGGGTTTCTTTGTCGCGTTCAATTAGGCGCATCTCCAGGGTGGAAGATGCCATTATATTTAATCCCATACGCCTATTTCCAACCCTGCCCTTTTCTTTCGTACTCACCGGCAATAACCAGCTTGACCCGGAGGAGCAATACAGCGCAGAACTGGGCTATCGTTTCTGGCCACTGAAAGAGCTCTCTGTTGATATGACAGTGTT
>SPJS01000127.1 GCA_006844705.1 Methylococcaceae bacterium | reverse complement strand
ATAAAGTTAATTAAATTAGCAACGCCTTAAATAAAGTATCCAGTAAGTTTTTTTCAGCTTCAGATATTCGACCACGTAATGGGTAGGGATAACGTATTGTACAAGCTGCCGATATGTCCAAGCAGAAATTAAATATCCGTTGACGTTTTTCTAACTTTATGTTGTGGTTATCTAAAAAAAGTTTTCTTAATTCAGCGATTAATTTTGAGTCCGGTTTATTATGGGCAAAGCGGTTTAAAAAACTATTGGCATCTTCTGTTGTTACGATCTTCGAGGATGCCTGCAGGTCAAGTTCAGCTATATGTTCCAGAACACATTGATACAAAATTTTTAATTCACCTTCTTGATTAGCGCCATCCACCCATATCATTTCAATCAAAGGAATGAGGTCAAGAAAATAGAAATCAGCATCCTTTAAGGAAAATTCAGATTGAAGTTGTTCAAAGCGAAGTTGTCGATCCATAAGAAAGGTAAAGTTTTTCTTCAAGCATAGTTTAAAACTATGAGGAGACAACTATCGATTTCTATTTGGTATTTTGTCACTGAGCCGAAAAATACATCGGCTAAATGACGAGTAAAAATGTGATGCAAACTGATCTGTCATTGAATTAACCATAATCCGTTCTCGGTGACAGGGTGGATAAAGTTATCTGTGGTGTGGAGGTAGTAGCAGTGAGTAAACGACGGAACGTGCATTAAACATAAAAAAGCCCGTAATCAACGGGTTTATCCGGTACATTGATTATTCCAGCCTCGTCTGTGTGGTTGAGCAAAACCCAGGATGGCACACAGCATCATTCCGAGTCCGACTAAAGCAGTCGGGGGAAAAGGTACAGTTTCGACGCTGATATCTTCAATGGTTTTGATGCTGACCAACTGATTTTCCGGGTCAAACGTGCCTTGAAATCCATTTAAAGGGACATGGGAGAATGCAGAGTGGAGAGAGGTAATATCATAAACGGGCAAGGTTGCAATCTGATCAATGATGTTCATTCCATTGCCTGAAACTTTTCCAAACACGGTAAAGCCTCCATTCTGATTGTCAAGATTTGCTGAATTGTCAGCCAGATTAATAAACCACTGACTGGTTGCGCTGTTTGGGTCATTGCCTAATTTCGCCATGGCCAGTGTACCGCGTACGTTTGACCGTTCATGGCTGAATTCATTATTTATCGGCGCATCTGTAGGTACTAACAGGAATTGGTTATTTTCAAACTTGAAACCTCCACCTTGAAGGACGAAGCCAGGAACACTGCGGTGAAAAAAGCTGTTGATGAAATCTCCATCATCAACATAGTTCATGAAATTTTTAACCGTTTCAGGCGTTTCATTTTCATACAACTCAAGAGTAAATGTGCCCATTGAGGTTTCTATCGATAAGGTTTTGGCGTGGAGAGGCAATGGCAAAAATACAATGAAAAAGGTAAATGCGCTTATTTTGTTCATGGCTTAGAAATTGAGTTGGTGTAATGAATAATCAGGAGACTGTCGAATTATGGATGATTCTAGTGCGGCGAACCGCATACCCCGACCGCCTCTTAGAAGATCTAATCGTTTTTTACTGACGAGTTACAAAAATTGTGAGATGTACAGGCACATTTCGGCACAGAATGATATCTGTTCTACGTTTCATTTCCATGAAATATTCATTTTCCATCAATAAACTTGATTAATTCATCAAGGCTTGAGGTTAGACTGGTATCAATGGAAAAGCTTGTTGCTTTTTCGTTTAGAGTTAAATGATCAAGCGCATCAAATTGTTTCAACATGACTTCATGATCAGCATCAGAAATATTTTCAGAACAGTGCTGACGCCACAACAAACGTTGCTTTAATACGTTTTGGTTACTGAATGTGTGCACAATTTTGAAAGGGATGTGGTGGTTAGTCGCGAGTTTTTTAAATAATTCGCGATGACTGTTTTTTAAGAATGTTGCATCAACAATGACTGAATAACCAGACGTTAAAATTGATTCTGCCAGGGCTAAAAGATGTTGGTATACCTTTTCTGTATTGTGATTGGAATAGGGGCTGTCATTATTCAGTTGATCTTTAATACGCTTGCGTTCGGCATCTGAGCGAATAATTATTGCCGAGATGTGTTCGATGATTTTATAGGCAAGCCAGCTTTTACCTGAACCGGATACCCCATGCATAACGATTAATACAGGTCGTGGTTGAGCAATATAGTCTTGAGCCAGTTGAATGTAGTCCCCGGTATTCTGCAGATGGGTGGTATTTAGCTCCCCTTTACATTGAGTGCTGCGCAAGGCACTGACTTTTGCCATTACAATGGCTCGGTATACCCGATAAAAATTGAACACCTGTAAACCATTGTAATCTCCACTGTGTTGTAAATAGGCATTGAGAAAATGATGAGCTAGATCTGCACGATGGCGATGTTCAAGATCCATCACCAGAAATGCTATATCACTTAAGATATCAATCCAGTACAGGGAAGGGTTGAATTCAATGCTGTCAAATGGAGTGACTTCGTTGTCAATTAATGCAACATTGCCTAAATGGAGATCGCCATGACATTCTTTGATAAAACCTTCCTGCTTTCGAGAAGTTAATATGTCTTTCAGCGTAATGAAATTAGCTTCAGTCCATTGTTTAATAACATTGAGTGGAATATCGAAGTGAGATAATTTTACTGCAGCCAGCTGATCAAAATTATCCCGCATCGGTTGCACCACCTGCCCGAGAGTACCAAAATCAGAATCCTCAGCTGGCAAAGGGGCTAGATGATGAAATTCAGCGATTTTTTTGGCCAATTGATGAATATGATCAATCTTGAGTTGATTATTCCTGTTCAACCGATCAAATGTATTGTCCGGGTTGAACTGATGCATTTTTACCGCATATTCAATAATGCTTCCTTGACCATTGATTTCTGGAGATGTTTCACTTCCTGTAACGGTCACGACATCAAGATAAACACTCGGTGCCAGGCGTGCATTTTTTCTTATTTCTTCATGACAATAGAATTTACGTTTTTGCAGGGTGGAAAAATCAAGAAAACCGAAGTTAACTGGTTTCTTGATCTTGTAAACGTAATGGCCGGTTAATAAAACCCAGGAAATATGGGTTTCAATTAATTCAAATTGTTCGATTTCATGCGAGTAAATTCTGGGGTTTTGTAATGCATCGATTAATGTCGAAGTTTCAGTCATTACGATTTTAATCGTGATTCGAAAACACCATTATAAATGATCATTAACAGGGTGTCGGCTCGCTCAGTCGGATTGATTGTAATAACAAGGCCTTGGGCGTCCTCCGGCAACATTCTACGTCTTTGAGAGGATGAATTTAATACGCAAACAGGACTCCCTGCCTGCTGCGTATTACCGTAGCTATTTTGTCAGCGATGATGTCGGCAAAAGGTCGTGATATAGATGACCGCGGTGATAAAGAGCCATAACGATGTCGGCAATGGTACCGGCTTAAAAAATCGAATAGCACCGGATAACTCGGCATCTGAAAAAGAGCCGTGAGCAGTGAGTTTGCCGTAGCCATGCGCTTCAATGGGCGCTTTATCCGAGATGTATTCGATCAACACACTATTGTTATGATCATCAATACCCAGGTTTTGTATGTCCGGGGCAAGTGTTTGCCAAAACGCATCAACATCCAAGGCACTATTGTTAACCATTTCATATTGATAACGGTAATTTCCGTTATCCAGGTTTTCTACCCGGCTATTAAAGGCAAATAAATGATGCTCACGTTGATTGGCATCCATATCCATAAAATCCAGACTGGCGCCTATGGATAAAGTTTCACCTGCGACGACATCGATGACGCGAGAAGAGGAATTTGAGCTACGCAGACCAGATGGACTATTCGGGGATGTCGGTGTGTTTTGTGGGACATGATATTTGGCTGTGCTGCCTCCGTGACGGTTCAATGTGACGCTATAGCGAGGCGTGCATGACATTAGCCCGCAGTCCAAAACATCGAATTGCGCAGGCGAGGACAGGATATTGAATGCATTTTGGGTGGTCGTGGTTGACCAGATAACATCACTGCGAAAACTGCCTAACGGAACCCCAAATATTCTGGCTGCATTAAATCGGCCTGATAATCCAGGCAGGGTAGGGGGTGGGCCCCAACTGTAATCAACCGGATAAAAGTCGATAATTTTTGTATGTACCCATTGTTGCGCAGCAAACTTGCCTTGTGGTAAACCCAGCCAGGTTTCTTCTACCCATTGCGAGATGGCTTCAGTATCGGGATTGTTGTTTTTATCTACATCATACTGCGTGGTAATTTTATCTAGTACCTTAAAATGGCTAAACGCCGCAACACTTTGATGATTAAACAACGAAAGAAAAACAATGATAAATAACTTCATGTGACCTCCGTATACGTGTAAGAAAGGACAGCTTTCAGGCGTCTAACCAACCTCACATTCAAGAGTGAACGCCCGAAATTTAGAATAAAGCTCAACCCTCTTATGGATCCCGTTTGAGTGGAAATAAAGTGCAACTTTATTAAATATAAGTTTTATCACCGATTCAGGAATGATAAATTTAATTAATACGCATGGAAAATGATAAGTTTTCCATTTATCCTAGTTAGCAGGATAAATGTATAATCAATGCGTTAAGAAAGTATTAGGATCAGGACTAAGAATGCTAGAAGAATATCGTCAACATGTTGCAGAACGCGCCGCTGAAGGCGTTGTCCCCAAACCCTTATCTGCAGAGCAGGTCTCTGCCCTGGTTGAATTGTTAAAACAACCGCCTGGGGGTGAAGAAAGGTTTATTCTTGATTTACTTGAAAATCGTGTGCCTGCCGGTGTTGATGATGCAGCCTATGTGAAAGCCGGGTTTCTGGCCGCTGTTACCAAAGGTGAAGCGCAGTCACCGATTGTGTCTGCCGAACACGCCGCAGAACTTTTGGGCACCATGCTCGGCGGCTATAACATAGCACCATTGATTGAATTGCTGGATAACGACGCGTTAGCACCGATTGCTGTAAAAGGCCTATCGCATACGTTGTTGGTATTTGATGCATTTCATGATGTGAAGGAAAAAGCCGATGCCGGTAATGCTTTCGCCAAACAGGTGATTCAATCCTGGGCCGATGCGGACTGGTTTACCAGCAAACTGGAATTAGCAGAAAAAATGACGGTCACTGTCTTTAAAGTGACTGGTGAAACCAACACTGATGATCTTTCTCCGGCACCGGATGCCTGGTCGCGCCCGGATATTCCACTGCATGCGAAAGCTATGCTGAAAATGCCGCGAGATGGTATCACCAATGCAGAACAACAGATTGAAGAACTCAAGCAAAAAGGCTATCCGGTAGCTTATGTCGGTGATGTGGTCGGTACCGGGTCGTCCAGAAAATCAGCGACCAACTCGGTGTTGTGGTACATGGGTGTGGATATTCCGAATATTCCCAATAAACGTGCCGGTGGCGTGTGCATCGGCGGCAAAATCGCCCCTATCTTTTTTAATACAATGGAAGACTCGGGGGCTTTGCCGTTTGAGTGTGATGTTTCACAAATGGCGATGGGTGATGTGATTGACATTTATCCGTATCAAGGTGTCGTGAAACGACATGATACAGACGAAGTGCTCAGCGAATTTTCGTTGAAAACCGATGTTATTCTGGATGAGGTCCGTGCCGGTGGCCGTATTCCATTAATCATCGGGCGAGGGCTGACAGATAGAGCGCGTGAAGCTCTGGAGCTGGGTGCGTCCGAGGTGTTCAGACGTCCGGATGCGGCTGCCGCAAGTGAAAAAGGCTACACGTTAGCGCAAAAAATGGTCGGCAAGGCCTGTGGTGTAGACGGTGTACGTCCCGGAACCTATTGCGAACCCCGTATGACTACGGTGGGTTCTCAGGATACCACCGGACCGATGACGCGTGATGAATTAAAAGACCTGGCCTGTCTGGGCTTTTCAGCTGACCTGGTCATGCAGTCTTTTTGCCATACCGCCGCTTATCCAAAACCGGTGGATGTCGAAACCCAACATACCTTGCCGGATTTTATTATGAACCGTGGGGGGGTTTCCTTGCGTCCGGGTGATGGCATTATCCATTCCTGGCTGAATCGTATGTTGCTGCCGGATACCGTGGGTACCGGTGGTGATTCGCATACCCGTTTTCCATTGGGCATTTCCTTTCCGGCCGGTTCTGGCCTGGTGGCTTTTGCTGCCGCAACCGGCGTGATGCCACTGGATATGCCGGAATCGGTTCTGGTTCGTTTCACTGGCGAAATGCAACCGGGCATTACCTTGCGTGATCTGGTCAATGCCATTCCGTATGCGGCGATTCAAAAAGGCTTGTTGACGGTAGAGAAAAAGGGCAAGAAAAATGTATTCTCCGGGCGTATTCTGGAAATTGAAGGCTTGCCTGATTTGAAAGTGGAACAGGCATTTGAATTATCTGATGCCTCTGCTGAACGCTCTGCCGGGGGGTGTACCATCAAACTGGGTGAAGACTCCATCCGTGAATACCTCAATTCCAATATTACGCTGTTAAAATGGATGATTGCTGAAGGCTATGGTGATGAACGCACCATTCAACGTCGAATTGATGCGATGCAGGACTGGCTGGCCAAGCCGGTGTTGATGAAAGCTGATGCCGATGCCGAATACTTTGAAATCATTGAAATTAACATGAGTGACATCAAAGAGCCACTGATGGCGTGCCCGAATGACCCGGATGATGTCAAAACGCTGTCTGATGTCGCTAACACCAAAATAGATGAAGTCTTTATCGGTTCCTGCATGACCAATGTCGGCCACTTCCGTGCCGCTGGCAAGTTGCTGGAACAACAAAAAGGCGAGTTGCCGACCCGCTTGTGGATGTCGCCACCGACCAAAATGGATCAAACCCAGCTGACCGAAGAAGGCTATTACAGCACTTTTGGCAAAGCCGGGGCGCGGATGGAAATGCCGGGCTGTTCCTTGTGTATGGGTAACCAGGCGCGGGTGGCGGATAATGCCACTGTGGTTTCAACTTCAACCCGGAATTTCCCTAACCGTTTAGGTACTGGAGCCAATGTGTATCTGGCATCGGCAGAGCTGGCGGCGGTGTGTTCATTGCTGGGTAAAATCCCCACCGCAGAAGAATATATGCAATATGCCGGGGTGATTGATGAAAGCAGTGCCGATACCTACCGTTATTTGAATTTTGACCAAATCGACAGTTACCAGAAAAAAGCGGACACTGTTGAGGTATGAGTCAAAGTTATAAACATCTGATGAGTCAACGCATTATTGGTAGATAGCAGGGCACTATACTCATCTTATGTTCAAAAAATATTTTCTTCCGCCGGAGGACATCAAAATTCCGCACAGTACGGTTGATTTGCATGATGCTTATCATCAGTATGTCGCTGATCACAGCTTGCAAACCGATGAGGCGCAACTTCGCGTCATCGACCATATGCAAGCGCTGATGGATAGCGTGGTGTGGCAGGATAAATGTCCGGATACCAATGTTTTCAGCAAATGGCTGACTGCCAGCCCGGTGTCCTCCAGCCGACATTTATACATTTATGGCGGTGTCGGGCTGGGTAAATCCATGTTGATGGATTTGTTTTTTTGCTGCTGTCCGGTCAAGAAAAAACGCCGTGTCCACTTTCATGCCTTCATGCAGGAAGTGCATCATTTTGTGCATGAGGAGGAATCGCAGGGGCATGTCGATGTGATGCAGGCGTTTGCAGACAAGATTCGTAAAGAGACGTTATTGCTGTGTTTTGACGAATTTCAAGCGGTCGATATTGCCGAAGCCAAGATTGTCGAGCGTCTGTTCCGCATTCTGTTCGATAAGGGCGTGTTAAGCATTATCACCTCCAACCGTCACCCGATGGATTTGTATCGCGGCGGTCTGCTGGAAGATCAATTCAGACCCTTTGTTGAGTTTCTCGATCAATCTTCAACCGTAGTTCAACTGACAGGTAAGGTGGACTATCGCACCATCAAAGGCCAGTCTGATGCATCATTATATAAAGTCGAAGCGGATAGGGAAGCAAGCCAGGCCTTTGTACAGGCCAGCTATCTTGAGCATTCCGGTGCCGAGTCCATTCAAGCTGGATATATTGAGGTATTTGGCCGACAGGTGCCGCTTACTGCCATTCACAACAAAACCCTGCTGACATCCTTCAGCGAATTATGTGAGCAACCTCTGGCCGCTGCTGACTACCTCACTATCGCACAACAATTCGATACGGTTATCCTGTCCGATATTCCTCGATTATCTTCCAGTTCAAGAAACGAAGCCCGCCGCTTTTCCACACTGATAGATAATCTCTACGAACACCGGGTTAAATTCATCTGTACTGCCGTTGTAGACGCTGATGAGCTGTACAACCAAGGGAAAGGGGTGTTTGAATTTAAGCGGACAGTTTCCCGCTTAAAGGAAATGCAATCAGCAGGCTATTAATAGCTATTAGCCTGGTTTCCAGCTTCTTATTACTTGCTAACAGGGATTGTTTTTGTGAGGAGAGATAATGTATCAAAATGACGTTGGCAACCATTGCCGGTGATATAAAAAAATTTTTTTTATTTTTTTGAGCGTGTCAGCGGAACAACATGATAGAAATAAAAAATAAGTGAAATCACTCAAAAAATTTCGTGAAATCCCACAGAAACAAGATAAACAGTGCATAAAACCCGCATTTTGGCATTGGACTGAAGTCTTAACGTTTTCCATAGAGACCCACGTATTTGAAAGGTTTGGAGCACGATAGATTACGCCAACAATGGCACGTTACTCAGGACTTTGCTCATACAGTATCGCACTGAATTAAGTCACCAAAACTATGTTTAATCCAGACCCGAATATTTCTGGAATCACAACCAATAATGTCTTGTTCAAAAATGCGAGCCTTAAAAGATCGGTCATCTGCAATGGATAAGAGACATAGTCTCATTTCAGACATTTGTCATCGCGGTGTAATATCATTTCCTTATGCTTTAAGCTCATTCGATGTGATAAGTGATTTTAATTATGTTGACTGGAAAACAACTTGAGGGCGGTGTTTTCAATCGAAGAATATGAGTAAAATTATGTTCATCAAATATAAAAGATGTAATTATTTAATTTCAATTCTATTGTTTCTAATGTCCTTTTCTGTCCAAGCTAATTATGTGTTGTCAGGCGTTTGGGAAAACTATTCGTTGGGCAGTAGCGGCACTTGGGATCTTTCTTATGAAACAAGACCCCCTTTAGATGAACTAAAGAAAACAAGTGCTGGGTTAAACATTTTGCCAGAAGCATGGATGTGGTTTGGTTCAGAAAGGCTGGAAATTGATTTGCATGGAGATTTTTTTGGTAACGGTGTTGAGCCTGCGCCATTAGTTTTTTATGGGAATAAGAAAAATGAAGGCATTGAGTTTAACCTGGTTTTGAGTAGGCATTATCAATTCGGCGACGTTGAAGCACATTTAGAATCTAATGGAGATTTCAATATTACTGCAACACCTTTATTCGATAATATAGATGCGTTTATCTTGAATGGCATTTTGACGCCCGAAAATTTTACCTTCACGCATAGTTTTGAATATTCAAATGGTACACAAACCTATGGGGCTATATTAACAGCGGTGAATATAGAGATTGAATATCGTGATGCTTATGTGCCCACCCCGTTCTCAATTGATACTTATGTACCTATTCCGCCCTCAATTCTGTTGTTTATGTCAGCCATTTCCGGACTGTTGTTGCGTTCAAGATTTAAGGAACCTCTGATCAAGTCCAATTATTTTTAGCTTGCTAAATTCTAACCAACTTAATCAGAGGTTCCTTAAAGCATAAGACGAGAAAATGAAAGTCATTCCTGGTATTCAGGAATGACTTTCAACACCTTTATAAACTGTTTATCACTGCATTCAATGTTGCACTGGGTCGCATAAGCTGGCTGACTTGTTCCGCATCTGGGTGGTAGTAACCGCCCATTTCAACGCCTTTTCCCTGTACATTATTCAGTTCCTCAACAATCACTGATTCCTGTGCGGTCAATTGTTCTGCGACCGGTTTAAATAGCGTCTGCAATTCAGGTTCATCTGCTTGCTCGGCCAGTGCTTGCGCCCAGTACATGACCAGATAGAAATGGCTACCGCGGGTGTCCAGTTCGCCAACTTTGCGGGAAGGGGATTTGTTGGTATTTAAAAAGCGGCTGTTGGCTTGGTCGAGTGTTGCTGCCAGAACTTTTGCCTTGGTATTGTCGGATTTCTGGGCAAGGTCCTCCAGCGAGACGGCGAGGGCGAGGAACTCTCCCAGCGAATCCCAGCGTAAATGATTTTGGGTAAGAAGTTGTTCGACATGTTTGGGGGCAGAGCCCCCCGCACCGGTCTCAAACAGGCCGCCGCCTGCAAGCAAGGGAACGATAGAAAGCATTTTGGCACTGGTGCCCAGTTCCAGTATTGGGAATAAATCGGTCAGGTAATCCCGCAGTACATTACCCGTCACAGAGATGGTGTCCTGTCCGGCTTTGACGCGTTCCAGTGTGGCATTAATGGCATCCACAGGGGCCAGTATGCGGATATCCAGTCCCTCAGGGTTATGTTGAGGCAGATAGTTTTCTATTTTGCTGATCAGGTTGGCATCGTGCGCCCGGTTTTTATCCAGCCAGAAGATGGCAGGGTTACCCGTGAGTCTGGCGCGTGTCACTGCCAGTTTAACCCAGTCCTGAATGGGCAGGTCTTTGGTTTGGCACATACGCCAGATGTCGCCTTTTTTAACGTCATGCTGTAACAATGTTTCGCCGTTTTCATTGGTGACACGGACTTCACCGTTGGCGGATATTTCAAAGGTTTTGTCATGTGAGCCGTATTCTTCCGCCTTTTGCGCCATTAAGCCAACATTACTGACATTACCCATCGTCGTCACATCAAACGCGCCGTGGTGTTTGCAAAAAGCAATGACAGCTTGATAAATACCGGCATAGTTGCGATCCGGGATCATGGCCAGCGTATCCTGTAGCTGCCCGTCAGGTCCCCACATTTTACCGGATGATCTTAAGGCGGCCGGCATGGAGGCATCAATAATGATGTCGCTGGGGACATGCAGATTGGTTATGCCTTTGTCGGAATTCACCATGGCTAATGGTGGCTGGCTTTCATAAACCGCCTGAATATCGCTTTCGATTTGCTCACGTTCAGAAGCAGGCAGTTGCGAAATTTTATTGCCGACATCACCAAACCCATTGCGTGTATCAACGCCAAGTTGTTCGAAAGTATCTGCATATTTATCGAACAGCGATTTAAAATAGATGTTAACCGCATGACCGAAGATAATGGGGTCGGAGACTTTCATCATTGTCGCCTTCATGTGCAGTGACAACAGCACACCATCGGCTTTCGCCTGTTCAATGCCATCGGCAAAGAAATCGCATAAGGCTGTGCAATCCATCTGCGTGGCATCAATGACTTCACCTGCTTGTAATGGGATGACAGGTTTTAATACGACTGCGTCCCCCTGTTCGGGATGGAAGGTGATGGTGGCCTGGCAAGCCTTGTCAACAATCGTAGAAGTTTCATTTGCATGAAAATCACCTTCAGGCATC